>DASYAE010000112.1:0-27905 GCA_036501535.1 Actinocrinis sp. | reverse complement strand
ATCTCAGCGGAGGGCCCGCCGGAGGCACGCCGTTGATCTTCCAGTCATCGCTGCCTTTGATGTTGATCTTCGCCTTGATCCTCACCGCTCGCCCGTGATCGCTGTCCTCGCCCGCGCCATGGTCCGCATGCCCTGGCGTGCTTCGGTTACCGGATAACGTGTTTACTTGCGGCAAGCAACTTGTTAGCGTGGCCCCCATGGCGGACCTGCGCAACGCAACGGCGCCGCACCGGCGGGATGGGACCCGGGGCGGCGCTCCAGTCGGCACGCCGCATGCACATGATGCAGCCGATATCTGTACCGGTGCCGATGCCAATGCCGACACCGGTACTGAAATTGAAACAGACACAGACATGGAGACCGGCACTGGCACCGGCACCGATGCTGCTGCGGACGCGGGGGCGATCGAGGAGATCGCGTCGGCGTTGCAGGCGGTGATGACCGTGCTCAAGCAGTCGCGGCTGCACGACTCGCTGCTCGTCACGGCGGGCGTGGACCTCGATCGGGCCAGGATCGCGTTGTTGTATGTGCTCTACCACTCTGGGGGGCACCTGCGGATCGCGGACCTGGCCGAGTGGCTGCGGGTCGATGCGCCGGCGGTCAGTCGGACGGCGGCGCGGCTGGAGCGGGCCGGGCTGGTGTCGCGCAGTGCAGACGACGAGGACCGGCGGGCCTGTCGGCTGGATCTGAGTGTTGCCGGGCACGCTGCGATCGACGCGACGCTTCGTGCGCGGCGGGCCTGGCTTGATTCGGTGCTCGGCGACTGGACACCGGCCGAGCGGGCCGGCTTCGCCCGCGCGCTGCACCGCTTCGCCGACGGCGTGGACCGACACCTCGACCTTGGACCTGGAGGGGCATGATGCCTGGAAACGCTGAAGATCGTGGCGCCTTGAGGCAGCTGGAGGATGCCGGGCCTTCGGATTCTGCTGCTGCGGCGGCTGCGGCGGCCGAGCACCGCCGGATTCTGATTATTCTCGGCGCGCTGATGATGGGGATGTTCCTGGCCGCGCTGGACCAGACCATCGTGGCCACCGCGCTGCCGACCATCGCCGGTGATCTGCACGGGCTCAACCATCTGTCCTGGGTGGTCACCGCATATCTGCTCACCTCCACGATATCCACGCCGCTGTGGGGCAAGCTGGGCGATCTGTATGGTCGCAAGAAGCTGTTTCAGGCCTCGATCGTCATCTTTCTGGTCGGGTCGGCGCTCTCCGGGCTGTCCCAGAACATGGGCGAGCTGATCGCCTTCCGCGCGGTTCAGGGCGTCGGCGCCGGCGGGCTGATGGTCGGCGCACAGGCGATCATCGGGGACGTTGTCAGCCCGCGCGAGCGCGGCCGGTATATGGGGTACTTCGGTGCCGTGTTCGGCGCCTCGTCCGTTATCGGGCCTTTGGCCGGCGGATTCTTCACGCAGCACCTGACCTGGCGGTGGGTGTTCTACATCAACCTGCCGCTCGGCGCAGTGGCGCTTGCGGTGATCGCCGCAGTGCTGCACCTGCCGCGCAAGACCACCAGCCACAAGATCGACTACCCGGGCACCCTGCTGCTCAGCTGCGCGGTCACCGCGATGATCCTGCTGACCACCTGGGGCGGCTCGACCTACGGCTGGACCTCGCCGGAGATCCTCGGGCTCGGCGCCGGCGCGGCGGTGCTGCTGGTCTCCTTCGTGCTCGTGGAGCGGCGCGCGGCCGAGCCGGTCATCCCGCTCTCGCTGTTCCGCAACTCGGTGTTCACCGTGACCAACGTGATCGGCTTCATGATCGGCGCGGTGATGTTCGGGGTGACCATCTACATCCCGCTCTACCTGCAGACGGTGCACGGCGCGAGCCCGACCGGGTCCGGCCTGCAGCTGCTGCCGCTGATCGTCGGCATGCTGATCTCCTTCATCTTCAGCGGGCGTATGGTGACCACCACCGGGCGCTACAAGGTCTTCCCGATCGTCGGCACCGGGGTTATGACCGTCGGCATCTATCTGCTCTCGCTGATGGGGCCGAACACCGGGCTGCCGCTCTCCTCGCTCTACATGTTCGTGGTCGGACTCGGCATCGGGCTGGTGATGCAGGTCCTGGTGGTGGCGATGCAGAACGCGGTGCCGCGCGAGCAGCTGGGCACGGCCACCTCCTCCTCGACCTTCTTCCGCACCATCGGCGGCTCGTTCGGCGTCTCGGCGCTCGGCGCGGTGTTCGACAGCCGACTGGCCGCGGACCTGCCGAAGTACCTGCCGTCCGGGGCGATCAGCCAGGTGAAGGGCGGGAACGTGACCGCCAGCCCGGCCGCGCTCGACGCGCTGCAGGAGCCGGTCAGGCACGGCTTCATCCTGGCGTTCAACGACTCGCTGGACCTGGTCTTCCTGGTCGGCGTGCCGATCGGGATCGCGGCCTTTGTCGGCACCTGGTTCGTCAAGGAGCTGCCGTTGCGGGACAGCGCGTATGTGACCGGCGAGACGCCGATCACGCCGGGCGAGGTGGCCGAGCCGCCGGGCGCCATGCTCTGAGTTCTGAGCTCTGCGCCCTGATATCAGCGCCCGGGCCGGTGCGGCCCCGCGAGCTCGGCCTGCGTCGCAGAGCCCGCACCCGCACCCGCATCGGTCGCGGCGGCGCTCGCGGTGGTGGTGGCGACGCCGGTGGCGGTCATCACGAGGATCGACCCGTCGTCCTGCTTCGGGGCCGCGGAGAACTCGGCCAGCGCCAGCCTGATGTACTCGGCGATCCCGGCCGCGGTCCGACGGCGGCAGCCCGACAGCATCCTGACCAGGCCGTCGTCGTCGTCGAGCAGGCGGCCTTCGCGGCGGTGCTCGGTCACGCCGTCGGTCACGCAGATGAGCGACTGCCCCGGGGCCAGGGCGATGGACTCGGTGAAGTAGCCCGGCTCGTCGAGCACGCCGAGCAGCAGCTGTGGGCTGAGCGGGGAGTCGATCCGGCCGGACGGGTCGAGCACCAGCGGCAGCACGTGGCCCGCGCAGCAGATCTCGCACCGCGAGCCGCCGTCCGGCAGGGTGCTGAGCTGCCCGTGGACCAGGCTGGTGAGCCTGCCGTCGTCGCCCTCGGCCACGATCGCCCGGTTGAGCCGCTCGAGCACCTCGGCCGGGCCGCAGCCCTCCCGGGCGAAGAGGCGCACCGCGTGCCGGGCCAGGGCGGTGGCCGCCGCGGCCTCCGGGCCGGCGCCGCAGACGTCGCCGAGCACGAAGGACCAGCGCTGCGGCCCGGACTCGAAGACGTCGTAGAAGTCGCCGCCGGCCTCCACCCCCTCGCCGACCGGCTCGTAGACCACCGAGCACTCGATGCCGGGGACCCGGCACTGCGTCAGGGGTTTGAGGCTGCGCTGGAGCAGGCTGGAGATCTGCTCGATCTTCGTGTACTGCCGCGCCGTGTGCAGGGCCAGGCCGACCCTGCGGCACAGGTCCCGCACGAGGCCCACCAGCTCGGAGGGCAGGAGCACGGCCCCGAGCCGGGCCACCACCAGGGTGCCGTAGACGGTGGAGTCGACCTCGATCGGGAACGCGCAGACCGCCTGTCCGCGAACGCCCCCGTCGAGGCCGGGCGGCCAGGCCCAGCGGACCGACTCGGTCTGTGGGCTGGTCATCCGGCGCAGCTCCCGGCGCAGCGGGTGAACCGGGCCTCGTCCTCGTGCCAGCAGTGCGCGAGCCGGGCGCCGTCGTGCTCATTGACGTACACCGCCGCCCAGGTCGCGATCCGCGGCACGAGCAGCTGCGCGGCGAGCGCGGCGACCTGGTCCTCGTCGGTCAGGCCGGTCAGCAGCTCGCTCGCCTCGGCGAGGAAGGCCAGCCATCCGCGCCGCTGGCGCTCGAGCTCCGCCGGCTGCGGCCGGCCGGCGGCGCCGAGCAGGCGGCGCGCGGCGGCCCCGGACCCGAGGTCGGGTGCGGCCGGCGCGTACGGGCGCGGGCACAGCAGCCGGAACCAGACGCATTTCGCGTCCTTCTCAAAGGTCACGCCCCAGGAGCGGGCGAGCGCGCCGACCAGCAGGAGCCCGCGCTCGCGGGGCTGCGGTTCGTCATCGGGCCGGTCTTTGGGCCCTTCGTCCGGAGCGGCTGGCTCGCCGGGCGACCGGGGCACGACGACGGGGAGGTCGGGCCGGCGGTCGCGGACCGCGACCTGCACCGTCTGCTCGCCGTCATCCGCGCCGGCGCAAGCCTCGTGACAGCGGATCACCACCTCGATGCCGGTGCCGGCGTGGTTGACGGCGTTGGTCGCCAGCTCGCTGACCAGGAGGGCGGCCTCCTCGGCCAGCTCGCCCAGGTCCCACCGGACCAAGGCCTCGTCGACGAACCGGCGGACCGCGCCCGGCGTCCTGACGTCGCACGAAAAGCCTCGCCTGACAATGGCCTGACTCTCCATGGCGTACTCCCGGCGGATTCTGCAACAGGTCATGGGGTGCGCACCCAGAGTGACATACTGACGCCGTTCGCAAAGGCCGAGTCTCCGAAACGGTGGACAGATGAGCTCGAACGCGCTGCTCGCCGAGGTCCGTCCGGTCGCGCTGCCACTTCGCCGGACCGCGGTCGACGACAACTCCACGCTGAGCTATTCGGAACTGCAGCCGCTGCTGACCGCCCTGTTCCGATTGCGCGACGGCAACTTCAACGCCCGGCTCGACGTGGCGCCGGAGAGCCCGCTGGTCGCGATCGCCAGCGTGTTCAACCAGATCGTGGACCGCAACCAGCACATGGCCGACGAGCTGGCCCGGGTGCGGCGCGAGGTCACCCGGCACGGCCGGCTGGACGAGCGGATGGCGGCGAGCCCCGGCAACGGCAAGTGGGCGACCAACATCGAGGCCGCCAACGCCCTGATCGACGCGCTGGTCGGGCCGATCACGAGCGCGACGCGGGTGCTGGACGCGGTGGCGACCGGCGACCTGTCGCAGCGGATCGTGCCGGAGGAGGAGGTGCTGACGGCCCGCGGCGGGCTGCGCCAGCTGAGCAAGGCGGTCAACCGGATGGTGGACCAGCTGGCTCTGTTCACCGGTGAGGTCACCCGGGTGGCCCGCGAGGTGGGCACCGAGGGGCGGCTCGGCGGCCAGGCCCAGATGCGCGGCGTGTCAGGGGTCTGGAAGGACCTGACCGACAACGTCAACCTGATGGCCTCCAACCTGACCATCCAAGTGCGCGACATCGCGCAGGTCGCCACGGCCGTGGCCCAGGTTCCTGGCCGAGCGGGGCGACCGGCGCGAGACCGTTGGTCGGCCAGGCGGCGCAGGAGATGAAGCGGATCCTGATCACCGAGGTGCCGGCCGACTACATCAAGATCGCCTCGGGCCTCGGCGAGTCCAGCCCGGCCAGCGTGGTGATCCTGCCGGTGCTGTTCGAGGACCAGGTGCTCGGGGTGATCGAGCTGGCCTCGTTCAGCCGGTTCAGCGACGTGCACCTCGCCTTCTTCGACAAGTTCGTCGTCACCATCGGCGTGGCCATCAACACCGTGATCGCCGACTCCCGCACCGAGGCGCTGCTCTCCGAGTCGCAGCGGCTGGCCCAGGAGCTGCAGGAGCGCTCCAACGAGCTGCAGCGCCAGCAGGCCGAGCTGCAGCGCTCCAACGCGGCCCTGGAGGAGAAGGCGCACCTGCTGGCCACCTCCTCGCGGTACAAGTCCGAGTTCCTGGCCAACATGTCGCACGAGCTGCGCACACCGCTCGACAGCCTGCTGATCCTGGCCCGGCTGCTGGCGGACAATCCGGAGGACCGGCTCTCGGCGCAGGACGTGGAGTTCGCCACCACGATCTACCAGTCCGGCCGGGACCTGCTCCAGCTGATCAACGACATCCTGGACCTGTCCAAGGTCGAGGCGGGCCGGATGGACGTGCGGCCGCAGTCGCTGGAGCTGGCCAAGCTGCTCGACTACGTGGACGCGACCTTCCGTCCGCTCACCATCGACCGCGGCCTGACGCTCGAGGTCGAGGTGGGCAAGGGCGTGCCGAAGACGCTGTTCGCGGACGAGCGCCGGATCCAGCAGATCCTGCGCAACCTGCTGTCCAACGCGGTGAAGTTCACCTCGGTCGGCGAGGTGCGGCTGCAGGTGGAGCGGGTCGAGGGGGTCGAGGTCGAGTTCGAGCAGGAGGCGCTGCGCGGCGAGGACGTGCTGGCGTTCACGGTGCGCGACACCGGGATCGGCATCCCGCCGGACAAGCTCGACGTCATCTTCGAGGCCTTCCGCCAGGCCGACGGGACGACCAGCCGCAAGTACGGCGGGACGGGGCTCGGCCTGTCCATCTGCCGGGAGATCGCCCGGCTGCTCGGCGGCGAGATCCACGCCTCCAGCGAGGTGGGCGTCGGCAGCACGTTCACCTTCTACGTGCCGCGGCGCTACACCGGGCCGGTGCCGGGCGGGGACGACGGCCCCGAGGGACCGCCCGGAGCCCTGTCCCCCTACGGATCCGACAGCGCCGCCGAGGGTGTGGAATCCGCGGAGTCGCCGGGGGTGCTCGTGCGCTCGGCGCCCAGCGCGGACGCGGACTCGCCGGGGCACGGCAGCTCGGAGTGGCTCGGCTTCGGCAGCAGCCTGACCGACGCGAGCTGGAACGCGCTGGAGCGGCTCAGCGACCTGCAGGCGGGCCGGGTGGGGCGGGTGCTCTCCCAGCGCAGGGTACTGATCGTGGACGACGACATCCGCAACGTGTACGCGCTCACGCACGTGCTCGGGCGGCTCGGGATGGAGATCTCGTATGCGGAGAACGGGCGCGAGGGCATCGAGTTCCTGCTCGGCCGGGAGGCGGTCGACGTCGTGCTGATGGACGTGATGATGCCCGAGATGGACGGCTACCAGACGCTGGTCGAGGTGCGGCGGCACCAGCGCTTCGAGAGCCTTCCGATCATCGCGCTGACCGCGAAGGCGATGCCGGGGGACCGCGAGCAGACGATCGCCTGCGGCGCCTCGGACTACGTGCCGAAACCTGTCGATCTCAACTACTTGCTGGATGTGATGTGCAAGTGGCTGGGCGGGGAGCGTTCGACGGACTGAGCGGCGCCAAGGAGCGGATCCTGCTGGTGGACGACCAGGAGTCGAACCTGGTCGCGCTCGAGGCGATCCTCAGTCCGCTGGGCAAGGTCCTGGTGCGGGCGAAGTCGGGGCCGCAGGCGCTGAAGCTGCTGCTGCGCGAGGACTACGCGGTCGTGCTGCTCGACGTCGTCATGCCCGGGATGGACGGCTTCGAGACGGCCACGCACATCAAGCTGCTGGACAAGACGCGCGACCTGCCGATCATCTTCCTGACCGGCGCGGACGACGAGGGCGACGACGCGTTCCGCGGCTACGCGGCGGGCGCGGTCGACTACCTGACCAAGCCCTTCGACCCCTGGGTGCTGCGGGCGAAGGTCCAGGTCTTCATCGAGCTGCACCGGGGCAAGCTCCAGCTGCTGGCGCAGGCCGAGCAGATGCGCCGGCTGTTCGACTGCGTGGTCGAGGCGGACCGCTGGATGCGCCAGGCGGAGGACTTCTCCCGGGAGATCGGCGGCCTGCAGGCGGCGCTCGCGCCGCGGCGCGAGCGCGAGCCCGGCAGCGACGAGCTCAAGAAGCTCTCCGACCAGCTGTCCCTGCTGCAGCAGTCCTGCGGCGAACTGGTCCACGCGCTGCGCGGGGCGCTGCCGAACCCTGCGACAGGTACGCTGCGCGATCCGGAGGTCGTCACGGGAACCGGGGAGCAGCCCGAGGTCGCGACCGCGGTCGCGCCATAGGCCCGGGGGCAGAGCGGGGCGCAGCGGACCGCGCCGCACCGCGGTCCGCACTGCGCAGTGATCGAGACTGTGCAGTGATCGGGGCGTCCTACCCAGCCAGGTTCCACTCCTGGTTGGAGCCGCCGTTGGTGGGCCACTGGATCACCGCGGCGCCGGCCGTCGTCGATCCCTGGGACACGTCGGCGACCATGCCGCTGTTCAGGGCCGCCAGCTCATAGCTCGCATCGGAGGTGGACG
This sequence comes from Actinocrinis sp., assembly GCA_036501535.1. Lineage (GTDB taxonomy): Bacteria > Actinomycetota > Actinomycetes > Streptomycetales > Catenulisporaceae > DASYAE01. Next base: position 19,987 of record DASYAE010000112.1, on the reverse strand, counting down.
TGTAGGAGCCCACCGCGTCGAAGGCCCACTGCTGGTTGGCGCCGCCGTTGCACGTCCACTGATCCAGCTGCAGGCCCTGCGTGGTCGAGCCGTTGGGCACGTCCAGGCACAGGCCGCTGTTGGCGTTGGTCAGGGTGTAGACGTTCCCGGAGACGCGGTTGACCCGCCACTGCTGGTTCGTGCCGCTGTGGTTCGTCCACTGGATGATCGCGCCGCCGGTCGCCGTCGAGGCGCCGCTGACGTCCAGCACCATGGAGCTGTTGGCGTTGGTCACGTAGTCGGTGGCACCTGTGGCAGGGTTCGACGTGCCGGTCCAGGTGCCCGTGGTCACGTCGAGCGTCCACGAGTTCTGCCAGCCGGCGTTCGCCGTGCCGCCGGAGAGCGTGAGCGGGAGCCAGACCAGCGGCGAGTTGCCGAGGGCGGAGGTCTCCCAGCGGTCCCCGGCATATATATACGTCGTGCCCGAGCTGCCGCTGACCGGGATGATGTTCGCGGTCTGCGTGTTGTAGGTGTCCGTGCCGGCCGGAGCGAAGTTCTTGAACGAGGACCAGGTCCCGGACGGCGAGCTCGCGGTCGCGTAGACGTTGTCGTTGGTCGACCAGCCGGTCAGGTGCGAGGCGAGCAGGTAGTAGGTCCCGTTGGCCTTGACCATGGCGGGCGCCTCGTAGTCCGGCAGCAGGGCGACGCTGCCGCCGATCGAGCTGTTGACGCTCACGACGCTGAGGTAGTTCGAGGCGAGCTGGTCGATGCGCAGGCCGTTGGCCCGGTCCTCGGTCAGCAGGTAGGCGGTCCCGTTGCTGTCCTGGAACAGGCCGATGTCGCGGCTCTGGAAGCCGAGCGGCTGCGAGGCGCCGAGGTAGGTGTAGGGGCCGCAGGGCGAGGTGGACTCGGCCACGCCCGCCTCGGCCTGCGAGTAGCTCGAGTTGTCGATGTGCATCCACATCACGTACTCGCCGGTGGACGAGTCGAAGACGACCTTCGGCCGCTCGACGATGCGGTTCGGGCCGAGGTCGCCGCTGGACTGCTCGGTCAGCGCGTTGCCCTCGAAGGTCCAGGTGTGCAGGTCGGTCGAGGCGTAGCAGGGGATGGCCTGGAACGAGGTGTTGGCGCTGGTCTCGCCGGCCTTGTCCTCGCCGTAGGCGTACCAGGTGCTGCCGACCTTGATGATGCCGAGGCCGTGCATCTGCAGCGCGCTGCCGGCCGTGTCGTTCCAGGCCGCGCCGGGGGCGAAGGACGCGGTGGTGTCGGCCATGGCCGGCGGTGCGGCGCCGGCCAGGGTGAGCGCCGCGGCCGCCAGGGCCGCCAGGGCCAGGGTTAAGGCACCGGATAAGTGGGCTTTGATCTTCACTTGTGGGTCTCCGTCTCGTCGACGAGCTGGACCGGTTGTGTCAGTCCCCGATGTCGCGCAGCACGGCGACGTCGAGGGGCGCGAGCGTGAGCCCGGACCGTGCCGCACCGCGGTCCGCGCCCACCTCCACGTGCATCGGGCCGGGGAGGGCGACCTCCTGCGGCTGTCCGGTGTGGTTGAGCAGCAGGACGTAGCGCCGCCCCGCTCCTTCGCGTACCGAGACCTGGACGCCCGCGGGCACGCCGGGCAGCGCGGGCGCCACCCCGGCCTGCGCTGCGGCGGTGTCGACCAGCCGCCGGGTCGTGGCCGGGTCCGGCCGGGTGCCGAGGTACCAGCCGACCCCGGCGCCGCGCTCGTGGCGGGTCACCGCGGGCGACCCGGCCAGCTCGCCGGGGCCGAAGCGGGCCACGGCGGCGGCGCCGCGCAGGTGGATCTGCTCGGACCACAGCGAGCCGGTGCCCCGATGCCCGTCGTCGAACGCAAGTTCGACGCCCTCCGCCTCGTCGAGGGGGGCGAACTCCTCGACCGCGATGCCGAGCACACCGGACAGCGGCCCCGGGTATCCGCCTTCGTGCACCCGGTCGCAGTCGTCGACGATACCGGAGAAGAACGAGGCGACCATGTGCCCGCCGCCGCGCACCCACGCGTCCAGCCGCTCGCCGGTCTGCGGCCGCAGGAGGTAGAGGTTGGGCGCGACCAGCAGCCGGTATCCGGACAGATCAGAGTCCGGATGCACCACGTCGACGGCGATGCCCGCGTCGAACAGCGGCGCGTAGAAGTGCAGCAGCGAGCCGAGCTGGTCGACCGCGGCCGAGGGGTGCGAGTCGAGTTCCAACGCCCACCAGCTCTCCCAGTCCAGCAGCAGCGCGGCCCGGTTCGCCACCCGGGTGCCGGCCAGGCCCGGGGCCGCGGCCAGCTCCGCGCCCATCGCCCGGGTCTCGGCGAAGACCCGGCCGCCGGGGCCGAAGTGCGGCACCATCGCGGAGTGGTACTTCTCCGCGCCGCCGCGGGACTGGCGCCACTGGAAGCAGAGCACTGCATCGGCGCCGTGCGCGACCGCCTGCCAGCTGCCCAGGCGCATCCGGCCCGGCTCCTTGCGCCGGTTGACGCCGCGCCAGTTGACCGCGGAGGGCGCCTGCTCCATCAGCATCCAGGGCTGCCCGGCGCGGGCGCTTCGCACGATGTCGTAGGTGAGGCCGGCGGTAAGCTCCGAGCGCGGGTCGGCCGGGTCCGGGTAGCAGTCCACTGAGGCGATGTCGAGGTGCGGTCCCCAGCGGTGCACGTCCACCCGCTTGTTGAGGAACAGGAAGTTGCTGGTGACCGGCACCTCCGGGGTGATGCGGCGCAGGATCTCGCGCTCGGCCCGGTAGCAGTCGAGCATGGCCTGGTCGCTGAACCGGGCGAAGTCCAGCTGCTGCGCCGGGTTCGGGTAGCTGGCGGCCAGCCGCGGCGGCAGGACCTGCGCGAAGTCGCTGTATCGCTGGGACCAGAAGGCGGTGGACCAGGCCCGGTTCAGCTCCTCGACGTCGTCGGCGTAGCGGGCCCGCAGCCAGTCCCGGAAGGCCGCGGCGGACACGTCGTCGTAGGACTCTGCGACGTGGCAGCCGAACTCGTTGCCCACGTGCCACAGCGCCAGCGCGGGATGTTCCCGGTAGCGCTCGGCCAGCCGGGTCACCAGCGCGGCGGCGTGCTCGCGGTAGACCGGGCTGCTGGGGTTGAAGTGCTGGCGGGCGCCGGGCCAGAGCACCGCGCCGTCCGCGCGCACCGGAAGGATCTCAGGGTACGCATGCGTGAGCCAGGGCGGCGGCGAGGCGGTCATGGTCCCGACGTCGGCCGCGATCCCGTTCGCCGCCAGCAGGTCCAGCACCCGGTCGAACCAGCCGAACTCGAACACCCCGGCGGCCGGCTGGACCTGCGCCCAGGAGAAGACCCCGACGGTGACCAGGTTGACCCCGGCCTCCTTCATCAGCCGCGCGTCCTCGGCCCAGACCGGCTCGGGCCACTGCTCCGGGTTGTAGTCCCCGCCGAAGGCGAGGGCGCCGAGCCGGCGGCGCAGGGCCTCGGCCCGCTCGTCCAGCACTGTCACGGTACTGTGATCCACTTTCCGTTGCGGGGACTGGTGGCGCCGGACGGACCGCGGCCGGGGCGGGCGCGTCGGCAGGTCTTCGCGTCACCCCTTGGTGACGGTGAAGCCCTGCCGCGAGCCGTAGGAATCGATCTGCGTCTGCCAGGACTGCAGGCCCGTCATGACACTGGTTCCGGCGGTCTCGGCCTGGCCGACGGTGTCTCCGTACACGGAGTTGGCGTAGACCTGGTAGGGCAGGTACTGCCAGCCTGCCGCGACGTGCTCGGAGGCGTCGACGAAGACCTTGTTCCCCTCCTGGCCGTCCAGCGCGGCGATCGGCGAGGTGAGGAACGACTGGCTGCTCAGCAGCGCGGTGGTGGCCGGGAACAGGCCGTTCTGGGTGAGCGACGCGGTGGCCGTCGAGTTGGTGTTCAGCCACTGCGCGAACGCCGCCGCGGCCGCCTTGTGGTGGCTGGTGGCCATCACCGCGTCAGAGGAGCCGCCGTTCTGCGACGTGACGTCGGCGCCCGCGGTCCACTGCGGCATCGGCGCCACGGCCCAGTCCGAGTCGGTCTGCGGGATGGTGGAGGCGATGCTGCCCGGCGCCCAGGCCCCGGTGATCCAGGTGGCGAACTCGCCGCTGGACATGCCGTTCCACCAGTCCGTGGTCCAGCCGGCGGTCGGGTCGACCAGGTGCTGCTGCAGCATGTCCGTCCACAGCGTGGCGACCTTCTGCGCGCCGGTGTCGGACAGGTTCGTGGTCACGTCGGTGCTGTTGCTGGTCTTGAACGGGGTGCCGCCGGCCGCCCAGATGAGGCTGTCCATGCCGCCGGCGTCGCTCGGGTCGATCGAGGTGATGTAGTCGGACGGGTTCGCCTGGTGGATCTTGACCGCGTCGGCCTGGAACTCGTCCCAGGTGGTCGGCACGGTCAGGCCCAGCCGGGTGAAGATGTCCTTGCGGTAGAACATCACCATCGGCCCGGTGTCCTGCGGGTACCCGTAGACCCCGCCGTCGATCGAGACCTGCGACCAGGCCGAGGTGCTGTACTTCGACTGCAGTGACGCGGCGCCGTAGGAGTCGAGGTTGACGACCTGCTTGGAGAGCACGAACTGCGGCAGCGCGAAGTACTCGATCTGCGCGACGTCCGGCGCCCCGGTGCCGCCCTTCTCGGCGTCCGCGAGCTTGGTGTACTCGGCCGCGGACTGCCCGGCGTTCACCAGGTTGATCTTGATATTCGGGTACTGCTTCTCGAACAGCTTGACCGTCGGCGCCGCGGCCGGGGTCCAGGACCAGAAGGTCAGCGTGACCGGCGTGGAGAGGGCGTCGGCCGTGCTCGAGCCGGACGGTGTCCCGCCGGAGCTGGAGCCGCACGCCGCGGCGAAGGCGAGGGCCGCCGCGGCGGGCAGGGCGAGCAGAGCCCGGCGGCGCGCGGCGCGCGGGACTCGGATGGGGGTCATCGGTTTCCTCCACATCGAGGACTGGTTCGTCGGGGCTGGGGCTGTGACACGGGATCGGACACAGGATCGGGACACGGGATGGGGCGAGCGGGGTCAGGGTGCTGCGGAGGCGGTCACTGCTTGACGCTCCCCGCGGCCAGGCCGGACTGCCAGTAGCGCTGCAGCACCAGGAAGGCGACCACCAGCGGGACGATCGCCAGCAGGCTGCCGGTGATCACCATCGGGTAGTAGTCGACGGTGCTGCCGCCGGCGCTCTTCCCGGTGGCCACGTTGTTCCACTGGGCCAGGCCGACGGTCAGCGGGAACCAGCGCGGGTCGTTGAGCACGATCAGCGGCAGGAAGTAGTTGTTCCAGGTCGTCACCAGGGTGAAGAGCAGCACCGTGACGAACCCGGGGGCGAGCAGGCGCAGCGAGACGGTCAGGAAGGTGCGCACCTCCCCCGCCCCGTCGATGCGCGCGGCCTCGAGCATCGAGTCGGGCACGGCCTCCAGCGAGTAGACCCGCATCAGGTACAGGCCGAGCGGGCTGGCCAGCGCCGGCAGCAGCACGGCCCACGGCGTGTTGACGATCTGCAGCTTGCTGAACAGCAGGTAGGTCGGCACCGCGAGAGCCGTGGTCGGCACCGCGATCGCGCCGATCACCAGGGCCGACAGGACGTTGCGACCGCGGAACCGGTACTTCGCCAGGGCGTAGCCGCCGGCCGTGGAGATGACCGCGGCGCCGCCCGCGCCGACCACCGCGTAAAGCAGCGTGTTGCCGAACCAGCGCAGGTAGATGCCGCCGTCGAAGGTCAGCACGGTGTGGATGTTCGAGGACAGATGGAAGCCGTGCCCGAACCAGAGGCCGAACGAGCTGAACAGCGAGGGCTGGTCCTTCGTGCTGCTCATCAGCAGCCAGAACAGCGGCAGCAGGCTGTAGACGAGCATGAGCAGCATCGCCACGGTCAGCGGGGTGCTCTTCGCGCCGCGGCGCCGCGGGGAGCGCCGGGCCCGCCGCGCGGTGGCGGCGGAATGCGTGGTCTGCGCGGTCTGTGCGCTCACCGGTCCCGCTCCTCTCGGAAGCTGCGCAGCTGGACGGCGTAGGCGACGATCGCCGTGGCGGCGCCGAGCACGACCGCGACGGCGGCGGCGTAGTTGTACTCCTGGCCGTTGAAGGCGAGGTTGAAGGCGTACATGTTGGGCGTGTAGTAGGTCGTGATCACGCCGGGCGCCAGGGTCTGCAGCACGTTCGGCTCGTTGAACAGCTGGAAGCTGCCGATGACCGAGAACACGGCGGTCAGCAGCAGCGCCGGGCGCAGCGCCGGGATCTTGATGCTGACCGCCTTGCGGACCTCGCCGGCCCCGTCCACCGAGGCCGCCTCGTAGAGCTCGGTGGGGATCGCGCGCAGCGCCGCGTAGAGGATCAGCATGTTGTAGCCGACGAACTCCCAGGTGACGACGTTGCCGACGGAGGCCAGGATCCAGCTGGGGTCGAGCAGGTCCGGCAGCCCGAGGCCGAGCGCCCGGCCCACCTGGTGCACCAGGCCGAATTCGGGCCCGTACAGGTAGCCCCACATCAGCGACGCGACGACGGCCGGCACCGCGTAGGGGATGAAGATCCCGATCCGGAACAGGCCCTTCCAGCGCAGCCGGCCGCTGTCGATCGCCAGCGCGGCCAGCAGGGCCAGGCCGAGCATGACCGGCACCTGCACGACGAAGAACACCGCCACCCGGGTCAGGCCGGCGTGGAACAGCGGGTCGCCGAGCGCCCGGGTGTAGTTGGCCAGGCCCACGAAGACGTTGCCGCCGACCAGCCGCTGCTGATAGAGGCTCAGGTAGACCGCGTAGAGCAGCGGCGCGACGATCGCGAACAGGAACACCAGCAGGAACGGGGCGAAGAAGGCGTAGCCGTAGCGGTTGTGCCGGCCCGCCCGGCGGCGCCGCGCACGCCCGGGTCGGACTGCGGACGCCGCCCGCGATCCGGGCGCCCGGGGTGGTGCAGGAGCGAGCTGTTCCAACGTTCGATCCTGTCCGTTTCTGTTGCCAGTACGGGGAACTCCGCTCATGTTTGCGCAAACACAAGCAGCTTGCGGTGAGTCTCGCCCTGACCGCGGAGAGCGTCAAGGTCCGTTACCGAAATGTGTCGCGGACCGCGCGGCGCAGCGTCGCTCGGGTGCTGATACCGTGTGCTGATACCGCCGGATTGTGGGCGCAGAGCAGCACAAGAGCAGCAGAAGAGCAGCACATGAGCAGCACAGGGCGGGAAAGTCCCACGCAGGAGCCGTGGCCTCGCGGGACCGGTGCCGCAGCGTACGAAGGCGCGGGGGCCGCCTTCCGTCGGCACCGTTCCCGTGAATATCATGTTCGCGCAAACACGCCGTGAGTCGAAAAGGATGGACGAATGAGCGGTTCCGCGGACCCGGCACCTGCGGCGGCCGCGGCGCCCGTCTTCCCGAAGCGGGCGCCGATCCCGTCGGCGCGGCCGCCGTCGCAGGCCGACGTGGCGCAGCTGGCCGGGGTCTCGAGCCAGACCGTCTCACGGGTCGCCAACAACCGGACCAACGTGGACGACGAGACGCGCGAGCGCGTGCTCTCCGCGATGCGCATGCTCGGCTACCGGCCGAACACCGCGGCCCGCGCGCTCGCCACCGGCCGGTTCCGGATGATCGGCGTGATCAGCTTCGGCCTGAGCGCGCACGGCAACGCGCGCACCCTGCAGGCGATCTCGAACGCCGCGCAGAGTGCGGGCTACTCGGTGAACGTGCTCGGCGTGCGGGAGCAGACCGAGGGCGCGGTGCGCGAGGCGTTCTCCGCGCTGACCGCGCAGGCGGTCGACGGCATCGTGGTGGTCGAGGCGCAGGTGCTGGACCGGCCAGGGCTCGACCTGCCCAGCGGCGTGCCCGTGGTCGTCGCGGACGGCGATCCGGACCAGCGCTTCCCCTCGGTCGACAACAACCAGGCGGCCGGCGCGCGGGCGGCCACCGAGCACCTGCTCGGGCTCGGCCACCGCACCGTCTGGCACCTCGCCGGACCGCAGGACTCTTACTCGGCCCGCCGCCGCGCGGCCGCCTGGCACGCCGCGCTCAAGGACGCCGGCGCGCCGGTCCCGCCGGTGCTCTACGGGGACTGGAGCGCGCGCTCGGGCTATCGGGTCGGGCGCGAGCTGGCCGTGAAGGACGAGGTGACCGCGGTGTTCGCGGCCAACGACCACATGGCGCTCGGCTTGATCAGGGCGCTGACGGAGGCCGGGCGGCGGGTGCCGCGGGACGTGAGCGTCGTCGGGTTCGACGACGTGGCCGAGGCGGGCTACTTCCTGCCGCCGCTGACCACGGTGCACCAGGACTTCGAGGAGCTCGGCCGGCGCTGCGTGGACCTGCTGCTGGGCCAGTTCGCCGGGGTGGGCCCGAACGGCGCGGTCTCCACGGTGCCGCTGCGGCTTGTCGAGCGGGAGAGCACCGCGCCGCCGCCGGTGCGGTGAAACGCGGTGCAGCGAGGAGGCATCGCCATCGCGATGAGTTTCCCGGAGCGCGCGGGTCATACCTCCCGGCGGTGGTATATCAAGTCCACCGGCGCTCCCAGGAGGTTGCAATGAATCCCCGAATCGTGACGGCCGCCGAGTGGCTGGCCGCCCGCAAGCAGCTGCAGGCCGCCGAGGAGGAGGCGGTCGACACGCTCCGGCAGATCGCGCGGCGACGCCGGGAGATGCCGGCGGTCAGGATCGAGAAGGACTACGTCTTCGAGGGCCCGCGCGGCAGGGCCGGCCTGTCGGACCTGTTCGAGGGCAGGGACCAGCTGGTCGTGCAGCACTTCATGTTCGACCCGGCCTGGGAGGAGGGCTGCCCGGTCTGCTCCTATCACGCCGACAGCCTCGGCCACCTCGCCCACCTGCACGCGCGTCACACGACGTACGTCGCCGTGTCCCGTGCTCCCATCGGCAAGATCGAGCCGTTCCGGCAGCGGATGGGCTGGCCCTTCCCGTGGTACTCGTCGTTCGGGAGCGACTTCAACCACGACTTCCACGTGACCCACGACGAGAGCGTCGCACCCGTCGAGTACAACTTCAGGACCGCCCAGGAGCTGATCGACCGGGGAGAGCCCTGGGCCGCCCGGCCCGGCGAGCAGGGCGGCTTCAGCGTCTTCCTGCGGGACGGCGACACGGTCCTGCACACCTGGTCGGGCTACGGCCCGATCTTCGACCTGCTCAACGGGACCGACGTCCTGCTCGACCTGACCCCGCTCGGCCGCCAGGACGAGACCGTCGAACTGCGCCACCACGACAGGTACGCCGAGTCCGGGAACGCGGCCTGAGGGACCGTCGGCCGGGGCTGGACCGACACGGCGGGCCGGCCCCGGCGGCCGCGAAGGCGAGCCCTGCGATCAAGCGCCATCGCGCGCCCCTGGGCAGTCGCCTCCCATTCGACGTGACAGTGAGTGGTTGCTCAATCGCCCGTCTCGCCGGGCCGCCCGATGCGTTCGAGCAGCAGGCGGCGGGCTTCATCGTGCGGGATGCCCGGCGCGAGCGTGCCTTCGGCCTTCTGACGCAGGTAGCGCTCATGCGCGAGTTTTTCCTCAAGGTCGTTTATGGCCTCGGGATGGACGATCGCGGCAATCGGGTGGCCGTGGTCTGTCAGGTAGATCGGCTCGCGGCTGGTAGCCGCCCTGCGGGCGAGGGCACCGAGCCGGTTGCGCGCCTCGGTGATGGTGAAGGTCGACATGCGAGAACTGTACAGGAAGTGCGCACTTTCTCGCAGTACCTCACGGGATGCACTGGCACCTGCGAATCACGGGTGGCGGCGCGGGTGCGCTGAGCGGCATCGTCCCTCCTTGGGCGGACCGCGATAATCCGTAACAGGAATCGCACCGATGCACTCGCGCATCACCGCTCCAGTGATTTCTCATGAGTTCCGATATCGGCCGTCAATTCCCAGGAGCGGGCGGAAGTCTGATCGGCACTCTGGGGTTGTCGCCAAGACTTCCTGGAGCCATTTCCGGAGGTTCTCGGCGCCAGCAGGCGATGGCACGCCATATTGCAGCAGGGCACGTCGAACGGCACGAAGGTAAATAACCGCAACCGATTCACCTTGCAGCGCGACTCATCGCCGCCACGCGGAAGTCATGCAAGACCTCTGCCCGACCGTTCTGCTCGCCACGTTCGTGCAGACCGACCTACCGATCTCAGGATACGAACTGACCGCGCTGGAATCAGGTCAGGAGGAGTACCTGGCGACGCGGCTGCAACAGCTCTGCATGAACGAGTTCGGGTTCGACTATCTTCCCGGCCTCTCCGCCTCGCAGGTCTCCCTCGACGCTCGCACCATCCGCGAGATCGACTCCCGGCGATACGGCGTGTCCGACCCTGTGGCTGTCAGCACGTATGGCTACGAGATGCCGTCGTGGACCACAGGGACCTCGGCCCCGGTCGCGCTCGGGAGCCTGCCGAAGCCGGTGCGGTCCGTCCTGCTCGGTACAGCAGGCTCCTACGAAGGGCGGCCTATCCCGACCGGCGGCTGCATGGCCCAGGTGCAGCAGGAACTGGAGCAGATGGGGATCAACGCAACCGTCCAGCAGAGCGGCGGACAGGACGTGAGCGACGCGGTGGCCGGGATTCGCTCCAACGGCTTCCAGCGCACCCAATCCGATCCGCGCGTGCTGAAAGTGTTCGCCCGATGGTCCGCATGTATGAGCGCACACGGGTATTCCTACGCAACGCCGATCGACGCCGGCGCGGACCCGCGGTGGTCGAGCCCCGGCCCCGCGGGCGCCGCCCAGATCCAGACGGCCGAGCAGGATCTCGCCTGCAAGCAGCAGGTGAACGTCATCGGGGTCGAGGTCGCCGTCGAGTCGGACTACGAGAACACCGCCATCGCGCAGAACGCCCAGGCCATGAGCCAGGCCAAAGCAGAAGTCGAGAGCACCGGGGCGGCACTGGCCCACGCCATGTCAGAATACGGGCACTGATCAACGTTGATCCCTGTGCCTGCATCAGCCGCGCACCACTCGCCCTCACACCTGACGGGCCATCTGGCGCGGCACGGCCAGCGGCGCGGCCAGCACGATCCCCGCGGCGCCGAACGCGACCTGGCTGTCGTCCCAGGCCCGCACGTCGATCCGGATCCGCCGCACGCACGGCAGCAGCCCGGCGTCGAGCGCGGCGCGGAACGGCCCGGCCAGGTGCGGCCACAGCACCATGATCTCGCCCATGATCACCACCGTGTCCGGGCCGAGCAGGTTGACCGAGCCGGCCAGCGCCCGGCCCAGCACCGTCCCGGCGTCCGCGAGCAGCCGGGCCGCCGCCGGCTCGCCGCGGTCGGCCGCCTCCCGCAGCCGGGCCAGCCCCGCCGCCTGGGCGCCGGCCCCACCGGCCCGGCCGTCCGGCCCGGCGACCAGGCCGAGCCGGATCGCCTGGCGCAGCAACGACTCCGTGCTCACCAGCGTCTCCAGGCAGCCGCGGTTCCCGCACGCGCACGGCAGCCCGTCCGGGACCACCGGCAGGTGCCCGAACTCCCCCGCCGCGCCCGCGGCCCCGCGGTACGGCGCGCCGTCGAGCACCATGCCGAGGCCGACCCCCTGCCCGATCGCGACGAGCAGGAAGTCCGCGCAGTCGGCGCCGGGGCCGTAGAGCCGCTCGGCCGCGGTGACCGCGCTGATGTCGTTGTCCACCAGGACGGGCACGCCGAGCTCCGCGCGCAGCCGCGCCGCCAGCGGCATGCCGGTCCAGCCCAGCCGGACCGACATGCGCAGCGTCCCGGTCCGCGGGTCGACCACGCCCGGCACCGTCACGCCGACGCCCATCACCGGCAGCGCCTGCCGCGCCGCCTCGTCCAACTGATGCCTGATCAGTTCGACCAGTTCCGCGACGGCGTCGGGCGCGGCCGGGTCGAACGGCTGCCGGAACCGGTCCACGATCGCGGCGTCCAGCCGGGTCAGCACGCCCGATACGTGCTCGTGCGCGACCTGAACGCCGAGCGCGTGCGCAGCCTGCGGCACGAGGCTGAGCGGCACCGAGGGCCGACCGCCACCGCCGCCGCTCTGCGCCGGGCGCCGGTCCAGCTCGCCGACCAGTCCCTGGCCGAGCAGCCGGCGGGTGGTCTGGGTGACCGTCGCCCGGCTCAGGTCCAGCCGCTCGGCGATCTGCGCGCGGCTGAGCGGCCCCTGCCGGGCGAGCAGCGCGAGTACCGCGGTCCGGGTCATGTCTCCGGCGACCGAGCCCGCGCCCCACCGCATCCGCGCCCCTTCCGGCGATCCGGCCCGACCGACCAGACCGGCCGGGCCCGGCCTGTGAAACGTGCAGCCGACGGCCCGCCTCCCAGCCTAGCCATTCATGTACGCCTTATGGCCGGCAATCTGCACAGATCGCAGGAGCGACGGCGCCGCGCCGCCTGGTAAAGGCCTGTCTTGCCGGTCCCGCGCCGCGCCCGCGCGCCTTGACAGCCGCGCCGCGCCGTCCTAGTTTGCCGGGCGAAAATTCGTGCCCGAATTAACACCTAAAGCACGGATAGCCAAGACACCAAAAGACGGAGTGCGCCGTGAAACCCAGACCACGCCAACGCTCGCGCCTGAGCATCGTCCTGCCGGCCGCCGGGGTGCTCGCGGCCGGCACGCTCGCCGGGGTCTGGTCCGCCGCGCCGGCCGCCCCGGCCGCGACCACCACCGCCGTGATCACCGCGCCGGCCCAGACCATCGCCGGGTTCGCTGCGTCCGGCGCCTGGTGGGTCAATGATCTGACGAAGTTCTCCTCGTCCGCGCAGGCGCAGGCCGCCAGCCTGCTGTTCACCAGCAGCGGGATCGACCTGAGCCAGTACCGTTACAACATCGGCGGCGGTGGCGCCGGCGTCTCCGCCGGGCCCCGCGCCCCGCAGACCTTCCTGACCTCGTCAGGCACCTACAACTGGTCGAACGACCCGGGCGGGCAGTACTTCCTCAAGGCCGCGGCATCGGACGGCGTCCCGGACATCATCGGGTTCGTCAACAGCGCGCCGGTGCAGTACACGACGAACGGCGAGAACTGCGGCGGCGAGATCAACACCGCGGACGACGCGGCGTACGGCACGTATCTGGCCACGATCGTCTCCCACTTCGCCTCCGAGGGCGTGACCATCAGCCAGGTCAGCCCGATGAACGAGCCCGACGACTCGTTCGGCAGCTGCGGCCAGGAGGGCATGGAGGTGCCCGCCTCGGAGCGCGCCGGGGTCATCGACGCGATCGGCTCGGCCTTCTCCGCGAACGGCCTGTCCACGAAGGTGATCGCGGACGAGTCGAGCCAGACCACGCAGCTGCTGTCCGAGGCGCCGACCTGGCTGGCCGACTCGACCGCCCGCTCGGACACCACGGCGATCGCGCACCACACCTACGACTATCCGTCGACATCAGAGCTCGAACAGACCGGCGCGCTCGGCGACCTGAACGGCAAGCCGATGTGGGCCTCCGAGATCTGCTGCCAGGTGACCGGCGGCAGCTACGGCGCGCAGTACGACCCGACGATCGCCGGCGGCCTGGTGCTGGCCAACTACGTCTACAACGACTTCTCCTACGCCGACGACAGCGCGTTCCAGTGGTGGACCGCCCTCTCCTCGGCCATGGGCTGCGACCCGGCGACCAGCTCGTCCTGCGCCACCTCGGTCAACTCCTCCGGCTGGAACGACGGCCTGATCTACTACGACCCGAGCTACGCCTCTGACGGCAATCAGACGCTTTACCTCTCGAAACGCTTCTATGTGCTCGGGCAGTACAGCAGATACGTCAGACCCGGGGCCGTGCGCTACGGCATATCAGGGGCTCCATCCGGCGTGCAGGCGATGGCGTTCTGGAGCGGTGGCAAGTGGACCGTCGTGGCGACGAACACGAACACCTCCGCGACCACCCTCGCCCTGAACCTGAACAGCGGCACGATCGGCGCCTCCGGTGCAGTTCAGACCGACGCGAGCGAGAACATGGCGAGCGTCGGCGCGCCGAGCATCTCCGGCTCGACGATCTCGGCCTCGCTGCCCGCGCAGAGCGTGACGACCTACGCGCTGACCAGCTCCGGCTCCCCGGGCAGCGGCGGCAGCACGGCGCAGGAGCTGGTCGGCAGCCAGTCCGGCAAGTGCCTCGACGTGCCCGGAGCCTCGACCACGAACGGCACCCAGCTGGACATCTCCACCTGCACCGCCGGCAGCAACCAGGAGTACACGCTGACCCCCTCGGGCACGATCACCGTCTACGGCAACAAGTGCCTCGACGCGTATCAGCAGGGGAAGACGGCAGGCACCGTCGTCGATATCTACACCTGTAACGGCGGCTCCAACCAGCAGTGGCAGGCGCATCCGGACGGCACGGTCACCAACACCGAGTCCGGGCTCTGTCTCGACGTGAAGGGTCAGGGCACGTCGAACGGAACCGGGATCGACCTGTGGACCTGCAACAGCGGCTCCAACCAGAAGTGGGCCCTCGGATGAGCCGGTAGAACACTGTTTCACCGCATGATCAGTGCCGCCCTCGCCCGGCTTCCCGGCGAGGGCGGCACTCATCCGGTCCGGCTGCCCGCGACCAGCCGCAGCGCGGGCGCCCCGCGCCGCTCCAGGTCGTCGAGCGCTGCGGACGCCGCCGCGTCAGCGGGCAGATAGACCATCAGCCGCTGGTCGTCGTCGGCAGGCAGGTCCAGCGTCTCAAAGGCCAGACGCAGCTCCCCCGCCCCCGGGTGGATCAGGCGCAGGACGCCGTTGGGCTGCGGCAGGCCCGGCAGGGTCCGCACCCGGCGCGCGAACGCCTCGCCCGCGGTGCCGGCCAGTTCGTCGACGAGCATCGCCATCTGCGGGTTCGCCCGGAACGGGCCGTGCTTGAGGGTGGCGGCCTGCTCGTCGGCGACGTGCTCCCAGTCCGGGTATGCGGCGCGGGCGCGCGGATCGGTGAAGACGAAGCGGGCCAGGTTCGCCGGCGCGGACTCGAACAGCCCGAGCGGTTCCATCAGCCGGCGGTATGCCGCGGTGCACGCGACCACGTCGCTGAGCCTGTTGAACAGCGCGGCAGGCGTGGCGTCCATGCGGTCCAGCAGCGCTTGGACCGGCGGCCGGGCGCTGTGCCGCACCATCGCAGCAGCCATACAGGCCTGCCCGGTGTCGGCGGCCTTGCTCAGCTTGTAGAAGTGGGCCCGCTCGTGCGCGGTGAGCTGCAGCGCGTGCGCGAGGGCCGCCACGACCTGGGGCGAGGGCCGCCGGTCGCGTCCCTGTTCGAGCCGGGTGATGTACTCCACGCTGACGCCGGCGAGCATCGCCACCTCGGAGCGGCGCAGCCCCGGTGCCCGGCGGCGCGGCCCGGCCGGCAGACCCGCGCGCGCCGGGGACAGCGCCTCCCGGCGGTTGCGCAGGAAGACGCCCAGCTCATTCAGCTCGTTGCCGCTCACCCTTCGACCGTAGCAGCGCCGGTCCGCCGCATGGTGGCCCCGCTACTACCACCCTCACGCCGGTCTCCCTCGCCGCCGCACCGGCCGGGAGAGTCGGTCGGGTCAGGCCCTGCGGGGCACCCGACCGGTGAATATGAGGTTTGACATGACTGGCAGGTCGGCGAAGGTGGTCGTGGTGGGCGGCGGCTACGCCGGGGCGGTCGCGGCCAAGATGCTGGACGACGTCGCGGACGTCGTCGTGGTCGAGCCGCGCGACACGTTCGTGCACAACGTCGCGGCGCTGCGCGCGGCGGTGGATCCGCTCTGGGCCGAGCGGCTGTTCCTGCCGTATGACAGGCTGCTGAAGCACGGGAGGGTCGTGCACGAGCGCGCGGTCCGCACCTCCGCGCGGGCCGTGCAACTGGGCTCCGGCGCGGTGCTGCCGGCCGACTTCGTGGTGATCGCGACCGGCTCGACATATCCGTTCCCGGCGAAGTTCGACATCGACGACCGGGCCGCGGCGCTGGCGCGGTTCGGGGCGCTGCACCGGGAGCTGCGTGAAGCAGGGCACGTACTGCTGGTCGGCGCCGGGGCGGTCGGGCTGGAGTTCGCCGGGGAGATCAAGGCGGCCTGGCCGGACAAGCGGGTCACCCTGCTCGATCAGGGGCCCGAGCTGATGCCCGGCGGATTCCCGGAGCCGTTCCGGGCCGAGCTGCGCCGGCAGCTGGACCGGCTCGGGGTCGGGCTGCTGCTCGGCTCCCCGCTCATCGCGCTCCCCCGGACCGAGCCCGGCAGGGCCGCCGCGTTCCGCGTCACGACCGCATCAGGCCTCGAGATCAGCGCGGACATCTGGTTCCGGTGCTTCGGCGAGGCTCCGGTCAGCGACCACCTCGACGAGGAGCTGAGCGCGGCGCGGCAGCCGGACGGACGGCTGTCCGTCACGCCCGCGTTGCGGATCGCCGGACAGGAGCGGGTGTTCGCGGCCGGGGACGTCACCGCGCTGCCGGAGCTGAAGCTGGCCCGCGCCGCGAGCCGGCACGCCGAGGTGGTCGCGCAGAACATCCGGGCGCTGATGGAGGGCCGGGAGGCGCCGGCGGTCTACCGGCCGGCGCCGGACGGCATCGTGCTGCCGCTCGGCCCGAAGGGCGGCGCGGGCTACTCGCCCGAGACCGGCGCCGTGTTCGGCCCCGACCAGACCGCCGAGCTGAAGGGCGAGCTGTTCCTCGGCAGGTTCCGCGCGCTGCTCGGGATCGAGGCAGAGGGCTGAGCGACCCGCGTGGCGTGGGCCGGACCGCGCGCGCTAGCCTGCTCCCCGAGTTCACACCGGCACGGACTGCGGAAGGCGTGAACCGGGGAGGAGCGCTCATCGATGACTGCGATGGGTCCCAGGGTGCTGGCCGGACGCTACCGGCTCTCCCGGCAGCTGGGCCGCGGCGGCATGGGGGTCGTGTGGCTGGCCGACGACGAGCTGATCGGGCGCCAGGTCGCGATCAAGGAGCTGCGCGCGCCGGCCCACCTGCCCCCGGAGGACCGGGAACTGGTCGCCCGGCGCGCGCTGGCCGAGGGCCGCAACGCCGCCCGGGTGCGCCATCCAAACGCGGTTACGCTGCACGACGTGATCCCGGCGACCGCGGAGGACGACGCGGTCTACCTGATCATGGAGCTGGTCCGAGCGCCGAACCTGGCCCAGATCGTGGTCGCCCAGGGGCCGCTGTCCGAGGGCCGGGTGACGTCGATCGCCCTGCAACTGCTGGACGTCCTCGACGCGGCGCACGCCCTCGGCGTGGTGCACCGCGACGTGAAGCCCTCGAACATCATCATCGAGCCCGGCGACACGGTGAAGCTCGCCGACTTCGGCATCGCCCACGCCGAGACCGACACCAGGCTGACTCAGGCCGGCATCATCGGTACCCAGGCATATATGGCCCCTGAGCTCTATCGCGGCGCCGACATCCACCCGGCGGCCGACCTGTGGTCCGCGGGCGCGACCCTGTACTTCGCGGTCGAAGGCGTCGGCCCGTTCGACCGCGACACCACCGTCTCCACCCTCAACGCGGTCCTGATGGAGGAAATCCCGCGCCCGACCTGCCGGAGCCCGCTCGCCGACGCCATCAGCGCACTGCTGGTGCGGGACCCGGCGTGGCGGTCCACCGGCCGGCAGGTCCGCGACCTCCTGCAGCGGCCCGGCCAGGGCGCCGGCAACACCGCCACGTGGTCCGGATATCCCGGCACGGACTATCAACCTGCCGACGCACGCGACAGTCTCTGGCACGCGACGGGCACGGCCCCGATGCCCCAGACGCTGCGGGAAGAGCAGTCGAACGTTGTCATGGCCCGCGTCGTGTCCGGGAGCGCACCCGGGCAGGCGTGGCAGCAGTTCAACGAGCCGCAGGACGCGCCGCCGACCACCCTCGATCCGACGCCGGGGCCGGGGCCCAAGCCCAGGCGGAAGTTCCGCCGCCCGAGCATCATGGCCTC
Source organism: Actinocrinis sp. (assembly GCA_036501535.1). Classification (GTDB taxonomy): domain Bacteria; phylum Actinomycetota; class Actinomycetes; order Streptomycetales; family Catenulisporaceae; genus DASYAE01. The sequence goes on along the minus strand of DASYAE010000112.1, from coordinate 2,303 downwards.
GACGATGATGCTGATCGCCGCCATCTTCGGCGTCTCGCTGTGGTGGTCCACCGCTCAGGCGGGCGCGGGCTCCTCAGGGGCCGGCTCGTCCGGCGTCACAGGCGGCGCGGCCTCCGCGTCGGCCTCGCTGGCCTACGGAGACCAGGTCGCGTTCAGCCAACTCGCGCTCGGACAATGCCTGAACAACGTCTACTCCACCGACGCGCAGGGCGACGGCACGCCGACCCTCGCCGACTGCGGGCAGCAGCACGACGCCGAGGTGATCGCCGTCATCCCGCTGGCGAACCAGGACGACGCAAGCAACGGCGATGCCGACAACGCCTGCAGCGCCGACGTGGGCAAGCTCTTCCCCTCCGGCACCATTTCCTCGAGCTATGACTACCGGGTCGGCGTTCCCAGCACGTCCGCCTGGGATGACGGCTACCACCGCGCGGTCTGCATGATCGTCGGCGCGAACGAGGCGCGGATCTCCGACCGGTTCACGCCGGAGACGTCCTCGTCCTGAGTCAGCTGAGCTGAGCTGAGCGCCCGCCAGCTGTCAGCTGTTGTCGGACGGCAGCGCCCATCCGGTCGCGGTCCAGGCCAGGTCGAAGGTGCCGCCGTCGGTGCCGTCCAGCTTCAGGAACACCAGCTGGTCGTTGTTCTCGCCGCCGACCAGGCAGAACTCCATGCCGCCGTGCAGGTCGGTGTACCGGATGTCGCCGGCTATCGGCTCGCGCTGCACCGCGGAGTAGCACGCCGAGGCCGAGGGCGTGCCGGTGACCTGGGCGATCTCGATGTTGTCGGGCGCGATGTCGGTGACGCCGGTTCCGCTGTCGTCGTTGCAGTTCAGCGAGATGTCGGCGTTGCCGCCGTTGGTGCTGACCTGCGGGCCGCTCTGGGTGAACAGCACCGAGGAGGGGGTGAAGGACTCGTCGCTGTAGCCGTCCTGGGTGCAGCTCTCGCCGGGCATGGTGAACTGCGTGTTCGAATACTCGCTGGAGAAGCCCGCGGCGAGGTTGGTGGCGGCGTTCGTCGGCGCGGGCGAGCCGCTCGCGCCGAGCTGCTGCCCCGAGGACGCGGACGCCGACGTGCTGCCGAGCGGCGCGTCGTTGCCCGCGTTGTTGCTGTTGTTCGCGTTGGAGAAAGCGTGCGTGAGCAACAGGATCAGCACGACCAGGAGCACGCCGCCGCCGATCAGGGCGGGCACCAGCTTCCTGTTGCCGCGCTGCCGCAGCGGGTACGGCGGCTGATACGGCATCGGCGAGGCCGGGCCGTAGCCGGCGCCCGGACCGCCCGCCGCGCCCGGCCACGCAGCAGGGTTCTGATACGGCCGCGGCGGCGCCTGCATCGGCGTGTATCTCGGCGCGTCTTCCTTGAGAGGAGCCGTGGTCGCGGAGGCCGCCCCGGGTCCGGCCGCCGCGGCTGCGGGCGCGGTGGGCGCGGCGGCCACAGCAGCACCCTGACCTTGCCCCTGGCCATGGCCCCGTCCCGCCCAGCCGCCCTGGCGCGGCGTGAACACCGTCGTCGTGTCGTACCCGGCCAGCGCCGCAGCGAGGGCCGGCGGCAGCCAGCTGAGCCGGTCGCTCGGATACAGGGCCCTGGCCTGCTCGACGATCTCGGACATCTGCGGCCGGTCGTCCGGGTCCTTCTGCAGACAGGCCTCGACCAGGCCGCGCAGCTGATCGGGGCAGTCGGTCAGATCAGGCTGCTCGTAGCCGATCCGGTGCACGATCGCGGACACGTGCCCCTCGCCGAACGCGGTGTGCCCGGCGGCCGCGTAGAACGCGAGGTGCCCGAGGGCGAACACGTCCGTGGCCGGAGTGACCGCCACGCCGCGCACCTGCTCCGGGGCCATGAAGGCCGGGGTGCCCAGCCCGACGCCCACCTTGGTCAGCGTCGTGGCGTCGGCGGCGTGCGCGATGCCGAAGTCGATCACCCGCGGGCCGTCCTCGGCCAGCAGGACGTTGGCCGGCTTGAGGTCCCGGTGGATCAGCCCGGCGAGGTGCACCGAGGCCAGGCCCTCCCCCACCGCGCCCATCAGCCTGCTGACGGTGTCCAGCGGCAGCGGCCCGTGCTCGGCGACCGCCCGGTGCAGCGACGGCCCGGGAACGTAGACGGTGGCCAGCCAGGGAACCGGCGCCTCGACGTCCGCGTCCACCACCGACGCGGTGTAAATGCCCTGAACCCGCTGGGCGGCGGAGACCTCGCGGCGGAACCGGGCCCGGAACTCCGGGTCCTCGGCATAGTCCGGCCGCACCACCTTGATCGCGATCGCCCGGCCGCCGGGGGTGAACGAAAGGTAGACCCGCCCCATCCCGCCG
>DASYAE010000111.1:0-74264 GCA_036501535.1 Actinocrinis sp. | reverse complement strand
TTCTGGGCTACTTCGGGTCACGCGACGGATCACCACGGACCGGTTACCGCGGTCACCTTGCGCTGTGCCCGAGTGGCCAAGCAGGCCCCGCGGTCGCCTCAAGTTCCAGCGACCTCGCTGCCGTGGCCGAGTTCCAGCGTGGAGAGAGAGTGCGCGGCTGAGTTTTGTCGGAAGGTCGCGTTCCAGCGCGGTCAGCCCGCCGGGTTGGTGTAGCTGCGGGACGGCCTGATCAGCACGGCGGCTCGGCGTTCCGCGGCCATCACCCGGTCGTAGGTGTCCCAGTCCTCGTGGGTTCCGCCGGCGGCCCGGAACACGTCGCGTAGCAGCCGGCGCAGCGCGTCGGCATCGACATCAGGGTGCGGATCGTCCGGGCCGATGATCTCGGCGTCCCCCTCGACGGCGGCCCATCGCCAGCCGGACCGGGCCACAACGGTGCAGCGGGGGTCGGCCCGCAGGTAAGCGAGCTTGCGGGCGCCTCCGGCCGCGACGAAGGCGACGCACGGCTCGCCGGTGAGCGGATGGCTCATGACGCCCGCGTTCACCACGGTGGACTGGACACTGCCGTCGGCGCGCAGGGTACTGATGACGCAGAGCCCGTGATCGAGCGGGACGAGTTCGGCGAACGCAGAAAGCGACAGGTCGGACACGGCGGTTCCTCTCTCCAGGTGTTCACGATTCGATCGAGTCGATCCACGCGCGCAGCCGCCGCGACTCCCGGCGCACCACCTCCGGGTCGCCGAGCGCGCTGGCCACGGTGCGCGAGCACGTCGAGTTCGGGACCGCCGTCGCCATGCAGAACTCCCACGCCGAGACGGACGAGGACCTGCACCCGCTGCGCAACGTGCCCCGCTGGACTTGGGCCGGAGACGAGGAAGGCCCGACGCAGTAACTCGACGAAGTAACTCGACACGGCAACTCGGCGCGGCCGGCCGCCGGGACCCGCTCAGGCCTGGGTCAGGTCGATCCAGTTGCCGCTGGGGTCGATGATGTGCGATGAGCGGGGTTTCCACGGCGCTTCGTACGGCGGGTGGCGCTCGGTCGCGCCGGCGTCGAGGGCCCTGCGGTGGGTCGCGTCCAGGTCGGCCACCAGCAGGGCGAACCGCGTGGTGCCCGTGGGGCCGTGGTGCGGGTCCACGGCGGCGATCATCCCGGACAGGGCGCCGGCCCGGTCTGCCAGCGCCTCCCGGTGGCGGCGGAGGATGGCGCGCAGGGCGTCCCCGTCCGCAGCCGCGCCGACCGCCTGCCGGACCGACTCGATCGGCAGGTCCACGTATCGCAGTGCCCAGATCATCCGGGCCTGGCGGGCCTGGTCGGGGTGGTAGCGACGGTATCCCGTGTCCGGGGCCACCTGCGCCGGCCTGAGCACGCCGATCTCGTTGTAGTGCCGCAGCGCATTGATCGACAGCCCGCTGAGGACCGCGAAGGCGCCGATGCCGAGGAGTTCGTCCCTGTCCACGCCGCCAGCTTCCCGCCTCGCCCTACCCGAGAGTCAAGTCGGCGCCGTCCCGGCGGTCGCGACACTGTGGATCGCCGTCGCGGTCGGAATATCTCAGTCGAAGACAGCCACCCTTGCGGTCATGGGTAAAGTCTGCGCCTTTCTGCGTCCAAATATTGCACAGTGATGTCAGAAACGTTACGTTCCTTGATGCCTCGCCACGACGCAGGCTCTCTGCGCCGCGCCGCGCCGCACTGCCCACCACAGCACCGCCCACCGCACTTCTGCACCGTGCTCTGCACGCACACGTGACGCCGATGACGCCCGCGCCGTACGCCATCGCGCGTCTTAAGGAGTCCAAGGTGTTCACACCCGCAGAACCTGAGGTTCCCTCAGCCGAGCCCGCGCCGCCGCCCGGCCGAAACCGAGATCGCGATCACAACCAGGGCCGGAGCCGGGCCCGTCGGCTGCTGCAGCCTGCCGCCCTGGCCGTGGCCACCGCCCTGGCCATCGCCCTGCCCGCCGCCGCCGCGACCGCCCAGCCCGCAGGCGCGGCAGCCGCCCGGCCCGCCGCGGCCTCCGCCGGCGCGCCGATCTGGTCCACCCAGCTCGACTTCGACAACAACGGCACCGCCTGGTCGCAGTCCTTCTTCGCCGGGCTGGCGGCCGACGGCCTGACCACCGCCGAGCTCGACATTCCCTGGGGCACGATCGAGCCGTCGGCCGGGACGTTCACCTTCACCGAGTTCGACACGGAGCTGGCCAACGCCGCCGCCGCCGGGATCAAGCTGGTCCCGATCTTCTGGCAGGCCGGCTGGGGCGGCAGCCCCGCGCCCTGGATCACCGGCTTCGAGCAGAGCAGCAGCGGCGCCACGAGCACGGAGCCGACCTGGTGGGACGCGACGGAGCAGGCCGAGTACTTCACCTACGTCGAGGACACGGTCCAGAACGCGGTCGCCCAGCCCGGCGGCTACGGCGGCTACGGCGGCGCGATCCTCGACTACGGATACCTCGACGCCATGTGGGACCTCAACGGCTCCGGCGGCGGCTACGCGGCCGCCGACGTCAGCGAGTTCCAGAACACGTACCTGCCGCAGACCTACGGCACCATCGCCGCGTTCAACTCCAAGTACGGCACCTCATACTCCTCGTTCAGTCAGGTGCCCGCGGAGGCGTCCGGGCAGTCCCTGTTCGGGGTCTTCCAGGCGTTCCGAGCGTGGAGCGTGCAGACCACCTACGGCCAGCTGACCGCCGACGTGCGCAACGTCACCGCGAGCACGCCGCTGTTCTACTACTTCGGCGGCGGCTTCGGGAACGCGACGAACTACGCGAACAACCCGGACACCTTCTTCCTGCTGGCGAAGCAGTACAACGTCACCATCATCGACGACGACGCGTCGTCACAGGGCCTCACCCTGACCTTCGGCAGCCTTGCGCGCGCCTACGGCGTGCAGCTGATGCAGGAGTGGACCGCGCCGCCGTCGAACTCCCAGCTGGCCGCGGAGGCCGTGCAGTGGCTCAGCCTCTACGGCGTGGGCCTGCCGGACGGCGGCGGCGAGGACTTTTTCATCCACGACGGCACGCAGAAGGACGTCGTCGGGTTCCCTATATACACCGCCTGGCTGCCCACGCTGAAGACGCTGTCCGGCTCCTATCCGCTGCAGTCGACCGCGGTGTACATCGACTTCTCCCAGGCCTACGGGAACACCTCCGGCGGCCCCCTGAACAACGTGGAGAGCCAGCTGGCCAGCCTCTGGCTGGACTTCCAGGCCGGATTCACCGTGGTCACCAGCCAGGAGGTGGCCAACGGGGCGACCAGCCTCTCCCAGTTCAAGGCGATCCTGCCGCTCAACGGCGTCGACGCGAACCTGACGGCGTACCAGTCCGGCGGCGGCACGCTGCTGACCTCGGAGGAGCAGCTCAACAACTACATCACGCCGTATGCGGACCTTGACAGCGCCGGCATCCTGCAGACCGTGCCCGACGTGTCCAGCAGCCACACCAGCGCGCAGATCGCGCTCGCGGACATCAACTCGAGCCTGAACTACGACGACACCGTGCAGTTCAACCCGGCCGGCCTCGGCCTGAACTCGGGCAGCTACTATCTCGTCAACGACGCGACCGGCGCCGCGGTGCCGCAGAGCGTCCAGTCCAACGGCGACGTGTGCGCGACCGCCTCGATCAACGCGGCGAGCCTCGACGAGTGGACCATGCAGCAGGGCACGCCGCCGGCTGGCACCGCCTCCTCCGGCTGCCCGGCGAACTCCGGCGTGGGCGCCTCCTCCATCACCACGAACGCCTCCACGAACGCCGGCGCCCTGCAGTTCCTCGGCGTGGGCCAGACGAACTCGGGGGCCGACGGCAACCTGAACCAGGTCACCCAGAACGGCCAAGCCGCGATGGAGACGTGGACCACGTCGCAGAGCGGCGCCGGCGACGCGAACGTCTATCTGCAGAACGACCCGGTGTCCGCGGTCGAAGCCGCCTCGAGCGTCACCGTCCAGGTCACCTACTGGGCCACCGCGGGCCAGGGATTCATCGTCCAATACGACTCGCCGGGCAACGCCTATCTGAGCGGTCCCACGGTCACCAGTCCGGGCACCGGCACCTGGGCCACGGCCTCGGTCCAGCTGACCAACGTCCAGTTCGCCGAGCTGCAGAACTACGGCGCGGACTTACGCCTCACCGTCACCGATCCGAGCGTGGCGCTGATAGTGCAGAGCGTCACGATCTCCGCAGGCAGCAACAGCGGCGGCAGCGCGACGCTGACCGCGTCGCCGACCTCGCTCTCCTTCGCCAGCCAGGCCGTAGGATCCAAGAGCGCCGCGCAGAGCGTCACGGTGGCCAACACCGGGCCCGCGGCGGCGGCGATCTCCTCGGTCTCCGCCTCCGGTCCGTTCGCCGAGACCACCACCTGCGGAAGCTCGCTGGCGGCCGGCGCCTCCTGCACGGCGAGCGTCACCTTCAGCCCGACCGCCGCCGGCGCGGCCTCCGGGACGCTGACCGTCGCGAGCAACGCCACGAACCCCTCGCTGGCCGTGGCCCTGACCGGCACCGGGACCTCCAGCGGCGGCACCTCGACCAACCTCGCGCTGGGCAAGTCGATCAGCGCCAGCAGCGTCCAGCAGAACTACGTGGCCGCCAACGCGAACGACGGGAATACGAGCACGTATTGGGAGGGTAGCAACGGCACCTGGCCTACCACGCTGACCGTGAACCTCGGCGCGGCGGACCCGCTGAGCTCCGTCGTGCTGGACCTGCCGCCGTCGAGTGCGTGGCAGACGCGGACGCAGACGCTCTCGGTGCTCGGCAGCACCAACGGCAGCAGCTACGCGACGCTGGTGGGTTCAGCGACGTATACGTGGAATCCGGCGTCGGGCAACACGGTGACGATCGGTCTGCCGTCCGGCACGACGGATCAGTATGTTGAGCTGAGTTTCACAGCCAACAGCGTGCAGAACGGCGCCCAGGTCTCCGAGTTGGACGTCTACGCGCCGTAGCCGCAACGGCCCGCGCGGCCTGGAGCGCGTCGACGCAGAGAGCGTAGACGCGTCTCAGGCCGCCCTGTCGTCATGGTCGCCGGCTCGCTCGGCATACTGCTTCAGGGCCGCCAGCAAGCGCACGTTCTCCTTGTCGAACCGGCTGGTGACAGCCGCGCGCAGCGGGCGCAGAGGCAGCGGTACCGCGACGTCCAGGATCAGCCAGCGCTCGACCCGGGTGCCGCCGTCCTCGGGCTCCAGCGTGTAGTGGACGTGCACGTCGACCGAGCCCCGCAGCTGGGGCACCGGGATGACCTGGTGGAAGTCGAGCGAGCCCGGCGGCTGGAACCCGGTGACCGTGCCCTGCCAGTCCCGGCCCGCCTCGCCCGGCTTCCCGTCGCGATAGCGGGTCCCCGGTTGCACCGGATACGGCTCGACGTCCGTCGTGCTCCCGAACGACTCGGAGCCTGGCAGCCAGCGGCCGTAGTCCGGCAGGTCCGCCAGGAGGTCGAAAAGGACCTGCGGCGCCGCGGCGATCCGGACGCTGTAGATCCTGTGCCATCGGGACACCGACATCCTCGTCCTCATTTCCCGGTCGCCGTCGCCGCGTGCGCACGAGAATACCGGCGACCGCGATATCTGCGAAAGGAAGGGCCCTCGGTCGGGGCGCGGGAGACGAGCACGCGCGACGCCGCGCGCCCGGCGCACCGATGCGGCTCCCTCGTTGCGCATGGAAGCCGTCTTCGTGCCCTGAACCGAATCAACGACGAATGCGACCGCGCGGGGGCGGAAAAACCGGCCCCGACCACCCCACTGTCGCCTTCCGGACACCGCGGCGAAAATACGGATGGAGGCTCATTGGCGGCCCCTATCGAACCCGCCGTGTCGGACCAGGTTTGCCGGTGTTATATTTTACCTGGCTATTGTACACGGGCAGCCGACACCGCTCGGCATACGCAGCGAAAGCAGGGCACGCGGAATGGCGCAGAGGGTAGAAATTCAGATCATTGACGATCTCGACGGCACCCGCGGCGACGAGAGGGTGCTGTTCAGCTTCGAGGGCAAGCATTACGAGATCGACCTGAGCACGAAGAACGCCAAGAAGCTGCGGGACACGATGGGGCGTTACACGTCGGCGGGCCGCAAGGTGGCCGGGGCGCGCAAGGTGCCGGTGCGCCGGGTGACGCGCCGGATCGTGCCGGCCGGGCCGAGTAACGCCGAGGTGCGCGATTGGGCCCGGGCGAATGGATACGCGGTGGCCGACCGCGGGCGGCTCAATGCCGACATTGTTGTGAAGTTCCAGGAGGCTCACGTTTAAGCCCCGTCCCCTCCGCCGTGGTATTCGCGGTACCGCGGCGGAGGGGCCGAAAGCCGGCCGGGGGCCGAATGAACGGCGAATCGCCGCGAGGCGGCCCCGGCCCGGCGGTGCGCCGACGGTTCAGCGGCCATGCGCCGACGATGCCTCAGACACGGCCCGATGTTGCTGAAGTGACTGATGCGACCGGTGTTCGTGCGGTAGCGTCGCAGCCATGGCCATGCGCACGATCTCGACGACATCAGTGGTCGTCGACGGCGAGCTGGTGACCCTGGTCGTCCAGACCGACGGCCACGGGTGGTTCGTCGCCCCGGACCTGGACAGCTGGGGCGAGGACTTCGAATCCCTCTCCGACGCCCTGGCCTTCGTCGCGCACTGGACGACGCAGCTGCAGCGCAGCGCCGAGGCGGGGCCGGACGCGGTCGTCGCGGCGTCTTCCGGCGGTCGCACGGCCGTCGACGTGGTGGGCGCCTCCCCGGTCGAGCGCGACCTGTTCGCCTGGCAGCTGCGCAGCGCGGCGATCGCGCTGGGGCTGGGGACCGTAGTGCGCCGGGCCTACGAGGCGGACGTGCCGGTCGGGCGGATCGTCGAGCTGACCGGGCAGCCGAAGAGCATCGTGGACGCCATCCTCGACGCCAAGCCCAACCTGCTCGACCGCTGACGGCTCATCGGGTCTGCATCAGCGGTCTGCATCGGCACAGGGGTCTATCAGCACGGGGTTATAAACACAGAGGTCTGTGTCACGCCGCGCGGCAGCTCAGGCGGGAAGCTGGGCGTCCTGGTCCGGCCGGCCGGGAAGCACCTGGGCGAGCGAGGGCAGGTCCACGTCCAGCTCGAAGCGCTCGGCGAGCGCGCGCAGCACCATGTCCTGCACGGCGAGGTGCAGCGCGACCTGCTCCTGGCCGTAGAGCAGCGCCTCGGTGTCCTTGAAGGTCGCCTCGGAGCGCTTGTCCGCCGCCTCGGCCTGCACGTTCTGGCCGACCATGATGATCGAGAGCAGGACCAGCTGCAGGAAGGTCTGCGCGATCCAGGAGACGGTGGCCGCCACGCCCGCCCTGATCGCGTCGGGCAGGCTGACGAGGTCCAGCAGCGCGAAGACGTAGGCGCACCACATGCTGCCGACCGCCCGGGTGACCACGACCGCGAGCCAGGTGTTGAACCGGGCCGCCGTGCTGCGGGTGTCCAGCTGGTCGACCACCCGGACGGGGCCGTGCGCTCTGCGGTGCTCGACGTGCGGGTGTGCGACGTGCTCGTGCAGGGTCACGGGACTCCTCGATCGGGACGGCCGGGCTGCGCCGGAGGGCGACCCATGATTGCATGATTGCGCAACCGAGCAAAGGAATTGTCCTGGACGGCGTGCCCCGGCGCCGGGCGCCGCTCCGCCGCCCCGCCTACGCGCCGCCCGCGCGGCCAGCTTGGATATTTGCGTAAAGATGCAACCATGTGAGGTGCGCCAGCCGTCCTGTTCGGTGAACCGGCGCCGCATCGGCGCTACCGAGCGGATGAACTCGAGGTGTCTACTGTGCGGCAACGGGGCGACGGCGCTGGCGCAGCCGACCGGTTCGGGCCGGAGGACCAGAGACACGGGGTGCCGCAGGGCGCGGGCGGCGGCTACGGCTCCTACGGCCCGTCGGGACGGTACGGCGGATCCGGCCCGGGGGAGGGGATACCCGGGCCGCCGGGCGGTGTCGGCCCCGGCGGCCCTCCGGTCAAGCGGCGCGGGGGCGCCAAGAAGCGCTCGCGGCTGCGCACGACGCTGAAGTGGACCGCGATCTCCCTGGTGACCGTTCTCGTCGCCACCTCGGGATTCGCCGCTTATGTATATAAGACGACAGTCGGTGATCTGAAGCACACCCCGCTGCTGCCCAAGGGCGTCACCCAGGCCCCGCTGCCGGTCGACCCGTTCGGCAACACCGCGATGAACATCGTGCTGATCGGCTCGGACACCCGCGACACCTCCGCGGACTGCTCCCTGGGCGGGGACTGCGGCCCCGGCGCGAACGGCGACGGCGAGCTGATCCTGCACGTCTCCGCGGACCGGTCGAACATCACCGTGATGTCGATACCGCGCGACACCGAGACCAACGTGCCGCAGTGCAGCACCGACAGCCAGGGGCAGGTCGCGGTCTCCGGCTCGTACTACGGGATGATCAACTCCGCGCTGCAGTACGGCCCGGAGTGCCAGGTGCTGGCCGACCACGACCTGACCGGGATCACCATCACCGGCTACATCATGTTCGACTTCGGCGGCGTGGTCTCCATGTCGAACGCGATCGGCGGCGTGCCGGTGTGCGTGACCGCGGCCGTGGACGACCAGAACTCCGGCCTGCAGCTGCCGGCCGGGGACAGCACGGTCCAGGGCATCCAGGCGCTGGAGTTCCTGCGCACCCGCGACTCCTTCTTCGACGGCTCGGACCTGGGCCGCGAGGAGACCACGCACTACTTCTTCTCTCAGATGATCCGGACCATCAGGTCCCGGATGAACCTCGGCAGCGTGACCTCGCTGCTCTCGCTCGGGCAGGCCGCCGCCTCCTCGACGACGGTGAGCGACAACTTCTCCGGGATCGGCAACCTGGAGGGCCTGATCGAGACGCTCAACAAGGTGCCGACCGGCGCGATCACCTTCGTCACCATGCCGTGGCAGCTCGACCCGAACAACGATGCGCGGGTCCAGGCGCTCCAGCCGGACGCGCAGCAGATGTTCCGGAACATCCAGGACGACGTGTCGTACTCGGCCGCGCAGCCGTCGGCGTCGGGCTCGGCGAGCGCGGGCCGTTCGAGCCCCGCGGCCGCCCCCGCGGCATCGTCCCAGGCCCCTGACACGTCGGACGTGGACAAGGGCCAGGTGACCGTCGACGTCTACAACGCCGACGGGATGACCAACCGGGCCACCGACATCGCCAATGCGCTGGCCTCCGACGGCTTCACGCAGGCGATCGCGGCCGGCGACCTGGCCGACTCGGCGCTGACCGAGGTCTACTACCCGCCTGGGGCCTCGGACGACGGTGCTGCGGTAGCCGCGGCGCTCGGGATACCCTCCACGCAGACGGCGCAGTCGGACGAGTACAGCACGGTGACGGTCGTGGTCGGCCAGGACTTCGACACCGGCACGACGTTCCAGGCCACTGCAGGCGCGGGCGGAGCGTCCGCGACCGGCGCGGCCACCGCCCCGGCCGACTCGTCCGAGACCAACGCGCTGGACAGCGCGAACGAGTGCATCCCGGTGGAGTCCGGCAACCTGAACATGGCGACCCAGCCGTGAGCCGGGCCCGGCCCGCTCACTCCCCGGCCGCGCGCCGACGCAGCCAGCCCGCGCGGCCGGCCCGGGGCGGGCTCTGCACCATCTGCAGCACGGCCTGCGAAATCCTCGGGTCGGCTATCAGGTAGACCTGCCGGCGCCCCTCCCGGCGCGAGGCGACCATGCCGGCCAGCCGCAGCTTGGCCAGGTGCTGGCTGACCGCCGGGACCGCGCCGCCGACCTCCTCGGCCAGGCTGGTGACGTCCTGCTCGCCGTGCGCGAGCAGCCACACCAGGTGCAGCCGGGTGGCCGAGGCGAGCAGGCCGAAGAGGTCGGCGGCCTCCTGCAGCACCTCGGGCTCGACCCGGGCCGGGGCGTCGTTGCGGGGGACCGCGCCCACAGCATCCGCCTCCTCGTGCTCGCCGCGCCGGCTCGCAGCCTTCGCCGCGCCCCATCGTGGCGAGATCTGCTCCCCGGCGCAAACACCTCTTCGAGCGGGGGCCGCCGACCAGGCGCGCTCCGGCCGGCGCCGTCGGCGTCCTCCGCCCGGCTGCGCCAGGGGCGGCTACTCAGAGGGCTTACGCGCCACCGCGGCGTACATGCCCGCCTGCTGGTCGGTCAGGCCGCCCGCGTCGTCGGGATCGGGCCGCCAGCGGTAGATCGTGGTGAGCCCCGGCTCGACCGGCTCCCAGCCGGCGAAGAAGGCTGCGACCTGCTCGCGGCTGCGGGTCCGCACCGCCGTCCCGGCGTTGCGATAGACCTGCGTGCCCTCAACGGTGCGCTGGGGCACGAGATCGCTGGATCCGTGGGTTATCGTCAGGCTGCTGCCGGGGGCGAGCGCCTCTTTGAGCCGTGCGACCGAGCCCGCCGCCAGGTCGTCGTCGACGATGAAGTGCAGGACGGCGTTCAGGCTCAGCGCGACCGGCTGCGAGAGGTCCAGCGCCTCGTGCAGCTCGGGCGAGCCGAGGATCGACTCCGGGTCGGCGAGGTCGGCGTGGATGTACGCGGTGCGCCCTTCCGGCGTGCTCTGCAGCAGCGCCTCGGCGTGGGCCAGCACGATCGGGTCGTTGTCGACGTAGACGATGCGCGCGTCGGGCGCGACGGCTTGGGCGACTTCGTGCAGGTTCGGGTGCGTGGGGATGCCGGTGCCGATGTCGAGGAACTGGCGCAGGCCCTGCTGGGCCAGGAAGCGGGTGGAGCGGTGCACGAACTTGCGGTTCTCCCGCGCGGCGATCAGGATCTCGGGCATCACGCCCAGGATCGTGGCCACCGCCTCCCGGTCGGCCTGGAAGTTGGTGCGCCCGCCGAGGAAGTAGTCGTACATGCGGGCCGAGTGCGCCCGGTCGAGTTGAAGGTCCACCTTCGGCTGGCTCATGCTCACCGCTCCTTGTCGAACCGTCTGCGTGCCGGGGGCGTCTGCGCGCCGTGCGGCCCGGCGCCCCGGTCCGACCGTATCTCGTGCCGGGCCGCCGGGAGCGGCCGGCCGGGCGTTCCCGCGCCCGCGGCGCGTTGCGCGAGATGCGCGGTTTCACACAAGATGCGCGCGGCGCGCGGCGTCATGGCAGGTCACGAACTCGCGGCCGCAGGGTACGCACTCTGACTCTTGTGCGCGGATCGCGCGGCGTCCAGCCTACGGATGACCCGGCCGCGTCGATCAACCAGGAGCGGTGATGTCCGAAATCCGAAGGAGCGCGGCCGATCCCGCCCGCGCCGGCAAGCGCCGCCGCGGCGCGCTCGCCGCGACCGCTGCGGTGCTCAGCACGCTCGCCGCCACCGCGGTCGTGGGCACGGTCGGTGGCGGCGCGGCGGCCGCGGCGACGCCGTGCTCGGTCAGCTATCAGGTGAACCAGTGGACCGGCGGCTTCACGGCGACCATCGGCGTCACCGACAACGGCGCGGCGCTGACCTCGTGGACGGTCACCTGGAGCTTCGACGGCGGCCAGCAGGTCACCTCCGCCTGGAACGCGCAGGTGACCCAGACCGGCGCGGCGGTCACCGCGGTCAACGAGGCCTACAACGGCGCCGTCGCCTCCGGCGGCGTCATCGACTTCGGACTCCAGGGCACCTGGTCCGGCACCAACGACACGCCGGCCAACTTCGCCCTCAACGGAGCCTCCTGCGAAGGCGGCACGTCCACGCCGAGCGCCAGCGCGAGCCCGACGCCGAGCGCCAGCGCCACGGCGACCGCCTCGGCCTCCGCGTCGGCGTCCCCGAGCGGCACCGGCGCCAGCGCCTCGCCGACGACGAGCGCCCCGCCGCCGGCCGGCTGCCCCTCCGGCGTGGTCTTCTGCGACGGCTTCGAGAGCCAGACCGGCAGCGTGCCCTCGGGCCGCTGGAGCGTCTACACCCTCGACTGCTCCGGCACCGGCACCGCCGCGATCGACGGCACCGTCGCGCACACCGGGAGCAAGTCGGCCAAGGTCACCGGCTTCGACGGGTACTGCAACCACGTCTTCATCCGCGACGCCTCCGACATGGGCCTGGCCGGGCCGGTCTGGGACGTGCGGTTCTGGGTGATGCACACCACGGCGCTGCCCACCGGCCACGTGACCTTCGTGGCCATGAACGACTCCTCCGAGAACAACACCGACCTGCGCTTCGGCGGGCAGGACGGCGCGCTGATGTGGAACCGGCAGTCCGACGACCAGACGCTGCCGGACCAGAGCCCGGCCGGCGTGGCCGAGAGCACCGCGCTGCCGGTCGGCACCTGGAACTGCGTCGAGCTGCAGGTCAACGGCTCCAACGGAGACATCACCACCTGGGTGAACGGCAACCAGATCGCGGGCCTGAGCGAGAACGGCACCGCGGTCTCCAACGTCAGCGACCAGTGGCTGGCCGGCGCCGGCGCGAGCTGGCGGCCGAAGCTGACCGACCTGAAGCTCGGCTGGGAGAGCTATGGCGGCGGCGGCAACGACACCCTGTGGTTCGACGACGTCGCGCTGAGCACCACGCGCATCGGCTGCGGCTCGTAGCCGGCGCACCCGGCGCCCGCGCCGCCTGCACCGTCGCAGGCGCGCGGGCGCCGACGCTGCCGCGGTGGCATAGTCGGGGACCATGAGGATCAGGGTGCTCGGCGCGAGCGGTGCGTGGCCGACCGCCGAGGAGCCGTGCAGCGGCTTCCTGGCTGAGCACGACGGATTCAACCTCCTGATCGATGTCGGGTACGCGACGCTGCCCCGGCTGCAGCGGCACCTCCCGGCCGGGTCGGTCGACGCCGTCGTGGTCTCGCACGGCCATCCGGACCACTGCGCCGATCTCAACCCTCTGCTGCGGGCCCGCGCGCTCGACGAGCGTCCGCCGCCGACGCTGCCGGTCTTCGCCCTGCCCGGCGCGCTCGACGCGGTGCTCGCCCTCGACCGCCGCGGCATGCTCGACGACGCATATGCGCTGCACCGCATCCGGCCGGGCCGGCGCTTCGACATCGGCCCGTTCACCGTCGAACCCCGGCTCCTGCCGCACTGGGTGCCCAACGTCGGCCTGCGCGTCACCGCGGGCGGCACGACCTTCGCCTACACCGGCGACTGCGGACCCGATCCGGGCGTCGTCGAGCTGGCCGAGCGGGCCGACCTGCTGATCGCCGAGGCGACGTATCCCGACCGGCTGCCGTCCGGCGATGCGGCCTACCTCAGCAGCGCCCGCGGCGCCGGCCTGCAGGCGGCACGAGCCGGCGTCGGCCGGCTCCTGCTCACGCACCTCTGGCCGGGCACCGAGCACGACCTCGCCCTTGAAGCGGCCGCGCGCGGCTACCGCGGCGACACGGCGGTCGCCGTCAGCGGTCTGTCGATCGAACCCTGAGACCGATCCGGCACAGCACGCCGGTCCACAGCGCCCGCGCCTCCCGCGCCGCCCGGCCGGGCAGCGCACGCACCGCAGAGCTCTGCAACACCGCGACGCCGACCCCCGAGACCAGCGCCGCCGCGTGCTCGCGGCCGTCCAGGTTGAACTGCACCACCGCGGCGAACACGATCGCGGCGGTGAGCAGCGTGAGCGAGGCGTACGCGCCGCGCCGGGCCAGCAGCCAGCCGCCCAGCGCCGTGCTGATGCCGGACGGCCCGGTGTCCAGCACCCCGGCCTGGCTCAGCGGAAGGCCCAGGACCACCGCGGGGCCGAGCGCGATCAGGCACCGCGCGGCCAGCGTGCTCAGCGCCTGTCCGGCGCCTGCGACGACCGCGGTCGACACCCGCCCGACGACCAGCTCCGCGATCCCGACCACCGCCGCGATCTGCGCCACCGCCGCCCAGACCGGCAGGTCCGCGGTCGGCAGGAAGACCGACAGCGGCATCCGCGCCAGCTCGCCGCCCAGGGGCAGCCGCGCGTACACGTCGCCCGCCATGGCGAGCCCGGTCCGCGCGCCCGGAAACTGCTCGGCGGCCGCGCACAGGGCCGTCAGCACACACATCGTCGCGGCGATCCACGGCCGGCGGCCCTCCCGCCAGGCCCGGCCGGCGTCGCCGAGCAGCGCGACCAGCTCGCCGCGCACCTGTCGCGCCAACCCCTTGGCGGAACCCGCGCCCGCCTCGGCCATCCGCGGTCACCTCCCCAACGGCTCCCGGTTCGAGACCATTCTCCCCGCTCGGCCGGTTCTGCGCCGTGCGGCGGGACTTCTCATCAGAGCATTGCGCTGAGATCGGGGCGCGCACAACCGGTTTCTACCCCGGGCACGGAAACGGCCGGGACCGCCGCGGGGCGGTCCCGGCCGTCCGGCGGTTCACCGTGCCGGGGGAGGCGTGGCGGCCCGGCGGGTCAGCCCGCCGGCTTCTCGAGGTGCCCGCCGAAGGCGTTGCGCATCGCGGAGAGCACCTTGTTGCCGTAGTCGTCCAGGCCGCGCGAGGCGAACCGGGAGTAGAGCGCGGCGGTGAGCACCGGGGTCGGCACGCCCTCGTCGATCGCCGCGATCGAGGTCCAGCGGCCCTCGCCGGAGTCGGACACCCGGCCGCTGTAGTCGCCCAGGTCCGGCGACTGGTGCAGCGCGGCCGCGGTCAGGTCCAGCAGCCACGAGCCGACCACGCTGCCGCGCCGCCACACCTCGGCGACCTCGGCGGTGTCGATCTTGTACTGGTAGAACTCGGGCTCCTCCAGCGGCGCGGTCTCCGCGTCGCCCGCCTCGGTGCGGGTGCCGATGTCCGCATTGCGCAGAATATTGAGACCCTCCGCGAACGAGGCCATCATGCCGTACTCGATGCCGTTGTGGACCATCTTCACGAAGTGCCCGGCGCCGTTCGGCCCGCAGTGCAGGTAGCCGTTCTCCGCGGTCGAGACCGCGCCGCTGCGGCCCGGGGTGCGCTCGGCCGAGGCGGCGCCGGGGGCCAGCGCCGAGAAGATCGGCTCGACCCGGGCGAAGGCCTCCGTGTCGCCGCCGATCATGAGGCAGTAGCCCCGCTCCAGGCCGAACACCCCGCCGCTGGTGCCGCAGTCGAGCAGGTCGATGCCGTGCTCGCGGAGCATCGCGGCGTGCTTCATGTCGTCGCGGTAGTAGGTGTTGCCGCCGTCGATAACGGTGTCGCCCGACTCCAGCGTGGTGGACAGCTCGTTGATCACGTCGGTGGTGATCTGGCCCGCCGGGACCATCACCCAGACCGCGCGCGGCGCGGCCAGCTTCTCGGCCAGCTCCTTGAGCGAGCCGGCGCCGATCGCGCCCTCGCCGACGAGCCCTTCGACGACCGAGGAATTGTGGTCGTAGACGACGCACTCGTGCCCGTCGCGCATCAGCCGGCGCACGATGTTGGCACCCATGCGGCCAAGCCCGATCATTCCCAGTTGCACGTGTCTCTCCCTGCCTGGTCCCATATTCCGCTGTGCTGGTGACTCATCTTGTCGCCTACGCTATTGCCCGTGCTGCCGCGCCGCGCGGCGGGTGCGCGGTACGCCTAGTCCAGCCACGGCCTGTGCCAGCGCGGGTGGCCGCGCAGCAGCTGGTCCGCCTCCGCGGGCCCCCAGCAGCCCGGCTCGTAGGGATGCGCCTCGGGCGGCGCGTCGAGCAGCGGCTGGACGATCCGCCAGGTCTCCTCGACGCTGTCCTCGCGGGCGAACACCGTGTGATCGCCGCACATCGCGCAGTGCAGCAGCCGCTCGTACGGCTCCAGCGGCTTGCCGAGGTCCCGGGAGAACGAGGCGTCGAGGTGCAGCGGGCGCCACGACTCGCCGTCCAGCGCGGCCAGCTGGAGCTGCAGGCCCGGGTTCGGGTCGATGCGCAGCACGATCTGGTTCGGCTCGACCTGGGTGACCTTGGGCAGGAAGGCCAGCCGCGGCGGCTTGCGCAGCAGCAGCCGCATCTCGGTGATCCGGGTCGGCAGCTTCTTCCCGGCGCGCAGGAAGACCGGCACCCCGGCCCAGCGCCAGTTGTCGATCTCCAGGCGCAGCGCCGTGAAGGTCTCGGTGGTCGAGTCCTTCGCCACCCCCGGGATGTCCCGGTAGCCCGCGTACTGGCCGCGCACGTAGTGCTCGGGGTCGGCCGCCGGGATCGCCTTGAACAGCTCGGCCTTCTTGTCCTGCAGCTCGTCCGCCGCCGAGCCGGCCGGCGGCTCCATCGCGACCAGCGCGAGCACCTGCAGCAGGTGGTTCTGCACCACGTCGCGCAGCGCGCCGACCGGGTCGTAGAACCGGCCGCGGTCCTCGACCCCGAAGTCCTCGGCCATGGTGATCTGTATGGCCGACACGCTCTTGCGGTCCCACAGGTCGGCCAGCGCGGGGTTCGCGAAGCGCAGGTATTCCAGCTCGATGACCGGTTCCTTGCCCAGGAAGTGGTCCACCCGCAGTATCTGGTCCTCGCGCAGCACCTTGCGCAGCCGCGCGTTCAGCTCCCGCGCGGACTCCAGGTCGTGGCCGAACGGCTTCTCCACCGCCACGTGCGAGTTGCTCACCAGGTCGGCCTTCGCCAGGTGCTCGACGATCGGGCCGAACAGCGAGGGCGGCATCTCCAGGTAGTACAGCGCCTTCGGGTTCTCGCCGACCTCCTTCGCCAGCCGGTCGTAGAGCGCGTCGTCGTTGACGTCGCCGGAGAGGTAGGACAGCCGGTGCGCGAACCGGTCGAAGACCTTCGGGCTGATCTTCTCGCCCGACTCGCCGATCGCCTTGCGGGCGTGCTCGACCAGCTGCTCGACGGTCCAGTCGTCGGAGGCCACGCCGACGATCCGCACGTCGAGCAGTCCGCGCTTCTCCAGCCGGTACAGCGAACGCAGTGTCATCTTGCGGGCAAGGTCTCCGGTGATGCCGAAGACGACCAGGAGGTTCGCGGCCTTGCCGGGGTCCTCGTGCGCCATGTCGGGCCTTTCGTCGTCCGGGCGGGTGCGCTGGGGGCGGCCACGCGGTCCGGTGGTCCACCGGGCCGCATGCCCATAACCCTCAAGGGTTCGTTCAAACGGCGCCGCCGCGGGCTGCGCGTTCGGGGTACTGCGCTTGTTGAGGCTTGTCGAGTCTGCGTTTGTTCGGTCTGGGCGTATCGAGTCTGGTCGGATCGGGCCGGGTGCCCGGTTCGCTTTCCGGGCCCGTTGCCGACCCGTTATCGTACGGGGGTTGGACATTCGACGGTGCGCCAGGTCGGGTTACGCACGTTCACGGCCTTAGAGCAAGTTGCGCGGGCCATGGTAAAGGCTTCCCACGCTGCCTAGTCCGATCGCCGCGCGGGTGCGTCGCGCCTCGCGGAACTGACGCTGCATCAGGCACCGCACCCGGCGGCTGAGGCTCAGTCGGCGCGGCGGCCGCGATCCGTCAACCATCGGGCCCTGACCAGCGATGTCGCACCGGCTGGCGTAGTCCACCGATCGGCGGACTCAGCCGATCGGTGGATGCGGGTCGGATATGCAGTCGATGTGCGGCGGCGCCGGGCGCCGGAAACTCGAAGCATGACGACGACGATTCTTCTCCTCGCGACCGGCGGCCTCTGGATGCTCTTCGAGCGGGGCCTGGACCTGCGCGACCGCCTGCGCGGCATGGGCACCACGACGGCCGACCGGGGCACCCGCAGGCTCAACGCGTTCCTGCTCATCGGCGGCCTCGTCGCGGCGTTCGCGATCTCCGCCGTGGCCCCCGCGCACTCCCCGCTCTGGATCGCCGGCGCGCGCACCGCCGGCGGGCCGGCCGAGGCCGGGCTGGCCGTGGCCTGGATCGGCCTGGCGGTGCGGGTCTGGGCGATCGCGACGCTCGGCCACTCGTTCCGCACCACGGTCGAGGTCGACAACGGGCAGTCGGTGGTCTCCAGCGGCCCGTACCGGCTGGTGCGCCACCCCTCCTACACCGGGATCATGCTGCTCACCGCGGGGCTCGGCCTGGCTTCGGGCACCTGGCCCGGACTGGCGCTCTGCCTGGCGCCGCCGGCCGTCTCGCTGCTGCGCCGCATCCAGGTCGAGGAGGCCGAGATGCTCCGCGTGGTCGGCGCGCCCTACCAGGCCTACCTGGCCCGGACCAAGCGGCTGATCCCCGGCCTGTGGTAACCGGCCGCGGCCTGCCCGGACAGTGATATCGGAACCGGATATCGGAACCGGATATCAGGTCTCTCAGATCAGCGTCATCTGCTCGCCCGCGGGCGGCGTCTCGCAGGCAGCCGGTCCGGCCGACCCCGTCGGCCGGACCGGCTCTGTCGCGCGGTCCGGCTGCGCCGGGTCGGCGGCCTCGCCGGCCCGGATCCGGCGGGGCTCCTCGCCGCGCGAGACCGCCAGCCCGCACTCCCGGGCGCACCGGCGCACGATGTCAGCGATCTGACGCTGATACCAGCGCGGCGCGTAGGAGCCGCCGCCGTAGAGCGCCCGGTACCGGCCGACCAGGTCGGGGTGGTTCGCGGCCAGCCACGCCGAGTACCACTCGCGGGCGCCCGGCCGCAGGTGCAGCACCAGCGGGGTCACCGACTCGGCCCCGGCCCGCGCGATCGCCTGGACCGTGGCGCGCAGCTGGCCCGGCGAGTCGGTCAGCCACGGCAGGATCGGCGCCATCAGCACCGAGCAGCCGAGCCCTGACACGCTCAGCGCGCGCACCGCCTCGAGCCGGCGGCGCGGGCTGGGCGTGCCGGCCTCGATCGACCGCCACAGCCGCTCGTCGAGGAAGCCGACCGACATGCTCACCGACACCCGGACCCGGTCCGACGCGCGCAGCAGCAGGTCGAGGTCGCGCAGGATCAGCGTGCCCTTCGTCAGGATGGAGAACGGCGTGTCGGCCCCGGCGAGCGCGGCCAGGATCTCCGGCATCAGCCGGTACCGGCCCTCGGCCCGCTGGTAGCAGTCGACGTTGGTGCCCATCGCCACGTGGTCGCGCCGCCACGACGGCCGGGCCAGCTCCGCGCGCAGCACCTCCGGCGCGTTGACCTTGACCACGATCTTAGTGTCGAAGTCCAGCCCGGTGCCCAGGTCGAGATAGCTGTGCGACTTGCGGGCGAAGCAGTAGACGCAGCGGTGCCCGCAGCCGCGGTAGGGATTGATCGTCCAGCGGAAGTAGGGCATGGCGCCGGGCACCCGGTTCAGCACCGACTTCGCCTGCACCTCGTAGAAGGTCGTGCCGCGGAACTCCGGCGTGTCGAAGGTGCGCGCCGTAGCCCCGGCGGTGAACAGGGCGAGCTGGCCGTCCGCCCCGGCTGCGCCGTCCGCGCCGTCAGCACCGTCGTCTGCGCTGCCTGCGCCGCTCTGCTCCTTGTCGATCACTTGTTCGAACCATCTCATGTTCGGAGTATAGAACACGCGTTCGAAAACGACGGCGCACGAGATCGGGATGGCCGAAAACCGCGAGTCGGGCCGGGCCAGCGCGGCGCGTCGATAGGCTCCCGTGAGGAGGGGAGGGGGACGACGAAATGCAGCACCACCACGGAACCCGATGACCGGCGGCGAAGAAGCCGCCACCCGCGCGCGCCTGCGTCACGTCTACTGGATCGGCGGCGGCAGCGGCGCGGGCAAGACGACCATTGCCCGCCGCGTCGCGGCCGAGCATGGGTTCGACGTCTACTCGACAGATGACGCGATGGCCGATCACGCCGGGCGAATCTCAATGGAGCACGCCCCGTACCTGAGCCAATTCGCGGCCATGGACATGGACGAGCGCTGGGTCACCCGCACCCCGCAGACCATGCTCGAGACCTTCCACTGGTTCCGCGGCGAAGGCTTCGGCCTGATCGTCGAGGACCTGCTGCGCGCGGCGGGTGGAACCGGGCTCGTCGTCGAGGGCTTCCGCCTGTTGCCGCACCTCGTCGAGCCGCTGCTGACCGAGGGCCGCCAGGCGGTGTGGCTGCTGCCGACGCCCGGGTTCCGCCGCGCGGCGTTCGACGGCCGCACCGGCGGATGGGACGTCCCCCGCACCGTGAGCGACCGCAATCGCGCCCGCCACAACCTGTTCGAGCGTGACCGCATGTTCACCGACCGCCTGCGTGCCGAGGCCGCGCACCTCGCCCTGCCCGTCATCGAACTCGACACCGCGATGCGCGAGGACGAGACCGCCGCCGCGGTCTCACGCGTATTCGGTCTCTAACATGCGGCCGACGTTCTCGGCAGGTTCTATGCGAAGTCGCCGAAGTCCATGTTGGAGATCTGCAGGTTGATCGCCATCGACCCGGCTTCGGCCGCGGGGATGCGGACCGCCTGCCCCGGAGTGCCGTAGATGTCGACGACGAGCAGCGGGCGGGCGGGGTCCGCCATGGTCGTCGCGTCGGCGAGCGCGACCATGGTGGTGTCCGGCCCGGGCGGCACCAGGGCGGGGACCTGGCCGGGCTGCAAGGACTCGAACGCGCGGTCCTCGACCACCAGGGCGTGCAGGTCCGGCGGGTCGTCGGGGTAGAAAGAAGCCCCCGTATAGTCGTCCTCGTCGGCTCCGCCGAGCCCGAGCAGCAGGGCCAGCCAGCCCTCCGGGTCGCTGAAGTCGGTGCGCACCAGCAGCGTCGACTCGCAGGCGGGCAGTCCCGGGAACGAGGTGCGGATCACGGCGGTCGGCGTGGGGGTCGCCTGTTCGCCGCAGTCGCCCTCGTAGATGCCGAAGCGGTCCATGCCGAGGACGAGTTCGTCGAAGCGCACCGAGCCGGCGAGCAGCCCGGCGAGCACCCGCTCGAGCGAATCCGGCAGGATCCGCACGCCTCGTCCGGGTACCTCGCGCAGGTCGACGAGCAGCACGCCGGACCCGCCGTACACCGCGTCGATGTCTGCCAGGGCGACGACCGGGGCACCGCTCTCGGCCGGCGCCAGGGCGGGGAAGTTCCCGCCGCGCAGTTCTGCCCACCGCGGGTTCTCCAGCGGGCGCAGGCGCACCCCGCCGTCGCCGAGGACGAGCGCGTCCCCTTCCCGACATCCGCCCAGTGAGTCAAGGACCTCATTCCACAGAGCGCTGTCGTCCTCATAACAGGTGGCGATGAGCAGCACTTCGCCGGTCGCTGGAATGGGCAGCATCGGATAAGACAGCATCGGATCAGACATCGGGTTCTCCGTCTCAGCAGGCTACGTCCGTCTCAGCGCAGATTCTGCCGAGCGCCGCCGACATCCGCCGCGTCCGCGGCCGCCTGCGCCAGCCGCCGGCCGACCTCGACCATGGCGCTGCGCAGCTCGGGCGAGCCGAGGACGTGGATGGGCAGCTCGACCGTGGCCAGCTGGCGGGCATACCAGTCCGGCTCGTCGGTCGAGGCGCGCAGAAGGGTCCGGCTCTCGTCGACCGGCTCGAGGCGCCCCAGGCTGCGGCGCACCCAGTGGGCGGCCGTGTCGAGGGGCGCGTCGATGAGTACTTCGACCGGGTACTTCCAGCCCAGCGACAGGTGCTCCTCCAGCGTGCGCAGCGCGTCGAGTTGCGGCGGCGGCGTGAAGGTCTCCGGCAGCCGCTCGACCGAGACGATCCGGTCCACGCGGAACGCGCGCTGCGCCTGCCTGGTGTGGGACCAGCACAACAGGTACCACCGGCTGTGTCGCAGCACGACGGCCCACGGGTCGACCTCCATCACATGCTCCGCGCGGGTCCGGTAGACCAGGCGCAGGCGCCGCGCCGCGGAGCAGGACTCGATCAGCCGGGTCGTCAGCTCCGGGTCGGGCCCGGTCCGCGCGGGCGCAGTGGACGCGCCGGGTGCGCCGGGTGCGGAGACCTCGCGCACCGCCCGTACCGGCGCAGCGACCCGCTCCGGCAGCACCCGCAGGATCTTCGCCAGCGCGCCGCCGACCAGGTCGGCCGGGTCCGCGGCGTCCCGGTGGCCTTCGAGCACCGCCATGGCCAGCCCCATCGCCTCGGCCGCGGTGAACATCAGCGGCGGCAGGCGCAGGCCGCGCCCCACCCGGTAGCCGCCGTGCGGGCCGCTGACCGACTCGATCGGCAGATCCGCCTCGCGCAGGATGGCGACATAGCGCCGCGCGGCCCGCTCGGTGACGCCGAGCCGCTCGCCGAGCCGCTGCGCCGATATGCCGGGATTGTTCTGGATCGACTCCAGCGCGAGCAGGGCCCGCGCGGCGGGACTCGGATCTCTCGCCACGGCCGCACCATTCCGGAAGATAATCGTCCGCAACCAAGGCTACCGTCTGCGGCCATGGACAGTGCCAACGATGTGACGGGCAGCGATGTGACGGGCAACGATGTGCCGGGCAGCGAGCGGGGCGGCGAAGTGATCGCCCGGCTGCCGATCGCCGGGACCGAGGCCGAGACGCTGCTCGGCTCGCTGGAGCGGGTCCGCGGCTTCGTGGCCTGGAAGTGCGGCGGCCTGGACGCGGCCGGCCTGCGGGCGAGGCTCGGCCCGTCCCGCGTGACGCTGGGCGGCCTGCTCAAACACCTGGCCCGGTGCGAGGACGAGATGTTCGGCGTGAAGCTGCACGGCCGTGAGCGCCGGCCGCCGTGGAACACCGTCGACTGGGACGCCGACCCGGACTGGGACTGGGAATCGGCCGCCCAGGACAGCCCGGCGGAGCTGATGGAGCTTTGGCGGGACACGGTGCGCCGGTCCCGTGCGCAGCTCGCCGAAGCGCTTGTCGACGGCGGCCTGGACCGGCCCGCGGCCGTATCATGGCGCGGGCAACATGCGAACGTGCGCCGGTTGCTTATCGACTTCATCGAGGAATACGCGCGCCACACAGGTCATGCGGACCTGATCCGTGAATCGATCGACGGCGTCGTGGGAGAGGACCCGCCTGGTGAGAGCGTCTGACCGGCCGCCTGCGGAGCCGATCACTGCGGACCGGCTGAGGATCGTCCGGGCGAATCAGGCCTCGTGGGACGATCTGCAGGCGGTGTTCGGCGACACCGACTACCCAAGCCGGTGCTTCTGCCACCGCTACAAGACCGGCCTTCCCGACTACAACCCGATCCCGCTGCCGGTGCGCAAGGACATGACGCGGGATGCTGCCCGCTGCGGCGAGCCCGAGGCCGAGACGACCATCGGGCTCGTCGCGTACCTCGAGGACGAGCCGGTCGGCTGGGTCTCGGTCGAACCGCGCACCGCGTTCCGCTTCATGCGCCGCACCCCGTGGGCCGGCCGCAACGAGGACCGCACGGACGACAGCGTCTGGGCGGTCATGTGCTTCGTGACGCGCAAGGGATATCGCCGCCGCGGCATCACCTATGCGCTGGCTTCCGCGGCGGTCGACTTCGCGCGCGAGGAGGGCGCTCGGGCGCTGGAGGGGTACCCGATGGCAGTGCCGCCCGGCAAGGAGATCACCTGGGGCGAGCTGCACGTCGGCGCCCGGCAGGTGTTCGACGACGCCGGGTTCAAGGAGGTGTGCCAGCCGAGCCCGCGGCGCGTGGTGATGCGGATCGACTTCGCGGACTGAGCCGAGACCGCGGTGTGCATCAGGGTTTCCCGTACATGGAAGAATCGCCGAGCCGCTTTCGCGGCGTGCGCGTCGCCATCGTACGGAGGCTGTTGTGATCGTGACCGCGGGTCACCTGGTCGGCGGCCGGTACCGGCTGATCGAGCCGATCGGGCAGGGCGGCATGGCCATGGTGTGGCGCGGCCACGACGAGATGCTCGGCCGCGAGGTCGCGGTCAAACAGGTCCTGCTCTCCCCGCAGGCTTCCGACAGCGAGCGGCGCACGCTGATCGACCGGCTCCTGCGCGAGGCGCGCAACGCCGCCCGGCTCAGCGACCACCCCAACATCGTCGCGGTGCACGACGTCGTGCTCGAGGACGGCGTCCCGTGGACGATCATGCAGCTGGTCGCCGGGCACTCGCTGCAGCAGCACCTGGACGCGTGGGGACCGCTGTCGGCGGACCGCGCCGCGGACGTCGCCGCCGCGATGCTCAAGGCCCTCGGCGCGGCGCACGCGGCCGGGATCGTGCACCGGGACGTCAAGCCGGCCAACGTGATGCTCGCCGACAGCGGCGAGGTCCTGCTGACCGACTTCGGGATCGCGGTCCACCACGCGGACGCCGGGCTGACCATGACCGGGATGTTCATCGGCTCGCCCGGCTACGTCGCCCCGGAGCGGCTGCGCGGCGGCGACGCGGACGGTCTCAGCGACCTGTTCTCGCTCGGCGTCACGCTGTACTGCGCGGTCGAGGGCGGCGTGCCGTTCCCGGGCGGCAACCCGCTCGCTGCGCTCGACGGCCCGGTTCCGCCGCCGCAGCGGGCCGGGCGCCTCACGCCGCTGATCATGCGGCTGCTGGAGCAGGACCCGCAGCGGCGTCCCGGCGTGCCGGAGGCGCTGGCGATGATCGGCGCGCCGATCCACGAGGCGCCGACGGCCCCAGCCAACGCGGTGCCTATTAACGCAGCGCCCATCAATGCTGCGCCGGCCGGCGCGACGGCCGTGATGCCGCTGCACGGCGATCAGAACCCGACGACGCTCTGGCCGGCTCCGGCCGACCCCTTCGCCCCGCCGATGCCGGGCGGCCCCGGCTTCCCGCCGACGCCGCCGAACCGCGGCGGCAACGCCGCGAACAAGCTGGCGAACATGCCCGTTGCGGTACCCATTGTCGGCACGGTGATCCTGATCGTGATCGCCGTCGTCGCGCTCGTGGTCTACAACGGCGACAACAAGAGCAATGCGAACGCCGGCGCCGCCACGACACCGAGCGCCACCATCGCTTCCAGCGCGCCCGCGCAGACCACGCCGAGCGCGTCGCCCTCGGCGAGCCCGTCGCACCTCACGCAGGCCATGACCGGCACCATCACCGGCTATCAGGGCCTGTGCTTGGACGACTCCGGCGGGTCGACCGCGAATTCGAACCCGGTGATCGTCTACACGTGCAACGGCGGCAGCAACCAATCGTGGACCGTGGGCACCGACGGCACGGTTCGCACCCTGGGCATGTGTCTCGACGTCGGCGGGGCAGCGACCAACGACGGCGCGACCGTGGACCTCTACGACTGCAACGACACCGGCGCGCAGGTCTGGCAGCCGCAGTCGAACGGCGAGCTGGTCAACCCGCAGTCCGGCAAGTGCCTCGACGACGCCGGCTCCGGCGGATCCGGCACGCAGCTGCAGCTTCAGGACTGCACCGGCGGCGCAGATCAGACCTGGAAGCTGCCGACCACGGCGGCCCGGACCGGAACCGGCACGATCACCGGCTATCAGGGCCTGTGCCTGGACGATTCGGGCGGGTCGACCGCGAATTCGAACCCGGTGATAGTCTACGCGTGCAACGGCGGCAGCAACCAGTCGTGGACCGTAGGCACGGACGGGACGCTGCGGACGCTGGGCATGTGCCTGGACGTCGGCGGGGCGGCGACCAACGACGGCGCGACCGTCGACCTCTACACCTGCAACAACACCGGTGCACAGGTATGGGAGCCGCAGTCGAACGGCGAGTTGGTCAATCCGGAGTCCGGCAAGTGCCTCGACGACACCAACTTCGGCGGGGCCGGCACGCAGGTGCAGATCTGGGACTGCGGCGACGGCGCCAACCAGCAGTGGATGCTGCCCTGACCGCCCGCCGCAGGAGCCCGGCCTCCGCAGCCTCCCGCAGCTGAGCCGCGAGCACGCGCGGCCGCCCGCGGCGTGTTTCGAAACTTTCAGGACCGATCGAGGGCGCGGCGAGCAGCGCGGAAGCCGCGGGTCCCCGGCGCGGCCGTTGTCGATGCCAGTGTTCGACATTACGGTGCGGCGCTCGAGCGGGCTTCACGGATTGCGGAACAGGGAGGTCATGGTGGCGCGAACCTTACGGAAGGCGGCACTCATCGGCACGGCGGCGGCGCTGGCGGCGGCGATCGGCATGACGCTCGGCGCGTCCGCCTCGGCAGGGGCGGCCCTGCCGCAGACGGCGTTCTCCGGCGCCGTCGGCTTCGGCGCCGGGGCCACCGGCGGGACCGGGGACGGCACCTACACGGTCACCAACCTCAACGACTCCGGCAGCGGCTCGTTCCGCGACGCGGTCAGCGCGTCGAACCGCACCATCGTGTTCGCCGTCGGCGGCTACGTCGACCTGGCCTCGGCGGTCTCCGTCGCCAGCAACCTGACCATCGAGGGCGACACGGCGCCGGGCCAGGGCATCGGCTTCATGGGCCACGAGGTCTCGTTCGCCGGCTCCAGCAACGACATCGTGCGGTACGTGCGGTTCCGCCAGGGCACGCTCGACTCGGACTCGTCCAAGTCCAGCCTGAGCCTCTACGAGGCGAAGGACATGATCTTCGACCACGTGTCCGTCGAGTTCGGCCAGTGGGACGACATCGACGCGGTCGGCGCGACCGACATCACTCTCCAGGACTCGCTGATCGCCGACCCGATCGGGCAGCAGTTCGGCGCGCACACCGAGACCGGGCCGTTCACCTGGTACCACGACGTGTTCGCCAACTCGCACAACCGCAACCCGCTGGCCAAGGACGACACCCAGTTCATCGACTGCGTCGACTATGACTACCAGGCCGGATACACCGCCGCGAACACCGGCGCGACCTACACCCACGACATCGTCGACGACTACTTCATCGCCGGCCCGGCGACTACCAGCGCATCGGACGCCTACTACCAGATGAGCGGTCAGGACGTGTACAACAGCGGCAACCTGCTCGACTCGAACAAGAACGGCACGCTCGACGGCTCCACCCTCGCACTCGGCGGCGGCGCCACGGCGCTCGGCTCGCCCTGGGCGTCGACGACCACGTCGATCGCGACGCAGAGCGCGCACAGCGCCTATTCCTGGCTCGTGACCAACGTCGGCGACCTGCCGCGCGACCCGGTGGACACGTTGGTGGTCGCCGACGTGAGCTCCGCGGGAACCAGCGGCCACCTGTGGACCAGCCAGACGCAGACCGGCCTCGGCAACGACGGGTACGGCACGATCACCGGCTGACCCGCCCGGTCACCGCAGCCGTCCGACCGCGCGCCCCGATCCCCGCGGTGCGCGGCCGGGTGGTTCGGGCCCGTCCGAGCCCGCCGATGAGTTCCGGCTCCCTGGTGCGTCCAAGCCCGTGAACGGCACACTGGAACTGGGTAACGAGCGCAGGGAGCCATCCGTGAACTTCGCAGCCGACGGCGGCGCAGGCGTCGCACTGTCCCGCACGGGACTCGACCGGCTGGGCACCGTGCTGGCCGCAGCCATCGAGCGCGGCGACACGCCCGGCCTGGTCGCCTTGGTGCACCGGCGCGGAGAGACGCACGTGATCGCGCTCGGCGCCATGGAGGCCGACGGCGGCGCCCCGATGCGTCGGGACGCCATCTTCCGCATCGCGTCCATGACCAAGCCGATCTCCGCCGCGGCCGCGATGATCCTGGTCGAGGAGGGCAGGCTGCGCCTGGACGAGCCGGTGGACGGCCTGCTGCCGGAGCTGGCGAACCGCAGGGTCCTGCGCAGGATCGACGCGGAGCTCGATGACACGGTGCCGGCCGAGCGCCCGATCACCCTGCGCGACCTGCTCACCTTCACGGCCGGCTTCGGCATGGTGCTCCTGCCGGCGGGCAGCACGCCGATCCAGCGCGCGATAGACGAGGCGAAGGTCGGTCCCGGCCCGGACACGCCGGAGGCCGACGAGGACGTGTGGATGAAGCGGCTCGGCGCGCTGCCGCTGGTCCACCAGCCGGGCGCCGCCTTCATGTACCACACCGCTGCCGAGGTCCTGGGCGTGCTGATCGGACGCGCCGCCGGGCAGCACTTCGACGACTTCGCCCGCGAGCGGCTGTTCGAACCGCTCGGCATGGCCGACACGGGTTTCGTCGTGCCGCCGGAGAAGGCCGGGCGGGTCCCGGGACGGTACGAGACCGACTGGGGGAGCGGCGCGACGGTCCGCCGCGACGACCCGCGGCCGTGGGACCGGCCGCCGGCCTTCCCGTCCGGCGGCACCGGGCTGTGGTCGACCGCCGACGACTACCTGGCCTTCTGCCGCATGCTGCTGGACAAGGGGCGGCACCCCGGCGGCCGGATCCTCTCCCGGCCGGCGGTGGAGCTGATGACGACCGATCAGCTGACGCCGCAGCAGAAGGCGGGCGGCGAGATCCTGCTCGGCTCCGGCGGCTGGGGCTTCGGTATGGCCGTCGACACCCGCCGCGACCAGCTGTACTCCAGCCCCGGCCGGTTCGGCTGGAACGGCGGCCTGGGCACCACGGCCTACAGCGACCCGGCCGAGGACCTCGTCGGCATCCTGTTGACCAACCGCGCGGCGACCTCGCCGAGGCCGCCGCGCGTGGTGGTGGACTTCTGGACCGCCGCCTACGCGGCGATCAACGATTGACGGCGATCGCTCTTAGGCTTAGGGCACGTAGTTGAACTTGTCCGGGTCCGGGCCGGTGCGCTCGTTCCGGTTGGCGCCGGTGATGTCGGTCATGTCGTCCTCGGCGAGCTCGAAGTCGAACACCGCGAAGTTCTCCGCGATCCGCTCCGGGGTGACCGACTTCGGGAACACGATGTCGCCGCGCTGGATGTGCCAGCGCAGCACCACCTGCGCGGGGGTGCGGTCGAGCCGACCGGCGATCCGGGTGACCACCCGGTCGTCCAGGACCTTGCCCTTCGCCAGCGGCGCCCAGGCCTCGGTGGCGATCCCGTGCTCGGCGTTGAAGGCGCGCGCCTCGTCCTGGGTGAGGTACGGGTGCGCCTCGATCTGGTTGACCGCCGGCACGATCGTGGTCTGCTCGAGCAGCCGGCGCAGGTGGTGCGGCTGGAAGTTGGACACGCCGACCGCCTTCACCCGGCCCGAGGCGTAGATCTCCTCCAGCGCCCGCCAGGTCTCGGTGAAGTCGCCGACCTTCGGCAGCGGCCAGTGGATCAGGAACAGGTCGAGCTGGTCGAAGCCCAGGTCGGCCAGGGTCTGGTCGAAGGCCTTCAGGGCCACGTCGGGCTCGTGCCGGTCGTTGTTCAGCTTGCTGGTGACGAAGACCTCCTCGCGCGGGACGCCCGAGTCGCGCACGGCCTGGCCGACCTCGCGCTCGTTGCCGTACATCTCCGCGGTGTCGATGTGCCGGTAGCCGACCTCGAGCGCCTTCCGGACCGCCTGCGCGGTGTCGGACGGCTCGATCTGGAAGACCCCGAAGCCGAGCTGCGGGATCTGGACGCCGTTGTTCAGCCGGATGCTGGGGACCGTGTTCACGACTCTCCTCACCTGGTGGACCGGTGTGCTCGCGCACATTTCTCGTCGCGCACATTTCTCGCCGCCCTTCTGGCGGCACTCCCTAGGAAGCTTCGCCCGCGCCGCGGCCGGTCGCACGTCAGCCGGCCGCGGCCGGTCTGGGCCGGTCCGCGTCCGGAATGTACCCGCGCGGGACTCGGACCGGCCCGCCGCTCGACCCGCCGCTGTGCTCGGACCGGCGGGGAGCCGCGCCCCGGCCGTGGGGAGGGGAAGGGCCGGGACGCACTGAACGCATAACCGACCCGCGCCGAGCCAAACGGGGCGCCGGCGCAGAGTCGGTGCAGAGCCGGTGCGAGCGGTGTCAGGCTTGATCGGCGGCGGTCGCGGCGCCGCCTTCCGCGGTGCGCGCGGCGATCAGCAGCTCGATGCCGTCGAGGATGCGGGCCAGGCCGAAGTCGAAGGCCTGGCCCTGGCCGCCGAGTTCGACCGTCTCGGTGACGGCGGCGGCGAGCGCCGGGAAGCGGTGGCCGTGCGCGGGCAGCACGGCGGCGATGAACGCGCCGAGGGACTGCTCGGCCGAGCTCCCGCTGCCCACCGCCGCCTCTTGCTGGGCGATCGCGCGGGCATGGCCGGCGAGGGTGACGGCCGCGTCGAGCACTTCGTGGCCGCGCAGCCCGCTCCCGGAGAGCGCGGCGACCGCGTGCTCGAGCCAGCGCAGCTCGTTCGGCCCCACGGCGCGCGCGCCGACGGTCGTCTCCAGCGCCCAGGGATGCTGGAGGAACAGCTCGAAGAGCCGGCGCGCCCACAGGTCCAGCCGGGGCCGCCAGCCGTCGCGCGCGGTGCCGAGCGGCGGCGGCTCGCCCATGCCTATGTCGGTCATCAGGGCGACCAGCTCGACTTTGCCCGGCACATACCGATACAGGGCCATCTTGGTGAACCCGAGGGCGGCGGCCACGCTCTGCATGGTCAGCGCGGCGAGTCCGTCGGCGTCCGCGATCTCTATGCCGGTCCGGGCGATCGCCTCCAGGCTCAGCGCCGGCTTCGGGCCGCGCTTCGGCGCGGGGCGGTGCCCCCACAGCAGTTCGGCGGCTGCGGCGGGGTTGCCGTGCCATCCGCCGCCAGCCTGGTCGGCGGCCGGAGTGCTGCTCGTTCGAGGGGTCGTGTGATGCTCCGCCGGCACTGCCGCCTCGCTCTCGTCCGATTTCACTTGCGCACGCCAGCCAACCGTGTCTATAGTACACGGTATCCGCGGGACACAGTTTTTCGGCAAGGGGACCGAGGGGATACAGCACCATGACGACTGATCTTCCGCTGCGCGCGATGCGTGTCCTGATTTCCGGGGCCGGGGTCGCCGGACCGGCGCTGGCCTGCTGGCTCGCCCGCTACGGCGCCGCGACGACCGTCGTCGAGGCGGCGCCCGCGCTGCGCGGCGGCGGATTCGGGGTCGACTTCCGCGGGCCGACGCATCTCGGCGTGCTGGAGCGGACCGGCGTGCTCGACACGCTGCGCGGCCTGCAGACGCACGCCGGGGCGATGCGTGCCGTCGACGAGCGCGGCCGGGAGATCTTCACGCTGCCCGCCGCATTCGCCGGCGGCGAGATCGAGGTCTACCGCGACGACCTGTCGCGCGTGCTGTACGAGCGCAGCCTCGCCATGGGCGGCGGTCAGCCGCCCGAATACGTGTTCGGCGATACCGTCACCAGCCTCGCCGAGACCGCGGAGGGTGTCCGGGTTGGCTTCGCACGCACCGAGCCGCGCATATACGACCTCGTCATCGGGGCCGACGGGCTGCACTCGGCCGTGCGCCGCCTCGCCTTCGGGCCCGAGCAGCGATACGTACGGCATCTCGGCTACTACCTGGCCGGCTGGAGCCTGCCCAACGACCTGGGCTTTGACGGGACCCCACAGCAGTACAACGTGCCCGGCCGGATGGCCAGCGTGAGTGCGGACCTGCGCGATCCGTCGCGGGCGCGCGCCTTCGCCGTGTTCGCCTCTCCCGAGCTCGACTACGACCGCGACGACGTCGAGCAGCAGAAGAAGCACATAGTCTCGGCGCTCGCCGATCTGCGCTGGCACGTGCCGCGCCTGCTGGACGGCCTACAGTCGGTGTCAGAGCTCTACTTCGACGCGATCTGCCGGGTCGACGTGCCGAGGATGTCGGCCGGGCGGGTCGCCCTGCTCGGCGACGCGGCGTTCGGCGTCACCCTCGGCGGGATGGGGGTGGGCACCGGGATCGTCGGCGCCTACGTCCTGGCCGGGGAGCTGGCCTGCTCGGCCGGCGACCATCGCGCCGCGTTCGAGGCCTACGAGCGGCGGATGCGCGGCTACGCCTCGGGATGGCAGAAGCGGGCGAGCCCGGGGAGGTTCCTCGCCCCGGCGAGCGCGACCGGCCTGCGGCTTCGCAATGCCCTGCTCGGGAACCGGCTCGTGCAGCGCGCCATGATATCCGGGACCAAGTCCCTGGCCACCGGCTTCGACCTGCCCGATTATGCCGAAGGCTCAACACAGCGTGCCGCAGGCTGAGCACGGCACGCCGCAGGCTGAGCACAGCATGCTGCAAGCCGACCAGAGCACGCCGCGGGACGCCCGCTGAGCTGTATCAGGCCTCTGTCGGTGTCGCTGCTGGTTCCGCTGCCGGTGTCGGTGCCGCCAGGCCGTGTGCCTCCGCGATGAGCTCGAAGGAGCGCAGCCGGGCTGTGCGGTCCGCCACCATCGCGGTGATCATCAGCTCGTCGGCGCCGGTGCGGCCGCGCAGCTCGGCCAGGCCCGTGCGCACCTGATCGCCGTCGCCGAGCACCATCGTGGCCAGCCGCGCGTCGGCGAACTCGCGCTCCAACGGCGAGTACTGATAAGCGGCGGCCTCCTGCGGCGTCGGCACCGGGCCGGGCACGCCGCGGCGCAGCCGGATCATCGAGAGCGCCGACGGGCCGGCCAGCCACAGCGCCTCGTCCCGCGAGTCCGCCGCGATCGCCCCGACGCCGATGAGCGCATAGGGCTTGTCAAGGTACTCCGACGGTCGGAAGGTCTCCCGGTAGAGGTCCAGCGCGGGCTCCGTGTTGCCGGCGCTGAAGTGGTGCGCGAAGGCGAAGGGCAGGCCGAGCGCCCCGGCCAGCTGCGCGCTGAACCCGGACGAGCCGAGCAGCCAGATCGGCGGCCGGCCCGAGCCCGGCGCGACCGACGCTCCGGGCACCGCGCGGATCTTCGCGTACGGGTGCCCGGCCGGGAAGGAGCCGTCGAGGAACCCGGCCAGCTCGGCGACCTGCTGCGGGAACTGCTCGGCCGAGTCCGGCCGGCCGAGCGCCGCCGCGGTGGCCGGATCGGTGCCCGGCGCGCGGCCGAGGCCGAGGTCGATCCGGCCGGGGTGCAGCGCGTGCAGGAGGCCGAACTGCTCGGCGACCACGAGCGGCGCGTGGTTCGGCAGCATCACGCCGCCGGAGCCGAGCCGGATCGTGCGCGTCGCCGCGGCCAGGTGCGCGAGCAGCACCGCCGGAGCCGAGCTGGCCACGCCGGGCATCCCGTGGTGCTCGGCCACCCAGAACCGGTGGTAGCCCCACGCCTCGGCGCGGCGCGCCAGCTCGGTCGTCGCCTCCAGCGCCTCGGTCGGCGTCAGGCCCGCGCCGATCGGGGCCAGATCGAGAATGGACAGCGGGACCTCGGCGCGGCCGCGCGCGGCGCCGCGGACCTGGTCGGCGATGGGGGGAACGGCGGTTTCACTCACGTTCCGCGCAACACCGTCGCCGGGCGCCGTGTTCCCATTGCCCGGTGCGGTGCGGTGCGGTGCGGTGCGGTGCGGTGCGGGGTCAGGTCGCGTAGGACGTCGGCTCCGGCTCCGGGGACAGCTGCGCGCCGGCGGCGGTCGCGGCGGCCGCGACGGTCTCAGGACCCTCATCGACATTGACATCGACCTCGAGCGTGGGCGCGAGGATGCGCCGCACGGTCGGGATGAACAGCGAGGCGACCGTCGCCAGCACCGTCGCCGCGGTCATGAACAGGAAGCCGTTGGTATAGCCGGAGACCTTCGGCAGTCCGCCCGGCGCGGCGCCCGAGGTCACGATGCTCGCCATGATCGCGCAGCCGATGGAGCCGCCGATCGTGCGGATGTTCGCGTTCATGCCGCTGGCCACGCCGGTCTGCTCGGCCGGCACGGTCTCCACCACCAGCGCCGACATCGCAGAAAAGGCCAGGCCCACGCCGACGCCCAGCGCGCCCAAGGCGAGGTAGATCACCCCGGCGCTGCCGTGCCCGTAGGTGAGCAGCAGCGCCGGCACCACACAGACCGCCGAGCCGGCCGCCAGCACCGCCTTGGATCCGAAGCGGCCGGTCAGGCCGCCGGACACCACGCCGCCGACGAACATGGTCACCGTCAGCGGCATCAGGAACAGGCCGGAACCGGTGACCGTGGCGCCGAATCCGTATCCTGCGCTGCGCGGGGTCTGGACGAACTGCGGCAGGAAGGTCATCACCCCGTACATCGTCACGCCGAACAGGAACGCGACCAGGTTCGTGGTCCACACCGTCGGGATTCGCATCATGCGCATGTCGACAAGCGGGTGCGCCGAGCGCACCTCCACCGCGGCCCAGCCGGCCGCGAGGAGCAACGAGCCGCCCAGCAGCGCCAGCACCTTCACCGAAGTCCAGCCCCAGACCGGGCCCTCGCTCACCGCGAGCAGCAGCGCGATCAGCCAGGCGGACAGCAGCGTCGCCGCGCCCCAGCTGACCCGGCCGCCGCTGCGCACCGGCGAGGGCGGCACCAGCAGGTAGGCGGCCAGCGCCGCGACGGACACCATGATCAGCGGGACCCAGAACAGCCAGTGGTAGCCGAGGCTGTCCACGATCGGCCCGGCCAGCACCAGGCCGAGCCCGCCGCCGACCGCGGTCAGCGCGGCCAGGTTGCCTATCGCGCCGTTTACCTTGCGCTGCGGGAACTCGTCGCGCACGATCCCGAAGGCCACCGGCAGCACGCCGCCGCCGACGCCCTGCACCACGCGGGCGACGATCATCAGGGTGATCGAGCCGGCCAGCGCGGCCAGCAGCGAGCCGACGGCCAGGCCGGCCAGGGTCACCACGAGCATCCGCTCCTTGCCGACCGCATCGCCGATCCGGCCGAGCAGCGGGGTGAACACCGAGGCGGACAGAAGGTAGGCGGTCACCACCCAGGTGACGGTGTCCTGCGAGGTGTTCAGCTGGTGCTGGATGGTCGGCAGCACCGGGATGACCATGGACTGGAGCAGCGCATAGGCCGCGACGCCCAGGATGAGCACCGAGAACGTCACGTTGTGGTGTCTGCGCTTCACCGTGCGGGCCAAGACGACCTCCCCTTGCTCTCGCCGGACACCTCTCGCCCTCTGCAGTCGCCCTGTGCAGCGTCGCGATGTCCCGCGCCGATTTCCGGCACAGCATTTCCGCCACGGCGCGCGCGAGGCACAGACGGCGCGAACGGAGCAGGGCTGCAGGGCTCTAACTCCGGCCGCGGCGATATGCACCGCATCGCCGGATCCGCGCACGTCTGGAGCATCGCTCACTGTGACAGTACTGATTATCGCCGACAACGCCTAAAGGCAGGCTGGAGTATCCATTCGTGCGCCGGGGGTGAAGGGGTTCGGCAGGGCTCGGCTCAGCTGAGCGGCGCGCCGGTCGAGTCGGCCGCCTCCTCGACCTCCGCCAGTGAGGGCTGCGGCAGATCCTGCGGCTCCGGCTTGGCGCGGAACAGGCACGCCACGGCGGCGATCAGGCACATCGCGATCGCCAGCGAGAAGACCACCACCAGGCCGTCGTGGAAGGGCCCTGAGATCAGCTGCGGGAAGAACTGGCGGCCGATCAGCGTGTGCGCGTTCGAGGCCGGCAGCGCGTTGAGCACGTGCGGTCCGAGCAGCTGCTGGATCGGGTTGTAGCCGAGGAACGCGGCGAACAGCGTGCCGACCGGCGGCAGCGCGGCGACCGTCTGGGCGTCCGTGAGCGGCACCCCCTGCGCGGTCAGGCCGGAGGTCAGGGTGTGCGGCAGCGAGCCGGCCAGCCCCGCGATCATCAGCGAGAAGAACACGCCGATGGACAGCACCATGCCGGCGTTCTGGAAGGTGGCGCGCATGCCCGACGCCGCCCCGCGCGCCTCCGGCGGCACGTTGGACATGATGATCGAGGTGTTCGGCGCCGCGAACAGGCCGCCGCCCAGCCCGTTGAGGAAGACCAGCAGCGCGAAGGCCCAGTACGAGAAGTCGGTCGGGATCAGCAGCAGCCCGCCGAACGAGGCCGCCATGACCACCAGCCCGCCGGCCGCGAACAGCCGCGCGCCGAACTTGTCCGAGAGGTGCCCGGAGATCGGGCCGGCCGCCAGGAAGCCGAAGGTGAGCGGGAGCAGGTAGATGCCGGCCCACAGCGGGGTCTGCGCGTAGTCGTAGCCGTGCAGCGGCAGCCAGATCCCCTGCAGCCAGATGATCAGCATGAACTGCATGCCGCCGCGGCCTATGGAGCCCAGCAGCGCCGCGGCGTTGCCGCCGGTGAACGCCACGTTGCGGAACAGCCGCAGCGGGAACATCGGCTCGTCGACCCGCATCTCGATCACGCAGAACACCGCGAGCAGCACGACTCCGCCGGTCAGCCCGGCGATCACCCACGGGTTGCTCCAGCCCATGGTGTGCCCGCCGTAGGGCTGGATGCCGTAGGTGATCGCGGCCAGCAGCGCGGTCAGGCCCACGCCGAAGGTCGCGTTGCCCCACCAGTCGATCTTGGCCCGCCGGCGGATCCCGGTCTCGTGCAGCGAGCGGTACGCCCAGATCGTCCCGACGATGCCGATCGGCACGTTGACCCAGAAGATGCTGCGCCAGTCCCACTCGGCCAGCAGGCCGCCGAGCACCAGGCCGACGAAGGACCCGGCGATGCCGGCCACCATGTTCACCCCGAGCGCCATGCCGCGCTGCTCGCCCGGGAACGCGTCGGTGATGATCGCCGCGGAGTTGGCCATCAGCATCGAGCCGCCGACCGCCTGCGCGATGCGCCAGCCGATCAGCCACAGCGCCCCGCCGCCGCCGTGCATCGGGTCGAGCGAGAGGATGACCGAGGTCACCGCGAAGATCATGAAGCCGGCGTTGTAGATGCGCACCCGGCCGAACATGTCGCCCATCCGGCCGAGCGCCACCACGAGCACCGCGGAGACGAGCATGTAGCCCATCAGCATCCACAGCAGGTAGCTGACGTTGCCGGGCTGGAGCGGGTTCAGCCGGATCCCGTTGAAGATCGCCGGCAGCGAGATCAGCACGATCGAGGCGTTGATCGTGGCGATCAGCATGCCCAGCGTGGTGTTCGAAAGGGCGATCCACTTGTAGCGCGGATGGTCGGCGCTCACCCAGTGTGACCGGCCGTCGCCGTTCGGTCCCCGGTCCGGCTGCTGCGGTGAACGGCGCGCGGCGTTCGTCGTCGTCATGTGCCCTTGCTCCTCCGGCTGTCTCCGCCCCTGCATATTTACTTAGCCAAGATTAACTAAGTATCCTCCGGGCCGTGCGCCGCGTCCATGTTGTCTCGGCCACCCCTGCGCGGGCCGTCCCGGCCGCGTCCGGTTCCGGCAGCGGCCGGTTCGGCCTAAGGTCTGCTGCAATCGCGGTCGTCCGGGCCGCGGCCCGCCCGGTCGGGTCACCCGCCGCGCGCCGCCACCGGCCGGCGCGGCGGCCCCACTCGGCGGACGGGAAGGCTGAACGTGATCGAGCATGGGGCGGACGGCCCGGGGGTGATCGTGGTCGGGGTGGACGGCTCCGAGTGCTCCTGGCGCGCCGCAGCCTACGCCGCGGGAATGGCGCGTCGCCAGGGATCGCGCCTGGGCATCGTCTACGTGCAGCCGACCCACGCGATCGCCGCCTCGGTCGGGCTCGGCGCGGCGGTCACCGAGACCGTCTCGAAGGTGGCGCAGGACATCGAGCGGCAGATCCGGGAGGGCGCCGAGCAGATGTCCGAGCGGGCCGCGCTGCACTGGGATTTCTACACCTTCCCCGGCGACGTGTTCATCGGCCTGTCCAACGTCGCCGACGACCTGCGCGCGGACGCCGTCGTCGTGGGCACCTGCCGGCGGCTGGAGCACAGGTTCTTCGGCTCGCCGTCGCTGCGCCTGGTCAAGGCCCGGCGCTGGCCGGTGATCGTGGTGCCGTGACGCGCTCACGGCCTGGACGCCGGCCGGCGCAGGGCGCCGCGGCGGCCCCGACTGCTCCAAGTGTCTTCGTGCCCTGAATCCCTCGTCTCCTTCCCCGCGCCATTGACGGCTCGCGGCGCGCTACCGCATCGCTACCGGCGCGATACAGCGGACTGCCAGTGTCCTCGCCGACGCCGGCGGGATGCGCGCCGGCGCGAAGCGAGGGAAGGGATCGCGAGAGATGCCGCTCATCCGGATATCGAAGTTCACTGCGAAGGTGAGGAGGCCGCCGGCCGCCGGGCCGGTCACCGGGCCGCGGCGCGGCCTGGAGCTCGGGATCGTGGGCGCGGCCGTGGTCGCCCTGCTGGCCGCCGGGGGCTCCGCGTGGGCCTCCTCGGCCGGCTCGTCCCCGGCCGCGTCGTCGAGCACGCAGATCGCCTCGGGCGATCCCGGGGCCGCCGCCCCGGCCTCGGCGATGGCGACCTCCGCGGAGCAGCTGTGCGCCCGGGTCGCCACGAAGGCGGGCTTCTCCTATGCCAGGACCGTCTCCACGGCGA
Source organism: Actinocrinis sp. (assembly GCA_036501535.1). Taxonomy (GTDB): domain Bacteria; phylum Actinomycetota; class Actinomycetes; order Streptomycetales; family Catenulisporaceae; genus DASYAE01. The sequence continues at coordinate 36,760 of DASYAE010000111.1, read as the reverse complement.
TCGGCAAGGAGCCGCAGATCGTGGTCGCGATCTCGGTCGCGCTGGCCGAGTCCAGCTGCATTCCGAGCGCGGTCTACCACGACCCGAACGGCTCCGAGGACCGCGGCCTCTGGCAGATCAACAACGCGGCGTGGCCCGGCGTCTCCGACAAGTGCGCCTACGACGCGCAGTGCAACGGCGACGCCGCCTGGATGATCTCGAAGCACGGCGCCGACTGGGGGCCGTGGTCGACCTATGCGAGCGGCAAGTGGGAGCAGTACGTCGGCGACGCCAAGGCCGCTGTCACCAGCTCGTTCTCGTTCATGCTGAAGGACCAGAAGGCCGGCACCTGCCTGGCCGCGGAGGTCTCCCAGGCGAAGAACGGCGGCGCGGTCGAGCAGCAGACCTGCAACGGCAAGTTGCCCCGGCAGCAGTGGACGGTGCTGGACAGCCTCGGCCACATGCCGGTGCTGCGCAACAACGCCACCAAGCTGTGCCTGGACATCGATCCGAGCCAGACCGGCAACGGCGGCAAGATCTACCAGTGGGCCTGCGACAAGACGGCGACCGGCGAGCAGTGGGCCTTCGACGGCAGCGCCAAGCTCAACGCGAACGGCGACGCAGAGGCGGGTCTGCGCAACGACAAGGACAGCAAGTGCCTTGACGTGGACAGCAAGGACCCGAAGAACGGCGGCCCGGTCTTCCAGTGGGCCTGCAGCGGAAGCGACACGTTCCAGCTGTGGAACTGACCCTGGTCCGGTGACCCCGGTCACGGTGGCGATGCAGGGCGGCCACGGCCGCCCCGCATCGTCCGCGCGCACCTACGCGGGACCGTCGGCGACCGCAGGAGTGCGTCGCCGTGCCCTTGCAAGCCGCGCGACGAGCAGGACCGCCGCCTTGCCGGCTAAGGCGGTGACGACGAAGTCCAGCCAGAACTGCGTCGGCATCAGCGTGTAAAGCTCCGTGCCCGCAACGAATCCGGCGGCCACCAGGGCGATCAGCACGAACCATGCGCTGCGCCGGGCATACAGGGCGATCGTCGCGGCGCACGCCGCGCCCAGGATCCAGGTCGCGTTGAAGATGAGGAAGCGTATGTCGGGTGACCAGAAGGGTTCTGTGAAGTCCTGGACCGCGATGGCGATCGCGATGCAGGTCAAGCCGACCGCGACGGGTCCGCGGGCGGGTTTGCGCCGCGCCACGACGGCCAGCGCGACCGGCACGACGATGCAGGACAGGATGTACGAGACGAATTCTCCGGGGTTCCCGAACGTGTAACGGTGGATCCAGGTCCCGTTGCTCGGCGCGTGGATGGTGTAAGCGGTCCAGATGCTGGAGGCGGCGGTCGCGGTGTACAGGGTCAGGGTCGTGCGATACGCGCCGAGTGCCCAGGCGATGGCGGCGCTCAGCGAAACCAGCTCGAAGAGCGCCGGAGGCACACTGCCCGAGTAGAAGTGCGGCCCTGCGCCCCTGAACAGGACGGTGGGGATCACCGTGGCGACGGGCTCGGTCGCGAGGACGATGAGGAACACGCCCAGCAGGCTGACGCCCAGCCGCGCGGCCCTGGCGCTGCGCAGGTTCCGCCGCGCGACCAGCCAGAGCAGTGCCGCGGTCTCCTGCGGGCTGGGCCGGGCGCGGCCCTCCTCCATGTCCAGCAGGAGGCCGAGGAGTTCCTCGCCGCGCGCCGCGCGCTCTTCCGGCGGCAGGAGCCGCACCAGGCGGCGGTAGTACCGTTCGACCGGGTTCACGCCGTCCCCCCGTTCCCGAGTGCCGGCCGGCCTTTCGGGCGCAGTCTCAGCCGTTCTCGGGCCCGGTCGGCCGAGGCTGCCATGCGGTCGGCCTCCTTGTGCACCGCCGCGGCGCCCTCATCGGTCAGCCGGTAGTAGCGGCGCAGTCGGCCGCTGTCCACCTCGTCGCGCTCGTGCTCGATCAGCCCGCGCGCCAGCAGCCGGTCCAGCGCCGCGTACAGCGTGCTCGCACGCAGCTTGACCCGTCCGTCGGACATCGCCGCCACCTCCGTGACCAGGGCGTATCCGTGGCGTGGCTGATCGGCGAGAGCAGCGAGGATCAGGAAGGTCTGTTCGCTCATCGACTCCACGGCGGGACTATATACCGTGTGACGGTATATTCCAAGTGGCGGTACATACCGCCGGACGTTGTCAATATTCTGGGATCTGCGCGGGGCCGCCGGGGCCAGGCGCGCGGCTCCGAAACCGGCGACCCGCGCCGGAGCCTTGACCCGGCCCGGGTTGCAGCACAATGCTATGCGCCATGGGAGAGCGCTCTCCCAGCGCCTTCCAGGCTGCACTGGGTACGTTTCACTGTCCGGGGTGCGGTGCGCTGCGGCGCGCCCGCAGACGAGACCGCAGACGACGAGATTGGGAGTGGGGCCGTGGCCGACGCGCCGATCAGCGATGCGCAACTCGACGAGCTCTTGGGCCGGCTCGACCTCGAGCACAAGGTGCTGCTGCTCAGCGGGGCCGGCACGTTCCACAGCCGGGCCGAGCCGCTGCTCGGGCTGCGCTCGATGTCGTTCTCGGACGGCCCGGTCGGGGTGCGCGGCGAGCGCTGGGACGAGAGCGACACCTCGGTGCTGCTGCCCTCGCCCACCGCGATGGCCGCCACCTGGGACGAGGAGCTGGTGGCCCGGCTCGGCCGGGTGCTGGCCGCCGAGGCCCGGCGCAAGCGGGTGGACGTGCTGCTCGCCCCGACGCTCAACCTGCAGCGCTCCCCGCTGGCCGGCCGCCACTTCGAGTACTTCTCCGAGGACGCGCTGCTCACCGGCCGGATCGGCGCCGCCTTCATCCGCGGCGTGCAGAGCGGCGGGGTGGCCGCGACCGCCAAGCACTACGTGGCCAACGACTCGGAGGACGAGCGCATGACGCTCGACGCCCGGCTGGACGAGCGCACGCTGCGCGAGGTCTACCTGGCGCCGTTCGAGCAGGCCGTCGCCGCCGGCGTGCACGTGGTGATGTCGGCCTACAACGGCGTCAACGGGGCGACGATGTCGGAGAACCCGCTGCTCGAGGAGCCGCTGAAGGGGGAGTGGGGCTTCGCCGGGATGGTCGTCTCGGACTGGGGCGGCGTCCGCTCGACCGTCCCGGCCGCACTGGCGGCTCAGGACCTTGCGATGCCCGGCCCGAACCCGGTCTGGGGGCGGCCGCTGGGCGAGGCGCTGCTCTCCGGCGCGGTGCCCGAAGCGGCGCTCGACGCGAAGCTGCGCCGGATCCTGCGCCTGGCCGCGCAGGTCGGCGCGCTGGACGGGATCGAGGCGCCGCGCACCGCCGAGCCCGCCGTGCCCGCGGCCGAGGACGTCAGGGCTCTGCTGCGTAGCGCGGTCGCCGCCAGCTGCGTGCTGCTGCGCAACCGGGACGCGCTGCTCCCGCTCGACCCGACCCAGCTGCGCCGGGTGGCCGTCATCGGCCCGAACGCCGCGCAGGCCCGGCTTCAGGGCGGCGGCAGCGCGGGCGTCTTCCCGGCGACCGCCATCGCTCCGCTGGACGGCGTCCGCGCCGCGCTGTCCGGGATCGCCGAGGTCGAACACGCGGTCGGTGCGTACATCGAGACCCGGCCGACGCCGCTGAGCACCGCCAACGCCGTCGACCCGCGCTCCGGCGAGCCCGGTGTGCTGCTGCGCTACCTCGACGCGGCCGGCGAGGAGCTGCACGCCGAGCACCGCTACAGCGGAAGGGTGCTCGAGCCGACCGCGGACAACGCCCGCGAGGCGCTGCGCCGCACCGAGACCATGGAGATCTGCGCCCGGCTGCGGGTCCCCAGCGGCGGCGAGTGGCAGCTCGCGGTGGTCGGCCTGGGCCGGGTCGCGCTGGAGGTCGACGGCAAGGTGCTGATCGACGAGGTGGTCGAGCCGGAGTCCGGCGACCCGGCGCACGTCCACGTCACGCCGCCGTTCCGGCGCACCACCGTGCTCGTCTCCGGCGCCGGGGAGCTGGACGTGGTGGCCCGCCGCAGCCTCGACCTGGAATCGGGCCTCGTGCTCGCGCTGTGCGCGGACGCCCCGCGCCGCGGCGACGAGGAGGAGCTGGCCGCGGCGGTCCGGCTGGCCGGGTCCGCCGACGCGGCCGTGGTCGTGGTCGGCACCACCGACGAGATCGAGAGCGAGGGCTTCGACCGCGCCTCGCTGACCCTGCCCGGCCTGCAGAACCGGCTGGTGGCCGAGGTGGTCGCGGCGAATCCGCGCACCGTGGTGGTGGTCAACTCCGGCGGTCCGGTCGAGCTGCCCTGGCGGGACGCGGCGCCCGCGCTGCTGCTGTCCTGGTTCCCCGGCCAGGAGGCCGGCGACGGCCTGGCCAACCTGCTGTTCGGCGGGGCCGAGCCGGTCGGCCGGCTGCCGACCACCTGGGCCGCGCGGATCGACGACCTGCCGGTCCGCAGCACGGCCCCGGACGACGGCGTGCTCGAATACCGCGAGGGCCTGCACGTCGGCTACCGGGCCTGGCTGCGCGCGCAGACCGCCCCCGCGTTCTGGTTCGGCGAGGGCCTGGGCTACACCGAATGGGCCTACGAGGCCGTCTCGGCACCCGAACAGGTGGCGGGGAGCGAGCCCTTCGAGATCGTTGTCCGGGTGCGCAACGTCGGCCGGCGGCGCGGCCGCGAGGTCGTCCAGGTCTACGCGGCCCGCGAGCACAGCGAGCTGGAGCGGCCGGTGCGCTGGCTGGCCGGGTACCGCGCGGTCATCGCCGAGCCCGGGCAGAGCGTCGAGGCGGCCGTGACCATCCCGCCGGCCGCGCTGCGGCACTGGTCCGTCGCGGACCGGCGCTGGCGGACCGAGCCGGGCGCGTTCACTCTGCTGGCCGGGCGCTCGGCCGCCGACCTGCCGCTGAGCGCGGCCGTCCGGGTCGCCTGACCCCCACACGCGTTCGTCCCGGCCCCGGGCCGAGACCCGGGGCCGGGACGAACTTCCATCAATGCGCGGACGGCGGCGCGGCTCAGCTCGGCGTGTAGACCCCGAACTCATAGAGCGAATAGCCGTACGAGGTGCCGCGCGCGGTGCCGTACATCCGCACGTAGCGCCCCGACCCGCTCACGTTGAAGTCGTCCACGCCGCCGACTCCGGTCGTGGTCGAGTAGACCGTGGTCCAGTTCTGGCCGTCGTTCGAGGTCTGGATCTGGTAGGCCTGCCCGTAGGCCGCCTCCCAGACCAGCTGGATGTGCGAGATCGGGTACGTCTGGCCGAGGTCGACCTCGATCCACTGCGGGTCGCTCCAGTCGCTGGCCCACCGCGTGGTCAGGCTGCCGTCGGTCGCGTCGCCGGGCGTGAACGGAGCACCGGTGCCCGTGGTCTGATACGAGGACGCGGTGGTCGTCTTGCCCAGCGCCACGTCGGTCCCGGCCGGCGTCGGCGGCACGACGTTGATCGACGCGGTCTGGACGGCCGCGTTGCCCTGGTCGTCGTACACGTAGACGTCGACCTTCCAGACCCCGATCCGGTCCGGCGCGGTGATCGTCAGCACGCCGCCGGACGTCGCGCTGAAGGTCGCGCCCTGCTGCGCGGTGTTCCCGTCGATGTACTTGCTGCACAGGTCGGCGGAATACCGCAGCGGCGCGCCGATCGGGCTGGTCGCCGAGACGTCCACGGTGAACGTCTTCCCGGCGGCCACCGACGTCGGGTCGCTCACCGTCATGCCCGTGATCACCGGGGCCTGGTCCGACGTGTACTGCCCGCCGTACAGGCTGCTGATCTCGTAGTAGGAGTCGCGGCGCCAGTCCCCGGTCAGGAAGTTGAACCAGATCCCGCCGAAGTCGTTCTCGACGCCGTAGTTGAACAGCGTCGCGCCGAGCGCCACGCCCTTCGCCGCGGTCACGCAGTTCCAGTCGGTCGCATAGCCCTGCGTCGACTGCTGGTCGGTGTCCTCCTGCGGCACGCCGTTCTCGTCGTTCGGCACCTCCCACTCGCCGGGCGGCCCGGCCTCGGTCAGGATGTACGGCTTCGTGTACCCGCCGCTCTGCCAGGCGGACTGCACGCCGCAGGCCGCGCCGTACGAGTTGACCGCCATCAGGTCCAGGTCGGGGGTGTACTGCTGGTAGTACGGCCAGGCGCCGACCCAGGCGTCGGTCGAGGTCACCGGGTGGTTCGGGTCCGCGGCGTGGATCGCGTCCACGACCCGGTTGACGTACTGCGCGTAGGCGACCTGCTCGGCCTGCAGCTGGGTGCCTGAGTACGTGCTCGACAGGGTATTGATCACCTCGTTCCCCACGTCCCACATCAGCACCGCGCCGTTGTCCTTGTACTGGTCGACCAGCGCGACGATGTTGTTCAGGTCGTTCGTCTCGTCGGTGGTGTCGTTGACGTAGTCCTCGCTCTGGCTTAACCAGAACCCGTTGATGACCTTGATTCCGTTGGCGTCGGCGGCGTCGAGCAGGCTCTCGGTCGTCGAGTCCGTGCCCCAGGTGCGGACCGTGTTCACCCCCATCGAGGCAAGGTCCGGCATGTAGTAGCCGGCATCGGCGTTCGACGGGCCGTAGGTCACGCCCTTGATGTAGTACGGCGCGCCGTTCACGCTCAGCCCCCAGTCGCCCTGGCTGCCGGTCACCTTGACCACGCTCGGCGTGTTCGGCGGCGCGGCCGGCGGAGTGGGCGGCGCGGCCGGCGTCGTGCCGGTGGTCGCCTGCTGCACGGAGACCGAGGCGATGCTCATCGTGCCGCCGGAGGAGGTCGCCACGTTCGGCGAGGTGCAGCCGCAGTCGGCGTTCGGGAACGACCCGCCGATGGCCAGGTCGAAGATGATGAAGAAGCCGTGGTCCACCGCGGCCTGCCAGGTCGCCGTGCCCACCTGGCTCTCGCTGACCGACCAGAACTCGGTGCCGTCCAGGTACCACCGGATCTGCTCGTTCGTCTGGGTGCGGTCGATGATCTCGGTGTAGGTGTGGTAGCCGGTCTGGCAGCCGGGGCAGGCGGTCATGCCGCTGGTCCGGCCGGTGTACTCGTTGCACGGGCCGCCCGGCGCGACGCCGCAGTGCAGCGTGCCGGAGGTCTCGCTGCGGCCGTTGACGTCCTCCATGATGTCCGTCTCGCCGACCGCGGGCCAGGTCCCGCCGGTGCGGTCGCCCGCGCCGAGGGTCCAGAACGCCGGCCAGTAGCCGACGCCGTTCGCCGGATCCGGCTGCTCGATCGAGGCGGAGATCTGCAGCATGCCGCCGGCCGGCGCGGCGAAGTCGGAGCGCTGCGTCTCGATCCGGCCGGAGGTCCAGGCGCCGTTGCTGTCGAGGGCGGTGATGTCGAGGTGGTCGTTGCCGTCGAGATGGACGTTGCTGGTCGAGTTGGACATGGTCTCGACCTCACCCGTGCCCCAGTTGGCCGGGCCGCCGGGCGCGCTGGTGCCGGTGTCCTCGATCCAGTTCGCCGAGGAGGGCGCGGTGCCCGCGGAGCCGGCGAAGTCGTCGCTCCAGACCGGGGTCCAGTTCACCGGCGGCGAGGACGAGGACGGCGACGGCGACGGGCTGGACGAGGTGCCGCCGGTGCCGGTGTAGACGTCGAATTCCCAGAGCGAGTAACCGTATCCGGTTGCCCGCGTGGTGCCGTACATGCGGATGTAGCGGCCTGATCCGCTCACGGTGAGGTTCTGTGTTCCGCCGGTGCCGGTCGTGGTGGAGTAGACCGTGGTCCAGGTCGAGGCGTCGTTCGAGGTCTGGATCTGGAACGCGGTGGCGTACGCGGTCTCCCAGTCCAGCGAGACGCCGCAGATCGACTGGGTCGAGCCCAGGTCCACCTGGAGCCACTGCGGGTCGCTCCACGCGCTCGACCAGCGGGTCGCGGTGTTGCCGTCGGTGGCGTCCTGCGGCGGGAAGCTCCCGCTCTCCTCGGACGAGGCGGTGGTCGGCTGGTTCAGCGCGGCGTCCGTCGTGCCGCAGGCGCTCGCGGTCGCGGCGTGCGCGGTCTGGTTCGCGGCGAAGACGCCGGCGCAGGCCAGGGCGACCGCGAGCACGGTCAGCAGGACGGCCTGGACCTGGCGGGGCATCCGGCCGGGCAGGGATCTCCGGCGCGGCGGTGAGCCGGAGGCGAAGGGGATCATCGGAACTCCTGTCGTGGGCATGCGAACTGCTTGTATCGAGTGCGTATATAGATGTGGGAATACTGTGCGCATGAATTTCGGAGAGCGCTCTCCGACGCTGCCGGACGAAGGCCGGACGCGTGCCGCAACACACGGGCCCGGCTGCTGCCGCCGCGGCGGCGTGGGAAGGGCGGAATCAGGCCCCGGACACAGATCGTTGCTTCATCTGGGCGCGCTCCGGGACCCGGCGCCCGCGGCCGCCGCACACCGCCGCGGACCGGCGCCGAGCGCCGCGTCGGCCGTCCCTCGGGCTACCGGAAGGCGGCCGGGGCCCGGGGGCGGCGTCGGCGGCAGCTCGGGTCCGGCTACCGGAGAGCGCTCTCCGAGACGGATGGTTGCGCTTGAGTTTCGGGATTGTCAATGCCTCGGACAGGTTCCGGAACCAAAGCGGGGGCCGGGACCGCCGTCCCGGCCCCCGCTCATGCGGTCTTCGTGCCCTGGCCCTGCGCCGCCGCGCCCGCGGCCGGGCGCCGCCGGTCCCGCCGCCGCTGCCGGTCGAGCAGGCGCTGCCACCAGTGCCGGTGATAGGGGTGCACGCGCAGGGAGAGGTAGCGCCCGACCGGCAGGTAGCCGATGGCCGCCCCGACCACGGCCAGGATGATGTCGTCCACGTCGAACGACCGGCCCTCGATGAAGAAGTGCTGCGTCAGCTCGATCAGGGTGATGAAGAAGGCCGTGGTGACCAGCACCCGCAGCAGGCCGCGGAAGCGCGGGCTGATCGAGGGCAGCAGCAGGCCGAACGGGCCGCCGATCACGATGTTCCCGCCGATCTGCAGGATCGCCTCGCGCACCGGCGCGTTGTCCAGGTAGAGCTTGATCGTCGCGCCCGGGGTCAGGTTGGTGTGGGCGATGCCGACCGAGGCCGGCGACGGGGTCAGCGTCAGCTTGAGCACGATCGCCGCGCAGACCGCCATGATCAGCAGCGCCATCGCCTGGAGGGCGACCCGGCCGATGCCGCGGCGCGGCTCCTGCGCCGCGGGCGCCCGCGCCGGCCGCGGCGCCGCGGCCGGCTTCGACGGCTTCTGCTTCGCTGCCGCGGACTTCTTCGGTGGTTTGTTCGCCGCCGTCGTGGACTTCTTCGCCGCGCGCAGCGGACCGGATCGCAGGAGGGTCGGGTTCACGGCCGCCTCATGCCCCGGATCGCCGCGGCTAAAAGGGCCCTGGCACGGCTGCCCGCGCCGCTCGCGACCGGCGGACCGCGCCGCCGCGCGCCGGCGGCCGACGGGCGCGCGGCGATCGCAGCGTGCTCACGGGCTCAAAGCAAGCGCGGGGGCCCGGCGGCGATCCGCTCCCGGACCTGGTTCAGCCGCTCGGCAGTGTGATGCGGCAGCTCCCAGCGCGTCTCCAGCCACCACGTGCAGCCGGCCGCGGCCCACGGCCCGACGTGCGCCGCGGCCGCCGCCGGGTCGTCCGCCGGGGTCTCGCCCTCAGCGATGACATCGATGGCTGAGACACTCGGCGGGTCGGCGGGTCCGGCGTGCTCGTTCAGCCACGCTCGCAGATCCCGGACATCGTCCGGCGCGCCCGCCCGGCCGCCGAGGTGGTATTCGGGGATCACGCCGTCGCAGCGCAGCACCCGGCGCATCGAGCGCGGCCGGGGCCACGCGCCGACCACCCAGATCGGAATGCGCTCCTGGACCGGCCGTCCGACCTGCCCCAGATCGTCGTGCGCGCATGTGTACTGATAGTGCAGGCCGTGGAACTGCGTCGCGCCCGACCACAGCCCGCGGATCAGGTCGATGCCCTCGTCCATCATCGCGGCCCGCGCCCTCAGTTCGGTGGCCTCGCCGGTCTGCGGCAGGTCGGGGTCGATCGCGCCCACCCCGACCGCCAGGACCGCGCGGCCGGCCGAGAGCTGGTCGAGCGTGGCGGCCTGGCTGGCCACCTTCCACGGGCGCCGCCACGGCAGCGGCGTCAGCAGTGTGCCGAGCCGGACCCGCTGCGTGCGCACGGCCATCGCGGCGAGCAGGCTCCACGCGTCCACGCCGTACGCGCACTCCCAAACGAAGACCCCGTCCCAGCCCGAGCGGTCCGCGAGTGCCGCGAGCTCCAGCTGCTCGGGGGCCGTGCCGCCGGGCAGGATCACGCCGCAGCGCAGTGTCGGCGTTCCGGGTGGCTGCATCGGCTGCGCGGTCGGCATCGTCGTCATGAAGAGACTCTTAGCATCCGCAGCCGACAAGCGCTCTGCACTTACGGGCAGCAGTCGCGGCGTCTCGCGAAGTTCCCCGCCCGCGACCACGCTGCTCAGTAGGATGCGGAGCCATGAAGGCCAATATCAAAGGCACGACGCTGCCGGTCCTCGAAGTCTCACTCGACCCGGGCGAGGCGGTGATCTCCACACACGGCGAGCTGTCCTGGATGACGCCGAACGTCAAGCTCTCCCAGACCACCGGCTCCGGCTTCGGCGGGGGCGGCGGCCTGTTCGCCGCGGCCAAGCGCGCATTGAGCGGCGGCAGCTTCTTCCAGACCCAGTATCAGGCGCACGGCAGCCCGGGCATGGTCGCCTTCGCCACGAAGCTGCCCGGACAGATCCTGCCGGTGCAGATCAGCCCGGGCGCCGGGATGATGGTGCACCGGCACGGCTTCCTGTGCGGCACCCCGGGCATCAGCGCGACCGCGGCGCTGCAGCAGGGTCTGCGGGCCGGCCTGTGGGGTGGTGAGGGCTTCATCCTGCAGCGCATCGAGGGGACCGGCGAGGCCTGGATAGAGCTTTCCGGCGAAGTGGTCCAGTACGCCCTCGCCCCCGGCCAGACCCTGCTGGTGCACCCCGGGCACGTGGGCCTGTTCCAGGAGAGCGTCAATTTCCAGATCACCCGGCTGCAGGGCATCCGCAACATCGCGTTCGGCGACGACGGCTTCCACCTGGTCGCGCTCACCGGCCCGGGCGAGGTCTGGTTCCAGTCAATGCCGGTCGTCCAGCTGGCCCACTCGATCGCGCCGTATCTGCCTCAGCAGCAGGCACGCTGAGCGGAGCGCGGCCCCACCGCCCCATGCCGCTCCGGCTGCGTCGTCACGTCGCAAGACCCTTACTTCGATCCGCTCGACTATCGTGGCAGGCGAGGCGAATCAGGAGCGACAGGAGGGAGCGGCGGTGACGGGCGGCGGCGCGGTGTACGACGGCGAGGAGCAAGGCCGTGCGGCGCTGGCCGTACTGCTGCGGGAACTGCGCGAGAGCGCGCCGCCGGAGCGCTTCGGCGGGACCGGGCGGGTGACACAGGCTCAGGTCGCCTACGCGATACGGGTGACCGAGACGTACTACCGGCGGATGGAGCGCGGGCAGGCCCCGGTCACCCGCCCGACGGTCGAGGCGCTGGTCAGCGCCCACCAGCTGGAGGGGGCGAGCAAGCTGGCGCTCTACCGGCTGGCCCTGGGCTGGGAGCCGGACGTGACGGTCGCCGTGACCGAGGTCGACCCGCACACCGCCGCGATCATCGACGCGCTGCCGTTCCCCAGCTACCTCTCCGACCCGGCCTGGACCGTCGTGCACTACAACGCGCTGCACGCCGCCTGGTGGCCGACCAGCCTGGCCGGCGAGAACGTGATGCGGATGGTGCTGCTCGACCCGGCCGTCCGGGTCCGGCTGATGGACTGGCAGGAGTCGTGGGCGGTGCCGATGCTCGCCCAGCTCCGCTTCGCGCAGGTCCGGCTGCGCGACCCCTATCCCGCCCGGCTGGCCAAGCTGCTCGAGGAGCTGCGCCGGGCCAGCCCCGACGTGGATCGGCTCTGCGACGAGCAGCACGTGGTCTACGTCCACCCGGACGGCGACGTGCGCGGCATGCTCTGCCCGCACGGCGAGCGGGTCGAGGTGCGGATCCTGGCCAACGAGCCGGCCGGCTACCCCAACTACCGGCTGATCTCCCTGGTGCCGCTGGCCGGCCTCGCCTGCAGCGACTGCGTGCGCGGCGGGATCCCGGCCTGGCCCGAGACTCCGGTGCCACGGCTCTGATGCGAAGGGCGGGAGGGCTCGGGCGCCGAGAGCGCGCTCAGCGGACATGCACGGGTTTATCGACCATGCCACGGAGGGACAATTGCCCGCACGACGGTTAAGGTGTGCCCAAGCACGCACCCGAGCAGGGGAGGGGTCGTAGCCATGCGGGCGGGCGACAAGGGGGACGGCGGCGATCTCGCCCGCCGCATCGACGGTCTGTTCCGCGCGATCTACCCGAAGGAGCGCGGCCGGCCCTACTCCTACCAGCAGGTGGTCGACGCGATCAACGGCGAGACCGGCGAGCACGTCATCTCCGCGCCGTATCTCTGCGAGCTGCGGCGGGGCAAGAAGACCAATCCGTCGCTGCATCAGATCGCGGCGCTGGAGCGGTTCTTCGGCGCCCCGGCCGGGTTCCTGAGCGCGCCGGCCGACGACACCCTCGTGGTGGACGGCTTCCAGCAGCTGGAACTGCTCGAGCTGCTCAAGGACACGCGCGTGCGCGGCATCGCGCTGCGCGCCGCCCGGCTGCGCTCGGAGAGCAGCCTGTCCGCGCTCGAGCAGACCCTCGACGCGGTCGCCCGCGCCGAGGCGGAGAACCCGTACACCGATTCGACCGCCCGCGGCGCCTGACGGGGACGGGAGGCCGGGCCATGAGCGCACGCGCAGCGCGCCGACCGGGACTGCTGCGGTCCCGTTTCGGCCGGTGGGGCCTGGACCGCGGGACCCGCGCGCGGTGCCGGGCGCTGGCCCAGGAGCTCGAGATCCCGGCCCCGTTCGACCTCGGCGCGCTGTGCGAGGTGGTCTCCGGGCGGCGCGGGCACCCGGTCGTCGCGCGGGCCTGCGACAGCCTGCCGCGCGGCATCAACGGCCGGGTGTGGCTCTACGACGACTGCGACGTGATCGAGTACGCCGCCGCGACCACCGTGCTGCGCGAGCGGCACATCGCCTGCCACGAGATCGCCCACCTGCTGATCGACGACCCGCGCGAGCGGCTCAACCGGCACGCCGCCTTCCCGGGCTGGGACCTCGAGCGCAACCGGGTGCTGTGCCGCGGCGACGCCGAGGACGACGACCACGACCCGGCGGTCGAGTACCTCGCCGAGTGCATCATGCTCAAGTCCCTGCGCCAGGACGCGGAACTCGCCGCGCGCACCCCGGTCCCCGAGGCCGCCGCGGCGCTGGCCGCCCAGCTGGAGCGCTGCCTGGACCGGCCGCGGGACGGCGCGTGAACGAGACCAGCCCGTTCTTCCCGGTCATCGACGTCTGCTACAGCGTGATCGCGGCGAGCGCCTACGCCGCCGTCGCCTACAAGATCTGGACCTGGCGGCACGACCTGCGCAACGGCGTGCTGTGGATGCTCTGCATCATGCTCGCCGCGCCGGGATCCGCCTTTCTGATCGCGGTGCCGCCGGTCTACGCGCACATCGACGCCTTCTTCGGCGTCCCCTCGCTGTCCACGCTGCTGCTCTACAGCGCCGTCGGCGCCGGGTTCGGCGGGGCGTTCCGCGCGTGGGTGCGCACCATCTCCGATCCCGAGCTCTCGATCGGCCGCAGGGAGGTGCGCGGCATCGCCACGCAGTGCGGCTCGATCGTCGCCGGCATGGCGCTGCTGTTCGCGCTCGGCAGCCACCCCTACGAGCGGCCGATCGACTTCGACCTCCACTACGCCCGCCAGCCGGCCACCGCGGCCTTCCTGCTGCTGTTCAACCTCGCCTTCGGGCACAGGCTGCTGACCAGCGCGTGGCGCAGCCTGCGCGCCTCCCGCCAGCCGGTCACCGCCGAGCAGGCCCGCTCGCTGCGCCTGGTGGCCTTCGGCGCGTTCGCCACCACAGGGTACGTACTCGGCAGCCTGGTCGCGCTCGCCGGGCGCTGGGCGCGGATCGACCTGGACCCGGCCCGTACCGTGGTCGCGCCAGCCTTCGCCAGCATCGGGGCGATCCTCATCCTCTCCGGCTCCAGCGGCCCGACGCTGGCGCGCCGGGCGCGGGCAGCGCGCGTGTGGACTGAATACGTGCGCGGATACTGGATGCTGCGCGGCCTGTGGGCGCGGCTGGACGCGCTGGTTCTCCTACCGGGCGCGCAGGGCAGGGGCGACGCGGGGCGGCTCGCCGCGCGCGAGCTCACCCACCGGCTCTACCGCCGCACGACCGCGCTGCGCGACGCCCAGGAGATCATCGCCGGGACGATAGACACCGGCCTGGCCCGGATAGCCGCCCGCCGGGCCGCGGCGGCCGGGATGGGCGACGAGCAGACCGCGATCCTGCTGCACGCCGCCGCCCTCGCCGTGGCGCTGCGGGAGAACGAGAACGAGTCCGCCCGGCCCGGACGGCCGAAGAAGTCGGCCCCGCAGAGCCGCGCGGGGCGGACCCGGCTGCCCGTGCCCGGCGTGCGCGACCTGGACGGAGAGCTGCGCTGGCAGCTCGCCGTCCGCCGGCTGCTCGGGTCGCGCCTGCTCGCCGCGGTGCTCGAGGAGCACCGGCGCGAGCCGGGCCTCGCCGCCGCGCCCGCGACCGCCTGACCGGCGGCGGGCCCGGTGCAGGACGCAAGACCGCGAGACGATGTCGGCAGGAGGCCCCGCTTGAGCGTCAACCCGCACCGCGCGCTGCGCCGGATCCGCCGGCTCGACCCGGTCCGCGACTACCACGAGATCTACCGGCACCTCGTGCTCGTCGACGCCCCGGACACCATGGAGATCGGGCTGAACATGGCGTTCTACCGGACCTACGCCGCGCCGTCGATCGCCCGGCTGCTGCTGTCCACCGGGGAGCTGTCCGAGCGCACCCGCAGGCGGGCCGACGACACCGGGATCCTGATCTACGAGATGGTGATCCACGGCTTCGAGCACCCGCGCGGGCGCGCCGCGCAGAGCCGGATGAACCGCATCCACGCCATGTTCGACATCGCCGAGGAGGACTACCTCTACGTGCTCGCGGCCCTGGTGGTCGTCCCGGTCCGGTTCCTCGACCGGTTCGGCTGGCGCCGCGCGCTGCCCGAGGAGCGGGCCGCCTCGGCCGAGTTCTACCGGCAGATGGGCCGGCGCATGGCGCTCTCCCGCGTCCCGGCGGACTACGCCGAGTTCGAGTCCTTCCTCGACCGGTACGAACAGGAGCACTTCGCATATACCGACGCGGCGCACCAGCTCATGCTCCTGACGACCGACTTCATGACGAGCCGTTTCCCCGCCTGGGCCGCGCGCCCGGCGGCGTCGCTGACGTATTCGCTGATGGATGCTCCGATGCGCGAGGCGCTGGGCGCCCCGACCCCGTCCCGCGCCGCCGACGTGCTGGTCCAGGCCGGGTTCCGGACCGCCTGCTACGTCACGCGCTGGCTGCGCCCGAACCCGCGCAGCCGCTTTCCGGCCGGAGTCGTCGGGCCGCTGCCGACCTATCCGAGCGGCTACGAGATCGCCGAGGTCGGTCCGCCGCCGCGGGTCGTGCCGCGGGAGCCTGAGGCGTCCGACCGGACCTGACGCGCCGTCACGCGCCGTCAGTCCTTCTCGCTCAACTCGTCGACCAGCCGCCGGTAGGCCTCGAACGCCGGCTTGGGCGAGTAGTCGTCGCGCAGCAGCCCGAATCCGTCGAACAGGCTGGTCCCGGCGCTGTTCGCGTCGCGCAGGCCGAAGCAGCCGTAGCCGGCGAGGTTCAGCTCGCCGCGAAGCCCGGCCAGCGTGCGCACCGCCGTCTCGAGGACTTCGGCCTGCCGCTGCTCGGACCGGCCCGGACCGGTGGACCAGCCGCACTCGCAGATCCGGATCGGGACCGGGGCGCCGATGCCGGCCCGGGGCAGGCTGTCGCGGCGGAACCCGGCGACCGCGCCGGCGACGACCGCGGCGAGCCGGTCGGCGGCGATCGGCCGGAAGACGTCCGGGAAGAAGTCGAGGCCGACGTAGTCGAGCGCTTCGTGGAAGCGCTCGTCGGCGAGCCGGCCGAGCCGCGGCCAGAACGTGTCGGCCGGGTCGACGGTCGGCACGGCGTTGAAGCCGACGAGCAGATCGCCGCGGCCGCACGCGCGGGCCTCCTGCTTGGCCGCGACGACGCCGCGTACCACGGCCTCGCACACGTTCGGCGTGCTGCCGTCGAGCACCGGGCTGTTGACGTTCGGCTCCTCGCAGATCTGTATCAGGGCCACCTCCGGGCCGCTGGTCCGGACGGTCTCGCGGACGAAGTCGACCCAGCCGCCGGTCTCGCCGGTCGGCTCGCGGAAGCAGAGCACGAGGTCCAGCCGGCGTCCGTCGCGGGCATAGCGCTCGGGCGAGGCGGGAGACGGCGCGGTGTTCGGTGCGACGGTCGCCGCATACGGCCGATAGGCGCGCACCAGGAACTCGGGCGTCGAGCCCTGGAGCTGCGCGAGCGCGGCGGAGATGCGGTGCGGGTCGTCCGGGGTCACCGGCGGGACGAGGACCTGGTCGTCTCCGGCGACGGCGCTGGGATAGATGCCAAAGGTGAAAGCCATGGCGCGGACTCTAGCAATATTTTTGGTGTCACTCCAAGTTTGTATCGGCCCTATAATTCTGGCGTGGGACTTCGCGAGACCAAGAAGCGCCAGACCCGCGCCGCGATCGCGGACGCGGCCCTCGCGCTCTTCCTCGACCGCGGCTTCGAGCAGGTCACCGTGGCCGAGGTGGCCGTCGCCGCCGGCGTGTCGACCAACACCGTGTTCAACTACTTCGCCGCCAAGGAGGACCTGTTCTTCGACCGCCAGGCCGCGGTCGAGGGCCACCTCTCCGCGGTCGTGCGCGACCGTCCCGCCGGCACCTGCGCGATCGACGCCGTGCGCGCCGACCTGCTGGCCGCGCTCGACCGGGGCGAGCCGACGCTCGGCCTCGATCCCGCCGCCGCGGACTTCTGGCGGGTGGTCGGGGCCAGCCCCGCGCTGCGCGCCAGTGAGCGGGAGATCGGGGAACGCGCCGAGGAGAGGCTCGCGGC
This sequence comes from Actinocrinis sp., assembly GCA_036501535.1. Taxonomy (GTDB): domain Bacteria; phylum Actinomycetota; class Actinomycetes; order Streptomycetales; family Catenulisporaceae; genus DASYAE01. The sequence continues at coordinate 19,862 of DASYAE010000111.1, read as the reverse complement.
GGTCCTCGCCGAACAGGCGGCCGCCGAGCCGGGCGACCCGCTCCCGGCCATCCTCGCCGCGGCGATCTGCGGCGCCTACCGCGCCGTCCTGCGCGAGATCCGGCGCCGAGTCACCGCGAACGAACCGCCGGCAGAGATCCGCCGAGTCGTGCGCAAGGCCGCGCAGCAGGCATTCGATCTGCTCCACGCAGGGCTCGAGGGTTATCCGCACAGTGCGTTCCACGGCGTACACGAGACTAAGGGCCCTATGGTGCAGCCGGGCGGATAACCATCAGCACGCGACCGGTCATCCGCCTCGAACGACCGTTCGCCCGCGCCGCCGCCGGTGCCGCCGCCGTCGCCCGATCAGGGCTCTGCTGGACTTTGCGCGCCGCGGGGGCATCGGCGTCCGCCTTCTGACGGTGTGCCGGTATCGCGCTGCGCTGCGGCGACCGGCGGCGACCGTCATCGCAACAGCCTTCGATCGCGCTCCGCTCTGCGTCGTGCCGACCCGCGTTCCGGCCGCGCGAACCTGCGCTCGCCCGGGCAGGTCAGCGGCCACGCATCACTCGATGAGGTGATGCAATTGCGAGACGCCCGGATTGTCTTGCGTGACGCGGCCGGGCGGGTCTTTAATCATGAGCGAATGTTTTTCGGCTGCGGCGGCATCCGGGCATACGCTGCCGCCCCGAGCCGGGGCCGGCTCGCCGCACCCGCCCGGCTCCCGCCTCCAGGACACGCGGCGCGCCGCAGCACGGACCGACGGAAGGACTGGGATGACGGAGCACGGGACGGGCTCGGGCCTCGCCGGCCTGGGCCGGGCGCCCCGTCCGCCGTATCCGCCGTCCGCGCCGCACCAGCACCTCGACGCGGGCAATGCCGCCCCCGCCGCGGCGCGCGCCTGCGACCAGCGCGACTCCCGCGCACTGTGGCCGGAAGAAGCGCCCGGCCTCGCCCGGCCGCCGGCCCGCAGGGGCAACGAGCCGATGTCGATGCGCGCGTTCCTGCAGGACCTGCGCGCGAACGCCGACCCCGACCGCTTCCCGGTGCTCGGTGCGCACATGGCCAACAGCGGGGTCAGCCAGGGGCGGGTCGCCGCCGCGCTCGGCGTGAGCGAGAAGACCTACCGGCTGCTCGAGCACGGGCTGATCGCCTGGACGCCGCAGCGGGTCGAGGCGCTGGCCGGCCTGTTCCGGCTGAGCGCCGCGGAGCGCACCGTGCTCTACCGGCTGACCCTCGGCTGGGAGCCGGAGGCGGAGACCGGCGCGATGGGGCTCACGCCCGAGATGCGCATGCTGATCGAGGCCTTCCCGTACCCGACCTACCTCGTCGACCCGATCCTCACCCTGCTGCACTTCAACGCCGGGTTCGCCGCCTGGTTCCCGGAGGTGTCCGCCGGGACGAACATGGCCCGCTGGCTGCTGTGCGACCCCGCGGCCCGCAGCCGCCTGGTGGATTGGACCACCGACTGGGCGCTGCCGGTCATCGCCCGCCTGCGCAGCGCGCAGCTGCGCGTTCCGCCCGACTACCGCGAGCCGCTCGACGCGCTGATCGACGACATCCGGCTGTCCGACACGGTCGCCGGCCGGCTGTGGCAGGTCAACCCGGCCGCCTTCGAGTTCGCGGACTGCGGCCTGCGCCGCATCGACCCGCCCGGCGGGGGGCGGGTCACCGTCGACCTGTGGTCCGTCGCCCCGCTCGGCGCGCCGCGCTGCAAGATCATCGTGATGATCCCGGTGAGCGGCTGAGCCCCCGCGCCAGACGGTACGGATCAGGCCGGCGGCAGGTCGGCCCGCCGCCAGGATCGGCGGGCCCGGATATAAGCCGGCAGCGCGATCCGCAGCGTCCGCGCCTTGTTCAGCCCGTGCCGCGTGCCGAAGACCCGGTAGTCCGCCGCGACCAGCGAGTCGAGGATCCCGCTGTAGAGCGTCAGCGCGGTGTAAACGCACTGTCGGCTGGAGGGGTGCAGCATCTCGACGGACTCGAAGGCGCGCTCGTAGTAGGCGCGGGCCCGCTTCTCCTCGAACCGCAGCAGCTCGCGCAGCGGCTCGGTCATCCGCCGCTCCCGCAGGTCGGCCGTGCTCACCCCGAACCGCTCCAGGTCCTCCAGCGGCAGGTAGACCCGGCCGCGGTCGAGGTCCTCCTCGACGTCGCGCAGGATGTTCGTCATCTGCAGCGCGTAGCCGACCGCCGTCGCCCGCTCGGACGCCTCCGGGTGGATGGGGCCGAGGATCGGCACGATCTGCAGGCCGAGCAGCGCGGCCGCGCCGTGCATGTAGACCCGCAGGTCCTCGAAGGTCGGATACTCGGTCACGGTCAGATCGCTGCGCATCGCGTCGGCGAAGGTGTCGAAGTAGGCGAGCGGGATGGTGAAGGTCCGCGCGGTGTGCGCGGCCGCCGCCAGGACCGGGTCCGTTCCGCCGCCGATGTCGCTGTCGCCGGCGTCGCCGTCCTTCATGAGCCGGGCGAAGTCGGCGAGCCGCGCGTCCAGGCGCTCGACCGCGGCCGCCGGGCCGGCGGACTGGTCGTCCACGATCTGGTCCAGCATCCGGGCATGCGCATAGAGCGCGTCCACGTGCGGCCGCTTCGGCGCGGGCAGCATGAGGCACCCGGCGTAGAATGCGGGGTCGTATTCGCGGTGGATGCTGCGGCAGCGCTTGTAAGCCTCCTGCAGCCGCGGCGGGATCGCGATCGGCGCGGGGCGGGTGTCAGCGGTCACATTGACAACCTCCCACACCGCGCGCGACAGGCGCTCGACAGGGGTGCGCGAAAACCGGCTCAAGGTAAGGCGGAAACCAAGGTTGAGTCAAGGCGGATCGCCGGCTGCCTGGCCCGGCCGCACGCGGCGGCGCCCGAGCCGGGCCCGATTCCGGCGAAACACGCCCGGATCGCCCGGCAATGCCATGGTATCGTGCCCTCCCGCAGCGGCGGCGGCAATCACAGGGCTCTGCTGGTAACCCGAGTACCGGTACTGGGATTGGCTGTCGGCGCGGACTGATTCCGGCCACGCTACCCGTGGTGCGCCTTCCGGCTTGCGATCCGGCCGGATTGACGTTGCGGCTCCCGACCCGACGGATGTTACGACCGAGCTGTTTGAGCACCGCCGGGCCGGGAGCCGCTGCGCCGAAGAGGGCGCGCGTCCGGAGCCGCGGCATATCGGGGGGCCCCGGGCGCGCGCTGGGGGACCGCTCGGCGGTCCCGCCCCGGCCCTCCCGCGATCCTTCCCTTCGCACCCGCCGCCCGGGACTCCCGTGAGGTTCCCTCAGCAGTTACTCTGAATACCGCTGAGCGGACCCACGTGAGGAGTGCTCGACCATGCTGGACGGGTTGGAAGGCTGGCACATCGTCATCATCGTCGGCATCATCGCGGTGCTGTTCGGCTCGGCGAAGCTGCCCGCCGCGGCCCGTTCGATGGGCCAGTCGCTGCGCATCTTCAAAGCCGAGATGAAGGCCGGCGCCACCGACGACCAGGCCGCCGCCCCGACTCAGGACGCCGTGTCTTCTCAGGACCCTGTAACCCCCGGGAACCCCGTGGCGCCTCAGGTGATCGAGGGCACGATCGTCAGCCCGGCAGCCACGACGGCTGCGCCCGTGGCCGACGCCGCCCCGCGGAACGTCGCCGCGCCGCAGTAGAACCGCACCCCGCTGGGCGGCGCCGGTCGCCCGGTCAGGCGCCCGTCGGGCCGAAGCGGACCGAGACGCCCGGCGAGTAGAGCACGCTGGCCGGCGGACCGGACGGCGCGGTCAGCCCGGCCGCGCTGATCAGCGTCTCCCGGCAGTCCAGAAGTTCGGCGCGGTGCAGCGGCCAGCGGCCGTGCTCGTTGGGCAGGTATCGGGCGGCCGGGCCGAACGGCGCGAGGTGCAGGCCCCACCGCGCCGTGACGAAGTGCTCGAACCCGCTGGGCCGGTCCACCGGCTCGCCGACCCGGATCGCCAGGTCCGAGACCGCGTCCCGCCGGCCCGGCGGGAGCCTTCGGCTGGTGTACGTGAACGTCGGGCCGCCATCGGGCGACTCGGACCGCACCACCGACATCCGGGCCCACACGTAGGGCAGCCGGAACCCGGCACGCGCGACCATGACCGGCACCAGCCGGGAGGCCTCGAGCGAGCGGAAGACCACGCCGCGCCGGCCGTCCGCGCCGACCGAGTACAGCCGCACGTTGGTCTCGGGGAAGCTGCCGATCCAGGGCAGGCCGGGCAGCCCCAGCCAGCCGATCCGGTGCATGCGGAACGCGATCAGGCCGACGTACGCCCGCCCCTCGAACAGGTCCGGCACGGCGCCGCGCGGCAGCAGCCGGGCGACCTCCCCCGGGTCCGCCTCCCAGTGCAGGAAGGCCAGGTCGAGCCAGGACTGGGTGAGCAGCGGCGGCCGGCGCACCCGCCGCGGCGGCTCGGGCGTGACCGGCTCCGGCTCCGTCGCGCCGGCGGCTGCGGGCTCGGGCACTGGGGCGGGCACAGAGCGCTCGATCGGACTCACCATTCCGCCAGTGTGGCAAACCCGGCCCGCACCGGCTTTCTGAGGCCCTCTCAGGCTCTGCCGCGTCCCACCCCGCGCGTCGTCCGCTTCGGGCGTCAGGGCAGCCGCGACGCGAGCGACGAGCGCGCCGTCGTACTCGCCACGGCCTCCGGCGCGTACGGCAGGATCTGCCGCAGCAGGCCCTTCGGCAGGCGGTGGTGCTTCCACTCCCGCGGGTATCCCAGCGACACCTCTTCGAACCGCACCCCGTCGTGCCATTCGGTGCGCGGGATGTGCAGGTGGCCGTACACCACGACGGCGACGTTGAACCGGCGGTGCCAGTCCGCGGTCAGCTCGGTGCCGCACCACTGCGCGAACTCGGGATAGCGCAGCACCGCGGTCGGCTGCCGGATCAGCGGATGGTGGTTGACCAGCACCAGCGGCAGCGCCGGGTCGTGCGCGGCGAGCCGCTGCTCGGTCAGCGCCACCCGGGCCCGGCACCAGTCGTCGCGGCCGGGGTAGGGGTCGCTCGGCAGCCGGTACTCGTCGGTGCACACGACGCCCGCCTCGAAGGCCCGGGCCAGCGACTGCTCCTTCGTGCGCGTCCCGGCGACTCGGAACGTGTAGTCGTAGAGCAGGAACATCGGCGCGACCGCGGCCGGCCCGCCGGCGCCGTCCCAGACCGGAAACGGATCCTCCGGCGTCACCACGCCGATCCCGCGGCACATCTCCACCAGGTGCTCGTAGCGCGCCACGCCCCGCTCCCGCAGCGGATCGTCCCGGACCGACCACAGCTCGTGGTTGCCGGGCACCCAGATCACCTTGGCGAAGCGCTGCGCGAGCAGTTCGAGCGTCGCGGCGATCTGGGCGCTGTGCTCGCTCACGTCGCCGGCCACGATCAGCCAGTCGCCCTGGTGGCCGGGGCGCAGCGCGTCGAGGAACCGGCGGTTCTCCCCGATGCCGACGTGCAGGTCGCTGACCGCGAGCAGCCTGCGGTCCGGGCGCTGCGCGGGCGGAGTCGGATCGATCGGCATGGCGGACCTCGGGCGGCGTCGACGCCGAGCGGCTTCTCCGCGCGGGTCTCAAAAGCTTACGCACCGCGCGTGTGCGAGTGAAAGTCACGCTCCACGCGGTGATAGCCGTCAGGGGTTGCCCTAGGGGCTTCGCGGACCCCGCTACGGGTTCTGCGATCGTCGTCCGGGTCAATATTCTGGCACCGGTCGACGGGGCTGTCTGGACCCGGGGGACGCCGTCGCATCTCGATCACCGGAAGGACGACCCGACGACGCCTAGGAGTGCCGGCGTGAACTGTAGCGACTTGATCCGGCCCGCGGCCGGGCCGATGCACGGCGATGCGGAACAGTGTTCTGATACCGCCGCCCCCGACGCCTTGCGGGGTGACGGCCGAGCCGACGCGGAGCACCGCCCCGACCGGTTCGCGGCGGCCGTCCCCGCGGCCCCGATCGCGTTCGACCCGACGGGCACCGTGCTGATCACGGGGGCGCACACGCGTATCGGCCGCGTCATCGCCGCGAACCTGGCCTCGCGCGGGGTTAGAAGGCTGATACTCGCCGCGCCGAGCGTTGTCGGATCGGCCGAGGCCGCCGGGGCTGCGGTCGCCTCGGGCGCGTCCACCGATTCGGTGGCCTGGAACGCCACCGACGGCGACGCCGCCGGCCGGCTGCTGGGGCTGATCCCTCCCGCGCACCCGCTCATCGGCGTCGTGCACGTCGTCGGACCGACGCTCGCCGAGGCCGCCGCCACCGAGTGGCTCCTGGACGCTGTGTTCCAGGCGGCCCGCGCCGTGCGCCGCGAACTCGCCGTGACGGCCGTCATCACGATCCTGATCGGCGCGGCCGGCACACCGGAAGCGGCCGAGTCCGAGGCGGCTGCCGCCCTCGCGCAGACGCTGGCGCACCGCAGCGCCGGAGTGCGCACAGCGAGCTTCGCCGAAACCTGCGGCGCCGGGCAGCCGGACGCCGACGTGCTCGATGCCTTCGACACGCTGATCGGCTCCGCGCCGCAAGGCCCTGGCACACACGACCTCGGCGAAGCGTTCGAGGACCGCCATCCGTGCCCTGATGCGTTCGACGATGAGCCGATCGACGAGATCGACTTCGAAGAACTGCTTCAGCTGGCGCGCAGGGCCGTCGTCCCGGGAGCGGCGCATCGCGAGGACGCGACATACAGCTAGGAACGTGATGAAGAACACCCTCTCGGTCCGAGATAGATCAAAGCTAATGTAGAGGGCTTACTGGGCACAGTCCGTACGAGCGTGACGATCGCGGCTTTGCGCGCAGCATCCTGTCGAAGCCCCTGCTCATCGGGGCACCGAGCCCGCCGGCCGGCCGGTCGGTCGGTCGGTCGCCTCCGGGGAGCCGCCGCTCGCGCGCGAACCGACCCGGACCAACCAGGCTTCAACCCCCACACCTCGCCCATCGTGAACGAGAGGCGCGAATGGGGCCGTTACTCTTGAAGGGGCGGAAATCCGTGACACGGCACCGAAGTCGCTCTCCCCGGCTGCGGTTCCGCACGTGCTGTCCACGACCCCGAGCGATGCTCTGGACGAGCCGCACAGTGCCCTGAGAACACAGCACCTTGAAAAGCAGGACGCCCCGGAACCCTTCGGGCGGGGCGGGCGCTCGTCCAGGGCTCGGCATCCTCGCCGCCGGAGCGCCGGTCCCGGCGTGTCCGTCGGGCACCGGTTAGATTGCACCCTGAAGGTTCGAACCGCCACGAGGAGACGGTGCAGGCTATGGACTACGAGACGCCGCGCGGCTTTGCCGGCGCCACCGCGCACATCGGGCTCAAGGACAGCGAGGAGGACTTCGCGGTCGTCGTCTCCGAGGTCCCGGCCAGGTCCGCGGCGGTCTTCACGCAGTCGCGGTTCGCCGGGCCCAGCGTCGTGCTCAGCCGCCGGGACGCCGCCGCGCAGGCCTATCGCGGCATGGTCGTGATCGCCCGCAACGCCAACGTGGCCACCGGCGCCGAGGGCGCCCGCAACGCCGAGGAGGTCCGCCGCCGCGTGGCCGAGATCGCCGGCGTCGCGCCGCAGGAGCTGTTGATCGCCTCCACCGGCGTCATCGGCCGGCCCTACCCGATGGAGACCATTCGGGGCTCGCTCGACGCGCTGGGCCGCCCCTTCGGCCCGGCGGACTTCGACGCGGCCGCCGCGGCGATCATGACCACTGACACGCGTCCCAAGCGGCACCAGGCCGCGTGCGGCGACGCGGTGGTGGTCGGCATCGCGAAGGGCGTCGGCATGATCGAGCCGGACATGGCCACGCTGCTCACCTTCTTCTTCACCGACGCCGAGATCCCCGCGGACACCCTCGACGCCGTCTTCCGCCGCGTGGTCGACACCACCTTCAACGCGCTGAGCATCGACACCGACACCTCCACCAGCGACACCGCCGCGATCTTCGCCAACGGGCTGGCCGGGCCGGTCGACCCGGCGCGGTTCGAGGAGGCGCTGCACGCGTGCGCGCTGAGCCTGGTGCGCGACATCGCCTCCGACGGCGAGGGTGCCAGCAAGCTGATCCAGGTCGAGGTCACCGGCGCGCGCGACACGGCGCAGGCGCGGCGGGTCGCCAAGAGCGTCGTCAACTCCCCGCTGGTCAAGACGGCGGTGCACGGCTGCGACCCGAACTGGGGCCGGGTCGTCATGGCGGTCGGCAAGCTGCGCGAGGAGACCGACATCGACCCGGCCCGGGTGACCGTCCGCTTCGGCGACCTGGAGCTCTACCCGGCCGCCGGCACCGACGCCCGCCTCGAGCAGGCCGCCGGCTACCTGGCCGGGGACGAGGTGGTCATCCGCGTCGACCTCGGCATCGCGGACGGCGCGTTCACGGTCTACGGCTGCGACCTGACCGAGGGCTACGTGAAGATCAACGCCGACTACACCACCTGACACACTCTCGCGGCACCGGGCGCAGCGCACGACGACATTGCCGCTGCCGTCCGCGGCCTGCGCGCGGCTCTCGCCCGACGGCGGAATTCGCCGCGGCGAAGCCGTCTTCGATTCCCGGTAGAAATTCGCCGTCGCAGGGGACTGCGCAGCGTCGGCGGCCATCGGCCGTTTCGACTTTACCCGAACAGCTTTCCCGGCGCCGGCGTTTCGATAATCGCGTCGCGGTTCCTTGGGATTGCACGTGCAATTGCACGGCGCCCGCTCCCATGAAGCCGATCCCGGTCACGCTCCGCTAATTCTTACTCTGCGTGAATTCTTCGGGAAAGTCGGACGACTTCGTACGCGCCGTCGTCCGTGTGCACTCGCCACGCAGGCGCCGCCCCGCCTCTCGTCCGGCCGGGCGATCCCGCAGGCATCATCGGAACCACGTGTCCCAGTATCGGTCATCCGTCATTCGGCGAGTGGTCGTGGGTTGAGTCAACATGCTTCCGCGCGCCGTCGTGAGCCCCCTTTGCGCCGGGCAGGCGGGGCGTGGAATGTGTCGTTCTGGTTAACCGTCCGCCTGCTCGAAGCCGTATTTCCGGAATTCGGAACCTGACATGACGGTGATTATCACTCAATCGGGTGATTGCCGATGCAAAAGCTAATGTTCGATTATCGCTCTGGGCGCGGACCGGTCCGCCCAGGGCCGGAGAAATCCATTGCGCCAAGGCTCGCCAGTTCGCACCGGTCTGCTGCTGCCGTCCCGCGAGCCGAAATCTTCAGGGGCCGACGTGTGACAAGGGTGGGCTAGGCGTGCGCTCGGCGCGCTTTTTGCAGCAAACCCGGCTACGGCATTTTCCGCGACACGACGCAGGAAGGCGCGTGCATGGACAAGCGGTACGAAGCGTACTGTCTGGCCGACCCCCTGTACTACGACCATCCTGCCTATGACCACCTGGCCGCTCACGCCGGCCGCGAGCCGGACTACGCACGGGCCGGCGACCCGCCGCCACCCGGATGGACCGCGCGGGCCGACGGCGACTGGCACCACGTCACCCCGCCTGACCACGGCCTTCCCGCGCAGGGCTGGAAGATCCACGCCTCGGCGACCCTCGCCGGCGCGCCGAAGACCCTTGACACGGTCTGGGAGTACTGCGCCGCGCACCGGCTGCCGTTCAAGTTCATCCGCAGCCAGCGGCTGTTCTTCCTGCGCAACTCGAAGTACGCCGACCGCGGCTCCAGCGGCAAGCTCGTCACGATCTACCCGGCCGACCCGGCCGAACTCGAGCGCGTGCTCAAAGAGCTCGGCGACCTGCTGGCCGGCGAGCCGGGACCGTACATCCTCAGCGACCTGCGCTGGGATCACGGCCCGCTGTACGTGCGCTACGGCGGCTTCGCCCCGCGGCGCTGCGCCGACGAGACCGGCGACCTCGTGCCGGCCGTCGAGGACCCGGACGGGAACCTGGTGCCGGACCGGCGCGGACCCGTCTTCGCGCCGCCGGCCTGGGCGCCACTGCCGGACTTCCTGGTCCCGCACCTGGCCGCCCGCAACGCCGCCACCACCGCCGAGCTGCCGTACCGGGTCGAGCAGGCGCTGCACTTCTCCAACGGCGGCGGCGTGTACAAGGCCACGGATACGCGCAGCGGCGAGCCGGTCGTGCTCAAGGAGGGCCGCCCGCACGCCGGGCTGGTCGGCAACGGCGACGACGCGGTGGCCCGCATCACCCGCGAGCGCGACATGCTCGAGCGCGTGGTCGGCACCGGGGCCGCGCCCGAGGTGCGCGACTTCTTCACCCTCGGCGACCACACCTTCCTCGCCCTCGAGTTCATCGAGGGCAGCACCCTCAACAGCCTGTTCGCCGACCGCTACCCGCTGGCCCGGACGAACCCGGACCCGGAGGCGGTGCGCGGCTACACCGCCTGGGCGCTGGAGATCCACCGCGCCACCGAGCGCGCCGTCGCCGCCCTGCACGCACGCGGCATCGCCTTCAACGACCTGCACCTGTTCAACATCATGGTCCGCCCGGACGACTCGGTCGCCCTGATCGACTTCGAGGTCGCCGCGCCCGAGGCCGAGTGCACCCGCCAGGTCCTGGCCAGCCGCGCCTTCCAGGCCCCGCTCGACCGCACCGGCTTCGCGGTGGACCGCTACGCGCTCGCCTGCCTGCGCCTGGCCCTGTTCCTGCCGCTGACCTCGCTGCTCTCGCTGGACCGGGCCCGGGCCGCGGCCATGGCCGCGGTGATCGGGGCCGAGTTCCCGGACGTGCCGCGCGGCTTCCTCGACGAAGCAGTGCGCGAAATCGCCGGCCCGCAGCGGGACCGGCCGGCGCGGCCGGACCGGGGCTTCGGCGCGGCCGGCGCCCCGGACTGGCCCCGGCTGCGCCGCGCCCTCGCCGACGGCATCGCACGATCCGCCACGCCGGAGCGCACCGACCGGCTCTTCCCCGGCGACATCCGGCAGTTCGCCTACCCCGGCGCCGGCCTCGGCCTCGCGCACGGCGCGGCCGGCGTGCTCTACGCGCTGCACAGCACCGGCCTGCCCGTCGCCGTCGAATACGAGGCCTGGCTGCTGCGCCGCGCCGCCGACCCGCCCGCGCACGCGCAGATCGGCCTCTACGACGGAATCCACGGCGTCGCCCACGTCCTCGACCTGCTCGGCCACCGCGAACCGGCGCTGCGCCTGATCGCGATGACCCTCGACGAGCAGTGGCAGCGGCTCGGCCCCGACCTCTCCGGCGGCCTGGCCGGCATCGGCCTGAACCTGCTGCACTTCGCCCGGCGCACCGGCGACGCGGCGCTGCGCGAGACGGCCCTGACCGCCGGGCAGCTGGCGGCCGACCGGCTCGGCGCGGTCGAGGACGTGCCGGCCGTCAGCGGCGGCGGAGGCCCCCGGGCCGGTCTGCTGAACGGATCCAGCGGCCCCGCGCTGCTGTTCCTGCGGCTGTTCGAGCAGACCGGCGACCCGGGCTGGCTCGATCACGCCGAGACCGCCCTGCGCCAGGACCTGCGCCGCTGCGTCACCAAGCCGCTGGAGGGCGCCATCCACGTTAACGAGGGCTGGCGCACCATGCCCTACCTCGCCCGCGGCAGCGCCGGCATCGGCATCGTGCTGCAGCAGTACCTCCGGCACCGCCCGCACGACGGCTTCACCGCGGCCGCCACGGCGATCCGCCGCGCCTGCACCTCCCACTTCTACGCGCAGTCGGGACTCTTCGCCGGACGGGCCGGCATGGTGCTCGCCCTCACCGCGGCCGCCCCGCCCGGGCCGCCCGACCCGGCCGCCGTCGACCAGGCCCGCCGCCTGGCCTGGCACGCGGTCGAGCACGACGGCCTGCTCGGCTTCCCCGGCGACCAGCTGCACCGGCTCTCCGCCGACCTGGCCACCGGCGCGGCCGGAGTCCTGCTCGCCCTCGGCGCGGCGCTGCACGGCGCAGCTCCGAATGGCACAGCTCCGAACGGCACGGCGCCGGAGCACACCCGGGCGCAGCTGCCGCTCCTCGAACCGCCGGCGCCCTGAGCCCGGCCCACGATCGACCCCTCGCCCTGGGGGGTTGAGCACAACCCACCGGGCGCCCTCCCGGCGCCCACGAACCATGGAGGAAACATGGCTCTGCTCGACCTTCAGTCCCTCGAGACCACCGACAAGGGCCACGGCGGCGGGGGCGGCAGCGACGTCAGCCTGACGCTGTGCGACAGCACCGCGAGCGTCCTGCTCTGCCTGTAATCCGGCTCTGAGAGCCCCCCGGCCGCGGTGACCCGCGACCGGCGGATGAGACGGCAGTCCGCTCGACGGAGAACCCCGCCGCGAGCACGCCGCCCCCCTCGCCGGGGCCGGCGCCCGGGAATCCCTCCCGGGCGCCGGCCCCGGCTCCGTCGCGCCCGCCGTTTCCCCGCCCCCCGACCGGGTACGCGGACGCGTCCGAGCGGCCCGCAGATCCCGCGCGCAGCGTCGCGCCGGGCGACCCGGCCGCCCGGCGCGACGGAAAAGGTGACCTCGATGAACGCGCAGACGACCCCGGACCCGGCCGCCCCGACCCCCGCGGACGGCCCCAGCATCTCCTATGCCATCGGCGCCGAGGTCGGCTGCCGCGACGGCGCGTGCGGCAGGCTCAGCCGGGTCATCATCGATCCGGTGGCCCGCTCGCTGGCCCACCTCGTGGTCCAGCCGGAGGACAAGGACGAGGCGGCTCGCCTGGTTCCCGCCGGTCTCGTCGACTGCGACGCGCCCGGTATCGAGCTGCGCTGCGACAAGGCGCACTTCTCCACGCTCGAGCAGGCCGTCGAGACCGAATTCATCGACCTCGGCCCCGCCACCGCGCCCCCCGGGAACGACGGGGGCTGGATGCCCCATGCGACGGTGACCGGCGGCGCGGGCGGCGGCATGATGCTGCCGGGCATGTTCCCCGACGCGCGCGGCGTCGGCGACCCCTGGGCGGTCACCCGCGAGCGCGTCCCGGCCGGCACGGTCCAGGTGCGCCGCGGCGAGCGGGTGCACGCCCTCGACGGCGACATCGGCCGGGTCCGCGGGCTCGTGGTGGACCCCGATTCCCGCCACGTGACGCACGTGCTGCTTGACGAGGGCCATCTCTGGGGCAAGAAAGAAGTGGCAATCCCCATCGGTGCCGTGACCGCGGTCGCCGACGGCATCCGGCTCAGCCTGACCAAGGACGACGTGCGGGACCTCCCGCCGGTCGGCCTCGGCCGGCGCGACTCCTGATCCGACCCACCCCACGAAGGAGCCAGCACGGTGAACAGCGCCGAGAACGCCCCGCGGCGACCTGACAGCGGCTCAGCGGGCTCGCCCCGCGGGGCGCGCGCCCTCGGACTGACCGACGCGATCCGCGCCTGCCTGTTCGACCTCGACGGCGTGCTCACCCGGACGGCCGAGGTCCACGCCCGCGCCTGGAAGGCGATGTTCGACGACTTCCTGCGCGCCAACGCCGACGGCCGCGCCTTCCAGCCCTTCGACATCGCGCGCGACTACGAGATCTACGTCGACGGCAAGCCCCGCGACGACGGCACCCGCTCGTTCCTGGCCTCCCGCGGCATCGACCTGCCCGACGGCGACCCGGGCGACCCGCCCGGCACCCCGACCGTCCGCGGCCTCGGCGCGACGAAGAACCGGGAGTTCCACAGTCTGCTCGAGGCCGGCGGCCTGAAGGTCTACGAGGGGTCCATCGACTACGTGCGCGCCGCCCGCGCCGAGGGGCTGCGCTGCGCCGTGGTGACCTCCAGCGCCAACTGCCAGGCCATCCTGAGCGCTGCCGGCATCACCGACCTGTTCGACACCACCATCGACGGCAACGACGTGGAGAACCGGCACCTGCGCGGCAAGCCCGCACCGGACAGCTATCGCGCCGCCGCCGAGGCGCTGCAGCTGAAGCCGGGTCAGGCGGCCGTCTACGAGGACGCGCTGGCCGGCGTCGAAGCCGGGCGGGCCGGCGGCTTCGGCCGGGTGATCGGCGTCGACCGGCTCGGCGACGGCCAGGCCGCACAGCTCGCCAAGCACGGCGCCGACATCGTCGTGCAGGACCTCTCCGAGCTGATGGCGGCCCGAGGATGATCGACCACTCCGCCTTCGAGGTCGACCCCTGGCGGCTGCGCGAGTGCCGGCTCGACCTGGACCTCATGCCGCACACCGAATCCCTGTTCGCGCTGTCCAACGGGCACATCGGCTGGCGCGGCACGCTCGACGAGGGCGAGCCGCACCATCTGCCCGGCACCTATCTCAACGGTGTGTACGAGCTGCGGCCGCTGCCTTACGCCGAGGCGGGCTATGGCTATCCGGAGTCCGGCCAGACCGTCATCAACGTCACCAACGGCCGGCTCATCCGGCTGCTGGTCGACGACGAGCCCTTCGACGTGCGCTACGGCCAGCTCCTCTCGCACGAACGGGAACTCGACTTCCGCGACGGCGTGCTGCGCCGCAGCGTCGAATGGCGCTCGCCCGCCGGCCGGACCGTGCGCGTGCGCTCGACCCGCATCGTCTCGCTCACCCAGCGCTCCGTCTGCGCCGTCCGGTACGAGGTCGAGCCGGTCGACGGCCCGGCGCGGATCGTGGTGCAGTCCGAGCTGACCGCCAACGAGGAGATGCCGGCCCACGGCGGCGATCCGCGCGCCGCCGCAGCGCTGGAGAACCCGCTGGTCGGCGACCTCCACGTGGAGCACGACACCCGGGTCACGCTCGTGCACACCGTGCGCAACAGCGGCCTGCGGGTCGCCGCGGCGATGGAGCACATCGTCGAGTCGCCCGACGGCCTCCAGGCCGCCACGCTGAGCGAGCCGGACCTCGGCCGCTTCGGGATGGCCGTCGTGCTGCAGCCCGGCGAGGTGCTGCGGGTCACCAAGTTCGTCGCCTACGGCTGGTCCTCCGAGCGCAGCCTGCCCGCGATGCGCGACCAGGTCGAGGGCGCGCTGAGCGCGGCCCGGCGGGACGGCTGGGACCGGCTGTGCGCCGACCAGCGCGACGACCTCGCCCAGTACTGGGCCCGCGCCGACGTCGAGATCGACCACGACCCGCGGATCCAGCAGGCGGTCCGCTTCGCGCTGTTCCAGATCTACCAGTCCGCGGCCCGGGCCGAGCAGCGCGCCATCCCGGCCAAGGGCCTGACCGGCAACGGCTACGACGGTCACGCCTTCTGGGACACCGAGATGTTCGTGCTCAGCGTGCTGACGTACACGGACCCGGACTCGGTCGCCAACGCGCTGCGCTGGCGGCACAGCACGCTGGCCGCCGCCAGGGAGCGGGCCGGCCAGCTCGGCCTGGAGGGCGCGGCCTTCCCATGGCGCACCATCGCAGGGCACGAGTGCTCGGCCTACTGGCCGGCCGGCACCGCTGCGTTCCACGTCAACGCGGACATCGCCGACGCCGTGGTGCGCTACCACGTGACCGCCGGGGACGAGCAGTTCGAGCAGGAGTACGGCGTCGAACTGCTGGTGGAGACCGCCCGGCTGTGGTGGTCGGTGGGCCACATGGACGACATCGGCGAGTTCCGCATCGAGGGCGTCACCGGTCCGGACGAATACAGCGCCCTGGCCGACAACAACGTCTACACGAACCTGATGGCGCGCCAGAACCTGCGCGCGGCCGCCGCGTCGGTGGAACAGTACCCGGAGGTCGCCGAGCGCCTGGGCATCCGGCCGGAAGAGGTCGGGCACTGGCGCGCCGCGGCGGACAGCATGTACGTGCCCTACGACGCCAAGCGCGGCGTGCACCCGCAGGCGGACGGCTTCACCGACCACGCCGAGTGGGACTTCGCGGGCATGACGCAGCAGGACTATCCGCTGTTGCTGCGCCACTCGTACTTCCAGCTCTACCGCAGGCAGGTGGTCAAGCAGGCCGACCTGGTCCTGGCGCTCTACACCTGCGGGGACGCATTCTCCGACGAGGAGAAGGCGCGGAACTTCGACTACTACGAGCGCATCACGGTGCGCGACTCGTCGCTGTCCGCGTGCAGCCAGGCCGTGGTCGCCGCCGAGGTCGGCTGCCTCGAGCTGGCCTACGACTACCTCGCCGAGGCCGCCCTGATGGACCTCGACGACCTGGAGAACAACACCGCCGACGGACTGCACCTCGCCTCGCTGGCCGGCAGCTGGATCACGCTGGTGGCCGGCTTCGGCGGGATGCGCCGCGGAGTCGACGGCATGCGCTTCGCGCCGCGGCTGCCGGAGAGCTGGGAGCGGCTGTCGTTCAAGGTGGTGCTCAACGGGCACGTGCTGCGCGTCGACGTGCGCCGGGACGAGGCGACCTACACGCTCGACGGGCCGGACCCGCTGGAGTTCCGGCACCACGGCCAGGCCGTCACCCTGCACCCGGACCGCCCGCTCGACCTCCCGATCCCGCCGCGCGAGCCGCGCGAGGCACCGGCCCAGCCGCCCGGCCGCGCCCCGGCGCACTGCCTCACGAGGCCGGCCGAGCCGGAGCCGGACGGACCGAGCGGGGACGAGCCGGCATCGGACGAACACTGAGCGGCCGGTGGCGATCGGCTCACCCACCTCGAACGCGCCCGCCGACCGACGATCAACAGCTGTCCGCGACAAGTACGAGCACGACGACACCTGGCCACGCCAAGCCCACAACCTGCGCCTTCAGTCTATTCCCAGACCTGCGACAGACGCTCGAAGGTCTCTGGATCACTGTGGCGCGGAATGACGCACACGAGGTGGCCGCCCGGAGCCCGCAAGGTCCGGCAGTCCAGCCAGCGGCCGACCTCGACAGCACCGAGGGCGATCAGTCGCATCGTTTCCACCTCGACGTCGTCAGTCTCGATGTCCAGGTGATACCGGGCCTGGTCGTCCACCGCCTGCACCGCCAGGACCAGCCCGGGCAGCGCCCCGTGCAGAGAGGTGAACTGCTCCTCGTCGGGGACCGTGCGCGCCGGCACGCCGAGCGCCCGGGACCAGAATGCGGCAACGGCAGGGGCCTCACCGCTCGGTGCGTCAATCAGGATCGTCGAGAGTCTGCTGCGATGAGCCACGCCCGCCTTTCTACCCGCCCCGCAGGCCGCTCCGCCACCATGCAGATCACGGTGCGAACCCCGTCGTCGGCCTTTGCCGCGGCGCGATCTGCCGGGCTGTGATCTCCGGGATCCGCCACGACGACCTCCCGGTGGCGCAGATTCCGCCCTTCGGAGCACAC
This sequence comes from Actinocrinis sp., assembly GCA_036501535.1. Taxonomy (GTDB): domain Bacteria; phylum Actinomycetota; class Actinomycetes; order Streptomycetales; family Catenulisporaceae; genus DASYAE01. Next base: position 2,897 of record DASYAE010000111.1, on the reverse strand, counting down.
CGATTTGTGTCACTCTAAGTGGCTTTACATACACTTCATGTAGGCGATGCGGCTCCTGCTTCGCCCTCGCTCCCATCCCGCAATTGAAGGAAACGTCTTGTCTGCGACACGGAAAATCCTGGTCACGGCCGCAGTGCTGGCGGCCGGCACGGTCTTCAGCATTCCCCCGTCATCCGCCCAGTCCTTCGCAGCCGCCAACAACAGCTGCGTCCACGCCTTCGCCGATCAGGGCTTCTCGGGCCCCGACCAATGGTTCTGCGGGAAGCCCGGGGAGTGCCACTACGTCGGCGACGGCTGGAACGACCGCATGCAGTCCGCCCGCACCGAGAGCGACGCCAAGGTCGAGCTCTGGGACAACGCCGACTGCACCGGGGGCTCGATCACCGTCGACCGCACCGGCTACAACGAGCTCGGCGCCTGGGTCAGCGCCTTCCAAGTCGCCTCCTCGTAGCCGACCGACCTTCGGCTACCGGCGCCGGACGGCGCGCACCACGGCGTCGTGGATCGTCACCACGGCGCCGTCGGCGTCGGCGGCCTCGCGCTGCGCGACCGCGGTCTCGACGTCCCAATGCTCCGGGTCCAGCACGGCGGCCATCTCCTCGCCGGTGGCGAACATGCCGGGCAGCTGCGGCCGCCGCACGCTGGTCTCCAGGTCCGAGGGGTGGTGCCCGACCACGAGCAGTGTGCCGCCGGGCCGGACCGCGGCGGCCAGCCGCCGGTGCAGCGACTCGCGCATCTGCGTCGGCAGGTGCACGAACTGTGCGGAGACCAGGTCGAAGCGCTGCGGCGGCGCCCAGTCCGCGCCGACCACGTCAGCCTGCTGCCATGTGATCCGCTCGGCGGCGCCCGCATCGGAGCGTTCGGCCGCCTGCGCAGCGCGCTGGAGCGCGACCGTCGAGACGTCCGCCCCGACGACCGACCACCCGCGCGAGGCCAGCCACAACGCGTCGGCGCCCTCACCGCAGCCCACGTCCAGCGCGGTGCCCGGCGCGAGATCGGCGGCGTAGCGAACCAGCAGCGCGTTCGGATTGCCGGACCAGATCTGCTTGTCGGCGTAGCGCTCGTCCCAGTACTCCCGGGTAAAGAACTGCGCCGGGTCCACGTCGTGATCGGCGCGCGAGCCGTGGCCGTCGTGGTGGCCGTGCCGGGACAGGGGACTCTCGGTGGACGCGGACCCGGTGTCCGCAGCGCCCGCAGTGCCCGTGCCGATATCGGTCTCTGTGTGCTCCATGCGCCTACTGTGCGGCCGGACCGCCGCGGCCGGCCAGCTTTGTTGCCGGCTCGGCAAACCGCGCGGGACCCGGATCGGGTCTGGCAGCGTCGCGCCGCGCCTGCGCTGCATTTACGGTCGCTGCGTTTATGTACTTCGCGCCCGGTTATCTGACCCGAGCCGCGCCGCCACTGCTCCATGCCCACGGCCCTGTCTCCGACCCCGGCGCGAAGAGCCATGAACCAGAACACCGGCCCCGGCGCCGAACGCCCGCAGATCATCATCCCCGAGCACGTCGCTGTCACCGCGGCGCGCCGCGCGGAATCCGCGTCCGACTCCGTCCCCGACCCTGAGCCCGTCGACCTGGCCCTGCTGGCCATCCGAGCCCGGCGCGGCGTGCTGCGCTTCGTCATGCGCCGCGCGTTCATCACCACCATCGTCGCCATCGCCGCCCTCGCGGTCTCCTACCACTACGGCGGCCTGCTCGGCACCGGCAAGTTCCAGCAGCTGCACGAGATGCTGGCCATCGGCGGCGCGGTGGTGTTCCTGGCCGCCGCCGTGATCGCGGTGCGCGGCGCGACCAACGACGTGATCGGGCTGCTGCCGGCCCGCCGGCTCGGCGACGCGCGGGCCAGCACGCTGCGGCTGCTGTGCCTGCTGGCCGGCTACATCCTCGTCATCCTCGGCGCGCTGAGCCTGCTGCACGTCCCGGTCGAGCACCTGCTGCTCGGCGGCGTGCTGACCGGCGTGCTCCTCGGCATCGCGGCCCAGCAGGTGCTGGCCAACGTCTTCGCCGGGATCATGCTGCTGTTCACCCGCCCCTTCACCCTCGGCGACGAGCTGACCATCCGCTCCGGCGCGCTCGGCGGCCCCGTCATCGGCACCATCGCCGGCATGACCCTGACTTACGTGACCGTGCTGACCGAGGCCGGCCCGGTGCTGCTGCCCAACAGCGCCGTGCTGGCCTCCGCGGTCGGGCCGGCCTCGCCGTGGTCGACGCAGTGACCGCCGAGTGAGCCCTGTGCACGCCGATCGGTTTGGCGCAGGCCGCAATCACCCGTTTGCCGTGCCTCGAAGGGGGCACTCGCGACCGGACTCGTCCTGAACCTTGGAGGTAGAGGACATGACACACACTGCGCATCGCGCGAACGTCGCGCGTGTCGTGGAAGTGGACTCGGGTCACACGGGCGGGCAGATCGGACGCCTGATCGCCACGTTGATCGGCGCGGCCGCTCTGATCGTCGGCGCGTTCACCCAGTGGACGCACGGCGTCACCGGGGACAACCTGACCAACCGCGCCCTGTTCCAGACCAACTTCGCCGTGCAGACCGACATCGTGCGCACCGCGGGCGGCATCTCCGTGCTGATCGGCGTCCTGGCCCTGGTGGGCCTGGCCGACCGCACCGGCTGGATCACCCGTCTGGCCGGCGCCCTCGGCGTCGTCCTGTTCATCCTGTTCGCCATCGAGGTCTACCGCGCCGCGGGGCACAACTTCTCCACCGCGTGGAACGACGTCCAGCCCGGTGCATGGCTGCCGCTGGCCGGCGGGATCGTGCTGCTGCTCGGCGGCCTGTTCGGATCCCGGCCCCTGGTCGAGGTCCCGACGGTGGTCGAGGAAGAGGACCCGGCCGCGCGCGGCTACGCCACCGAGCAGCCGCGCCATGCCGCACCGACTCCGGAGCGCACC
>DASYAE010000110.1:0-11028 GCA_036501535.1 Actinocrinis sp. | reverse complement strand
GGCCGAAGCTCCCAGCGCGCGCAGCCGCCCGAGCTCTGCACGGCGCTCGGTGACGTACAGCGCGGAGAACAGCGCCGTGACGCCGGTGGCGACGATCGGGGCGGCCGCGATCAGCTCGCTGATGGTGGTGCGCATCGCGGCGGCGCCGGGGATCGCCAGCATCGCCTGCGATCGGGTGACGGTAACCACCGTGGCGCCGAGCAGGCTGCTGATCTCCTGCTGTACGGCGGCGGGCTGCGCGTTCTGCGAGAGCCGGATAGTGAGCACCTGCGCATCAGGGGTCGTAGTGCGGGTCTCCGGCTGCGCCGCGGCGGTGAGTGCCTGCCACGCGGTCAGCGAGGTCCAGACCGTGGGCAGCAGCTCGTACTGCCGGCCGGAGACGAAGCCGGTCACGCGCAACGCCGGGCCGCCGGCCGTGGTTCGCAGCAGGCTGCCGATCTGCACTCCGTCCGCGCGCAGCGAGCCATCCACAACCGCACTGTTTGCGTCCGCGGAGTCGGTGCCGGTGCCTGTGCCTGTGCCGGGCCCCGGCAGGCGGCCGGAGTCGACCGAGGTCGGCGCTCCGGGCCGGCCGGGCAGCGTGCCGATCACGGCGACGTCGGCCGTGCCGTGCGGCAGGGTCATCACGGTGGTCAGCGTGCCGAGCGCCCCGACTGCGGCGACGCCGGGCAGCCGGGCCACCCGTGCCGCGTCCGCCAAGGGCAGGCGGCTGCGCGCGAACGAGTCGAGGCTGTTCGCGGAGAACACGAACTGCTGTGCCGACGAGCCGCCGATCGCGCTGGTCGCCCCGGCCCACAGGCCCGAGGACAGCGCGGTCAGGATCACCGCCAGCGCGCACAGCGCGGTCAGCGTCGCGGTCACCCCGGCCAGGCGGCCGCGGCGACGCCAGGCCTCGAGCACCGGCCAGGCCAGCATCCCGCTCACCCCCGCACCAGCGCCGCGGCCGGATCCAGCCGCCCGATCCGCCGGATCGGCAGCAGGGCGCTGACCATCGCCCCGACCAGCGCCGCGGCGAACGTCCCGAGCAGCAGGCCCGGCGATGCCCGCAGCGGAAAGCCGGGACCGGACACCGACCCGACGACCGCGAGACCGGCCGACGCCAGCGCGCACGCGGCGACGACCACGACCACGGCCTGCACCATGACCGCGACGGCAAGGCGGCCCGCCGGAGCGCCGAGGCTGCGCAGCAGCACCCAGGTCCGCGTGCGCTGCACCGTCAGCAGCAGGAACACCGAGCCGGTGACCAGCACGGCGGCGGCGAACGCGACCGCGATCAGCAGCCCGAAGGTCACCTGCAGCACTCCGGCGCCGGCGACGTCCGCCACGGCGGCGGACCGGGTCAGCACCACGCTGCCGGGTAACGCCGCGGCCAGCCGACGGGCCGTCAGGTCGGCCGGCGCTCCGGGGCTCAGCCGCACGGTCACCGCATTCGGCTCGGCGGACCCGCCGGGGTTCGCCGCGCGTACCGCCCGCTCCCAGGAAGCAAACGTCGTCCATGCGGTGACCAGGCCGTCGTAGCGCACGCCTGCCGCCAAACCGGTCACCTGCAGCGTCACCCTGCCGGGCACGAGGACGACCCGGCGGCCGACGCCCAGGCCGGCCGACACCTCGGTCGTGTCCCCGAGCGCCTGGCCCGAGGCCGCGCTCGAATTCGCGCCCGACCCCGCGCCGGGCAGGCTGCCGGCCGCCGGGCGCGGCCAGGCCGGGCCGGGATCCAGCCCGATCAGGTCGAGCTCGTAGCGGCTGCCGCCCGGCCCGGCGACGGTGAAATCCGCCACGCCCAGGGCCTGAGCCTGCGCGACGCCGGTCACGTGAGCCGCGGCCGCGACATCCGACGCGGGCAGCCGGCTCGCGTCCAGGCTGTCGCCCGAGCCCGCGCTGTAGACGACCAGATCCGCGCCGAGCCGGGCCAGCGCCCCGGTGTTGACCGCCTGGAGCGAGGCCGACACAGCGGCCAGATACTCCACGAGGAAGAAAAGCACTGCGACGACGACTACCAGCAGCCCGGTCCGTACCGGCGCGCGCCGCAACTGTGCAAGAGCCAGATTCACGGCACCCATCGTGCGGATAGCATGACGGCGTGCCAAGACAGGATGGACACACTCAAGACAACTGTCCAACACCCCCGGATGTCCCGGACGCCGCGGACAGCTGGGCGGCGACCGTCGCAGCGCACAGAGACCGCACCCGCGCGCGCATCCTCGAGGCCGCAGTCGCCCTGCTCACCGAGCGGGGCGCCGCCGGCCTGGCCATGACCACCCTCGCCCGGCGCGCCGGGGTGGCCCGCGCCACTCTGTACAACTACTTCCCCGACGCCGAGCACGTGCTCGAAGCCCTCGTCGAGACGGAGGTCGCCGCCTTCCTGCGCGACCTCGACCAGCGGCTCGCCCCGATCACTGACGCCGGCGCGCGGCTCGATGGCGCGGTCGACGCACTCGTCGCCTGGGTCGCCCGCCAGGCGGGGCGCCGCCCCGCGCGCGGCAACGACACCGGCTCGGCCGGCAGCGCCCGGACCGTGGACATCGCCGGAATCCACCGCCCGCTGGCCGCGATCGAGGACCGCATCGCAGAGGCCGCCGTCGCCGCCCGCGCGGCCGGCATCCTGCCGCCGCAGGGCGATCCCGCGCTCGCGGCCAGGTTCGCCGTCGCGCTCGCATTCGGCATGCGCGGGCAGCTCGCCGGGTCCGGCAGCGAGCGGATCGCCGCCGCGCTGCGCGAATTCCTGCTCGGCGGATTTCTGCTCGGCGGCCTCGGCGGCCTCGGCGTGCGCGCCCGGGACGGCGTCACCGGTCCGGATCGGTCCTGATCGGCTCCGGGGCGACCAGCCCGGCCTCGTAGGCGGCGATCACGGCCTGGACGCGGTCGCGCACCCGCAGCTTCGTCAGGATCCTGGCGATGTGGGACTTGACCGTGGCCTGGCTGACCTGGAAGCGCTCGGCGAGCTCGGTGTTGCTCAGCCCGCGGGCGATCTGTTCGAGCACTTCGATCTCACGGCTCGTCAGTGCGCTGAGGTCGCGGCGCACGGTGCGCGGCGCGGGCTGGCCGCCGCCGCGGGTGAAGCGCTCGACCAGGCGGCGGGTGATCGTCGGGGCGAGCAGCGCGTCCCCGGTGCGCACCAGGCGGACGGCCGCGGCGAGATGCTCCGGGGTGACGTTCTTGAGCAGGAAGCCCGCCGCGCCGATCGTCAGGGCGTCGTACACGTACCGGTCGAGGTCGAACGTGGTCAGCATGATCACGCGCGGGGGGCCGCCGTCGCCACCGTCCCCGGCGAGTTCGGGGTCGGCGAGGATGCGGCGGGTCGCCTCGAGCCCGTCGAGGTTCGGCATGCGGATGTCCATCAGCACGACGTCGGGCCGCGTCCGGCGCACCTGCTCGACCGCCTCGAGTCCGTCGCCGGCCTCGCCGACCACCTCGATGTCGTCGGCCTCGAGGATCATCCGGAACCCTGCGCGCACAAGCGACTGGTCGTCCGCGATGACCACGCGCGGATTCGCCCGGCCCTGATTCCCAGTGCCCGGGTTCACAGTGCCCTCGTTCGCGTTGTCACTCATCTGGCCTCGACCGCGTCCTGTACCTGCAGCGGTATCACCGCGCGCACCTCGAAGCCGCCGTCGCCGCGCGGGCCGGCGTGCAACCGGCCGCCGCACGCCGTCAGCCGTTCGCGCAGCCCTATGAGGCCGCGGCCGTTGCCCTCGGCGGCGTTCGGTGCGTGGCGCCCGGCGCTGTTGTCGACTCCGACGGTCAGGTCGCGCGGCGTGTAATCGATGCGCACTCGTGTGGCCGCGCCGGCGGCGTGCTTGGCGGCGTTGGTCAATGCCTCCTGCACCACCCGGTATGCGGCCAGATCCGCGCCCGGGGCGAGAGGCTGCGGCACGCCGGTCTCGGCGAGGTCGACCCGCATGCCGGTGGCCCGGACCCGGCTTATCAGCTGGCCCAGCACGGCGAGCCCGGGCTGCGGCGCGAGCTGCTCCTCGCCGTCCGCGGCCAGCAGCCCCATCGCGTGCTGAAGCTCCGTCATCGCCGCGCGGCCGGCGGACTCGACGACCAGCAGGGCCGAGGCGGCCCGCTCCGGCGCCCGGCTCATGATCTTGCGCGCGGCCCCGGCCTGCACCACCATCACGCTGACATTGTGCGTGATCACGTCGTGCAGCTCCCGCGCGATGCGCGCCCGCTCCCGTTGCGTGGCCAGCTCCGCGGCCCGCGCCGTGTCCTGCTCCAGCGCGCGTTCCCGCTGCCGCGCCTCGGCGATGCGCACCTGCAGGCTGCGCATGCCGGCTCCGGCCGCGACGACCGGCGCGATGACCAGGAACTCGCCGAGCGTCTTGGGCATGTTCGGGACCGCATTCTGGTAGATGCCGGCGATCGCGACTGCCGCGCCGGCCAGGCTGATCAGCGCAGCCCGCTGATAGGGGCTGTGCGCCGCCACGGAGTACGCCGCGATCGCGCACGCCATGAGCTTCGCCGGCGCGCCGATCCATCCGGGCTGCGCCACGGTCATGCCGGTCACGATCCAGAACACGGCGAACGGGTAGCGCCGACGCCAGGCGAGCGGAGCGGTGGTCACCACGGCGGTGATGTAGACACCGGCTCCGGGGCCTTCGGTACCCTTCGCGGTTCCCAGTTTGAGACTGAGACCGTACGCCGAGCCGACGCCGCGCACGGCGCTGAGCGCGTAGAGGACGAGTACGAGCGCGAGCACCGCGTCGATCAACAGGGCGCGGCGCGACGGGCGCGGCGCCGGTCCGCTCGGGCACCGCAACCACGCCGCAATCGTGCGCACCATGCGGTTCCTTCCCTAGGACCTGGCCATCGTCGCAGATCCCCCCGGCCTTGCGCGTCGGCCCTGGAACGGAGGCGCGCCAGCCCGCAGTCGTACGTCCCAGGGACGAGGGCTCCGCGCTCGGCCGAACGCATGATGCGAATTTCGCCCGCCGGTCCGACGACCGCTCTCGCCCGCGCGACCTACCGTGGCGCAGCCGGCCGTTCATCCTGGTCGGCCATCCGACGCGCACGGAGGTCCGCGTGAATGACCCAGTCGTGGAATTGGCAGCGGTGACCCGGACATACGATGCGGGCCCGCCGGCGCTCGACGCGGTGACGCTCACCATCGCCGAGGGCGAGGCCGTCGCCGTGCTCGGGCCCTCCGGCAGCGGCAAGTCCACCCTGCTCAACCTCGTCGCCGGGCTCGACCGGCCGACCGCCGGCACGGTCACCGTCGCCGGCATCCGCGTCGACGAGCTCGGCGAGGCCCGCTCGGCCCGGTTCCGCCGCGCCCGGATCGGGCTGGTCTTCCAGTTCTTCCACCTGCTCGACGAGCTGACCGTGCTGGAGAACACCGCGCTGCCGGCCCGGCTGGCCGGCGTCTCGCGCGGCGCCGCGCTCTCCCGCGCGGAGGCGCTGCTCGACCGGCTCGGCGTCGCCCGGCACGCGCGCGCCCACCCCTCGCGGCTGTCCGGCGGCGAGCGCCAACGCGTGGCCGTCGCCCGAGCCCTGATCAACCGGCCGGCGCTGCTGCTGGCCGACGAGCCGACCGGCGCCCTGGACACCGCCTCCGGCCAGGATGTCAAGGCACTGCTGCAAGAGCTGCACCGCGGGGAGGGACAGACGATCATCATGGTCACCCACGACCTGGACCTGGCTCAAAGCTGCGCGACCCGCATCGTGCGCCTGGTCGACGGCCGGGTGGCCGAGGACGCGCCGGTGCCGGGAGCCGCCCGATGAGCGGGCTGGGGCGCGTGGTGCGCGCCGGTGTCGCGCGGCGGCGCACCGCTGCGGTGATCACCTGCCTGTCCACCCTCGCCGCGACCGCCGCCGCAGTCGCCGCGACCGCGCTGCTGATCGCCTCCGATCAGCCATTCGAGCACGCATTCGCCGCGCAGAACGGCGCCGAGCTGACCGCGACGTTCGACGGCACCAGGGCCGGCGCCGCGCGACTGGCCGACACGGCCCACGCGAACGGCGTGACCTCCACCGCGGGGCCGTTCCCGGTCGCCACCACCACCGCGGTGGTCCAGCCGGACGGCGTCGACGCGACCCTGCCAGGGTTGTCCGTGGTCGGCCGCGCGGACGCAGGCGGCCCCGTCGACGACGTCACCTTGGTCTCAGGGCACTGGGTCACCGGGCCGGGACAGATCGTGCTGTCCACGGACATCGTCGCGGTTCCGCTCGGCTCCACGGTCCGGTTCCCCGACGCCCCCGGCACGCCGGCGCTGACCGTCGTCGGATACGCGCAGTCGATCACGAAGTCCGCCGACGCCTGGGTCGAGCCGAGCCGGGCCTTCGCACTCGGCGATGCCGGCACGCCGCCGGTCTACCAGATGCTCTACCGCTTCGCGCAGGCCCGCACGGACGGCCAGATGCTCGCCGACCAGGCTGCCGTCATCGGCCTGCTGCCCAAGGGCACGCTGGTCGGGACGAGTTCGTATCTCGGCGCCAAGCAGACCGCGCAGCACAACATCGCCCCGTTCGTGCCCTTCATCGTGGCGTTCGGCATCCTCGCGCTGGCCACCGGGATACTGATCATCACGAACGTGATCAGCGGCGCGGTCGGCGCGGCCCTGTTCAAGATCGGCGTGCTCAAAGCGCTCGGCGCCGCGCCCGCACAGGTCGTGCGCGCCTACTGCCTGATCGCGCTGCTGCCCTCGGTCGTCGGGGTGGTCCTCGGCGCCGTGCTCGGCAACGTGATCGCCAACCCGGAGCTGCACAACGCCGAGGTCGCCTATGGCACCGGAACTCTCAGCGTGCCCGTCTGGACCGATATCGCGATCCCGGCGGCCGTGCTCGCGCTCGTGGCGGTGTGCACCGTGATCCCGGCGCTCAGAGCCGGACGCATGTCCGCGACGGCAGCGCTCGCCGTCGGCCGCGCTCCGCGCCCCGGGCGCGCCCGCTTCGCCCGCAGGCTCCTCGCCGGCCTTCCGGTCCCCCAGTCGGTCGGGCTCGGTCTGGGCACTCCCCCGACCCGCCCGGCCCGCTACCTCTCCATCACCGCCGCGCTCATCTTCGGCACGATGGCCCTGACCTTCGCGTTCGGACTGGGGTCGTCGCTCAGCGACGTCGACCGGGGCCTGCACTACTGGGAGAGCGCGCAGGTGACTGTGGCGTCGGGCCAGTTCTCGGCAGGGGGCAAGGACGGCGGCGAGATCAGCGCCGACGACGACGCGTCGATCGAGGCGGCCATCGCGCGGCAGAGCGGCACCGCCGGCTACTACGGCCTGGCACGAGACGAGGTGTCCGTCCTGGGGTCGGCAGACGCGCTCAATGCCTCGTTCTACACCGCGGCCGGGACCAGCCCCTACCAGATCATCGCAGGCCGCTGGTACAGCGGGCCGGACCAGGTGCTGGTGCCGACCGGATTCCTCGACTCCACCGGCACCCGCATCGGCGACTCGGTCACCCTGGTCGACGGGAACGGCGACCGGGTCTCCGTGCGGATCGTCGGCGAGGTCCTCGACACCCTGTCCGACGACGGCATGGACGTGGTCGGCGACGCGGCGACCCTCCCCGGCGAAACGCCGGACGAGTTCGACGTCACCCTCGAACCGGGCGTGGACGTCACGTCCTACCTGCAGTCGCTGAACAACGCCGTCAGCGGGTACGGCGTGTCCGCCTACGCCGACCAGCCGCCCGGGTACGACCAGACGATCCTCGCGGTGGACGCCCTCGCCGCCGCCCTGACCCTGCTCGTGGTCGTCACCGCCGGGCTCGGCGTGTTCAACACCGTGATGCTCGAGCTGCGCGACCGGATCCGCGAGCTCGGGATCTACAAGGCCCTCGGCATGACCCCGAAGCAGACCATGGCGATGGTCCTGACCTCCACGCTCGCCGTCGGCGTGATCGCCGGGGCGATCGGCGTGCCGGCCGGGATCGCGTTGCACGACTACGTGATCCCGGTCATGGGCCACGCCGCGGGCACCGGCATCCCGCGCGCCGACGTCGCGGTGTATCACGGACTCGAGGAAGTGCTGCTCGCGCTCGGCGGCACGGCCATCGCCGTACTCGCGGCCCTGGTCCCGGCCGGCTGGGCGGCGCGCCTGCGCACTGCCACAGCACTGAGAACCGAGTGAGGCGCCTGAGCCGGGCGGCCCCGGCCTCCCGGCTCAGGCGTCCCGGTGAACGGTGTCCGGGGAGAACGCCGGCAGGCACACGGCGACGTACTCCGCGCCCTCCGCGCCGGGCGAGCTGTACCGGATCCACTCCCCCGGCCGGGTGTGCACGGCCTGTCCGGCCTCGACGGTCAGCCGGCCGCCCTCGAACTCGACCTCGACGGCGCCGCGCAGCACGAACGTGAACTCGTCGAACTCGGGGCGCTGGCCCGGCTCGGCCCACCCGGCCGGCGAGCGCATGCGCGCGACGCTGACCCGGGCCTCGCCGGTGTTGACCAGTCCGACGAACTCCTCGATCAGCTTCGGCGGCTCGCCGGCGGCCGTGACCTGCATGGGCTTGCCAATCAGTTCGGGCATGCGGCCAGTATCTTGCGCGACCGGGCAGGCGTGCAATCGCGGCCTATCTGCGGCCTTACGGCAGCGTGATCCCGGTGTCCACGCCGTCGAGGGCGTGGCTGCACAGGCACGTCCGCTCGGTCGGCAGCAGGCCGATCGCCTCCGCGATGACGCCGCGCAGCCGGTCGATGTTCTTCGCGAAGGCCGCCAGCACCTCCTCGTGCGTGACGCCCTCGCCGACCTCCACGCCGGCGTCGAGGTCCGTGACGACCGAGACGGTCGTGTAGCACATGCCGAGCTCACGGGCCAGGACGGACTCCGGGTAGCCGGTCATGCCGACGACCGTGCCGCCCTGCGCCGCGTTCCAGCGCGACTCGGCCCGGGTGGAGAAGCGCGGGCCCTGGATCACTACGAGCGTGCCGCCGTCGACCGGCTCCCATCCGGAGCGGGTCGCGGCGTCGAGCATCCGCTCCCGCCCGTGCGGGCAGTAGGGGTCTGCGAACGGGACGTGCACGACGTTGGGGCGCTGGCCGTCGGAGCGCTCCTCGCCGTCGTAGAAGGTCTGGGCGCGCCCGGAGGTGCGGTCCACCAGCTGGTCCGGGACCACCAGCGTGCCGGCGCTGAAGTCCGCCCGCAGGCCGCCGACCGCGCACGGGGCCACGATCTGCTGCACGCCCGCGGCGCGCAGCGCCCAGATGTTCGCGCGGTAGTTGATCCGGTGCGGCGGGACCGAGTGCGTGCGCCCGTGCCGCGGGAGGAAGGCCACCGCGCGGCCGCCGACCTGACCGATCATCAGGTTGTCGCTCGGCGGGCCGTAAGGGGTCTGCGCGGCGACCTCGACGGCGTCCTCGAGGAACGTGTAGAAACCGGAGCCTCCGATCACGCCGATCTCGGCGTGCGGGCTGTTCGACATCACGCGCTCCTGACTGCTGTTGCCCCGTGGCGTGCCCACCAGGGCGTTGGCTGGCCGACCGCGGCCGCTTCCGGCGCGACCGCAGCCGCGAGTCTAGCCGAACGGACCTCGGCGGACCCGGTGCGCACCGCCGGAATCAAGCGGTCAGCAGTGTGTGTACGGGCAGGTCCGGAGCGTTCTGCGCGATCCGGGCCCGACCGGAGAGGAAGGTCAGCTCCAGCAGCACCGCCAGTCCCACCGGCTGCGCGCCGCACGCCCGGATCGCCTCCACCGCCGCCACCGCCGTGCCCCCGGTCGCCAGCACGTCATCGATCACGAGCACCCGGTCCCCGGGCACGATCGCATCCTGCAGGATCTCCAATGTCGCCTCGCCGTACTCAAGCTGATACGACACCGCGTGCACCGCCCCCGGCAGCTTGCCCGCCTTACGCACCGGCACGAAACCCACCCGCGCCAACGCCGCCGCCGGCGCCGCCAGAATGAACCCCCGCGCCTCCAGCCCCACCACCCGCGTGACCCCCAGATCACGCACCAACCGGGCGAACTCGTCGATCATCGCCCGAAACGCCTCGGCATCGGCCAACAACGGCGTGATGTCCTTGAACACGACGCCGGGCTGTGGATAATCCGGCACATCCCTGATCCGGGAAGCAAGCAGCTGAGTCGTCACGTAGCAGGATCCTAGCGGACCCGAGGCACAGTAATGTCTCCACTGTGCCCTTAAACGACCTGCCGGATTGGCTGCCGCCGTGGTGTCTGGACCATCTGGGCAGCAAACCCGCCGAGGAGCTTTTCCGGCTGCAGCAGATGTCCACGGTGTTCGGGCTGCGGTTGGCCGACGGCACGGACGTGGTGGTCAAGGCGCGCCCCGATGACGGCCGGGCGACTTCGTGCGTCGCGGCGCAGGCCCAGTTGGCCGAGCACGGATTCCCTTGCGCCCGGCCGCTCACACCGGTGGTCGGCGTCGGCGCGCTGGCCGTGCACGCCGAGGAGTTCCGGCCGGGCGGCGAGGTGGTCTCCGGGGAATCGCTGGACATGGCCGCCCGGTACGCGCAGGTCTACGCCTGGCTGATGGCCGCGCTGGCCGACGTGTCGGTCCCCCCGCCGCTGCCCAATCCGCGCTGGGTGCGCTGGGACCACACGGACTCCGGGCTGTGGCCGGCGATCGACTTCCTCGACGAGAAGGACCAGAGCGCCGTGCCCGCCCACGCCATCGATACGGCCGTGCGGGTCCGCAAGCGGATCCTGGCCGAGCGCCTGCCGTGCGTGCTGGGCTACGCCGACTTCGAGCCGCAGAACATCCGGTGGCGCGGCCAGGAGGTGTGGGCCGTGCACGACTGGGACAGCCTGGCGTGGCAGCCGGAGGCGGCGCTCGTAGGGGCGACGAGCGGCGGTTTCGGCCGAGGCGAGTGGCAGCCCACGCTGGCGCCGATCGAAAGCTCCGAGGCGTTCTTGACGGCGTATCAGGAGCACCGGGGGCGCTCGTTCACGGCCGCGGAGCTGGAGGTCGCGTGGGCGGCCAGCCTGTGGCCGGCGGCGCACAACTCCCGCTGGGAGGTACTGCAGGGCCAGGCGCCGAAATGCGGCGCTGCGCTGAAGGAACAGGCACCCGAACGTCTCCGTCGAGCGAATGCCTAAGCCCGGCCTTCGTCAGTAGGCATCCACCTGTGTCGGGGG
>DASYAE010000109.1:0-1534 GCA_036501535.1 Actinocrinis sp. | reverse complement strand
GAGGGAGAAGCGGAGCGAGCCGCGGGCGCGCGAGTCGTCGGCGCCCATGGCCAGCAGCACGTGGCTGGGTTCGGCCACGCCCGCGGTGCAGGCCGAACCGGTGGAGCAGGCGATGCCGTTCGCGTCGAGCAGCATGAGCAGAGCGTCGCCCTCGCAGCCGGGGAAGGAGAAGTGCGCGTTGCCCGGCAGCCGGCCCGGTCCCGGCGGCGGCCCGTTGAGCGCCGCGTCGGGCACGGCCGCCAGGACCTGGCGCACCAGGTCGTCGCGCAGCGCGGCCAGCCGTTCGGCCTCGTCGGCGCGCTGCCTGGCGCACGCCTCGGCCGCCACGGCGAAGGCCCGGATCGCGGGGGTGTCCAGGGTGCCGGAGCGGATGTCCCGCTCCTGGCCGCCGCCGTGCAGCACCGGCACCGGCGCCGCGCCGCGAGCCAGGATCAGCGCCCCGACACCGACCGGGCCGCCGAGCTTGTGACCGGACACGGTCAGCGCGTCCGCGCCGCTGGCGGCGAAGTCGACCGGGAGCTGCGCCGCGGCCTGCACCGCGTCGGTGTGGAACGGGACGCCGTACTCGTGCGCCACCGCGGCCAGCTCACTCACCGGCTGGATCGCGCCCACCTCGTTGTTCGCCCACATCACGCTGACCATGGCGACCTGCTCGGGGACCTGCGCGATCGCGGCGCGCAGCGCGCCGGGGACGACCATGCCGTCGTCGCCGACCGCCAGCCAGGTCGCCTCGGCACCCTGGGCCTCTTCCAGCCACCGGACCGAGTCCAGGATGGCGTGATGCTCGACCGAGGTGGTCAGCACGCGCCGCCGGCCCTCGTCGCGGCGCGCCCAGTACAGGCCCTTGACGGCGAGGTTATCCGCCTCGGTCCCGCCGCTGGTGAAGATGACCTCGCTCGGCCGGGCGCCGAACACCTCGGCCAGCTGCTCCCGGGATTCCTCCACCACCCGCCGGGCGCGGCGGCCCGCGGCGTGCAGGGAGGACGGGTTCCCCAGGCGGCCGAGTTCCTCCGCCATCGCGGCGATCGCCTCGGGACGCATCGGCGTGGTCGCCGCGTGATCCAGGTAGACCGGATCTGTGCTGTACGAAGTCATGGCTCCGTCCAGCGTAGCTGGCGGGAAGAACCTGGTGAAACAGGTGTAACGGGCAAACTCCGGGCTACTTTCGCTTGCCGATCTCCTCCAGGAGCTGCGGGACGACCTTGAACAGATCGCCGACCACGCCGAAGTCGGCCAGCTCGAAAATCGGCGCCTCGGGGTCCTTGTTCACCGCGATGATCGTCTTGGAGGTCTGCATGCCAGCCCGGTGCTGGATCGCGCCGGAGATGCCGATCGCCATGTAGAGCTGGGGCGAGACGGTCTTGCCGGTCTGGCCGACCTGGAACTGGTGCGGGTACCAGCCGGCGTCGGTCACCGCGCGCGACGCGCCGACGGCCGCGCCGAGCGCGTCGGCGAGCTGCTCGATGATGCCGAAGCCCTCGGCCCCGCCGGTGCCGCGTCCCCCGGAGACCACGATCGAGGCCTCGGTGAGATC
>DASYAE010000108.1:0-3072 GCA_036501535.1 Actinocrinis sp. | reverse complement strand
CGCGTAGTAGTCGGCGAGCGAGTACTGCTCGGCCAGCCCGAGCAGCCGCACCAGGCCGGGGTCCATGACCGCGCCTTGCCCGCGGATCAGGTCGGCGTATCCGAGCCCGCGGCCGGTGACCCACATCGCCTCGAAGATCTCGCGCGGCACCGGCACCGGCAGCACTGTGTCGATGAGTTCCGCGGCCCCCGCGGCCCGCAGTTTCGCGTAGGCGGCGGCGAGCACCCCGGAAACACCGGCCTCAGGCATTATCCCGAACGGGTGCGTGATGACTCCCACCCGCACCATGGCACCGTCACCGGCCGCAGCGTCGTCGCGGTGCGGCGCCGGGTAGGCCGACTGCGGGTCGCGCGGGTCGAAGCCGCGGGTGAGGCCGAGCACGGCGCGGGCGTCGTCCGCTGACCGGGTCAGCGGCCCGGCGTGGGACAGGTTCTCGTTGACGGTGCCTGGCCAGACCGGGATCGCGCCGAGGGTCGGCTTGAGTCCGACGACCCCGCAGAAGGACGCGGGAATGCGGATCGACCCGCCGGCGTCGCTGCCCAGGGCGATCGAGACCGCGCCGGAACCGACGGTCGCGGCCGACCCGGCGCTGGATCCGCCTGAGTTGCGGGCCGGGTTCCACGGGTTGCGGGTGATGCCGGTCCGCGGCGAGATCCCGGTTCCCTTCCAGCCGAATTCCGGCGTGGTGGTCTTGCCGATCACCACCGTCCCGGCCCGGACGAGCCGTTCGACCATCGGCGCGCTGACGGCGGCCGGCTCACCGGTGGTCGTCCGCGAGCCCTTGTACGTCGGCTCGCCGGCCAGGTACATGTTGTCCTTCACCGCGACCGGGACGCCGTGCAGGCTGCTGCGCAGCCGCCCGGCCAGCGCCTCGGCCTCCAGCGCGGCGGCTTCGCGCAGCGCCGCCTCGCGGCGGAAGGACACGTAGGCGTTGATGACGGGCTCGGCCCCGGCGGCGAGGCCGAGCGCGAGCTCGGCCAGCGCGACCGGGGACAGGGTCCCCTCGGCGACCTCCCGCGCCAGCGCGAGCGCGGTGGCCGCCCGGTACTCGTCGGCGCCGATGTCCCGGTAGCGCCCGGCCTTGGTCATCGGGGCTCCTCGCGCGCCGCGGCCGACCAGGCGGCCGCGAACCGCTGCGCCCAGTCGGGCGGCACCGAGGTGCTGACCTTGACGAAGCGCTCGCCGAAGAGCGGCGACTGGTACGTGCCCGGCCGGATGAACACGTCCCGCTCGAGCAGCGCCGCGCACAGCCCGCCGGCCGTCCAGCCGCTGGCGCCGATGTCGGCGGCGACGAAGTTGCCGTGCGAGGGCTCAACCAGGACGCGGCCGAGGCCGCTGGCGGTCACCGCGTCGCTGACGACCTGCTGGTTGGCGGCGTTCACGGCGCGCAGCCGGCTGAGCCAGGGCCCCTTAACCTCCAGCCCGGCGATCGCCGCCCGCTGCGCCTGGATGCCGGCGCCGAGCGGATTGGCCGGCACCTCGGTGAGCGCGCTCATCAGGCCGGGCGGCCCGACGAGGGCGCCGACGCGCAGCCCGGCCAGCCCGAGCCACTTGGAGAAGCTGTAGGTGGTGAGCGTGCCCTCCGGGTACAGGCCGGCGACGAGGGTGTGGCCCCGCGCGAAGTGGCGGTAGGTGCAGTCGTGCACGATCAGCGAGTCGCTGGCGCGGGCGAGGGCGGCGATCGCCGCCAGCTCGTCGCGGCCGTACGAGCTGCCCAGCGGGTTCAGCGGGTCGATGAGGTAGATCAGCGAGCGCGGCTCGATGACCGCCGCGAGCTGGTCCGCGGCCAGCCGGTAGCCCTGCTCTTGCGCGTAGACCGGGACCGCGGTGGCCGGCACGCCGGCGAACCCGACGAACCGGGCCGGCCACGGCCAGCCCGGGTCGGTGGTGATCAGCCGGGACAGGCCGGCCGCCAGCGCGGTGCACACGTGGTGCAGGCCGGCCACCGCGCCGTCGGTGATCATCGCGACGGCGCCGGTGCCGGCCAGCCCGAGGTCGTCGAGGATCAGTTCCCGCAGGTGCTCGAAGCCGAGAGCCGGGGCGTAGAGCTGGAACTCGCGCCGGCGGGTGCTGTCGGACAGGGCCGCGACGACCTCGTCCGGCGGTTCGAGGTGGGTGGTGTTCTGCCCCATCCAGGCGAGCCCCTCGCGCGCCAGCAGCGACTCGAAGGACGGGGCAGCAGCCGGTGCGGCTGGTGCCGGGCCGGTCACGACGGCCGCCCGCCGCCCGCGCCGGCGCTGGCATCGGCATCGGTCAGCGCGAGGGCGCCGAACGCGGCATAGACCCGGGTGGCCTCGACGATGTCGGCGACGCTGAGGTGCTCGTCCGGGCAGTACACCGGTTCTCCCCCCGGCCCGAAGATTACCGTCGGCACCTTCGCGCCGAAGCTGGCGGTGTCGCCGAGCCAGCCCGCCACCCGGTGCACCGGCTCGGTGCCCCGGACACGGCGGACCGCGTCCGTCATCAGGGTCACCACCGGGTCACCGGAGGCGGCCAGGTAGCCGCTCTTGACGTCGACCAGCTCGACCGACGCCTTGAAGCGGGGGTCGCGGCGCGCGGCCTGGGCCAGGCAGCGGTCGATCTCGGCGCGGACCTGCTCGGCAGTGACGCCGGGCTGCGGGCGGCAGTCAACCCGGATCACGCACTCGTCGGGGATCATCGAGGGTCCGCCCGGCGCCAGGCCGCCGTAGATACGGCCGGGTGACATGAACGTCTCCGGGCCGAACAGTCCCGCTACCTCGGGGGCCAGCGGCGGCATCAGCTGCGAGGCGTCGAGTTCGATGACCGCGTGCGCGGCGAGCAGGTTGGCGTTGACGGCGAGGGGCTTGTGACACGTGTGCGCCGAGGTCCCGAGCACGGTGATGTCGAAGTAGTAGCGTCCGCGGTGGCCGAGGAAAATCTCGTTGTCGGAGAGCTCCCCGAGCACCGCCATGTCCGCGTGGTGGGTGTCGAAGTAGGCGATGGAACCGGTCTGGTCACCCATGTGGTCGGAGACTGCCGCCATCGCCAGCGTGCCGGACAGCGGCAGGCCGCTGTCGCGCAGCGCCTCCATGGCGACGATCTGGCAGACAA
>DASYAE010000107.1:0-27639 GCA_036501535.1 Actinocrinis sp. | reverse complement strand
CGCGAGAGAATAGATCACGAACCCCACCTCCACGAGGGGGAGGGGGTGAAGTTGCGCGAAACGAAATCTCACCGGCAGCGGCGCGAGACGCAACTGTGATGGCAGAGCCGGCTGCACGCCGCAAGCTTTTGCGCAACGCCCCGCGCGGACGCGTGATCGGCGGCACGGATATCAGAATCCGGGCATTTGACGCTCTATGCGGAATACTGCGGATCTAACGGGCTCGTTTCTGACGCGGTTTCAGCGACACGGCGGCAGAGCCGAAGCGATCCAAGCGCGGAGCGTGGAGGCCGACCTCGCCAAGTTTTACACAGCATCACAAATTCTGTAAGGTATTCAGCGTGAAGACGGCGTACAAGTGTCGGGCCTACCCGACTCCCGAGCAGGCGGTCATGCTGGGCCGCACGTTCGGGTGTGTGCGCCTGGTGTGGAACAAGACCCTCGCCGAGCGGCACCGCCGATACCACGCCGAGGGCAAGCGCACGTCCTACGTGGAGACCGACGCCGCGCTGACAGCATGGAAGAAAGCTGAGGGGCTGGCGTTCCTGTCCGAGGTCTCGTCGGTCCCGCTACAGCAGACGCTGCGCCATCAGAACACTGCGTTCGCGAATTTCTTCGCCGGACGGGCGAAGTACCCGCGTTTCAAGTCCCGCACCTCGCGGCAGTCCGCGCACTACACGCGTTCCGCATTCCGCATGAAGGACGGGCAACTGTGGCTGGCCAAGACCAGCGAGCCAATGCAGTTCGTGTGGTCGTGGCCCGATATCGACTCGGCCGCACTGGATCCGACCATGGTGATCGTCTCACGCGACCCGGACGGCCGTTGGTTTGTCACCTTCGCCCTCGACGACGCGACGACTGCGCCGATGGCGCCAGCCAGACACGCGCTCGGCATCGATCTGGGTCTAAAGCACTTCGCTGTGACCAGCGATGGCGAGCGGATCGCCAATCCGCGCACGCTGGAGCGCCGCGCCCGAGGTCTGGCCCGCTACCAGCGGCGCATGGCCCGCTGCGAATGCGGCTCCCAGAATCGCAAGAAGGCCAAGGCCAAGGTTGCTCGCGCGCACCGCAAAGTCCGCAATGCCCGCGCCGACTTCCTACACCGCACCAGCATCCACCTCGTGCGCCGGGCCGACGTCATCGCGATCGAAGATCTCGCGGTGAAGAACATGGTCAAAAACCGGCGGTTGGCCAAGTCGATCAGCGACGCGAGTTGGGGAGAGTTCCGGCGTCAGCTTGCGTACAAGTGCGAGCGCTATGGCAGGACCCTGGTGGTGATCGATCGCTGGTACCCCAGTTCCAAGACGTGCTCATCGTGCGCACACCTGCTCACCGTGCTGTCGCTAGGTACCCGGCACTGGACATGCCCCGACTGCCGCACCCGACACGATCGGGACATCAACGCGGCCAAGAACATCCTGGCGGCAGGTCTTGCCGTATCTGCCTGTGGAGCTGACATCAGCCATTTCGAGTCCTCTCGGATGCAGTCGGCGACGAAGCAGGAAGCATCCCAACCACGCCGCGCAAAGCGCGGCGTGGCTCAACCGCGAGGCTGAGGGGACTCCCCCTCGTTCAGGAGGGGGAGGAAGTCAACTGGACGACCTACGCCGCGCTGGTGCACCTTCGACGACCAGGAGTTCGGCCTGAAGCCGCACATCCCGCCGTACCTGAGCTGACCGAGCAGGCCGAGCCGGCTGAGCTGACCGAGCCGGCCGATCCGCCGTCACCGGCCGCCGCGCGTCCCGCCACAGGCGCGCGGCGGCGACCGGCTCCAGGCCGGCTGCGGCGCACTACCGCCGCGCTCCCTGATCTT
Source organism: Actinocrinis sp. (assembly GCA_036501535.1). GTDB lineage: Bacteria > Actinomycetota > Actinomycetes > Streptomycetales > Catenulisporaceae > DASYAE01. The sequence continues at coordinate 25,826 of DASYAE010000107.1, read as the reverse complement.
CCCCGTGCGCCTCCCCCTGCCCCGTGCTCCTCACCCGATCGGGCGTAACGTCTCAGGTATGACCGACGGTCACAACCCGATCCAGTGGTCTGATCCGCTTCCCGGGAGACAGCGCCCCGCGCGCCGGGTACGAGCCCGGACCCGCACCGAGCTGCGTCAGGGCACCGTCGACGTGGAGGACGTGGTCTACCGTCCGTTCGACAAGGACGGCAACCCCCTGGACCCGAGCGACATCGACCACGACGGGCTGACCCTCGGCGGCATCATCTCCACGATCGTGGTGGGTACCTTCCAGATCGTGATGGGCGTGCTGTGGGCCTTCTTCAGCGTCATCGCGTACCTGGCCCGCCGGTTCAACAACCGCTAGGTGCCGCGCGTTCGGATCCTGCGCGGCGCCGCGGTCAGCCCGACTTCTCGGCCAGTTCGGCGAGGAACCGCGGCACGCGGCCGGCGCCGAAGTCGTAGAACCGCACCCACTGCGGCTCGAACGCGATACGCGCCATCCGGTCGTACATGGCCCGGCAGTTGCGCTCGAACTCGGCCGCGTACTCGGGGTCGAAGTTCTTGTGCGCGGCCGCGAGGTACTCCGGAACCACCCCGTCGACGATGGTGAGGTGCACGACGCCGCGCAGCGACAGCGTCCTGGCCGAGCCGGGGCCGTCTCCCGCCTCGATGGTCAGGGCGACCTCGGGGCGGGCGGACAGCGCTTCCACCTTGGGCGCCGTGGCCGCGGTGGACATGACGATCTCCTCGCCGGTCCAGAAGATCCCGATCGGGACGACGCGCGGCCGCCCGTCCGGTCCGTTGTATGCCAGCCGCGCCATCGACGCCTGGCTCAACAGCTCATGGGCGTCGGCCAGTTTCCGGGCGATCTGCTCGGAGTCCATAAGTACTCACCGTCCTGTCCTGTCGCGCGGCCGCTCGTGGCCGCTGCGTCCATAGGACGGAGCCGCCGCCACGATTTCGACATCCGCGGCCGCAATTGCCGACGACGCCCTTCGCTCGGCGGTCCGACGCGAGGCCCCGTCAGTAGTACTTCTCGTCATCGGGGTCCTTCTCCCCGGGTGTCCCGGCGTAGGAGAACGTTCCGTCGGCGGAGAGCATCGCGGACTTCACGTGCCCCGCCTCCTCGGCGCTCATGGCGAAGTTGACGTCCGGCCGCACGCCCTCGCTCGTAAACGCCTGCAGCAGGGCACATGCGTTGTGCGCAGAGGAGCGCGTTCCGCCGGCTGCGAACCATCTCGCCGGCCCGAAGTCGACGCGGGCCGACTGCGGGTTCGCTTCCGCCGCGGCCTCGTCGACCGACTTCTTGAGATTTCGGATCACTTTCGACGCACTCAAGTGCGCGCCGTCCCAGTGACACAGGGCGTTGTAGCGGTGGCCATCGTGGTGGAGGGTGACGGCCACCGCGATGCAGGGCGCCAAGTCCTGGGTGCCGATGTCCGCGTCGATGACGCAGGCCATTTCGCCTTGTTCGACGTTGGCTGCCTTTCCCAGGCCCGGAATCTCAGCGGACTTCGTCACGGAGGCCAGGCCGGCGTTCCCCGCCAGCTGCGTCACCTGCTGCGTGCTCCACTGCGCGACCGTGAGCCCTTCGACGCTGAGCTCTTTGGCCCTCTTAAGAAACTCGCCGGTAGGTCCCTCATAGCTGTCCTTTACCATGCTCGTGAGAGCCGCCACCTTGACCTCGGTAGACATGTCCGCTTCATTCACTATGCGGATCAACCCCTCGAGTTCTGCCTGGGCAGCTGACACGCGCTCAGGCAACCCGTCCTCTTCCTCCTCCTGCTCTTCTTCATCCTGCGGCTCATTCCGCTCGTCCTCTTCGTACTCCTCGTACTCCTCGTCCTGGTTGGACGGCCGCGCCTGATTCACGATCGACGTCACGAGCGAGGACAAGCCCGTTTCGCCGAGTGAGATCACGGGCTGCGGGCCGCCCGTGCTGAGGCCGGAGAAAGCCCTCTTCACCTCGTTTTTCACGACGAGGCTGATCTTGTCCTCGGCTTTCCGCTTGGTTGACCGGCCGCTGCCCTGCTTACCCGGCCGACCGAAATCCTCTTCCACGCGCTCTCCTCCCGGAACGCCGTACCGGCTCACCGCCGCCTCGCCCGCGTACGGGGGTGCTACCGGAAGTCGGCCAGCTCCCGCTCGAGAATCCGCAGCAGGTCCGCCGCGGTGAGTAGTTCGAAGCCCTCGACCGTCCTGATCGCTTCGGCGATGTTCGCCCCCATCTGCGCGATCACCGGGTGGTCCACGGACAGGACCAGCCGATCCGCCTCGGCCTCCTTCGCCACCGGGATCGGCTCGCCCCACTCATCGAAGATGCGATTGTCCGCGTCGTAGTAATAAGCGCCGTCTGCGTCGACGGCACGCCAGACCTCGGTGGCGCCATCGAGGTAGAACCGCCCGTCCCGTGCGGCGATCCGGCCGCCGGGCGACGCCGGGGCCTTGGGCGCCTCGGGTCGTCCGGACAGGTCGTAGATCTGCTGCGCCCTGTCGTAGAAGTAGTCGCCCGCAGCATCGCGCGCGAGCCACAGCTGCGTCTCACCCAGGTAGTACTCGTCTGCGTACTGCAGGACGGCCCCGCCCTCCACGACCGGCACCCCGGCGCCCGGTGCCGCAACGTGCGCGAACGCGGCGCGCAACTGCGGGCCGGTCCCGCGGTCACCTGGGTGCGCAGATAGTCCGTGAGCGCGGCCGGCCCGCCGTGCGGGACGCCGGGCATCTGCTCGAACACGGCCGCGACGTCTTGCCACGACGTGCCGGCGGGCACCTGCGCTGGATGCATGGAGTAATAGCCGTCGAAAACCTGCGCTGCCACGTCGCTGCTCACACCCAGGAGTCCGGCTACGTCGTGAAGGATCTCGGTGCTCGTCCGCGTGATGCTCATGGGCTCTGCCTCTCCGGTTCTCAGCCGACCGCCGTCGTCGGGAAGGCGGCCCGCCCTCCGGGAAAGCCCGCGCGATGGCACCTTTATCACCGTAAGGGTCTACTCATGCCTTAAGGCGCGCTATTACGCGCACAAGCACGCAGGGTCGCGGACCCATCCCGCAAAGCACAGGTATCAGTACTGCGTCACCGCGATCACGACCTCCTCGCCCGGCTCGCCGAGCGCGCGCGTCACGTGGCCGGCGCCTGTGGTGTCCTGTGCCAGCACCGCGTCGCCGGCCCCGAACACGCGCGTCTCGCCGTCGCCGGTGCGCACCTCGGCCCGCCCCGCGAGCAGGATCATGAGCTGCTCGGCCGGGACCGGGTGCGGCTCGCCGAACCAGCCGGCGGGCATCCGCAGGAACAGCGTCCGGCTCGCGGGGCGCGGCTCGGTCACGTCGACCGGCGGGGCCGGGGGCGCGAACGCGGCCGGCTCGGTCGCGAGCTCTACGTCGGCGAAGTGCGATACGCCCTCGGCGTCGGCGTACAGCCGGGTCACTCGGATCCCGCGGCCAGCGGAGTTCTCGTCGGTCATGGTCGCGATGCTTTCAGCCGGCTTCGCGGCGCCGCAAACCCCGATGGGCCGTCAGCTCGCGGCCCGGACCGCCTGCAGGATCCGGTCGAGCTCGACGGCGTCCGCGGCGGACAGGCCGCGCAGGCCGGCCGGGGGCTCGCCGAGGATCGCCTCGGCCCGCTCGGCCGCGGCGGTGCCGTCCGGGGTGAGCGCGGCGATCTTGCACCGGCGGTCCTCCGGGGCGACGCTGCGGGCCACCAGGCCGCGCTGTTCGAGGTCGTCGATGATGATGGTGGTGTACGGCTTGTCCGTGATCAGCTTGGCGGCCAGCTCGCTCATCGCGGTCGGGCCCTTGAGCAGCGCCCGCAGGGCCTTGATCCGCACGAAGCTGAGGCCCAGCGCGTCGCAGGCCGCGGTCTTGCGGTCGTGGTCGAGCACGAGCGCCTGCATGACGCTCCAGGCGCGCGCCGCGCTCTCGGCCGCGTCCCCCGGCGGGGCCGGCTCCTCGGGCTGCCCCGGCGCCGCGGCGGCCGCCTTCCACACCACCGCCGCCGGAGCCGCGGCGACCGCGCCGGTGCTGCGCTGCTGTCTCGTCGTCACACCGGCACCGCGTCTCTGATCGTCGTCTCGCCGGGGAAGAGCGCCGCAGTGCGCTCCGCGCTGGCCTTCGCGCGCTTCGTGGTACTCAGGATACCGAGGGCCGTGATCAGGGCACCGCACCCGGCGATGATCCACCAGCCGATGTGGCTCGCGCCGGTGAAGCCGTCCCGCATCGGGCCGTGCACCTGGGCGGTGACGATGGAGCCGACCACCGCGACGCCGAGCGAGCTGCCGACCTGCCGGCTGGTCGAGGCCACCGCGGCGGCGACCCCGGCCTGCGCCCGCGGCATCCCGGACACGGCGGTGTTCGTGATCGGCGCGTTGACCATGCCGAAGCCGACGCCGAAGAGCAGGTACGCGATCATCAGCACGGCCAGGCCGGTGGTCGGGGTCACCGTGACCAGCACCAGCGAGGCGGCGGTCACCAGCACGCCGGCGATCAGCAGCGGCCGGCGCGAGCCGCCGTTGCCGACCATCCGCCCCGATATCGGGGCGAAGACCGCGGTGCAGGCCGCCATCGGCAGCGTCAGCAGGCCCGCGTGCAGGGCGCTGTAGCCGCGCACCTCCTGCAGATACAGGGTGTTGAGGAACAGGAAGCCGGCCAGGCCGATGAAGGCGGCGACGGCGACCACGGTGGCCCCGCTGAACGGGGCCGAGCGGAAGAAGCTCGGGTTGATCAGCGGCTCGTCCCGGCGCCGCTCGTACCCGACCAGCCCGGCCAGCGCCGCGGCGCCGAGCACGAACAGGCCGAGGATCAGCGGGCTGGCCCAGCCGCGGTCCGGGCCCTCGATGATCGCGTAGATGACCGAGGCGAGCGCGACCACGACCAGCACCTGGCCGACCGGGTCGACCCGGCGCGCCCGGGCCGCCTTGGACTCCGGCACGAACAGCGCGGTCAGCGCTATCGCGGCAAGGCCGATCGGGATGTTGATCCAGAACACCGAGCGCCAGCCGACCGAGCCGACCAGCACGCCGCCGACCACCGGGCCGAGCGCCATGGACAGGCCGATCACGCCGCCCCACACGCCGATGGCGCGGGCGCGTTCGCGCGCCTCGGTGAAGGTGTTGGTGATGATCGACATGGCCACCGGGTTCAGCATCGAGCCGCCGAGCGCCTGCACCACCCGGAAGGCGACCAGCCAGCCCAGGCTCGGGGCCAGCGAGCACAGCAGCGAGCCGGCGGTGAACAGGGCCAGCCCGGTCTGGAAGACCCGGCGCCGGCCGATCCGGTCCGCGGTCGATCCGGCCAGCATCAGGAAGCTGGCGATGGCCAGCGTGTAGGCGTCGATGGTCCACTGCAGCCCGCTGACCGAGGTCTTCAGCTCGCGCTGGATGCCGGGCAGCGCCACGTTCACGATGGTGGAGTCCAGCCCGACGATCAGCAGGCTCATACAACATATGGCCAGTACCAGATACCGGCGCCGCCGGCTCAGTTCAGTCATGGTTTCGTCCCGTGCCGCTCCGCCGCGCGACCGTCACTGCGTCTTCCGGAGCCCAGCCCGGCCGCATGGAGCTTAGTTTGACTAAGATAATGATTGGAAGTCTACAACGATTCCGGGGCGGCCGCCACCATCGGCTGCCCCTATCAGCGGGTCGGCGGGGCTAGGGGCGGCGGACCGGCCTGGTCAGTGGACCGAGAACCCGCCGTCGACGTAGATCATCTGGCCGGTCACGTAGGCCGAGGCGTGCGAGGCCAGGAACAGGGCCACGCCACGGAAGTCGCCGGCCAGCCCGTTGCGGCCGGCCATGGTGCGCGCGGCCAGCGCCGCGACCCGGGCCGGGTCCGAGGCGGCGGCCGCGGTCAGCGGGGTGAGCACGAAGCCGGGCACGATCGTGTTGACGCAGACACCGGACCGGGACCAGGCCTCGGCCTGGGAGCGGGTGAGGCCGGCGAGGCCGGCCTTGGAGACGCCGTAGATCCCGCTGTCGCCGAAGGCCGAGACGGACTGCTGCGAGCCGACGTTCACGATCCGGCCCCAGCCGCGCCGGGCCATCCGCGGCCCGAACCGCTGGCCCAGCTGGAACGGCCCGGCCAGGTTCGCGGCCAGGATCGCGTCCCAGTCCGCCAGGCCCTGCCCGGCCAGCGGCGGGCGCGGGTTGGAGCCGGCGCAGTTGACCAGGATGTCGATCTCCCCGACCAGCCCGGCCGCCTCGTTGGCCGCCTCGGCCAGCGCGGCCCGGTCGGACACGTCCGCCGAGACCCGGTAGGCCTCGCCGCCGCCGGCCCTGATCGCCTCCGCCGCCGCGTCCAGCTCGGGCTTGCGCCGGGCCAGCAGCACGGTGCGGGCCCCGGCCAGCGCGATCGCCTCCGCCATCGCGAAGCCGATTCCGGAGCTGCCGCCGGTCACCAGCGCCGTGAGGCCGCGCAGCGAGAACAGGTCTTCGACGATCGACATGCGGCGATGGTAGGCGCTGCGCCCGGCCGCTGTGAATCAAGCCCGGCTCATCAAGATCCGGTTCGACCGCCAGACCACGCGCCGCCGCGCGCGGCTCAGGCTCAGTCCGCCAGCGCCTGCGTGAGGAACTCCCGGACCTCCCGCCACGCGCCCGCCCTGCCCCGCGCGGTGGCGGCGGGCGTGCCTCCGGTCCGGAAGACCACACCCGGCCCGGGCCATAGGCTCTGCGTCGTCGGCGCGTAGGGCGGCGCCGCGATGCCGTGCCCCGCGCCTTCGTACACGACGTGTTTCCACGGGTAGGGATGCCCGCTTGCGGCCAGCCGCTTCGCCGGGATGTCGTGGAACGCCAGCGCGCCGGACCGGTCCTCGTCGGCGGAGATCAGCAGCACCGCGCCGCGGATCCGCTCGACCGGGATGACGGTCTCCGGCCGCTGCTCGGCCAGCTCGGTCATCGGGTCGAACGCCATCCGCAGCTCCACCGGCTCGCCCGCGGCGACCAGGGCCTCCAGCTCCGGCGTCACGACATTGGGCAGATAGGGCAGCGCGCGACCCTGATACGTCCAGTTGGCCACCGGCGTCTTCATGATCTCCAGGAACGACCCGCTGGCGATGCTCTGGCTGATGCCCATGGTGACCAGACCGCCTCCCACGACGCTGATCGCCGCGCGCACCTGCGGATACACCGTCGCGGCCAACAGCGCCGCCTCGCCGCCCTTGGACCCGCCGGTGATCGCCAGCCGGTCGGAGCGCACCCGGCCGTGGTCCGCCAGGTAGTCCAGACCGGCGCCGAAGTACTCCAGCGGGATGTCCTGGAGCGTCGGGGGCAGGCCCGCAAGGCCGTAGTACGCCAGCGCCATCACCGCGAATCCGTGCCCGGCCAGCAGCGCCGCGTCGTCCTCGTGCATGCCGCCCTCGGAGCCGCCGAGCATGAGCACGCCGGGCACCGGCTCGTCGCCCGGCGGGCAGTACAGCGTGCCGACCAGGCCGCGCTCGCGCACATCGGTGCGCTTCAATCCGTCCGGGACGCGCCGCCGTTCGACCCGCACCGCCGCGACCTCGGTCCCGCCGACCTCGGCCGCCAGGCTCAGCGGAGTCGGGCTCAGGAGATCCGCCGCCGCACCCGGCTCCGGCGGCTGCGCCGGCTCCATCGACCAGATCGGGCCCATCGGGTCGGCATCCTGATAGGTCCCGCGCAGCGGGGCGTCGCGGCGCAGATCGACGACGCCGAGCCGGTCGGCGGCGAACGCCGCCTCCGACGCCCAGGTGCCGCCGCGCGGGTCGCGCAGGCTCGCGCGCAGCGTGACCTCGGCGCCGGGCGGCAGGCCGGTCAGCCGGATGTGCAGCTCTGTATCAAGGTTCGGATTCTCCGGGGAGACGGCGATGCGGGGTGCGGGCGGTTCTTCGGCATCTGTCATACCAGGACCGTAAGCTCGGGTACCCGACCGGGCTATGTCGGTTATTTCGAAGGGCTGATGACACCGTGGCCAGTGACACCGTGGCCGGTAACACGGTGGCCGGTAACACGGTGGCCGGTATCACCGCGGCGGCTGTGCCCGCTCTCGCGGACCCGCCCCGGCGACCGCGGCTGGTCGGCTCGGGCCGCATCAAGGGCATGGCCCAGCTGCACCAGGCGCTGCCGCTGATCGAGCGGCAGCACGCGCTGATCGAAGAGTTGCGGGCCCGGGCGCCGCGCTTCGTGCCCGGCTCCGAGCTGGCCAGGCGCACCGGCACGACCGTGCGCACCGTCGAGCGCGACATCGCCCGGCTCGTCGCCGCGGGCGTGCCGATCCGGGTGCGCCGCGGCCCCGGCGGCGGCTACCGCATCGACGCGCGGCGCGAACTGCCGCCGCTGGTCCTCACGCCCGGCGAGGCGGCCGCGATCGTCGCCTCGCTCGTCTCGGTCGGGCCGTACATCTCGGCGGCGGCGCAGAGCGCCCTGGCCAAACTGACCGACGCGCTCATCGAGTACCGCTGAGCCCGGTCAGCTCCGCTCCGGCGCGCTGGCCCGCTCGGCCAGGGCGCGCAGGCCGCGCACCGCCGCGTCGCGGTCCTGCGCCGAGTAGACCGCCGAGCCGGCCACGAAGTTGTCCGCGCCCGCCTCCGCGCACCGCTCGATCGTCTCGGCCGAGACCCCGCCGTCCATCTGCAGCCAGATCTTGCCGCCGGACCGGGAGATCACCTCCCGGGTGCGCCGCACTTTGGGCAGCACCCAGTCCAGGAAGCTCTGGCCGCCGAAGCCGGGCTCGACCGACATGATCAGCACCATGTCGAGCTCGGGGAACAGCTCCTCGTAGGGCTGGATCGGGGTGGCCGGCTTCAGCGCCATCCCGGCGCGCGCCCCGGCCGCGCGCAGCGTGCGGGCCAAACGGACCGGCGCGGTGGCGGCCTCGATGTGGAAGGTGACCGACGCGGCGCCCGCCTCGGCGTATGCGGGGGCCCACCGGTCCGGGTCCTCGATCATCAGGTGGCAGTCCAGCGGCAGCGCGGACGCTTTGTGCAGCGACTCCACCACAGGCACGCCGAGGGTGAGGTTGGGGACGAAGTGATTGTCCATCACGTCCACATGCACCCAGTCGGCGGACTGTGAGACGGCGGCCACCTCGTCGGCGAGCCGGGAGAAGTCGCTGTTGAGGATCGACGGTGAGATCTGGACGCCCATAGCTCCCATTCTCCCGCACCGGAGGGCGTTCCCGGACCGGTCAACCGTCCGCTTGGATGACGGCATGACGCAGAATGGTGACGACGAAGATCACCCGGCCGGCGCAGGAGACGGCACCGCGCAGCCGGCGCCGGGTGTCCCCCATCCGCGGCATCTCGCCCACCTGCCGATCGGCTGGTCGATGATGACGCGGCTCGGCATCACGAAGTGGAGCACGTTCCCGTATCTCGTCGAGTCGCTGCCGCGGCTGCGCATGCTGGAAGAGCAGGTCCTTCCCGAGCCGCCGCGCGCCGGCGAGGACGGTCCCGACGGCTGCCCGTCCTGCGCCAAGCCCGACTCGGCGTACATCTGGACCGACGAGGACTGGCGGCTGTTCGCGAACGCCGAACCCTGCGCGGGCCCGACCCACCTGTTCCTCGAGCCGCGGGTGCACTGCGACCTGATCGACCTTCCGCCGCAACCCGCGGCCGGGCTCGGCCTGATCCTGCAGCGGATCGAGCGCGCGGTCATGGGCCTCGGCGGCGTGGGCCGGGTGCACTACTTCCGCTGGGGCGACGGCGGCGCCCATCTGCACTGGCAGATCTACGCGCGGCCGGAGGGGTTCCTACAGCTGCGCGGCACCCTCGCGGTGCTGTGGCTGAACGAGCTGCCGCCGACCGAGGACGAGGTCTGGCGCTCGAACCAGATCCGGATCGCCGCGGCCCTCGCCGCCGAGGGCGGTACCGCGCACGTCGGCTGACGCTCAGTCAGCCGGGCCCGGGGCCGTCGGCGGCTGCTTGCGCAGCAGCGCTAGGTACATCGCGTCGGTCTGGTGCAGGTGCGGCCAGAGCTGGACGTCGGGTCCGTCGCCGAGGTCGGGCACCCCCGGCAGGAGATCGCGGGCGTCGAGCTGCTGCACGTCGTCGCGCTCCTTGAGCACGTCCCCGACCACGATCCGGGTCTCGGCCAGGTGCGGCGAGCAGGTGACGTAGGCGACCAGGCCGCCGGGCCGGGCCGCGTCCAGCGCCGAGGCGAGCAGCCGCTTCTGCAGCGCGGAGAGCGTGGCGACGTCGGACGGCTTCCGGCGCCAGCGCGCTTCGGGCCGGCGGCGCAGCGCGCCCAGGCCGGTGCAGGGCGCGTCAAGCAGGACCCGGTCGAAAACGCCCGCGCGCCAGGGCGGCTGCGTGCCGTCCGCGATCACGACCTTGTGCAGGCCGCGGATCGGCTGCAGGGCCCGCTTGACCAGGCGGGCGCGGTGCGGGGCGACCTCCGCGGCGACCAGCCGGGCGTCGCGCTGCGCGGCGAGGGCGGCCAGCAGCGCCGCCTTGCCGCCCGGTCCCGCGCACAGGTCCAGCCACAGCGCGTCCGGGCCGCCGCCGATCGGCGCCTCGGCCAGGGCGAGCGCGACGAGCTGGCTCCCCTCGTCCTGGACCGCGGCGTGGCCGCGGGCGACCGCTTCGAGCCGGGCCGGGTCGCCTTCGGGCAGATAAGCGGCCGTGGATGCGTATCGGGCGGGCTCGGCGCCCTCGCGGACGAGTTCTCCGGCGGTGCACAGGCCGGGCCGCGCGGCCAGGGTCACGCCGGGCCGGGCGTTGTCCGCCTCGAGCAGGCGGTCGATCTCGTCGAACGCGGCCCGCTTGCCGCGGTGCGCGGCGAGCGCGTCCCAGAGCGCGGAGACGATCCAGCGCGGGTGCGCGCGGTAGATCGCGAGGTAGCCCTCCGGGTCGCGGTCCGGGTCGGGGGCGATGCGGTCCACCCATGTGCGCAGGTCCGCCTCGCCGACACGGCGCAGCACGGCGTTGACCATGCGCGCCGCGCCCTCGTGGGTCGCCTCGCGGGCCAGGTCCACGGTCGCGGCGACGGCGGCGTGCGGCGGGATGCGGGTGGCCAGCAGCTGGTGGGCGCCGAGCCGGAGCAGGTCGAGGACCTCCGGGTCGAGCCGGTCGAGCGGCCGGTCCACGCAGGCGGCCAGGATCGCGTCGTACGTGCCGGTGCCGCGCAGCGAGCCGTAGGCCAGCTCGGTCGCGAGGGCTGCGTCACGCGGGTCGATGCGGCGGTCGGTCAGGATTTTGGGCAGCACGAGGTTCGCATAGGCCTCGTGGCCGGATACCGCCCGCAGCGTGTCATACGCTGCGCGCCGGGCTTCGTCGGTGCGCACAGGATCATTATCCCGCAGTGTGGCGAGCGATTGAGCCGGACAGACCGGGCCTATCGGATGTTTGTCGGCGTATCACCTGATCGCGCATCACCACGCGGCCCGCCGGCCGCAGTTCGGTCGGCTCAGTCGCCCGACCGCGAGAACAGCCTGCGCAGCCAACCGCGGCGCTTCGGCCCGCGCGGCGGCTTGATCACGACGCTGCCGCCCCTGATCGCGCCGGTGACCTCGATGCGGTGCGTCGGCCCGATACCCATGCCTATGCCCATGCCCACGGCAGTCGCCGCCTGGCTGTCGGCAGCGACACGGTTGCGCACGGAGCCGCCGTGCAGCTCGACCTCGTTGGCGTCCACGGAGAACCCCGGCGGGACGATGACGCGCAGCGAGCCGCCGCGCAGATCGACGTTCACCTTGGTCAGCGGCGCGGAGACGGTCGCGGCGGTGAAGTCGAGCAGCACCGAGCCGCCGCGCAGGTCGATGTCCATGGCCTTGGGCACGTGCCAGACGCCCTCGTACTTCAGGCTCCCGCCCCGCCGCTTGACCCGGACCAGGTCCTTCGCCGCCGCCGGGGCCGCCAGCGCATGACTCACCGCGGCCAGCGCTCCCCCGCCGAGCCCGGGCAGGTCCGAGACGAGCGGCTCCAGGTCGGCGTACGTGCGCGCGGCCATCGCCTGCTCCAGCCGCTCTTCGAGCTCTTCCATGGAGAGCCGGCCGTCCCCGGCGGCGACCCGCAGCGCCTCCGACACGCGGTCGCGGTCCTCGTGGGAGACCCGCATCTCCCGCGGGTCCTTCGGGTCCAAGGGGATTGGAAGACTCATGGGCGGCACGATATTGCATGCGCGGTACCCGGCACACTCGACAGCATGAGCCAGAATCCCGACACCCCGGTCGACTTCGCCGCGCGCACACCGGTCGCCGGCGACCTCGACGTGCGCTGGATCCACGGTTCCCGCCGCCGGAGCGCGGCGCCGGACCCGCCGATCCAGGTCCACGCGTACAACGAGCACACGGTCATCCTGCGGCAGAGCAAAGCAGTGCACTACGAGGCGCCGTTCATGTTCCTGCTGTTCGGCAACCACCGCGCGATGCTGCTCGACACCGGCGCGACCCCCGAACCGGAGCGGTTCCCCCTGCGCGCCACCGTCGACCGCCTCATCGAGTCCTGGCTCGCCGCACATCCGCGCTCGGCTTACGCACTCGTCGTCGCCCACACCCATGGCCACGGCGACCACGTCGCGGCCGACGCGCAGTTCGCCGACCGGCCGGACACGACCATCGTCGGGCGCGACCCGGAGGCAGTGCGGTCCTTCTTCGGGTTCGGCGAAGCGTGGCCGGCCGAGCAGGTCGGCTACGACCTCGGCGGCCGCGTCCTTCAGATCATCGGCGCGCCCGGCCACCAGCAGGCCGCGATCGTCTTCTACGACCCGTACACCGGCATCCTGCTGACCGGCGACACCGTCCTGCCGGGACGCCTGTACGCCCGCGACTTCCCCGTGTTCGCCGACACCGTCGAGCGGCTGGCCGCCTTCGCCGAGGCGCACCCGGTCAGCCACGTGCTGGGCTGCCACGTCGAGATGACGAACCGTCCGGGCCGCGACTACCCGCTCGGTGCGCGCTACCAGCCGGACGAGCGCCCGCTGCCGATGACGGTCGCTCAGCTCGCCGCCGTGCGCGACGCGGTGCGGCAGGCGGGCACACACGCGGGCGTGTACGCCTTCGACGACTTCGTCGTCTACCACCTGCCGAGCAGGACGGCGACGCTCAGGCTGGTGTGCCGGGGCCTGGTGAACAGGGTCCTGCTACGCCGCTGAGCCGGTCAGTCCACGGTGTAGCGCAGCAGGACCACGCCGTTGCCGAAGGTCCTGGCCTCGGCGAGGCGCAGGTCGCTGCGCTCGTCGCCGGGCGGGAAGAGCGGACGGCCGCGGCCGAGCACGACCGGCTGCACGTAGAACCGGTACTCGTCGATCAGGCCGAGCCGGCGGAAGACCCCGCCGACCTCGGCCCCGCCGACCACCAGGTCGCCGCCAGGCCGCCGCTTGAGCTCCATGACCTCCTCGGCGACGACCTCGCGCACGATCTCGGTGTTCCAGTCCGCCTTCTCCAGCGTGCGCGAGTAGACGACCTTCGGCATGTTGAGCCAGATCCCGGCGAACTCGGCCATGAGCGGGGCGGCGTCCGGGTCCTGGCCGACGGCCGGCCAGGCGGCGGCCATGTTCTCCCAGGTGATCCGGCCGTCCAGGAAGCCGCCCTGGGTCCCCAGCCAGGAGTTCATGTGCCCCAGCAGCTCTTCGTCGACGTCGTGCCAGTCGAGCTCGCGGTCCGGCCCCTCGAAGTAGCCGTCCAGCGAGATCGTCATCATCATCGTGATCTTGCGCACCGCCGGTCCTCCTCTCGTCCCGGATCCCGGACGTCCGGGTCCGGCGGCAGGCTAGTCGAACCCGGCGACAGCGCCGAGCCGCAGCCCGCGCGCCCAGTCCGCGGCGGGCATCCGCTTCTTGCCCTGGCCCTGCACGTCGCCGAGCCGGACGGTGTGCCCGGAGCCGGTGCCCACCTGCACGCCGCGCCTGTCCACCACGATCGCACCGGGCTCGACCTCCAGCACGCCGGGGACCGGGGTCACCGGGAAGATCTTGACCCGCTCACCGTCCAGCGTGGTCCACGCGCCGGGCGCCGGCGTGCAGGCGCGCACCTGCCGGTCGATGTGCAGGGCCGGGGTCTTCCAGTCGATCCGGGCGTCCTGCGGGCCGAGCTTCGGGGCCTGCGAGATCCCCTCGGCCGGCTGCGGGACCGCCCGCAGCGTGCCGTCCTCGATCCCGTCCAGCGTGGCGAGCAGCAGCGCGGCGCCGGCTATGGCGAGCCGGCCGAGCAGGTCGCCGGTGGTGTCGGTGCGGGAGATGGCCTCGGTGACGGCGCCGTAGAGCGGGCCGGTGTCCAGCCCCTGCTCGAGCTCGAAGGTGCACGCGCCGGTCACCTCGTCCCCGGCCAGGATCGCGTTCTGCACCGGGGCGGCGCCGCGCCACGCGGGCAGCAGCGAGAAGTGCAGGTTGACCCAGCCGCGCGGCGGGACGGCGAGGGCGTCCGGCGGGATCAGGCCGCCGTAGGCCACGACCGGGCAGGCGTCCGGCGCGATCTCGGCCAGCCGGGCCAGGAACGCCGGGTCCCGCGGCCGCGGCGGGGTGAGCACCTCGACGCCGGCCTGCTCGGCCAGCGCGCGCACCGGCGAGGGCTCGACCCGGCGGCCCCGCCCGCTCGGCGCGTCCGGCCGGGTGAGCACGGCGGCGACGTCGTGCCGCGAGTCGAGCAGGGTGCGCAGCGAGGGGACCGCGGTCTGCGGGGTCCCGGCGAACAGCAGGCGCATGGGCGGGCCTTCTCTACTCGGCTAGCGGGCCTGGCCGAAGGTCGGGTGCGGGGAGAACCTGACCACCGGCGGGCCGTCGGGCAGGCCGGCCGCGTCCCCAGCGGCGCGGTGCGCGCCGGCAGCGGCGGCCCACTCGGCCTGCCGGATGGCGCGCAGCGCGGCCTTGCGCTGCTCGCGGTCGAGCCGGTCGATGAACAGCACGCCGTCGAGGTGGTCGGTCTCGTGCTGGATGGCGCGGGCGAGCTTGTCGCTGCCCTCGAGCACGACCGGCTCGCCGTACTGGTCGAAGCCTTTGGCGACGGCGCGCAGCGCGCGGGTGCACGGGAACGGCAGGCCGGGGATGGACAGGCAGCCCTCGTCGCCGTCCTGGGTCTCCTCGGACAGGGCGAGCTCCGGGTTGATCAGGTGGCCCACCACGTCGTCCACGTGGTAGGTGAAGACCCGCAGCGAGACGCCGATCTGCGGGGCGGCCAGGCCCGCGCCGGGCGCGTCGAGCATGGTGTCGGTCAGGTCGGCGACCAGGCGTCGCAGTTCTTTGTCGAAGTCGGCCACGGGGTCCGCGACGGTGCGCAGCACCGGGTCGCCGAAGAGTCGGATCTGCTGGATGGCCACGCGCCGTGCCGCCCGTTCCTTGCGCGCCAGGGGCCGGTGCCGCGCGAACCGGAGATGAACACCGGGCAGTCTATCGGTGCTTGCGGACAGCCTACCTTGACCGCCGGCGGCGTTCCGGGCATCACGCCAGGTCGATCGGGTCGACCCGGACGCGCACGAAGTCCGGGGCTTTATGTGCGGCGCGGACCCCCTGCGCCTCTTTCAGCGCGGCGGCGAGGGCGCGCGCGGCGGACCGGGAGCAGCGGATCAGGGCCCGTTGAAGCTGTTCGCCGGTCCCCTTCGCGGCGGCGGGCGTCGGCGTCGGGCCGAGGATCTGCGCGCCGTCGGGCAGCTTGACCGCGTCGATCAGCTCCATCAGCGCGGGGTACGGCGCGGTCAGCTCGGCGATGCGGGCCTCGGGCGGGTAGCCGAGGTCGGCGCGGTCGGCCAGCTCGCGGCGGGCGAATCCGGCCGGGTCCCAGCGCACCAGGGCCTGCACCGCGCCGGACGAGGGCTCGGCGACGATCGCGACCACGCCGCCGTCCTGGTCGCCGCGGCGCTTGGGCGCGGGGCGGACCAGGGCGGCGGCTCCTATCCAGCGGCGCAGCGCCTGTTCGGCGGCGCGCAGGGTGGGCAGGCCGAGCAGCAGGTCGCCGTCGAGCAGGACCGCGGCCGCGTAGCCGCCCTCGGCCGCGGGCTCGGCGCCGGGCGTGGCGACGACCAGGGCGGGCTGGGCGCTGACGTGTTCGAGCAGCAGGCCGCCGTGGCTGAGTTTGACCGGGAAGCCCGGGAAGGCCCGGCCGAACTCCTCGGCGCTGCGCGTGACGCCGGTGGAGCGGGCCCGGAAGCGGGAGCTGCCGCAGCGGCCGCACTGCCAGCGCCCGGCGGGCTTTCCGCACCAGCTGCACCGGGCCGGCGCGTCGGCGCCGGTCATGCTCAGCGCTCCGTTGCAGTGCGCGCAGTGCGCGGGCTCGCGGCACCGCACGCAGGCGAGGGTGGGGAGGTAGCCGCTGCGCGGAACCTGGATCAGGACCGGGCCGCGGGTCAGGCCGTCCTTCGCGACGCGCCAGGCCAGCGCGGGGATGCGGGCGGCGGCCGCGCTCGGCTCGCGCTCCGGGTCGCGGTCGGGGTCGACGGTGCGGATCAGGGGTGTGCGTTCGCGCACCGCGGCCCGCGGCGCGGCGATCGGCCGGGCCCAGCGGCGGGCGACCAGGCCGGCGCCTTCCGCACTGACCGCGTATCCGCCGATCAGCGCGCCGGCCCCGGCCTTGTGCGCGCGCAGGGCGAGCACTTCGCGGGCGTGCGCATAGGGCGCGGCCCGGTCGGCGTGCGAGGAGTCGCCGTCGTCCCAGATCGCGACCAGGCCGAGGTCCCGGATCGGCGCGTAGACCGCGGCGCGGGTGCCGACGACGCAGCGGATCTGCCCGCGCAGCACGGACAGCCAGCGCCGGTACCGCTCCGCGGGGCCGAGATCCGCGGTCAGCGCGACGTGCCGGTCGGGGCCGAGCAGCGCGGTCAGCGCGGTGTCGAGACGCGCCACGTCGTTGCCGTCGGGGACGATCAGCACCGCGCCCCGGCCGCCGCACAGCGTCGCGTGGGCGGCGGTCGCCAGGGCGTGCGCCCACTGCGGAAGAGGTTCGTTGGGCACCGCGGCAGGCGCCGCCGGCTGCTTGCGCCCCGTCTGCTCCGGCTCGGGCGGCTCAGGTGACGGCCCCTCAGGCAGCGCGGCCCAGACGGCGCGCGGGCTCGAGCCGGCGGCGAGCGCTTCGAGGAACTGCGGGCCGTTGGCATAGGGCTTCCACGGGCCCGGGTCGACCGGAGGCAGGTCGGCGTCGGCCGGTGACGAGGCATCAGCCGGTCCGTCCTTCGCGACCGATTCATCCGACTCATCAGATTCATCCGATTCATCAGAACCGCCTGCCGCGTCGCCGGATCCGTCCGCGGCCGCGTCTTCGTCCCTGGCCTTGTTGGCCGCGTCGCGGACCCGTTTGGCCTCGGCCTCCTTCTCCGCGCGGGCGTGCCGGGGCGGGATCGCCAGGCGCAGCACGTCGACGAGCGTGCCGACGTAGGTGTCGGCCACGGCGCGGGCCAGTTCCCCGATCTCCCGGGTGAGCACCGGCTCGGGCGAGATGACGGCGCGCAGCGGCGCGAGCGCGCCGGAGAAGTCGCTGCGCTCGACCCGCTCCCACAGGAAGCCGTCGACCTGCTGGCCGGCGAACATCACCCGCACCCGGGTGCCGGGCCGCGCCGCCTCGTCGAACTTGGCGGGCACCGAGTAGTCCCACAGCCGGTCCAGGTGCGCCGGCTCGACGTCGACGATCACGCGCGCGATGGGCAGCTTCTCGGCCGAGACGGCGGCCGACGCGTTCTTCGCCGCCTGCGCCGCCCTCGCCCTGCCCTGCACGGCCTCGGCCCGCACGAGCGCCAGTTGCTCGCCCGTGTCGCTCACGCCGACATTTCTACCGCAAGTCGCCGACAGTCCACCGGACGACCGCCTTGATCGCGCGGGGCGGCCGGATCGGCGCGGTCTACGGCGTCGCGGCGCCCTCCGCGTCCCGGGCGAGCGCCAGCACGGTGTCCAGGGACCACTGGTCGTCCGCGTGGACGCCGTAATGGCTGTGCAGGACGCGGCCGTCCGAGCGGATCAGGAAGTCCGCGGGCAGTCCGAGCCGTCCCCCGTCAGGGGGATTCTTCGGCAGGGGCTTGCGGCGGCGCAGGGTCGCAAGCAGATCGTGCGCCACGCCCGTCACGATGGCCGGCCAGGCGCGCGGGTCGAGCAGGGCCCGCGGCGCCAATTCGACGCCGAACGCCCGGTAGTGCCTCTTCTCCCGGTCCGGGACGATGACGAAGGGCAGGTCGCGGGTCTGCGGCTCGAGGTCGGCGGCGCTGCTGTGGAACAGGACCACCTCGCGGATCCCGGCGGCTTCGAGCTCGGCGTGCCGCACGGCGAACGAGCGCAGGTGCCGGTTGCAGACCGGGCAGCCGGCGAAGCGCCGGAACTGGAGGTGGACCAGCCGGCGCGGGTCGGGCACCGGGACCGGCGCGCCGGCCAGGTCGGTCAGGTCGAGGGGCTCGAGCACGGCGCCCGAGGCGATCCGGCGGGTCGCCGGAACGGATTCGGATCCGGGCGTGGATGCGGTCTTGGACTTCGCTGCGGTGCGCGTCGCGGTCATGACGGACGGTCCCCTCGTGAGCGGTTCTGTCGAGCCGGTGCCGCCGGGCTCCCGGCCCGAGAATGCAGATGCAAGGCGTAGGCGTACACCATACGCTTACGAGCGTAGGGACGCGGCCGATACGCTGTCAATCGATATGCCGCGCCCACGCTCCCTCACCGAGGCCGAGGTCTCCTCCGCCGCGCTCGCCGTGCTCGACGGCTCGGGCCTCGCCGCGCTCTCGATGCGCGCGGTCGCGCAGCGGCTGGGCATGGGCACGATGTCGCTGTACCGCTACGTGCAGAGCCGGCAGCAGCTGGAAGGGCTCATCGTCGAGCTCGTCCTGAGCGGGATCGACCTCGACCTCGGCCCGGCGGCGCGCGGGCCGTGGCAGGACCGGCTGGGCCTGCTGATGGCGCGGGCCCGCGCCGCGGCGGCCGAGCACCCGAACTGCGTGCCGCTGCTGCTGACGCACCGCCACTCGGCGGCGGGCAGCCGGGACTGGGGCGAGGCGCTGCTCGGAGCGCTGACCGACGGCGGCTTCGCCGGGGTCCGGCGCGTCGCCGCGTTCCGGGCGCTGCTCAGCTACCTGATCGGCGCCCTGCAGGTGGAGCACCTCGGCCCGCTGTCGGGGCCCGGCACCGCGGCCCTGGCCGGGCTGCCGCAGGATGCTTATCCGCTGCTGTCCGCCACCGCGCGCGACGCTTCCGCCCTCGCCCCGGAGGCGGAGTTCCGCCAGGGTCTCGACCTCCTGCTCGCCGGGCTCGCCGTTCAGGACACGGCGACGGCTTCGGCCGACCCGACCACGGCGGCGTAGCCGGGCCGTCCGGACCGGTCATCGGTCACGCAAGGCCCGAAGCCTGCAGGACCGCGGTGGCGATGACCTGGTAGCCGGCCGGGTTCGCATGCTGGTTCGGGCCGCGCGGCGGCGGCGCGCACTCCCAGGTCCACGCGCAGATCCGGGCCACGTTGCGGGGCAGCGAGCCGAACCCGGGCACGGTGAGCGGATCGCCGAAGTCGGTCGTGTCGAAGGCGCCGAACACGTCGGCGGCCTTCGCGCCGGCCTTGTCATAGGCCTGGTCCAGCGAGTTGTTGTAGCTGACCGCAAGCTGTTCGCTGCCCCGCGCGACCACCTGGCCGAACATGCCGTCACGCCATTCGGCGAGCGAGGGCAGGTAATAGCTCATCCCGACGATATGCACGCCCGGCCCGGCCGCGGTCAGGTCGGACAGGATCGTAGAGAGCCGGGAGGCGACGTCGGGGATCTGGCCGATGCAGGACGCGATGTCGGTCACGGTCGTCTCGCCGCCGCACGTCTCCGGGTCGTTGGCCCCGATGTCGATGGTCACCAGCAGCATGTGCCCGCTGTGGGCGCGCAGGAAGGCGGTCGCGGCAGCCAGCTGCGACCCGGCGGGATATTGGCAGATGCCGCCGTGGATCATCGTCGTGGTGGTCTCCCCCGGGCAGCCGAGCTGCACGAGCTTGAGGCCGGGGTGGTGGCGGGCGAGCTGTGCGTAGACCAGGTCCGGATAGCCCTGCGCGGTCTCCACGCTGGTGCCCGCCGCATTGGGCTGGACCCCCTGGGACAGCGAGTCGCCGAGCGCGAGGTAGTAGCTCGCCGGCACGGCGGGCGGCGCCGGCCGGGAGGACGAGCAGGCCGTCAGCACCGCGAGGGCCAGACCGGCCGCGATGCCGCCGCGCAGCAGCTTCCTGATCATCTTCCTCGGTCTCCGCCGGCCCGAATCTTCCTTCTCGTTCACCCGTACACCGCAGAAAACTACTCTTCAACGACAGTCGGCTCGCGCTGGAGGACCAGCCGAGCGGCGACGCCCGTGGCAGGCTGGCATCGAGTCCGGCGCCGCAGCCGGAGCGAAGAGAAGCAACGAAACAGGATGAGGACTGCCGATGGCCGCCGACGACGCCACGCCCGCCGCCCCGCCGCTGACGGTGACCACCGTCAACATCGGCGCGCCGGACCCGGCCGCGCTCGCGCGCTTCTACGTGGACCTGCTCGGCTGGCAGATCGGCCGCGAGGAGCCCGGCTACGTCATCATCCGTGATCCGGCCGGCGGCCTGGCGCTCTCGTTCCAGCTCGAGGAGCACCACGCGCCGCCGGTCTGGCCGGCCGGCGCGGGCGACCAGCAGATGATGATGCACCTGGAGATCCGGGCCGAGAACCTGGAGCGCGCCGTCGCCCACGCGCTGGCGTGCGGCGCCGTACTCGCCGGGTTCCAGCCGCAGCGGGACGTGCGGGTCTGCCTCGACCCGGCCGGGCACCCCTTCTGCCTCTGGGTCGC
The DNA here is from genome assembly GCA_036501535.1 of Actinocrinis sp. Classification (GTDB taxonomy): domain Bacteria; phylum Actinomycetota; class Actinomycetes; order Streptomycetales; family Catenulisporaceae; genus DASYAE01. Next base: position 5,197 of record DASYAE010000107.1, on the reverse strand, counting down.
CACCTGACGACCCGCCAGAGGCTGTCCGCCGGCCGCGCGGCGGAAATGAAAAACGGCTCTGGTGCAGCGAACGTACCGTTGGTACATTTCGTGCATGACCAGCATGAGCGTGACCGAGGCGCGCGCGCAGTTCGGTCAGCTGCTGCACCGCGCCCAGTACGGCGGCGAGACGATCGAGATCACCCAGCACGGACGCCCGGCGGCGGCCGTGATCAGCGCCGAGCGGCTCGCGCGCCTGGAGCAGATCGAGCAGGAGCGGGAGCTGGCCGAGGCACAGCGGGTGATGCACTCCGGCGGCCCGTTGTACGACCACGCCGACGTCGCCGCCACGCACGGCCTGACGCCGGACGGTAGGCCGCTCCCCCACGCCGCGCGGTGACCCAACGCCGGATCCTGTGGCCGGCCGAGGCCCGCGACCAGTTCGACCGGATCGCGAAGGACGAGCCCGCCGCGGCCGGCCTCGTGCTCTCCGCCGTCTACGCGCTCGGCGACGACCCGCGCCCCGAGGGAAGCGAACCGCTCGGGGCGTCGGGGACCTATTGGAGGCTGCGTATCGGGCGATACCGCGTCACCTACGCGCTGGCCGCGCAGGAGATCCGCATCGTGCTGCTCTCGCTCTACACAGCGCCGGACACGGATTAGCCGCGGCCGACCGACGAAGGTCCAGGCGGCGTGGCGCCGGCCAGCCGTGACCATCGTGCGACGACGTCGGCGTGCGATCCGGACACCGTGGCGTCATAGACCGCTGACATGTCGGCCTCATCGAAGCCGTCGCGACGCGTGGTGAGTGTCAATGGCCACCTCGCCGTTCCAGCGAAAACGCGGCGCGTCGGGTTCGACGCGGTGCCACGGCCACTTGATCATCAGGTGTGGGGGTCGAACCGTCCCGACCCGGGCGTCGGTGAACGGGCAGGAGACGGTCAGGATGTCGCCGACGCGGAACCGCTCGAGTCCGGCCATGGCTCCCCTCGTGTGCGGCGCAGCCGCCGATGTCGTGGTCGGTCGCATGATCGCAGGTCGCGTCGCGGCTTGTCAGCCTTCGTTCAGCAGCCGCCGGGTTTCGGCGAGCAGTTCGCAGGCTTCTGCCGTCGGTGCCGGATCGCAGACCACGATGATCAGCTCGGCGCCGGCCTCGACGTACGGCGCGAGCTGATCGGCCACCTGCGCGGGCGTTCCGGCGATCGCCAGCTCGCGGGCGCGGTCGACCGGCACGCCGTAGGCGGACTGCAGACTGGCGGCGGTCAGCTCGGCGAGCTGTGCGGCGGGACGGCTTCCCAGGGCGGCGTGCAGGCCGACGCCGATGCGGTGCCGCGGGCGCCCGGCCTCGTCGGACAGTGTGCGCAGGGTTCGGACGCCGTCGGCGAACTCGCCGCGGGTCGGCAGCCCGGCCAGCCATCCCCCGCCGTACCGGACGGCGCGGCGCAGCGCGGCCGGCGAGTTCCCGCCGATCCACACCGGCGGGACCGGGACGGCCGGGCGCAGCCGGACCTCCGGCGCGTCCGGCAGGTCCGGGATCCGGACCGGACGGCCGCCGAGCAGGTCCGGCAGCAGGCTGAGGAACGCGTCGGTGCGCCGGGCCCGGTCCGCGCGGCGGAAGCCCCCGGCCTGATACTCCTGCTCGGAACCGCCGCCGAGGCCGACGCCGAGCTGCAGCCGCCCGTCGCCCGCGAGCTGCTGCAGCGCGGCGATCTGCTTGGCGGCCCGGGCCAGCGGCCGCATCGAGGGCACGTAGACGCCGAAGCCGAGGGTGATGCGGGAGGTGACCGCCGCCGCGGTGGCCAGGTTCAGGCCCGCGTCCGGCACGTTCCAGTCGCCGACCATCAGCCGGTCGCTGACCCACAGTCCGTCCAGCCCGCAGCGCTCCACGGTCCGGGCGAGCGCGGCGACGTCCGGCATCGGCACGTCGGGCGGCGACGCCTCCGGCACGTTGATGCCGATCTCGACGGTCATGCTGCGACCGTATCCCGGGGGTCCGACAGGCGCGGACCCCCGGGATACCGGGATACGTGGTCGCCTTCTCCTGCTACACCGCGGCCTTCAGCGCGTCGACGCGGTCGGTACGCTCCCAGGTGAAGTCCGGCAGCTCGCGGCCGAAGTGGCCGTAGGCGGCGGTCTGGGCGTAGATGGGCCGCTTGAGCTCGAGGTCGCGGATGATCGCGGCCGGGCGCAGGTCGAAGACCTCGTGCAGGGCCTGCTGGATGCGCTCGGCCGGGACCGACTCGGTGCCGAAGGTCTCCACGAACAGGCCCACCGGCTCGGCCTTGCCGATCGCGTAGGCGATCTGGACCTCGCAGCGCGTGGCCAGGCCGGCGGCCACGATGTTCTTGGCGACCCACCGCATCGCGTAGGCGGCCGAGCGGTCCACCTTCGACGGGTCCTTGCCGGAGAAGGCGCCGCCGCCGTGCCGGGCCATGCCGCCGTAGCTGTCCACGATGATCTTGCGGCCGGTCAGGCCCGCGTCACCCATCGGGCCGCCGATCTCGAACCGGCCGGTCGGGTTCACCAGCAGCCGGTAGCCGTCGGTCTCGATCTTCAGGCCGCTCTCGGCGAACTCGGCCAGCACCTGGTCGACCACGTACTCCTTGACGTCGGGGGCCAGCAGCGTGGCCAGGTCGATGTCCGAGGCGTGCTGCGAGGAGACCACGACCGTGTCCAGCCGCACCGGCCGGTCGCCCTCGTACTCGATGGTGACCTGGGTCTTGCCGTCCGGGCGCAGGTAGGCGACGGTGCCGTCCTTGCGCACCGCGGCGAGCCGCTCGGCCAGCCGGTGCGCCAGCGCGATCGGAAGGGGCATCAGCTCGGGGGTGTCCGAGCAGGCGTAGCCGAACATCAGGCCCTGGTCGCCGGCGCCCTGGCGGTCGAGCTCGTCCAGCTCGCGCCCGGCCGGCTCGGCGCCCTCGACCCGCGCCTCGTAGGCCGCGTCGACGCCCTGCGCGATGTCCGGGGACTGCGATCCGATGGAGACCGACACGCCGCAGGAGGCGCCGTCGAAGCCCTTCTTCGACGAGTCGTAGCCGATGGACAGGATCCGCTCGCGCACGATCGCCGGGATGTCCACCCAGCCGGACGTGGTCACCTCGCCGGCGATGTGCACCTGGCCGGTGGTGATCATGGTCTCGACCGCGACGCGGGCCGACGGGTCCTCGCCCAGCAGCGCGTCCAGGATCGCGTCGGAGATCTGGTCGGCGATCTTGTCCGGATGCCCTTCGGTCACCGATTCCGAGGTGAACAGACGGCGGTTGTGTTCCGGTCGGGACACGGGCGGTCTCCTTCGCGCAGCGGCTGCTGACTCGTGTGTGCTTCGGTGCGGGCCGGACGGGCGCGTACCCCGGCCATGACGCCATACGATGACGCCAGCCACAGTGTATCGGCGCGGCACGACCGGGCCGGTACCCGTATACCCGTCTCCTCCTGGGATTCGTCCCCTAGAGACTGGACCTGTGCCGCCTCATCCGGTTTCAGCGGTTTCAGCAGGTTCGGCCGCAGCCTTCTCCTGGTCGCCGGCCTGCCGGCGGGCGTCCGTCGCGAGCTCGCCGAAACCCCAGCGGTCGCAGTCCTCTGCGAACCGCGTGTAGATGCCCGCCGCGGTGACGTGGTCGTCCCGCAGCACGGCGTCGGCACTGGCCAGCGAGACGACCGCGACGTGCGCGGCCCGGCCCATGGCCGCGCGCCGGTCGCCCTCGCGCGGGTCGTCGAGCATCCCGGCGAGCTCGGCCAGCGCGGCCCGCGCCGCCTCCAGCCGGGCCGGCAGCAGGTCGTCGACGACCTCGCGCGAGACCGTCTTCTCGCTGTCGAACTGGTAGAGGACGATGGTCGGGGCGAAGGCGCGGGTGTAGGCGATCTCGTACCGCTTGAGCCGCGCGTCCTGCTCGGCCTCCCGGGCGGCCTGCGCCGCCTGCTCGGCCGCCTTCGCCGCCGCCTCCTCGTCGGTCTGATCACCCGTCGACCCGGCCGCGGCCGCCCCGGCCTCGGCATCACGGGCCTTCTTCGCCCCGTCGGCCAGCGCCAGGCCGTCGGACCCGGCCGCGTGGTCGAGCAGCGCGAGGGCGCCGGGCAGGTCGATGAAGGACAGGACCTTGGCGCCGGAGCGGTAGGAGTTGAACCGCATGTCGATCCAGCCGGTGCGCTCGCACTCCTCGGCCGCCTCGACGAACCGGTCCGCCGCCTCCCGCCTCTCGTCGCAGGCCTCGTACGCCTCGCCGAGCTTGTAGAGGACCAGCGCCCGGGCGCCGCGGGTCTTCTCCGGGAAGCGCGCCAGCACCTCGCGCAGGAAGACGATCGCGTCGCGGCCCCGCTCCAGCGCCATCAGGGTCGTGGCACGGTCGCGGATCGCGTTGATCGCGGCGTTGCGCAGCCAGGAGTCGTCGGCCCAGCAGCCGGCCAGCTCGTCGAAGGCCGGGCCGTACAGCTGCTCGGCCCGCTCGTGGTCGGCGGCCCGGAACCGCGCCCCGGCCAGGATCAGCCGGGCCCGGGCGGCGCCCACCGGGTCCGCGCCGGCCAGCAGCGCGGCGGCCTGCGCGGCCGCGGCCGCGGCCTCCTGGTCCCGGCCGGCCTGGCCCTCGATCGCCTCGGCCAGGGTGAGCGCGATCAGGCCGTCGAGGCCGGTCGAGCCGGCCAGGTCCCACTCGGCGGCCGTGCGCGCGACCTTCTCCGCCTCGGCCCACTGCTTGGCCCGCACCAGCTGGCGACCGCGCGCGGCCAGGGCGTGCGCGGCCGGCCAGACCAGGCTGCGGGCGCTGAACGTGTCCGCCGCGCCCTCGAGCCAGTACAGGGCCTTGCCACGCAGCTCCTCGACCCGCGCAGACTGTCCGTGCTCTTCGTACACGCGCGCGTAGGCGGCGTTCACATGTTCGCGGGCGCGCTGCATCATGCCCATCTCGAACCGGGTGACGTTGGCCACGATGGCGTCGACCACGAAGCTGGAGTCCCCGTTGTAGGCCTTGGTCGCGCCGTCGAAGTCGGGGTCGCCGTCGTGCGGGTCGGTGTCGATGATCCGGACCAGGCGGTTGCCGGCCTGGTGGAAACCGGGAAGCAGGGCCCGTATGTACTGGCCCGCGGTGATCTTCCCGCCCTCGAACGCGGAGAGCGCCTGGGCGCGCATGGTGTCCTTGAGCCGCTCGGCGTCCTGCTCCTCGCCGTCGAGGTAGACGAGCTTGTAGACGGCCTGGGCGCCGAGGCGCACCACGTCGGCGTACCG
>DASYAE010000106.1:0-32398 GCA_036501535.1 Actinocrinis sp. | reverse complement strand
GCCGTTCGTCTGGAACGTGCTGTCCGCCGTGGGCGCGCGCACCTCCGGCGACCTGGGCCCGGGCGTGACCTGCCCCTCGTTCAAGATGCACCCGGCGATCGTGGCGCAGGCCTCGGCGACGCTCGCCGCGATGTACCCGGGCCGGCACTGGCTGGGCCTGGGCGCCGGCGAGGCGCTCAACGAGCACGCGGTCGGCGGGTACTGGCCGGAGGCGGCCGAGCGCAGCGCGCGGCTCTGGGAGGCGCTGGAGGTCATCTCCAAGCTGTTCGAGTCCGGGATCAAGGGTCGCGAGGTCAAGCACCGCGGCACGTACTTCCAGTTGGAGAGCGTCCGGCTGTGGACGATGCCCGAGCAGGCGCCGCCGATCTACATCGCGACCGCCGGGCCGCTCAACGCCAAGCGCACCGGCCGGCTGGCCGACGGCATCATCACCCCGGGCGCCGCGCCGGCCAAGATCGAGACGGTGCTGGGCAAGTTCGCCGAGGGTGCCCGGGAGGCGGGCAAGGACCCGGAGACGATGCCGAAGATCCTGCAGCTGCACCTGTCCTGGGCCGGCACCGACGAGGAGGCGGCCGACAACGCGCTGCGCGAGTGGCCGAACGGCGGGATGAAGTTCGACAAGGGCGACATCCGCTCGCCGTACCACTTCGAGCAGATCGCGGCGCTGGTGCGGCCGGAGGACTTCGAGGGCCGGATAGTCATCTCGGCCGACCCGGACAAGCACCGCGCCGAGATCCAGCGCTACCTCGACCTCGGCTTCGACCGGATCTACCTGCACAACGTGGGCCGCAACCAGAGCGAGTGGATCGAGGCCTTCGGCCGCGAGGTGCTGCCCAAGCTGCACCGCTGAGGACGGCCCGGTCCCGGGTGCCCGCGGGTCCGCAGGGCACCCGGCGGGCCGATCATATGACAGGACCCTTGCTCCGAATGGGCGATGTGCCGCTTTGTCATGACACTCCCGGTAACCGGCCGGTTCGTACTTCGTTACCCGGTTGCCAAGGGGAGCCGGCTGACACGAGGCGGCGGGCTCCCACCCTCTGAGAGCAACCGAGGTCTCGTCATGAATGGTTTCGCCAAGCGCGGGCTGGCGCTCATCGCCGCGGCGTCCGGTCTGGTCCTGGGCTCCGCCGCGGTCGCCGCCGCCGACGCATCGGTGAGCGGCCACTCCGCGCGTTCCGGCGGCATCGGCTCGGGCAACGTAATCGACGCCCCGGTCAGCGTTCCGGTGAACTTCTGCGGCGACCAGGCGACCCTGGCCACGGTGCAGGACGTCGACCGGGAGTCCCTGTGCGAGATCGGCGACGGCGGCGCGCGCGTCGACGCGAGCACCGACCGGTCCGGCGGCATCCTGTCCGGCAACGAGGTCGCCATCCCGATCGACATCCCGGTGAACGTCTGCGGCGACCAGGTCGGCGTCCTCTCGGCGCTGGACCGTGTCGGCGGCACCGCCTGCGCCATCAGGTAGCCGTTCCGGTCGCAGCCCAGGCCCTCACCCATCGCATCCGGGTGAGGGCCTGGTGTCGTCGAGAACGGAACAACGGCTCGGAACCGCGCCCGCGCCTTTCGCCCGCGCCGGTGCGTCCGGCATGCTGAGGTCGTGGAGATCATCGAGGCGGACGCCCGGGCCTGGCCGGCGATCTGGCCGTTCTATCGCGAGATCATCGAGGCCGGCGAGACGATCGCTTATGACCCTGATCTGACGCCGGATCAGGCGCGCGAGCTCTGGATCGTCGCGCCGCCCGGGCACACCGCGGTGGCCGTCGACGAGGACGGAACAGTGCTCGGAAGCGCGCATATGGAGGCGAACCGGCCCGGACGAGGGGCGCACGTCTCCACCGCGAGCTTCATGGTCGACCCAAAGCATTCCGGGCGGGGCGTCGGGCGGGCGCTGGGCCGGTACGCGCTGGAGTGGGCGCGCGCTCAGGGCTTCCGCTCCATGCAGTTCAACGCCGTGGTCGAGACCAACGTCCGGGCGGTGGGCCTGTGGCGCTCGCTCGGATTCGAGATCATCGGGACGGTGCCGGAGGCGTTCGACCATCCCACGCACGGCTACGTCGGATTGCACGTAATGCACCGATTTCTGTAGGGCATTCGCCCCTGTCCTGAGGGCCGCGCCCCTCACGGCCCCGACATGGCACCGCGGCCCGGCGAATTCGCCGACGTGCGATCCCGTGATATCACTCTTTAGGGTGAAGCGCAGAACTCGGCGCGCACCCGGGATCGGACGACGGAGGGGCCATCGGCCATGGCGCTCAATCGGCGTGACCGCGGACCGCGGCCGGCCGGTCCCGTGCGCAAGACCGTCGAGGTGATCGTCTCGGGCGCGATCGGCGTGGGGATCGTGCTGCTGATCGTCCTGCTGCTGCGCGGCAACCCCGGCGGGGTGGTGCCGGACAGCGGCCCGACCGCGCAGCCCGGCGCGTCGTCCGCGGACTCCCCCGGCCGCTCCCGCACGCTCTCCCCCGCGCCGGTCGGTTATCCCACGTCACCCGGCACAGTCCGGTCCACTCCGTGCAGTGCACAGCCCTGCCAGAGTTCTGCGCCCGCCACCACGACCACGGGCGCCGCACCGGCAACTTCGAACACACCGGCGACCGGCGTGCCGTCTACGACGCCTGCTTCCACGACGCCGGGTCTGGTCGGGGGCGCGGTCGGCGGAGTGACCGGCGCCGTCGGCGGCGTGGCCGGGGCGGTGGGAGGCCTGGTCGGAAGCCTTGTCGGCGGCGTCGCCGGCGGGAACTGACGGATCCGGCGGGGCCGCTTCGGCGAGGCCGTGACCCGGGTCGCGCGGCGCGCCGGTTGACATCCCCGGGGCTGACCTGCGATCTTGGCCAGAGTCGTGAGAGCGCTCTCACTCGCACGGCCGGCCCACCCGTCCTTCGAGCCCTGTCTTCCCGACGGGCCGTCCAGAGCCCCGCACCCACCTGCGAACCGAGCCGGAACGGGCCCGGCCGGCCTGGTCGAACCAGACCGGACCGCCCCGCCCCGGCCGGCACCGGTCCCACCGCCCGCACCACCGTCCGCCCGAAAGCCCGTCACCGGCCGCGACCCGGCGCCAGGTCCTCAGCATATTGATCTACAGCACGCCGCCGCCCGCCGGCGGTCGAGAAGGGGAGAACGATGACCGCGACCGACCAGGCCGCCGCCGTCCGGATCGAGACCGCCGCGCCACCGCGCAGGTTCCCGGCCGGCTTCCGCTGGGGCACAGCCACCGCCGCCTACCAGATCGAGGGGGCGGCCGCCCAGGACGGCCGCACCCCGAGCATCTGGGACACCTTCTCGCACACCCCGGGGCGGGTCCGCAACGGCGACACCGGCGACATCGCCGACGACCATTACCACCTCTGGCAGGAGGATCTGCGCCGGCTGGCCGACCTGGGCGTGGACTCGTACCGGTTCTCCGCCTCCTGGCCGCGGGTGCAGCCCGGCGGGCGCGGCCCGGCCAACCCGCACGGCCTCGACTTCTACGAGCGGCTGGTCGACGGCCTGCTCGGCCTCGGCATCGACCCGACGCTCACGCTCTACCACTGGGACCTGCCGCAGGAGCTCCAGGACGCCGGCGGCTGGCCGGCCCGGGACACCGCGTACCGGTTCGCCGAGTTCGCGGGCCTGCTGGCCGAACGGCTCGGCGACCGGGTCTCCCTGTGGACCACGCTGAACGAGCCGTGGTGCTCGGCCTACCTCGGCTACGCCACCGGCGAGCACGCGCCGGGCCAGACCGACGAAGCCGCCTCCCTGGCCGCGGTGCACCACCTGAACCTGGCCCACGGCCTGGCCTGCGCCGCGGTTCGCGCCGAGGTCGGCCCGAAGGCGCAGCTCTCGATCACGCTCAACCTGACCGCCGTGCGCGGCGCGTCGGACTCGCCCGGCGACCTGGAGTCGGTGCGCCGCATCGACGGCGTCGCCAACCGGGTGTTCCTCGAACCGCTGCTGCGCGGCCGGTACCCCGAGGACGTGATGGCCGACACCGCGCACCTGACCGACTGGTCGTTCGTCCTCGACGGCGACACGAAGGCGATCAACGCGCCGATCGACGTGCTCGGCATCAACTACTACTCGCCGACCATCGTCGCCGCGCCGCAGCCGGGCGCCGACCGGGACCAGGCGGCCCGGCCGACCGCGTTCCCCGGCTGCCAGGACATCACCTTCCCGCCGGTGGACGGCGCGCGCACCGCGATGGGCTGGCTGATCGACGCGCAGGCGCTGCGCACGCTGCTGCTGCGGGTCCACCGCGACTACGCCGGCATCCCGATGATCATCACCGAGAACGGCGCCGCGTTCGACGACTACGCCGACCCGTCCGGGAAGGTCAACGACCCGGAGCGGATCGCGTACCTCTCCGCGCACCTGGACGCCGCCGCGGACGCGCTGGCGGACGGGGTCGACCTGCGCGGGTACTACCTGTGGTCGCTGATGGACAACTTCGAATGGGCGCACGGCTACGGCCGCCGCTTCGGCTTGATCCACGTCGACTACGCAACGCAGCGTCGCACCTGGAAGGCATCTGCATACTGGTACCGTGACTTCGTCGCCGCGCAGCGCGGTTGACGCGGCGGACCAGGCACCACGGCAAGGCGGAAGGGAGTCGGCGGCGATGGCGGCGGGCACGAACGAGGCGATAGCCGCGCCGACTCTGGAGACCGTGGCGGCGCGCGCCGGAGTGTCGCGCGCCACCGTCTCCCGGGTGGTCAACGGGTCGCCGAAGGTGTCGCCACAGGTCCGCGAGGCGGTCCAGGCGGCGATCGGCGAGCTCGGCTACGTGCCCAACCCGGCGGCGCGCTCCCTGGTGACCCGCCGCACCGACACCATCGCGATGGTGGTGCCGGAACCGGACGACTTCCTGTTCGCCGACGCCTATCTCACGACCCTGCTGACCGAGGTCAACCGGGCGCTGGAGGGCAGCGAGACCCAGCTGGTGCTGGTGATCCAGGGGCGCGGCCCGGGCCGCGGCGCGGGCGGGCGGATGCACCGCTACGTCACCTCAGGGCACGTAGACGGCGCCATCCTGGTCTCGGTGCACCGCGACAACCCGCTGCCGCGCATCATGGCGGACGCGGGCGTGCCGGCGGTGCTCGACGGAAGGCCGCCGGCGGACGGCGTGGCGCTGCCCTTCGTGGACGTCGACAACGTCGCCGGCGCGCAGTCCGCGGCCGAGCACCTGGTCGGGCTCGGCCGCCGCCGGATCGCGACCATCGCCGGGCCGGCCGACATGACCGGCGCACAGGACCGGCTGACCGGCTTCGCCGCAGGCCTGCGGGCGGCCGGGCTGGCCGGCCTGGTCGAGCACGGCGACTACACCGAGAGCTCGGGCTTCCGCGCGGCGCGGGCGCTGCTGGCCGCCGAGCCGCGGCTGGACGGGCTGTTCGCGGCCTCGGACCAGATGGCGCTCGGCGCGCTGCGCGCGCTGCGGCAGGCGGGCCGCGAGGTGCCGGGCGACGTGGCGGTGGTCGGCTACGACGACCTGGCCGGCGCCGCCGCCGACCCGCCGCTGACCTCGGTGCGCCAGCCGGTGGACCTGGTCGCGCAGGAGCTGGTCCGGCTGCTGGCGGCGCGGATCGACGGCCGCCCGGCCGAGCCGGTCGTGCTGCCGACGACGCTGGTGCGGCGCGCCTCGGCGTAGCGGATCAGCGGCCTGGCTACGGCTGCGGGCGGGCTGCGGTGGGACGGCGGGCGGTGATCACTCGTCGGTTCCGGTGTACGAGTAGTGATCGACCAGCGCGCGCAGGTCGGCGACGGCGTCGACCGCTGCGGCGGTGCCGTTGGACGGCTGGATGCCCATGACCGCGAGGGTCTGGCCGGAGTCCAGGTCGAGCAGCGGCCAGGGGTCGCCCGGGCGCAGGTTGACCCGCACCACCTGGGCCCACTCGAGCCGGTAGGTGCGCAGCATGTTGACCACCGTCAGGCCGCGCCGCTCGGCCACCACCCGGGGCCGGGCCAGGACGCACAGCACCGCGGAGCCGACCACGCCGATCGCGCCGAACGCGATGCGGTCCGGCAGCGGCCACGGCGCGCCGCCGTCGCCGGGCAGCAGGACCGCGACGACGCACATGGAGACGGCCATGACTATTGCGACCACGAACACGATGGTCCGGGTGCGGTCGGGCCGCCAGGTGCGCGGCAGGGTCGGCAGGACACGCTCGGGCCGGGCGGCAGCGCCGTTACCGGCCTCGTCGTGGAATGCCATCATGCCCGTCATGTCGTCGATTCGCCGCGAGGTGTTGGACTCCGATCCGCGGGCGCCCCGGCTGCCGCCTGCCGTGCGCGCACCACCGCCGCGACGTCAGCTACAGCCGGCACGCCCGGATGTCGGTGACCAGAATAGCGCGGGCGCCGATCTGCCAGAGATCGTCCATGACCCGCTGCGCGCCGTCCCGCGCCACCATGGCGCGCACCGCGACCCAGCCCTCGGTGTGCAGCGGCGAGACCGTCGGCGACTCGAGGCCGGGGGTGACCGCGACGGCGGCCTTGAGCTGCTCGGCCCGGATGTCATAGTCCATCAGGACGTACTTGCGGGCCACGAGCACGCCCTGCATGCGGTGCACGAACTGGTCGACCGCCGGGTCCGGCGGCGCGCCGGTGCGCCGCACGACCACCGCCTCGGACTCGAGGATCGGCGCGCCGACGACTTCGAGCCCCGCCTGACGCAGCGTCGAGCCGGTCTCGACCACGTCCGCGATCGCGTCGGCGACGCCGAGCTGGACGGAGACCTCCACGGCGCCGTCGAGCCGCACGATCTCCGCGTCAACGCCCTGCTGCTTCAGGTGCGCGGCGACCACGCCGGGGAAGGACGTGGCGATACGCCGCCCGGACAGGTCCGTGACGGTGGAGACGGCGCCGGCCGGCGCGGCGAACCGGAAGGTGGAGTTGCCGAAGCCGAGCCGCAGGATCTCCTCGGCGTCGGCGCCGGAGTCGGCGAGCAGGTCCCGGCCGGTGATCCCGACGTCGAGCCGGCCGGAGCCGACGTAGACGGCGATGTCGCGGGGGCGCAGGAAGAACAGCTCGGCGCTGTTCGCCGGGTCGACCAGCATCAGCTCGCGGTCCCGGCGCGCCTTATAGCCGGCCTCGTGCAGCATCTCGCCGGCCGCCTCGGCGAGCGATCCCTTGTTGGGCACGGCGATACGCAGCATGGTTCCAGGGCCTTTCGTATTTCTGAGGGCGCGGCAGGGCCCGATCCGGCGAGTCGTCAGTTCTCCGGCCGGGGGGCGGGAGTCACAGGTGGGCGTAGACGTCGTCGAGCGTCAGGCCGGCGGAGAGCATCAGCACCTGGATATGGTAGAGCAGCTGGCTGATCTCCAGCGCGGTGCGGTCGGCGCCCTCGTGCTCGGCGGCCATCCACACCTCGGCCGCCTCCTCGACGACCTTCTTGCCGATCGCGTGCACGCCGGCGGCGAGCAGCTCGGAGGTGCGCGATCCGGGGACCGGCGCGGCGGCCCGCCCGGCCAGCTCGGCGAACAGCTCCTCGAAGCTCTTGCGCGGCCGCTCGGGCCCGGAGCCGCCGGCGGTCCCGCCGGATCGCAGGGCGCTGTCGGGCAGCGCTTCCTCAGGCAGCGATTCTGCAGGCAGTGCCTTCTCAGACCTGGCGGCGGTCACAGCTCGCCGAGCTTCCGCAGCGTGAGCGAGGTGGCCACGGCGGACAGGGCGGCCTCCCGGCCCTTGTCCTCCGCCGAGCCGGGCAGCCCGGCCCGGTCGAGCGCCTGCTGCTCGGTGTCGCAGGTCAGCACACCGAAGCCGATCGGGATGCCGGACTCGACCGCGACCCGGGTCAGCCCGTCGGTCGCGGCCTGGCAGACGTATTCGAAGTGCGGCGTGCCGCCGCGGATCACGACGCCGAGCGCGACGATCGCGTCGTAGCGCTGCCGGGTCAGGGCGTGCGCGGCGACGGGCAGCTCGAAGCAGCCGGGCACCCGCACCACGGTCGGCTCGTCGATGCCCAGGTCGGCCAGCGCCTTGACCGCGTTGCCGACCAGGGCGTCCATCACCTCGGTATGCCACTGCGCGGCGGCGATCCCGACTCGCAGCTGCGCGCAGCGGCGCAGATCCGCCGGGTCGACGGCCAGTTCGGGTGCTCCGGTGCCGGACACGCGGGGCCTGCCTTCCGTGCTCGTGGTTCCCCGGCACCCGCCCGGCAGGCGTCGCCTGCCGCACGTCGGGGTGACGGGGTGTCAGCTGTTATCGGCTCGTTGCCTGTCGGCACCGACCGTATCGCGCGACCGGGTCACGCCGCCCGGCGTGTCCGATAGGCGATCAGGTCGGCGATCGAGATCAGCAGCAGGCCGTGCCGGTCGGCGAAGCGGCGCAGCTCGGGCAGCCGAGCCATGGTGCCGTCGTCGTTGACCACCTCGACCAGCGCGCCGACCGGGGCCAGGCCGGCCAGCCGGGCCAGGTCGACGGCCGCCTCGGTGTGGCCGGGGCGCTGCAGCACGCCGCCGGGCTTGGCCCGCAGCGGGAACACGTGGCCGGGCCGGGTCAGGTCGCCGGGACCGGTATCCTGCGCGGCGAGCAGCGCTATGGTGCGGGCCCGGTCGGCGGCGGAGATGCCGGTGTGGATGCCGTCGCGCGCGTCGACCGACACGGTGTAGGCGGTGCCCTTGCGGTCCTGGTTGACCGCCGTCATCGGAGGCAGGTCGAGGGCGTCGGCGCGCTCGTCGCCCATCGGCACGCAGATCACCCCGCTGGAGTAGCGAATGGTGAAGGCGAGCAGCTCGGGCGTGGCGAACTGGGCGGCGAAGATGATGTCGCCCTCGTTCTCCCGGTCCTCGTCGTCGACGACCACCACGGGCCGGCCGGCGGCTATAGCGGACAGCGCGTCCTCAATCGGGTCGAGGACGGTGCCCGGCCCGTCGGTGTCCGGGCGATGCAGGGTGACGGCGCTCACGCTACGGCTCCTTCGCTTGCAGTCGGGACGGACCGGCCGAGCAGCCGCTCGGTGTACTTCGCGATGACGTCAACCTCGAGGTTGACCCGCGCTCCGGGCAGCTTGAAGCCGAGCGTGGTCTGAGCGAGCGTCGAGGGGATGAGCGAGACGGTGAAGTCTCCGTCGGTCAGGGCACTGATGGTCAGGCTGACGCCGTCGACCGTGATCGAGCCCTTCTCCACCGCGTAGCGGGACAGGTCCTCCGGCAGCGCCATGCGGACCAGTTCCCAGTGCTCGCTGCGGGTGCGCTCCAGGACGGTGCCGGTGCCGTCGACGTGCCCTTGCACGATGTGGCCGCCGAACCGGCCGCCGGCCTGCATGGGCCGCTCCAGGTTGACCCGGTCGCCGAGTTTGAGGTCGCCGAGGTCGGAGCGGGCCAGCGACTCCTGCATCACGTCCGCGGTGAACTCGCCGCGGGCCAGCGCGTCGGAACCGGTGGCGTCCTCGACGGTGAGACAGACCCCGTTGACGGCGATCGACGCGCCGTGCACCGCGTCGGAGGTGACGAGTGGGCCGCGTACGGTCAGGCGGATGGCGTCGTCCTGCGTCTCGATGGCGACGACCTCGCCGAGCTCTTCGATGATTCCGGTGAACACCGTCTGCTTCGCTCCTCACGCCTGGCCGGTATCGGACCGCTTCTCGCGGTGCGCCGGGGCGCGGGCGGGGAGGCTTCAGCGGGGAGCCGCGGCGTTCAGTCCGCACTGCCGGACGGGCCGCACACCGTCCCCGGGCGCGTGCCTGCGCCTGGGGGCGGGCGCTGCCGCGCCGACGCTCCCGCGTGCCGCCTCCCATCCGGACTTTCACCGTCGGTCCCGGAGTTCCACCGGGTCAACCGTCCGCCGGGCCTCCCGATCACGCGAAGCGATCACGCAAGGCGCCGTGCGGCCGGGTCGCGGACTGTCACCGCCGGTTCGGAATTACACCGACCCCGGAGCACGCTTGTTGCTGTCTCGGTCAGCAGTGTCCCATGCCGCTTTATTCCGCGGCACCCGGGTTTCCGGCTCAGGGAGGTGTGAGCTGCCGCACACTCGCGCCGGAGCGGGCCGGAACGAGCCGGGGACCGGCGATGGCGGCGGCCACCTCGCACAGCCGGGCCAGCCGCATCACCTCGAAGCGGTGGAAGGCCGGATCGCCGATGCGGCACAGCAGGATCTGCGGGCTGCCGGGGTTCACGGGCCCGGGCCCGGCATCGCCGGCGGGCACCACCGGGGCGACCGCGTAGCGGGTGGATCCGGCGGACAGGGCGACCGGGGCAGCCGGCAGGCCGGGCAGGTCGGCGCTGCCCGGCGCGCCCCAGCTGCGCGCCAGGATCTCGGGGGCGGGCTCGGGCGCGGCCTCGGCCGGCTCGGCGGCGCGGGCCGCGGCGGTGCCGACCGGGACGCCGGCCGCAACGCCGACCAGGCCCTTCGCGGCGGCCGAGGCGTCGGCGGCCGGCTGGCGGCGCAGCGCCATCGCCCAGTCGGCGGCGAGGATCCGCGGCAGCGCCTCGACGAGGGTCTCGAGGGTCGAGCGGGGCTCGGCGGCGACGCGGCCGAGCAGGTGCAGGTCCGGGAAGGCGCCGGGCACCTCGCCGCAGGCGCGCACGCCCTCGACCGAGACGGCCGGCATCGCCCGCAGCGAGCGCTCGAGCCGGTCGCGCAGCCCGCCCTCCGGCAGGAACACGGTGATCTCGTCCAGCGCCCGGCCCCGTTCCCGGCCCAACACGCTGACCTGCACGATGTCGGCGCCGCAGCCGCCGAGCTCACGGGTGACCTGCCCGAGCGCCCCGGGCCGGTCGGCAACCCACAGGCGGAGCCTGAGCAACATGCGCGACCACTCTCCTTCCGTCGCCCCCGCGCGGACAGGCGCGGCGACGCCGCGCGGCGGCCGGCCGCGACGCACTGCGCGCCGCGGTCCCGAGCATGCCCGCCGGGTGTTTCCTTCCCGTTGCCGCCGGATCAAGTCCTGACGCCCGGCGCGCGCCGGATTTCGAACTTCGCGATGAATAGTCCGTAAATCGGATCCCGCCGAGGACGAAGGCGCGCAGGTCAGCGGCTCAGCCGGGGGCGGGCGGCGACGAGCGCGCGGACCCGGCCCGCGGCCGCGACGTGAGGGAGAACACTGCGGCCAAGCGGATGAAGTTGGCCGGAACGCGACGCCCGCGGCCCCGCGCTGCGCGAGCGCAGCAGGGTCGCCGCGACGAACGCGCCGGCGAACGCGGCGGCGCTCCTCAGCTCGTGGCTCACGAAGCGGCCCGGCGCCTCGTGCTGGATCCCGCCGTGGAACCGGTCGACCCAGGCCGGGAACGGCGAGCGGCCGAAGAACACCAGCCCGGGCTTGTTCATGTCCGGCAGGGCGGCGCCGAAGACCCCGGCGAGCACCGCGACCCGCCGGGACCGCTCGGTCGCCGCGGCCACCGCGCCGATCGTGGCCAGGCCGACCAGCCCGTCGGCGACGGCGATCCGCAGGAACACCCGGCGGTCGCCCCAGTTCCCCCAGTGCGGCACGGCGTCGACGGCGAAGTGCGAGACGACCCCCAGCGCGAAGGCCGGCACCGGCGCGCCGACCGCCGCCCCGATCGCCGCGCCCGACAACACGTGGTTCGTCACCAGCATCCGCACCCACTCCTCGACGACGGCGAGCGGCCGACCGACCGCCCCGGCGCCGCCCGACCGCAACGGCGCCTTTTCTCTCGCATGAGATCACACGTGCGCGTGAAACGGTGCGAGAGGCCTGGCGCGTCCGTGCGTAAGCACCGCATCCTTGCGCGGCAGGGTCAGTACAGCCGAGCGCCACCTTCGCCGAGAGCAGGGAAGGATGCCACCATGACAAGCATGGCAACCCTCGCTGAGTTCGCGCATGACCCCCGCAAGCACATTGAACTCGTTGACGGGGAAATCATCGTGAGCCCGAACGCGGCACCGCGTCACTTCTATGCCATGGCACGCCTGATGGACGTTCTTGAAGCGCACGGGCTTTATGCCTGCGGCGAAGGAAACATGATCCTCAACGACGCCGATCCGCTGCATCCGCTCGTCCGTGAGCCCGATGTCTACGTGCTGCGCGAGGCGAGTGAAGAGGAAGACGGTGGGCTCTTCCAGCGGGCTGAGGATGCGCTGCTCGTCGTCGAGATCGTCTCGCCAGGTTCTGGCGCGACGGACTGGATCGACAAGATGATCGAATACGCCGATGCGGGCATCCCGCACTACTGGATCATCGAGTTCGGCGCTGACGGCACGCCGCACCTCTACACCTTGCGCAACATCGGCGGGGCGTATGGGCACCGCGAGCACTGGATCGGCCCTGTGGACACGAAGATCGCGGGCACGGTGGTGCGGTTCGACACCGGCGACCTGGTGCGGCGTCGGACGCACGGCGACGCCGTGCCGGCAGAGTCCTGATCTACGGGACGGGCGCGTCTGGTCAACCCATCCGGGCGAAGTCCAGCACCCGCACCACGGCGCGGCCGGCCGCGTCGCAGGCTCTGAGGTCCACCTCTGCGCGCAGCATCCAGTCGCGGTCGCCGGCCGGGTCGTCGAGGATCTGGCGCACCGCCCAGACCGGGTCCTGATTGCTGTTGCGCGCGTCCTCGTCGACCAGCAGCAGCCGCGGGCCGCGCGCCTCGGGGCCGGTCTGGATCTGGTCGTGCTGGTCGTAGTAGTCGCCGAGCGCGTCGTCCCAGTCCTCGACGGTCCAGGACCCGGTCCACTCGTCGGTCTCCTCGAGGCCTTCGGCGTCCTCGGCGTCGAGTTCGGCCAGCGCCTGGGCGTCGTCGCGGGCGGCGAGCTCGACCCGGCGGAACAGGGCGTTGCGGACGAGCACGCGGAACGCGCGGGTGTTGGCGGTGACCGGCGGCGGGGTCTCGTCCTCGTCCCGCGCGGCGGCGCCCTGCGGGTCGGTCAGCGCCTCCCACTCGTCCACCAGCGAGGAGTCGACCTGGCGGACGATCTCGCCGAGCCACTCGATCATGTCGCGCAGCTGTTCGCTCTTCACCGTGTCCGGCACCGTGTGCCGCAGCGCCTTATACGCATCCGCCAGGTAACGCAGCACGCTGCCTTCGACCCGGGCCAGCTGGTAGACCGCGATGAACTCGGAGAAGTCCATCGCCTGCTCGAACATCTCGCGCACCACGGACTTCGGGCGCAGCGGGTGGTCGGCGATCCAGGGATGGGCGCGGCTGTAGACCTCGTACGCGTGATTCAGGACGTCCTCGAGCGGCTTGGGGTAGCCGATGCCCTCCAGCCGCTCCATCCGCTCCTCGTACTCGATGCCGGCCGCCTTCATCTCGGCGACCGCCTCGCCGCGCGCCTTGTTCTCCTGCGCGGCCAGGATCTGCCGCGGGTCGTCGAGCGTCGCCTCGACGACGGAGAGCACGTCGTACGCATAGGAGGGCGAGTCCGGGTCGAGCAGGTCGAACGCGGCGAGGGCGAAGGTGGACAGGGCCTGGTTGAGCGCGAAGTCCCGCTGCAGGTCCACGGTCAGCCGCAGGGTGCGGCCGGTCGGGTCCGGCTCGGGCAGCTTCTCCACCACGCCCGCGTCGAGCAGCGAGCGGTAGATGGCGATCGCCCGGTGGATGTGCCTGCGCTGCGCGCCGGGCGGCTCGTGGTTGTCCGTCAGCAGCCGCCGCATGGCGACGAACGGGTCGCCCGGCCGGGCGATCACGGCCAGCAGCATCGCGTGGGTCACCTCGAACCGGGAGACCAGCGGCTCCGGCTCGGACTCGATCAGCTTCTCGAAGGTCTGCTCGCTCCAGGCGACGAAGCCCTCCGGCGCCTTCTTGCGGGTGTATCCGCGCCGCCGCTTCGGGTCGTCGCCGATCTTGGCCAGCGCCCGCTCGTTCTCGATCACGTGGTCGGGGGCCTGCGCGGCGACGTAGCCGATGGTGTCGAAGCCGGCCCGGCCGGCCCGCCCGGCGATCTGGTGGAACTCGCGGGCCCGCAGCATCCGCACCCGGCGGCCGTCGTACTTGGACAGCGCGGTGAACAGCACCGTGCGGATCGGCACGTTGACCCCGACGCCCAGCGTGTCCGTGCCGCAGATCACCTTCAGCAGCCCGGCCTGCGCCAGCCGCTCGACCAGCCGGCGGTACTTCGGCAGCATGCCGGCGTGGTGCACGCCGACGCCGTGCCGCACGAACCTCGAGAGCGTCTTGCCGAACCTGGTGGTGAAGCGGAAGCCGCCGATCAGCCGGGCGATCTCCTCCTTCTCCGTACGGCTGCACACGTTGACGCTCATCAGCGACTGCGCCCGCTCGATCGCCGCAGCCTGGGTGAAGTGCACGATGTAGACCGGAGCCTGGCCGCCGGCCAGCAGCTCCTCCACGGTCTCGTGCAGCGGGGTCATCCGGTAGGAGTAGCTGAGCGGCACCGGGCGTTCATCCGACCGGACGGTGACCGTGGGCCGCCCGGTGCGCCGGGTCAGGTCGGTCTCGAACCGGCGCACGTCGCCGAGGGTGGCCGACATCAGCAGGAACTGGGCCCGCGGCAGCTCGAGCAGCGGCACCTGCCAGGCCCAGCCGCGGTCCGGGTCGGCGTAGTAGTGGAACTCGTCCATCACCACCAGGCCGGCGTCGCACTCGGCGCCGTCCCGCAGCGCGATGTTGGCCAGCACCTCGGCGGTGCAGCAGACGACCGGCGCGGTCGGGTTGACCGAGGCGTCGCCGGTGAGCATCCCGACGTTGGCGGAGCCGAAGGTCGCGCACAGGTCGAAGAACTTCTCCGAGACCAGCGCCTTGATCGGCGCGGTGTAGTAGGAGCGCCGGCCGGAGGCGAGGGCGGCGAACTGGGCGCCGGCCGCCACCAGCGACTTGCCGGAGCCGGTGGGCGTGGCCAGGATGACGTTCCCGCCGGAGAGCAGCTCGATCAGCGCCTCTTCCTGCGCCGGATAGAGGCTGATGCCGCGTTTCTCGACCCAGGCGGTGAAAGCTGCGAACAGCGCATCGGGGTCGTCGGCGGCCTTCGGGTCGGCGGTAAGCGCATCGGTCGGGTCCACGGGTCAATTCTCGCAGCGTGCCGCACCGCTCCGATACGCGCGCCGCGGACGGGACGCGGGCGCCGTGCGAAGCGCGGCATCCGCCTCGTTCGGATGGGCAACCGCAGTTACGCGGCCGGCCGTCGGACCGCTACGCTTTGCCACCGTGGCTTTGATACGACTGTTCGGACGCGGCAAGAGCGGGAAATCGGGCGCGGGCGCGCACTCGGGTGTCGGCGCAGTGGACGCCGTCGACATCAGCGATGCGCTGGCCGGCCTGACCACGGCTTCGCTGTCCGCCACCTGGCGCTGCCGCCATGCCTCCGGCGTGAGCCTGGCCGAGGGCTCGGTGAACTTCGCAGAGCGCTCCTCGCAGGCCGTCGTGATCCGCGGCAAGCATACGTACGAGTACGTACGGCACAGCTCGAGCGTGCTGCGCAGCGAGGTGCACGACAAGGCGCTGGTGGTTCAGAACGCGCCCGAGGAGCCGGTGGTCGAGGAGAGCCTCGACCCGGACGATCCGGACGCCGAGCTCGACGAGGACGGTCTGGAGGCCACCGCGGCGGACGAGGACGGGGACGCCGACGGGGCCGAGGATGGCGAGGACGACGACGAGTCTGAATCCGAGGACGACGACGAGTCCGGCGAGGACGAGGACGAGGGCGAAGAAGACGGCGAGGACGACGAGGAGGAGGGCGAAGGCGGGGACGGCGATGAGCTGAGCGCCGAGGCCGAAGCCGGCGAGTCCGCCGAGGCCGAGCCGAAGCCCGCGGAGCCGGCCCGCCCCGCCTGGAACTACTTCAGCGACAGCGACGCCTGCGGTCCGCACGCGTACGCGGAGCCGGACGTGCTGGCCAAGGCCGCGCTGAGCGTCGGCATGGCGCAGATCGCGAAGGCCGAGGAGTTCAACGGCGTCCTGCACAACGCGTACAGCGTCACCCTCAAGCCGAAGCCCACGGACAGCGACAAGGCTCTGGCCCGGCTCGCCCGCCAGCTGCGCGACCACGGCGCGAACGTCATCGTGGTCACCGCGTTCACGAATCCGGACGCCGACCTCGACGAGGACGACGACTCCGACGACGACGAGCTCGACCTCGACAGCGAGGAAGACGACGTCGAGGAGTACGAGGACTTCGACGACGTCGTCGCGTCCGGCGGCCTCGGCGGGCACGACGGCGATGACGAGGACGGCCCCCGCCGCTCGGCCGACCCGGCCAGGCGCATCGTCCGGCTGCGGATCGAGCTGCCGCACTGGACCCCGGCCGACGACCCCGGCGCCGACCACGCGGTGCGCATCGACCTGTTCGACTTCGGCGAGCCGGTCCAGATCGAGTCGCCGGGCCGGTCCAGCGCGACCCGGCGGACCGTGCGCAGCTGCGCCGACCTCGCGCTTTTCTGACACCCCCTCGGATGCGCCCGCCGTCGGCGGGCGCATCTTTCGTCGTCCCGGACGGATCTGATACGTCCGCGAAACAACGCCGCTGACACGCCGACACAGTGACGTAATAGAAACAATGCGGTAGTGGTATCGCGTCCGGCCTGCCTGAAGCCGACTACCGGATCATCGCCCGCCCAGCGGGCGATAGGCTTCGGCAGACAGGCGGACCACGTCAGATCGTCAAACCAGAAGGGCGGCGGGTGAGCACCACCGTGGATCGGCAGGACGGCCCGGGCGACGCAGAACGGCTGCCCGCGCGCGCCAAGGCGGCCGTCGCCGCCGGCAGGCTCACCGGAGCGGTATCCCGAGCCGCCGGTCGAGGCTCCGGCGCGGTGATCGGCGGACGGGTGGCCCTGCGCCTCGACCCGGATCTGCTGGCCCGGCTGGCCTCCGGGCGCGAGTGCGTCCTGGTCTCCGCCACCAACGGCAAGACCACCACCACCCGGCTGATCGCGGAGGCGCTGCGCGCGCTCGGCCCGGTCGCCTCCAACGCCCTCGGCGCCAACATGCCGGCCGGGATCACCGCGGCGATGGCCGACGACCGCGCCGCCCGCTACGCCGTCATCGAGGTCGACGAGAAGTACCTGCCGGCCGTGGCCAGGCAGACCGCGCCCAAGGCGATAGCGCTGCTCAACCTCTCCCGCGACCAGCTCGACCGGGCCGCCGAGACCCGGATGCTGGCCCAGCGCTGGCGCGACGGCCTGGCCGGCACCACCGCGACCCTGGTCGCGAACGCCGACGACCCGCTCACCGTGTGGGCCGCCGAGCACGCCGAGCACGTCGTCTGGGTGGCCGCCGGGCAGACCTGGCAGGACGACGCGTGGTCCTGCCCGCGCTGCGGCGGCGTGCTGCAGCGCCCTGACGAGGTCTGGCACTGCGCCGCCTGCGGCCTGAGCCGCCCCGAGCCGGCCTGGCGGCTGGAGGGCACCGCGCTGCGCGACCCGCTCGGCGTCAAGATCGACCTGACCGGGCTGGCG
This sequence comes from Actinocrinis sp., assembly GCA_036501535.1. Taxonomy (GTDB): domain Bacteria; phylum Actinomycetota; class Actinomycetes; order Streptomycetales; family Catenulisporaceae; genus DASYAE01. The sequence goes on along the minus strand of DASYAE010000106.1, from coordinate 15,120 downwards.
CTGCCGGGCCGGGCCAACCGGGCCAACGCCACCACCGCGGCCGCGGTCGCCGGGCTGTTCGGCGTCGACCCGCACACCGCCGTCTCCCGGATGCAGGCCGTGCAGGCCGTCGCAGGACGCTACGACACGGTCCAGTACCGGGGCCGCTCGCTGCGGCTGCTGCTGGCCAAGAACCCGGCCGGCTGGCTGGAGACCTTCGACCTGGTCGCCGAGACCGACGATCCGGTGCTGCTCTCGGTCAACGCGCTCGGCGCGGACGGCACGGACACCTCGTGGCTGTGGGACGTCGACTACACCCGGCTGGCCGGCCGGCCGGTGCTGGTGATCGGCCAGCGCCGGCTCGACCTCGCGGTGCGGCTCCAGGTCGCCGGCGTCGACTTCACCGTGTACGAGGACGTGGACGCCGCGGTGAACCACGCGCCGCCCGGCCCGATCGACGCGATCGCGAACTACACCGCGTTCCAGCAGCTGCGCCGCAAAGTGGGAGCCTGATCCGTGACCGACCGCGAGAGCGCGATCCGCATCGTCTGGATCTACCCGGACCTGCTGTCCACCTACGGCGATCAGGGCAATGCCCTGATTCTCGCCTATCGGGCCCGGCTGCGCGGCCACCAGGTCGAGCGCGTGGACGTGCGCAGCGACCAGCCGCTGCCGTCCGACGCGGACCTCTACCTGATCGGCGGCGGCGAGGACCGACCGCAGCGGCTGGCCTCGGAGCGGTTGCGCAAGGACCGGGGTCTGATCCGCGCGGTCGGCCAAGGCGCGGCGGTGCTGGCCGTCTGCGCGGGATTCCAGCTGCTCGGCCACTCCTTCCACGACGATCGGGAGGGCACGCTGCCCGGCCTCGGCCTGATCGACGCCACCTCGCACCGCGGCCAGGTGCGCTGCGTCGGCGAGGTCGTCGCGGACCCGGACCCGCAGCTGGCCGTCGGCGGCAGGCCGCTGCCGATGCTCACCGGCTTCGAGAACCACATGGGCACCACCCGGCTGGGCGTCGACGCGCGGCCGCTCGGCACCGTGCACACCGGCCAGGGCAACGGCGCCGGGTCCGGGGTCGACGGTGCATACGCCGGCAAGATCGCCTGCACCTACATGCACGGCCCGGCGCTGGCGCGCAACCCGGCCCTGGCCGACCTGCTGCTCGGCTGGGTGGACGGCGACGCGCGGGCCACGCCGGCCGACGACCAGTGGCACGAGCGGCTGCGCTCCGAGCGGCTCGCGGCGGTCGGTTCCTGATCGGGCCGAGGCGGCGGCGTCGGGGCGAGAATGGGTGCATGAGCCAGCAGTCCGTTCCCCTCAGCGAGGTGCCCGAACCCGCTGATCCCCCGGCGGATCCGCCCCCTGACGCGGAGCCGCCCGCCGACATGTCGGCCGACGACCGGCGCGCCTCGGTGCGGGGTCTGGCTCTGGCGTGGGCGGCCGCGACGGTCTACTCGGTGATCGCCGGGCGCTTCGCCCCGCTGAGCGCTCCGGGCGAGTTCGCGGTGCTGATCGCCGGCGCCGCCATGATGGCGTGGGCGCTGGGGTTCCGCCTGCCGTTTCCGCCGCCGCGCCGCCGCCCGGCGCCGCTGCGCATCGACGGCCGGGGGGCGCTGGTCTGGCTCGTCATCGTGCTCGTGTTCACCGTCTGGGAGTTCTACGCGCTGGCCTTCGGCGGAGACTCGCACCCGACGCTGTCCGCCCTGGCGGGCCCGTTGCTGGCCCCTTATACGCATCGCGCCATCGGCTACCTGCTGTGGCTGGCCTCCGGCGTGTGGATCGCGAGGCGGTGACCGATGAACGCCAGCCGCGCGATCACCATCGCCGGATTCGCCCTGATCGGCATCGCGCTGATCGGACTGCACCTCGCCGGCCGGCGGCCGGGCAGCCGCATCCCCTCGCTGTCCGACCTGTGCGCCTTCACCATGCGGGACCGCTGGGGCCGGGTCGGCGTGCTGTTCCTGTGGTGGTGGCTCGGGTGGCACTTCCTGGCGAGGTCCTGACGGCCGGTCAGGCCGCGGTCGAGGGCTGAAGCGCGTTGGCCACGGTCGGGATGACCGGGTGGATCTCGAATCCGTTACACACGTACTGCGACGCGGACATGCTGGTGGAGACGGTCTGGTCGGGCGCGGTGACCAGAAGCCCGGTCGCCCCGTAGCCGGAGCAGCTGGCCGAGCTCATCGCGCCGCTGCCGACAGTGACGTCAGACCACTCCAACAGCGCGGAAACGGTCGCGCCGGACGCCACGGTCACGTACGGCGGAGAGTGGTCGACCTCGTCGCCGCCGAGATAGCCGCTCATGGTGCGCCGCGCGTTGAGCGTCCCGCCACCCGGCAGTTTGAGCGCCGCGCCGGGATAGCCCTGCATGAAGCAGGACGCCGAACCGGTGTTCTTGAACAGCAGCAAGATGCCCTCGTGCCCGGCGCCGGCGCCGGAATCCTGGCTGGTGATCGTCAGATTCGCGGCGGAGCACTCACCCAGCGCGTGCGCGCCGGCCGCGGTGTTCGATGCACCCGCCGACGGCGCCGTGGCCGAGTTCGACGGCGACGCAGTGTTCGACGCCGTCGGCGTGCCGGTGGCGCCTCCCGCTCCGGCCGTGCCGGTCGAGGCGCACGCCCCGGCCCCCGCGGCCAGCGCGATCACCAGGCCCGCCACCCGTGCCCCGCACAGCAGAGAACGTCGCATCACGAAAACCCCCAATCGTCTCGGCGGCTTTACTGCCCCCGACTGTCCCGCATCAGAGACGACGAAACGGGGATCCGGTTGCAGAACGTCGCGATGATCAGCCGGATAGCGTATAGCAGGCGACGGCGGCGGCCGCGGCGACATTCAGCGAGTCGACCCCGGCGGCCATGGGGATGCGGACCTTGAGGTCGCAGACGGCCAGCGCCCGCCGGGACAGGCCCTCACCCTCGGAGCCGAGCAGCAGCGCGACCTTCTCCTGCGGCGCGAGGCTCAGGGCGCGCAGGTCCACCGCGTCCGGCGCGGGGGTCAGCGCCATGGCCCGGAAACCGTGCCCGGCCAGCAGCTGCAGGGCGGCCGGCCAGGGTTCGAGCCTGGCCCACGGGATGGCGAACACGGTGCCCATCGAAACCCGCACCGACCTGCGATAGAGCGGATCGGCGCAGTCCGGGGCGAGCAACACCGCGTCCATGCCGAGGGCGGCGGCGCTGCGGAACACGGCACCGATGTTGGTGTGGTTGTTGACCTTCTCCAGCACCACGATCCGGCGCGCCGCGGCCAGCAGCGCCGCCGGGTCCGGCAGCGGCAGCCTTCCCATCGCGGCGAGGGCGCCGCGGTGCACGTGGAATCCGGTGACCTGTTCGAGCAGTTCCGGCGAGCCGACGAAGACCGGCGCGCCGCACTGCTCGATCAGCGGGGTCATCAGGGGCAGCCACTTGTCCGAGAGCAGCATCGAGCGCATCGGATACCCGGCGGCGACGGCGCGCGCGATGACCTTCTCGCCCTCGGCGATGAAGAGGCCCGCTTCGGGTTCGGCGCGCGTGCGCAGCTGCATGTCGGTCAGCCCGACGTAGTCGCCGAGCCGCGGGTCGGCCGGGTCGCCGATCCGGATCAGCTGCGCGTCGGGAATCGGCGGCGCCTCGGTTGGTTCGGGCATGCCCACGATCTTATTCGCCGGGCCGGGTCCGGTTGCGAGCAGCGCCGCACGTCAGGCGATGTCGATCAGGACTTTGCCGACCGCGCCGGCCTCGACCGCGTCGTGGGCGTCTCCGGTGCGCTCGAGCGGGAAGCGGTGCAGCGGTAGCCCGGCCTCGGCGCCGACGCGGAACGCCCCGGCCGCGACTGCCGCGGAGACGTCGGCGACTGCTTGGTCCTTCGCGGCCGCCGGGACGGTGTAGACGAGCACGCCGTGCCAGCCGATGTTGGCGATGGCCAGTTCGGTGAGGGTGAACGGGGGCGCGTCCACGTCGGAGAGCGCGTAGAAGGCGACGGTGCCGCCGGCGGCGAGCACGGCGCGGTCGAGGTCGGCGTTGCCGACGGGTTCGACCTCGATGATGAGCTCGACGCCGTGCGGCGCCAGGGCTCTGATCTGCCGGGCGGCGTCGTCGGCGCGGTAGTTGACCGTGTGGTGCGCGCCGGCTGCGGTGGCGAGCGCGGCCTTATCCGAGCTGCTGACCGTGGCCAGGACGCGGGCGCCGGACCAGCGGGCCAGCTGAATCGCCGCATTGCCCACCGCACCCGCGCCGCCAGCCACCAGAACCGTGCGACCCTCGAGCGCGCCGGGGCCGAGTCGGCCTGGACCGCCGGGCGCGAGACTCAACGCTCGATGCGCGGTCAGGGCCGGGATGCCGAGGCTCGCGCCGAGATCGAACGACGCGTTGTCAGGCAACGCGACAGCCTGCCGCGAGGGCAGCACTGTGAACTCCTGCGCGGTCCCGTCCGTACGCTGATACGCCGCCTCCCACAACCAAACCCGCTGTCCGACCCGCCCCGCATCAACACCCTCGCCGACCGCGTCGACCACCCCGGCGCCGTCCTCGCCGGGCACCAGGACGCCCGGCAGCATGCCCTCGTCCGGTTCGCGGCGCACCTTCCAGTCGGCCGGGTTCACGCCGGAGACGTGCACGCGCACCCGCACCTCGCCGGGCCCCGGCTCCCGGACCGGCCGATCCTGCAGCGCCAGCACGTCGGAGTCGCCGGGCTCGGTGTAGATGATCGCTTTCACGCTTCAGGCAATCCGCACCGCGCCGGAGATATTCCGCGCCGCGGCGGCGAATAAAGAACCCGCCGACTCAGTTGCATCGCGACGAACGGCGAAACAGGACGAGCCGAAGCAAGACGAACAGAGAGCACCGACCATGATCGAGCAGACCGACATCTCCTACGGCCCCGCCTCCGCGAACCGGCTGGCCGAGGCCGGCGACCCGGCCGCCGACGGCGCCCTGGCCGCGCTGGAGTCGTTCTACTACGCGCTGAACCACCGCGATCTGGACGCGTTGCGCGAGGACTGGTCGGACAGTGCGCTCGCCCAGCTCAACAACCCGGTCGGCGGGATCCTGCGCGGCGGGGACGCCATCGCCGCGCTGTACGGGAAGGTGTTCGCCGGCTCGGTGGACGTCAAGGTCACCTTCCACGACGTGATCGCGTATCACGGCGAAGGGCACGCCGTGTTCGCCGGGCGCGAGTCCGGCAGCTACGTCAACGCGGAGGGCGTGACCACGCCGCTGGAGATCCGCACCAGCCGCTACTTCCGGTACGAGGACGGCGGCTGGCGCCAGTTCCACCACCACGGCAGCATCGACGACCCCGACGCGCTGCGCGCATATCAGAAGGCTGTTCGCGGCTGAGGCCGCGCGCGGTCGCGGGCGCGGTGGCTGTCACGTCACGGCCTGGGCCGGGGTCAGCCGTCCCGGCCCTGCCACGTGCATATGCAGGCCTCGTTGCCCTCAGGGTCGGCGAGCACCCAGAAGGCGGGCGCCTCGGCGTCGGAGAGCATCCTGCCTCCGGCGGCGAGCGCGGCCTCGATCCGCTGCGGCGCCTCGTCGTGCGGGACGGTGACGTCGAAGTGGATGCGGTTGCGCTGCGGCCGCTGCCGGTCCATCTGCTGGAACCAGACCGCCGGGCCCTGCGCGACCGGGTCGACCAGCGCGCCGGACGGGCCCTCGTCGCCCGGCTCGGGTGCGTAGCCGAGCACCGCCTTCCAGAACGGCCGGACCGCGGGGATGTCGATCGCGTCGATCGCGATCTCCAGCATCTGCGCGCAGCGCGGCGCTCCGGTGCCGACCTCGGGGTCCGTGCGCAGCCCGGCCCGCTCCATCTCGGCCGATATGCGATGCGCCAGGCCGGCGTCACGCGTGGTCACCGCGACGCGCTCGGCCGTCTGCAGGCTCAGCACCACGCGGCCGGGCCGCAGATCGACGCGCAGATGGCCGTCGGCGTCCTCGCCGCACGCTGCGACAGCGCGCGCCGCCGCGTCGGCGGCCTGGGCCAGCGATCCGACCGGGACCACGGTGGTCAAGGTCCCCAGCAGAAAGCGCCAGCCCAGGTCGCCGGCCGCGTCCGAGGCCTCCTGCCGGCTCAGGGCGCGGTCGGCCGGCGGCTGCGCGGCGCTCGCCTCGGTGATCGCCGCCGTGTTCGTCTCCATGCCAACATCGTCGCAGCTACCACCGACAGGCGCCGCCGGCCGTCCGGATCGCGCTCAGGCGACGTCGATCAGGACTTTGCCGACCGCACCGGCCTCGACCGCGTCGTGGGCGTCGCCGGTGCGCTCGAGCGGGAAGCGGTGCAGCGGCAGCCCGGCCGCGGCGCCCACGCGCAGCGCCCCGGCCGCCACCGCCGCCGATACGTCCGCGATCGCGCGGCCCTTCACCGCGTCCGAGACCGTGTAGACGAGGATGCCGTGCCAGGCCTGGTTGTTCCACATGGCGGGGAAGGCCGGGACGGCGATCTGCTCGTCGAGGTCGTTCCCGGAGTAGTAGGCGACCGCGCCGCCGCGGCCGAGCACCGCGCGGTCGAGCTCCGCGTTGGTCCCGGGGTTGACCTCGACGATCAGGTCGACGCCGCCGGGAACCAGAGCCCTGATCTCCTTGGCCGGGTCGCCGGCGCGGTAGTTGACCACGTGCTGCGCGCCGGCCGCGGTGGCGAGCGCCGCCTTCTCCGGGCCGCTGACCGTGGCCAGCACACGCGCGCCGGACCAGCGGGCCAGCTGAATCGCCGCATTGCCCACCGCACCCGCGCCGCCGGCCACCAGGACCGTGCGGCCCTCCAGCGCTCCGGGGCCGAGGGTGCGCGGGCCGTCGCTCGCCAGCGTCAGGGCTCGATGCGCGGTCAGGGCCGGGATGCCGAGGCTCGCGCCGAGATCGAACGACGCGTTGTCAGGCAACGCGACAGCCTGCCGCGAGGGCAGCACCGTGAATTCCTGCGCGGTCCCGTCCGCACGCTGATACGCCGCCTCCCACAACCACACCCGCTGCCCGACCCGCCCGGCATCGACACCCTCGCCGACCGCATCGACCACCCCGGCGCCGTCCTGGTTGGGGATCTGCCCGTCCGGGTCGAGGTCACCGGTCAGGCCGCCGCCGACGAAGCGCGACTTCCAGTCGGTCGGGTTCACGCCGGAGACGTGCACGCGCACCCGCACCTCGCCGGGCCCCGGGTCCCGGACCGGCCGGTCCTGCAGGGCCAGCACATCGGACTTGCCTGCGCTCGAATACACAATCGCCTTCATACCGGGCCCAAGTCCCCGGTCCGCGGCGTTATTCCTCGTGCTCTTGCTCACTGGTCCGGTCGGGCGAAGCGCCTGGTCCGCCGGTCAGCGCCGCGACGGGACCGATCACGGCGATCGCCGGGGGCCGGATGCCGGCGGCCGCGGCGTCCTCGGCCAGCCGGGCGAGCGTCGTGCTCAGGACGCGCTGATTGGGCAGCGAGCCCTCCTGGACCACCGCGGCCGGCGTGTCGGCGGCGCGGCCGTGGCGGATCAGCGTCGCGGCGATCGGGCCGAGCCGCGGGACCGCCATCAGCACGACGAGCGTGCCGCGCAGCCGGGCGAGCGCGGCCCAGTCGACCAGGCTGTCCGGGTGGTCCGGTGCGATGTGGCCGGAGACGACGGTGAACTCGTGCGCGACGCCACGGTGCGTGACCGGCACGCCGGCCAGCCCCGGCACGCCCACCGCGCTGGTCACGCCGGGCACGACCAAAACCGGCACACCGGCCTCGGCGCAGGCCTCCCACTCCTCGAAGCCGCGGCCGAACACGAACGGGTCGCCGCCCTTGAGCCGGACCACGAACCGGCCCGCCTTGGCCCGCTCGATCAGCACCCGGTTGATCTCGTCCTGCGCCATCGCCCGGCCGTAGGGGATCTTCGAGGCGTCGACGAGCTCGACGTCCGGGGCCAGTTCGTCGAGCAGGCCCTGCGGTGCGAGGTGGTCCGCGACCACCACGTCGGCCTCGGCCAGCAGCCGCCGGCCGCGCACCGTGATCAGGTCCGGGTCGCCGGGGCCGCCGCCGACCAGCGCGACGCCGGCCGGACGGTCGCGGAACCGGGGCGCGCTCAGCGTTCCCGAGCGCAGACCTTCGACGACCGCGTCGCGCACGGCGGCCGAGCGGCGCGGGTCGCCGCCGACCGCCTGAGCCTGACCCGGGCTCAGAACGCCGACCTGCACGCCACCGTACCGGCCGACCGCGGGCGTCCAGGCGGTCGAGGAGGCCGCGTCGTCGGCGCGGGAGCAGAAGACGCGCGCCTGCTCTGCCTCGTCCGCGACAGCCGCATTGGCTGACGGGTCGTTGGTCGCCGCGACGACATACCACGCATCGGCGAGGTCGCCGGTCTGATACGCACGCGCCGCCCACGTGATGCGGCCTGCGGTCACAAGGCCTTCCAGCGCCGGCGTCAGGTGCGCCGCGACGACATGGACGAGCGCGCGTGCGTCAAGCAGGCCTGCGACGCGACGCGCGGCCACAGGGCCGCCGCCGACCACGACGACGCGGCGGCCGGCTAGACGCAGCCCGGCCAGGTAGGGCGGCGCGCTGTCGGCGTGCGAACCGACGCCTTCAGCTTCCGGGCCGAACGCGCTGCGCTCCTCCCCGGCGCCGTCCCCGGTGCGGCCGGTCAAGCGCGCTCCCGCTCGATCGGGCGGGCGACCGCGGCGTCGGAGGCGTCGGCCACCCCGGCGTCGTCGAACGTTGCGACCTCCCGCAGCGCGCGCACCGCCGAGGCCACCAGCGGCAGCGCCAGCGCCGCCCCGGATCCCTCGCCGAGCCGCAGTTCCAGGTCGATCAGCGGCGTGACGCCGAGCGCGTCCAAGGCCAGGCCGTGGCCCGGCTCGGCCGACCGGTGCCCGGCCACGCACGCCGCGGTGACCTCCGGGCAGAACGCCTGCGCCACCAGCGCGGCCGCGCCCGCGATCACCCCGTCGAGGATGACCGGCACCCGCAGCGCCGCGGCGGCGAGGATGAAGCCGGCCAGCGCCGCGTGCTCCAGGCCGCCGAACGCCGCCAGGACGCCGACCGGGTCCTGCGGGTCGGGCTGATGCAGCTGGAGCGCCGTGCGCACCACCTCGACCTTGTGCGCGTAGGTCTGCTCGTCGATCCCGGTGCCGTAGCCGGTCACCTGGGCCGGGGACGCGCCGGTGAACGCCGCGATCAGCGCCGCGGACGCGGTGGTGTTCGTGATGCCCATGTCGCCGGTCAGCACGCACTTGTTCCCGGCGGTCACCAGGTCGCGCGCGGTCTCGATGCCGGCCTCCAGCGCGGCGACCGCCTCGGCCCGAGACATCGCAGGGCCCTGTGTCATATCGGCGGTGCCGAACCGGATCTTGCGCGGCACCATGCCGGGCCGCGGCTCGAGCTGCGCGTTGACGCCGACGTCGACCACGCACACCTCGGCGCCCACCTGTTTGGCGAACGCGTTGACCACCGCGCCGCCGTTCAGGAAGTTCGCCACCATCTGCGCGGTGACCTCCTGCGGCCACGGCGTGACGCCCTGCGCGTGGACGCCGTGGTCGCCGGCGAACACGGCCAGCGCGGCCGGCTCGGGCATCGGCGGCGGGCACACTCCGGCCAGGCCGGCCAGCTGCTCGGCGACCGCCTCGAGGGTGCCGAGGGAGCCGGGCGGCTTGGTCATCCGGGCCTGCCGCTCGCGCGCGGCGAGCACCGCGTCCGGGTCGAGGCCGCGGATCGCCGCGATCGTCTCGCCGAGCAGCGAGACCGGCTCGGCGCCCGGCAGCGCGCGGTACCCGAACCGCTCCTCGTGCACGGCCCAGGCCAGCGGGCGGCGCTTGGCCCAGCCCGCGCCGGACAGTTCGGGCTCCATCGGGAACTGGCGCACGTAGCCGATGCACAGGTAGGCGACGATCTGCAGGTGCGGCGGCAGGCCGAGCACCGCGGACAGCTCGCGCTCGTCGAAGAAGGACACCCAGCCGACGCCGAGCCCTTCGGCGCGGGCCGCCAGCCACAGGTTCTCGACCGCGAGCACGGAGGAGAACGGCGCCATCGACGGCTGCGTGTACCGGCCGAGGGTGTGCCGGCCGCCGCGGGTCGGGTCGCAGGTCACGACAATGTTGAGCGGAGTCTCCAGGATCGCCTCGACCTTCAGCGCGGTGAAGGCCTGGGCCCGCGCCTTGGGCAGCGACTCGGAATAGGCCTGCCGCTGACGCATCGCCAGATCGTGCACCGCCTGGCGCACGCCCTTGTCGCGCAGCACGAGGAAGTCCCACGGCTGCGAGAAGCCGACCGACGGGGCCGTGTGCGCGGCCTCGAGGATGCGGGTGAGCACTTCGACCGGGACGTCGTCGGCCAGGAAGTCGTTGCGCACATCGCGCCGGTCGTGGATGACGCGGTAGACGGCGGAGAGCGCGTCGTCCTCGTAGCCGGGGGCGCGGCCGTCGGGGCGGCGCTGCGGCTGCGGCGCAGCGGGCTCGGCGGCCCGGCGGCGGCCGCCGGGGCGGGGTGAGCCGGCCGCTTGTGCGGACTGGCTCTGCGTGGATTGGCTTTGGGCGGACTGGCTCTGCGCTGGCTGGTTCTGGGCCGGCTGGCTCTGGGCCGGCTGCTCGGCGGGGGCCGGTGGTTCGGCCACAGTGGGCTCGGCGGCCTTCGACGCGGCCGCGGCGCGGCGGCCGGGGCCGGCGCTGCCGTTGGCTCCGGCGGTGGCGACGCCGTTGGCAGTTGCGCCGGGGCCGACACCGGCATTGTCGCTGCCGTTGCCCTTGCCGACCGGCTCGCCCTGCGCCGCAGCAGGCTGGGCGCGGGCGAATACGGAGGGCTTCGGGGCGGGGGCCGGCTGTGGCGCGGCTTCGGCGACCGGCGCGGCGGGGGCCGGGGCCGGCTGCGCGGCCTGCTGGTTCTGCGCGAACTCCACAGGACCGGCGACAGCCTCTTGAGGTGCGTTGACCGGGGCGGCCTCGGCGGCGGCCGGGGCGGCGGAACGCTTCTCGGGCGCGGCCACCGGGTCCGGACTCGGCCGCTCCTCAGGGGCCTGTTGCTGCGCGGGCGCCTGGGGCGGAGCTGCGGGCGTGGAGGCGGCATGCCACGGCACGATCAGCTCGTCCGCCTCGTCCGCACCCGAATCGGAGTCGGGCGAGCCCGCCAGCGCGGTGAACCCGCCGGAGCGCGCGAGCGGGGGCGCTTCCGACGCGGCCCGCTGGCCCGGCAGCGGCACGGCCGGGCGCGGGCGCTCCGCGACGGGAGCCTGGCCGGTCTCAGGCGCTTGCTGTATGGCGGCAGACTGCTGATGCGCCGCGGGAGCCTGTTGCTGCACCGGGGCCTGCTGTTGCATCGGGGCCTGCTGGGGCGCGGGCGCCTGCTGAGGCTGAACCGGCTGAACCGGTGCCTGGTGCGGCGCAGGCGCCTGTTGCAGCGGTGCCTGTTGGGACTGTGCCTGTTGGGGCTGCGCCTGTTGCGGCGCGGAGACCTGTGGGGCGGCGGAAGCTTGCTGGGATGCGGCGGCGACCTCGGCCGCATGGAGCGCGGCGGCCTGGGCGCTGGCCGCGGATCGGCGCGGCGGGGCGAGCGATTCGCGCGACGGGTCGGCCGCATCGTCCGCTAGGCCCTGCGGGTCCGCCTGAGCGCTCTGCTGCCCGACGCCGAGGTGCGCGGCCGGGACCTGCGCCGCCTGGTGGGCCTGATGGATGGCGGCAGGGCGCTCGGGCCGCGCCGCGCGCGACGGCAGCGGCTGAGGGCCGGGCATCGGCTCGTCCGGCACGGCCGGCCGCGGCGCCGTCGTACGTACCGCAGAGGCCTGAGCGAAAGCGACCTGAGCCGCCGAGCCCTGCGACACCGCCGGCTCGGCGACAGGCGCGTGTGCGGCCGCCCGGGCAACGCCCTGGGGCGGCTGCATGCCGCCGGCGGAATGCTGGATGCCCCCGGCGGAGTCCTGGGGCCGCGGCATGCCTCCGGGCGCGGCCGGTCCGTTCAAGCCCTGCTGGGGGTCGGCCGACGGGTGCTCCATCGACGGCACAGCCGTCCAGACGCCTGAGGCCTGCGCGGCGGCAGGGCGCGCTTGGCCCGGCACCTGACCGTTCGCCTGGCCAGGCAGGCCGTGCGGCACGGCCTGCTGCGGAAGCGGCCGGATGTTCTGCGGTGCGGCCGGCCCGTTCGCTGCGGGCACGCCGTGCGCCGGCGTGCCGTTCCCGCTCGGGGGTCCGGTCTGCCCGAACACCGGGCCGAACGAGAACTCCGCGGTCGGCGCCTCGAAGCGCCCGTCGACGACCTGAGGCGGCGAGGCGGGCTGGGCGCGGCGCCCGTCGAAGGGCGGATTGGCCGGCGGGGCACCGTACTGCTGCGCCTGGGGCGGCTGCTGTGCGTATTGCTGTCCTGGCATCGCGGGGCGCGCTTGAGCCTGTTGCTGTACCTGTGCTTGTTGTGGCATCTGTGCTTGCTGCGGTACCTGATGTACCTGCCCTGCGTCCTGGCCCGGGCCGCGCTGCCCCGGAGCGGCCTGCTGGCCAGGCGCGTATTGCTGCGGCCCGCCGGCGAACCCGCCGCCCTGACCGCCCGGGCGCCCGCCGTTCCCGCCGAACACAGCCTCCGCATACGGGACCGCACCGCCGGAAAGCCAGGGCGCACCGTTGGCCGCTGCGGCGTCGTGCTGCCCTCGCGCGCCCCCGCCGGGGCCCTGCGCGGGCGCTGCGGAACGGCCCGACGGTTCGTCGGCGAACGCGTGGCCGCCGAACCCGGCGCCGTCGTGGGCACCGCGCGGGAACGCGGCGGAGCCCTCGCCGAACTCGCCCGGACCCAACTCGTCGGTGCCGCTCATCGTGCCTCCTGGTTCGCTCACAGCTGCGCCGCCCCCGCTGCCGAGTCACGGCCCGACGCCGGAAAAAGCGTCCCGCGTCCACCTCTCCCGAGGCGATCACGTACCTTACCCGGATTCGGGGCCCGCCGGGCCGAGAGACCCGGTTCCGGACAGCCCTCGGTGACCGGCACCGAACCAGTATTGGCCAAGGCAGGGCGCCTGCGGAACCGCCGTACGGGCCGTGCGAGTGACGCCGACCACTCGAAAGCTTGACGCGGCGCCACTGCCTTTCCGGCGACCTTGCCCAAGGCCGCCGGCAGCTGTCAACCCGTGTTTACTGCCGCTCGCCCCAGAGCACGAAAACCGGGTTCACCGCGGCGAACCGGTGCTGGTCGCCCGGCAGCGCCGCCAGCCGCGACGTCTGCAGCAGCGCCCCGTCCACCTTGCGCCCGGACGCCTTGAGCGCGCCCTTCGCGGCCGGCAGAAGATCAACCGCGGAAACCGTCACCACGACGATCCGCGGATCGTAGTTCACCGCCGCGCGGATCACCTCGGCCCCGCCGCCGCCCACCATCACCGCGTCCGGCAGCGGAAGATCCAACAGCGCCTCAGGCGCCTGACCGCGCACCACCTGGACATCCACGCCGTGCATCGCCGCGTTCAGGCTGATCCGCTCGCACGAATCAGGGTCCCGCTCCACCGCGACCACCGCGGCGCCCATGCGCGCGCACTCGATCCCGACCGAGCCCGAGCCGGCGCCCACGTCCCACACCATCATCCCCGGCCGCGGCGCCAGCCGGGCCAGCACCAGCGCCCGCGCCTCCGCCCCGACGACCTGCGTCCCGCGGTGCACGAACGCGTTCTCCGGCAGCGCCCACCCGCTCGGCGGACCGGACCAGCCGCCCATCAGCGAGGAGCGCAGCGGCGCCGGCCGGTCCTCGTCGATGCACAGCACCACGTTCGGATCGCCCCAGATGTGCCGCTCGGCGGCCTGCTGCAGGCTCAGCCACTCCACCGACTCCTCGGGCTCGCCGAGCCGCTGCGCCACGATCAGCGTCCGCTCCGGCCCCGACTTCGCCTCGCCGAGCAGCTCGGCCGCCAGCTCCCGCGGGCCCATCGTCGGCGCGGTCAGCACCGCCACCTTCGGGTGCGCACGGCACAGGTTGGCGGCCGCGCGCAGGGTCGAGACCGGCCGGCCGGTGGCCGGGTCCGGCACCGCCCGCACCCCGCCGCGGGCGTCGGACCGGTCCGCGCCGTCCGGCGCCGGGTCGAGCGCGACCACGATGGCGTCCTCCCATGCCATGCCGACCCGTCCGAAGGCCGCCGCGACCGAGGAGACCGCCGGCAGGGTACGCACCCGGATGCCCTGGTCCCGCAACGCCCGCACGACGCCGAAGAACCCCGGGTCGCCGGAGGCCACCACGATCGCCGGTCCGTCGTTGAGCGCGAGGTGGGTCAGCGCCGATCCGAAGCCGCCCATGTATATGCGGCGCGCCGTCTCAGGCACCGGCAGCGCGTCGAGATGCCGGATGTTCCCGATCACCAGCGTGGCCTCGGCCAGCGCCTGGCACGCCTGCGGCGACGGAGGCAGGCCGTCGAAGCCGACTACGGTCACCCGTGGAGCGCGCCCGCCCGATTGTGTCCATTCCATGGCGATCCGATCATCGCACGAGTCAACACTCAGCGTGCCCGATTGCCGCGCTGCGCACAGGACCGCCGGGAGCATGTTCCGCGGCGTGCGCCGATCGATCCAGATTCTGATCGAGAACTTGGTTGACGCCGGAGCCGCGATCATGCTCGGCCTCGCCGGCGGGCGGGTGACCCTCACTCTGATGGTGCGTGTTTTGACGGCTGTGGCTATGCGAGCGGGCGTGATCATGCGCCGGATCGTCCGGATGATCGTGCGGATGCTGCGCTGCGCCGACGCGATGCTCGAAGCCGGGTAGGGCGACCCGATATATACAGGCGTCGCAGTTCACGGAGACCGGGCCGCGCGCCGCCTCCGCGAAGCGCTCGAGCACCAGGTCGGCCAGGCCGTCGCAGTCCCCGATGACCGGGGCGCAGCGCACCTCGAGGTCCGCCGCCCGCGCGGTCTCCAGGGCCTGCGCCACGATCCGGTCCGGCAGCACGCCCGGGAAGAGGAAGAACGGCAGGACCGTGATCCGCCGGGCGCCGAGCCGGGCGAGACGGCCGAGCCCCTGCGCGACGGACGGCCGGGCCAGCGAGACGAAGGCGGGTTCGACGTACTCGATCACGCCGCCGCCGACCTGCCGCGTGGTCTCCCAGAGCAGCCGGGCCGCGCGGTGCAGGTCCGCGTTCGCGTCGGGGTCGGTGGTGCCGCGCCCGACCAGCAGGACCGCCTCCGGCTCAGGGCCCTCACTCGCCGCGAGCCGTTCCCGAAGCAGGGCCAGGACCGCCGGGTCGACGCCGAGCGGGCGCCCGTACCGGGT
>DASYAE010000105.1:0-2435 GCA_036501535.1 Actinocrinis sp. | reverse complement strand
CGCGTTCGTCAGCGCGGACGACGAGCAGCGCGGCGGTCCCACGGTCACGGCGGGCCCGGATGTCATCGTGATCGACGAGGCGGGCGGCGTGTGCGGCCCCGGGCAGACCGGCAAGCTCGCCCGCGGCGGGCACGTCCCGCTCGGCTACTACAACGACCCGGTTAAGACCGCGGAGATGTTCGCCGAGGTGAACGGCAAGCGCTACGCGGTGCCAGGCGACTGGGCCCGGGTCGAGGAAGACGGCTCGATCACCCTGCTCGGCCGCGGCAACACCTGCGTGAACACCGGCGGAGAGAAGGTCTACCCGGAAGAGGTCGAGGGCGCGCTGAAGTCCTATCCCGATGTCTTCGACTCGCTGGTCATCGGCGTGCCTGACGACCGGCTCGGCCAGCGGGTGGCCGCGCTGGTCCAGCTCCGTCCCGGCGCCGCCGCAGACCCCGCCGCGCTCCAGGCGCACGTGCACGGCCAGCTCGCCGGCTACAAGGTGCCGCGCACCGTCTGGTTCGTTGACTCGATCGGCCGCACCGTGTCAGGCAAGGCCGACTACCGCTGGGCACGCCGCCACGTAGCGGAACATCCCCCGGCCACCCCAGCGCAACCAGAGAGGGCGTGACCGTGCGGACGCCTGTTTGCGACCTGCTCGGCATCGAGCACCCGATCATCGGGTTCAGCCCGTCCGAGCAGGTCGCCGCCGCGGTCAGCCGGGCCGGCGGCCTTGGCGTGCTCGGCTGCGTGCGGTTCAACGACCCGGCCGAGCTGGACGCGGCCCTGGACTGGATGGACGCGAACACTGACGGGCGGCCGTACGGCGTGGACGTGGTCATGCCTGCCCGGGTGCCCGCGGAAGGGGCGGTCAGGGACCTGGCCGAGATGATCCCGCAGGCAAACCGGGACTTCGTCGAGCGGACGCTGCTTGCTCTCGGCGTGCCGCCGCTGCCCGACGGGTCGCCGGACGCGGACGGCGTGCTCGGCTGGCTGCACTCGGTCGCGCGCAAGCACGTCGAGGTGGCGCTTGCCCATCCCGCACGGCTGGTCGCGAACGCGCTCGGCTCGCCGCCGCCGGACATCATCGCTGCCGCGCACGCGCGCGGCATGCTCGTCGCGGCGCTCGCCGGGCACGCAAAGCACGCGCAAGCGCAGGTCGCAAGCGGTGTGGACATCGTGGTCGCGCAGGGTTACGAGGCCGGCGGGCATACCGGCGAGATCGGCAGCATGGTGCTCATCCCGGAGATCGTCGACACGGTCGGCGACCGGGTGCCGGTGCTTGCCGCGGGCGGGATCGGCTGCGGCCGGCAGGTCGCCGCCGCGCTCGCGCTCGGTGCCGCCGGGGCCTGGATGGGCTCGGCGTGGCTGCTCACCAGGGAGTACGCGCAGATGACGGCCGCCCCCGCGGTGCAGCAGGCGCTGCTGGCGGCCACGTCGTCGGACACTGTGCGGTCGCGCATCTACAGCGGCAAGCCCGCCCGGCTGCTGAAGAACCGGTGGACGGCCGCGTGGGAGCAGCCGGGTGCCCCGGAGCCGCTGCGGATGCCGCTGCAGAACCTGCTGGTCGCCCGCGCGCACCAGCGGCTCATGCACTCGGGGCAGCCGGACGTGGTGCCCATGCCCGCCGGGCAGATCGTGGGCCGGATCAGCGAGGTCCGCCCGGTCGCGGAGGTGATCGAGTCGCTCGTCGCCGAGACGGACGAGGCGCTGCGGCGGCTGGGCGAACTGCGGTGAGGATTGCGGTAACGGCCGGCTACTGGGGCGCGGGGCCGCCGCCGGGCGCGGCCGAGCAGTTCGACGCCGCCGAGCGCCTCGGCATCGACCAGGTCTGGACGGCGGAAGCCTACGGCAGCGACGCGTGGACGCCGCTGGCCTGGTACGGCTCACGGACCTCGCGCGTCCGGCTTGGCACGGCGGTCTCGCAGCTGTCGGCGCGTCCGCCGGCCACCCTGGCGATGACGGCGATGACAATGGACCACCTCACCCAGGGCCGCGTCCTGCTCGGCATCGGCGGCAGCAACCCGCAGGTGGTGGAGGGGTGGTACGGCCAGCCGTACCCGCGCCCGCTTGAGCGCACCAGGGAGTACGTGGACATCCTGCGCAAGGTCATCGCGCGCGAGGAGCCGGTCAGCTTCGACGGCAAGCACTATCAGCTTCCGCTGGCAGCGGGAACGGGCCTGGGCAAGCCGCTGCGCTCGATCCTGCACCCGTACCGCACCGAGATCCCCGTCTACCTCGGCGCCGAAGGGCCGAAGAACGTGGCCCTGGCCGCCGAGATCGCCGACGGCTGGCTCCCCATGTTCTTTTCCCCCGCGATGAACGACTTCTACGCCACGGCGCTCGCCGAGGGCTTCGCCCGCCCGCGCGCGCGCCGCTCGGCCGGGACCTTCGACGTCGTCGGCGGCCCGCTCGCGATCATCCCCGATGACGACCTCGAACGCGCCGCCGAC
>DASYAE010000104.1:0-22378 GCA_036501535.1 Actinocrinis sp. | reverse complement strand
ACGGGATCTTCGCCACCGAGTCCGTCCACGCCCTGGTCGACGAGTCCTACCAACTGCTGGCCTAGAACGCGCGCATCCACCGGTACCTGCCCGTCCTGGCCGTGCGCTTCGCCACCGACCGCCTCGCCGCAGCCGCCAAAGCCAAGGGCCCGGGCCCAGAATCCCAACCCCGCAATGTTGTTCGTATGCGTGCACAACGCCGGACGCTCCCAGATGGCCGCCGCCCTCCTGACCCACCGACCCGGCGGCGCCGTGGTCACCCGATCCGCGGGCTCCGCCCCCACAGGCGTGCTCGACCCCACCGTCATCGCGGCCCTGCGGGAACTCGGCATCGACCTTTCCGACACCTACCCCAAACCGCTCACCGACGAGGTCGTCCGCGCAGCCGACGCGGTGGTGACCATGGGCTGCGGAGACGCCTGCCCGATCCACCCCGGCAAGCGCTACCTCGACTGGACCCTCGACGACCCCGCAGGCCAAGGCATCGAGGCCGTGCGCCCCATCCGCGATGATGTCGAGCGCCGCATCAAGGCCCTGATCGCCGAACTGCTACCCGCCACCGGCGCCGGCGCCGAGGCCTAGAGCCGTGACCGACACCCCGATCCACCAGGTCGTCATCGTCGGCGGCGGCACCGCCGGACACACCGCCGCGATCTACACTGCACGCGCAGGCCTCGCCGCCATCGTCTTCGAAGGCTCCGTCACCGCAGGAGGCGCCCTCTACACCACCACCGACGTCGAGAACTTCCCCGGCTTCCCCCAAGGCCCGGAGCTCATCGACGCCATGCGCAAGCAGGCCGAACGCTTCGGCGCCACCTACATCACCGACGACATCATCACCATGGACCTGACCGGCGTCTTCGCCTGCGGCGACCTCGTCGACCACACCTACCGCCGAGCCATCACC
Organism: Actinocrinis sp.; assembly: GCA_036501535.1. GTDB lineage: Bacteria > Actinomycetota > Actinomycetes > Streptomycetales > Catenulisporaceae > DASYAE01. Next base: position 21,471 of record DASYAE010000104.1, on the reverse strand, counting down.
GCCGCCGCCGCAGCCCTCGACGCCGAACGCCACCTCGCCTCAGGAGACCAGCCGACTTGATGACCAGAACATGCGGTCCTGCGGTATCACGGCAGCGCCGACCAAGGACGGCGGCCGTGCGGACAACACTGCGAGCGGCCTGGGTGCCGATGTGCGGTTCGGATGCGGCCATGCTGCCTGAAGGCGGTTGTGGTGGCTCTTGGATCGGGTTGCCCGCCGCCGGCTGTTTCGACGTAATACCCGTGCCAGGCAAGCGATCTGACGCCCAGTCATGAAATCGCTGCTTCGGTGGCGATGGTATCCAATGGAGATGCTAGCACGGCGTTGACCAGGCATGATAGGTCGCATTAGCGAGCTCTGCGCCGGATGCTCGTCGAAGCAGAGGGCGGCTGGCCCAAGGACTGTGGTTTCGGCCGCGGCCAGAGCGGTAGTCGTGATGATCACGGGATGGGGCATGGCGGTTCATTGCCAGGAGGAGGATTGAAGCACGGTGAGCAGCGCGGCGGTGATGACGATCGGGATCTGTCCAGGCGTTCAGGCGTGCCCGTGAAGACGCTGCGCGAGTACGAGGATCTCGGGCTGATCTACACGGTCGGGCGCAGCGCGGGGAACTACCGGTTGTTCGACTCCGAGGCGCTGTGGTGCGTCGAGGTGGTCGGTGCGCTCCGCTCGCTGGGTCTCACGCTCGCGGAGATCACCGAACTTCCATGACCGCGATCCCCGGCTGGGTCGCACCCGGGACGGGACCGGAACGGGCGATGGGGCTGGGGCTTGACTCTCCCCCCGGTGGGAGGGCACATCCTGCGGTGGAGAGTAGGAGGTGCCCGATCATGGCGAAGCGAATCACCATCGGGACGGACGGACGCGGCGCGCAGAGCTCCGGCTGCTGCACCCCCGCATCGCTCTGGGGCTGGTCACCGCCCCCGCTATCGGCCGACACCCCACTCAAGCGCCGACTGGACCGCTCGCTGCCCCGCACGGGGCTGCCGATGGTGGCCTTCTTCGTGGTGGTAGCGGTGCTGGTCGGCCTCGCGCCGTCGCTGTCCACCCGGGCCGGACTGCTGGTCAACGGCGCGGCGGCGCTGGCCGCCGGCGGATGGTGCGCGCTCAACTTCTGGCGCTGCCGGCACGCGCACTGCCTGGTCACCGGTGCCGGCTGGTCGGCGCTGGCCTTGCTGTCCCTAGGCGAAGCGGTGCGGGGAAGCAGCCTGATCCACGGCGACGAGGGACTGCTGTTCCTCGCGGTGCTCGTCGCCGGACTCGTCTTCGAGGGCGTCTGGTTCCTGGCACGCGGCACCAACGCGGTGCGCACCGGGTCGGCCCATTACCCCTCGGACAGTGCCCTGCGGTGAGTTCGCGGCAGGGAGTGTCGGCAGCCAGAGCCAGAACCTCGTGGCCATTGACAGGCAGTCTGCTCCTTGCCGCGAACCCACCGCACCAGGGCCGCCGCCAAGGAGCAAACCGCGCCCAGGTCGCCGCCCGAGCACCTGGTCAACTAACGCAGCCGCCGCAGTGCTCGACGATCCGGTGCGCTGACATGCAGAACTTGGCAAAAGGGGCGGCGCACCTCTGACCGGTGCCCGGTCGCCATAAACTTGCAGGCCAAGAGGGTCCGCTGCGGCAGCGACCTGCGGCTGTGTAGTTCAAAATGAGCGTTGCGCACGCTTGCGGCAAAATGTCCCAGAGAAGTCCCAGGAGCGCGTGAGTATCCATCAGATTGAGCATTCTCGCAGGTCAGAGGCTCGCGCGAGCAAGCACCCGCGCGGCCCCCTTGCAGGTCAAGTACAAGGAGACGGCCCGCGGCGGCCTCGCGGTCAACGTCATCGAGTGCTAGAGAAGCGGGTCTGAGCTGCTACTTCGTTTGCGCCGCGGTTCGGTGCGGGTCAGGAGACCTTGCTGCCCAGCACGTCGACCGATGCGATCACCGGCGCGGCAGTGAGCTTCGTCGCCGCCGCCTCCCCCAGCGCCGCAGCGATCCGGCCGCTCAGGTGCGCCTGACGACCCGACTCGTCTGCGAACGCGTCGAACACCCCGAACGTGGTGGCGTTCTCCCGGAACGCGAACCACACCACTGTGCCCCGCTCCTGCTCGGCCAGTTCCTGCGCACTGCGCAGCATCGCCTCCACCTCGTCCGCGTACTCGGGCTTGGCCTCGATCCGGACCAGCAGACCGACCTTCATGTGATCACTCCCTGTTCGGAAGCACCGGCCACCCGGCGCACCACGAACCTACGGTGATCACCTGCTGCCGCGTCAGCTGCAGAAACGACACCTTTGGGATCGATCCCGCCAGACGCGGGCGGCCGAGATGGGCTGGCTGCACGGCAGGCCCAGTCTGCGTTGCCGCTTCTCGCAGCTCTTGAAGAGTGTCAGTCGAGCTTGGAGACCTGGTAGTGGTCGAGGAACCAGCCGGCCGGCTCCCACTTCGCCAGGACGCTGAGATAAACGGCGAGCGTCGGGCGGTCGGCGAACGCGAACAGCACGCGCAGGTAGCCGAAGACCAGGCCGTCGGCGAGCCGCCGGCTCTCCAGGATCTCGTAATCGGCCGTCATGCCGAGCGGCTGGGACGCGTAGTACTCGGCGACGCCGGGCCGCCCGATGCTGTACGGGTGCAAGCCCTGGAACAGCGCCTCGTCCGTGAAGACGGTGGCGACGCGCTCGGGTTCGTGCGCGTCCACGCCGGTCTTCCAGCGGTCGAGAACGTCGCGCAGGGCCGCCTCGTCCGCGGCGGTGGTGGTGTTCGTACTCGTGCTTGTCGTGTTCATGCTCATTCGCCTTCTTGATCGGGCTCGGCCGGCAGGGCCGGGCGCCGCTGCTCGGTGGCAGGGGCGGGTTCGGGGAAGGTGAGGCGCTGCGCGGCACGGGCGCGCAGCAGGCCGGCGGCCACGGCCGCCAGCACGACGATAACGGCGCCGGCGAGCAGCGCCTGGTGATATCCAGTGTGCAGCAGGGGCGTGACGAGGATCGGTCCGGCGATCTGTCCGGCGCTGTACGCCGCGGTGAGGATCGCGACCGCGCGCGGTGTTCCGGTCTGTGCGCCGATCGCCAGCGCGAGGGTGGCGATGCCGAGGAAGGTCGCGCCGAAGAGCACTGCTGACAGCAGCGCCGGTCCGACGCCGCCGACCAGCGCCGGCAGGGCGATGCCGACGGCCTGCAGCGCCAGAGCGGCGGTGAGCAGCGTGGGCCGGGACCATCGGCGGGCGAGCCCGGACCACAGCGCCGCTGAGGGCAGCGCGGCCAGCCCGGCCAGGACCCAGGCGCTGGTGCCGACCCAGCGCGCGGCGCTCTGGTCGATCGCCACCACGAGGAACGTCCCGGCGATGATGTAGCCCACGCCCTCCAGGCCGTACGAGGTCAGCAGGGCGGCGAAGCCGGGCGGCCACCGGCGGGCGCGCCGGGCGGCCGTGCCGTGCGTCGCTCCGGGCGACGCTGAGGGCACCGGTCGTGCCGGTCGTGCCGCGCGCTCCGCGGTGTCGGTCGGCAGGTGCCAGGCCGGGATCGTCAGCGCGAGGCTGAGTGCGGCGACGAGCCACCAGGCCTGCCGCCAGGTGCCGGTCCCGGGCAGCGCGAGCACGAGCAGGCCGGACAGCGCGATGCCTGCGCCGACGCCGCCGAAGCCCCAGCCGGTGAGGTGATCCGCGTGCTGGCGCAGCGTGCTGATCAGCGTGCCGGCCGCGATGACGAACACGAGAGCACTCGCCGCCCCGGCCACCAAGCGCAGCGTGACCCACGCCGGCCCGGCGTGAGTGGCCGGCATCAGGGCCAGGGTGACGGTGACGAGGACGAGTGATACGCGCAGAATGATCTTCGACCGGGTCAGTGCGGGTACTGCGATGCCGGCGAGTGCTCCGGCGAGGTAGCCGGCGTAGTTCGCGGTGGCCAGCGCCGAGCCGAGTTGCGGGGAGAGCCCGGCCTGGGCGTGCATGAGCGGCAGGATCGGGGTGTAGGCGAAGCGGCCGACGCCCATCGCGGCCGCCATCGCGGACGCGCCCTGCACCACGATTCGGCACGGCCGAGCCGCGGGCATGCCGTCGTTCGACTCGCGCAGCCTCCGGCGGTCCGGGCCGACGCTCCTGATCGATGTGCTCATTTCATCTGCTCAGTGGCCTGCGCTCTGGCCGCCGTCGACGTGCAGGGTCTCGCCCGTCACGAATCGCGCCGTCTCCAGGTAGAGCACCGCCTCGACGACGTCGTCGATCTCGCCCATCCGCCCGAGCGGGTGCAGCGCGGCGAGGAACTCGTGCGTCTCCGCGGGGTGCATCGGCGCGCGGATCACGCCGAGCGCGACGGTGTTGGCCCGGATTCCACGATCGGCGTACTCGATCGCCAGGGACCTGGTGACGGCGGTCAGGCCGCCCTTGGTCAGCGCCGCGAGCGCCGAGGGCACCTGCGCAAGGGCATGGTCGACCAGGCTGGTGGAGACGTTCACCAGGTGTCCGCCCTCGCCGCGTTCGAGCATCGCGGCGACCGCGGCCCTGGTCACCTCGAAGAAGCCGCGCAGGTTCACGCCCGTGACGGTGTCGTAGTCGCCGTCGGTGTAGTCGGTGAACGGCTTGGCCACGAACACGCCCGCGTTGTTGACCAGAGAGTCGATCCGCCCGAAGCGGTCGAGCGCCTGCGCGACGATCCCGGCGCCGACGCCCGGCGCCGCGACGTCGCCGGGCACGGCCAGCACCGCGGGGTCCTGCGACGCCGTGATGGAGCGGGAGTTCGCGACGACCGCGTAGCCGAGCCTGCGGTAGGCGGGCACGAGCGCCGCGCCGATGCCCTGCGAGGCGCCGGTGATGACGACGACCTTCTGCGTGCTGTCCATGGAGCCTGCTCACTTCCGGGAATCTGGCCTGGGGCGGCCCGCCACCGGGGCCGCGCTGCTGTCTCGCCGTGCGTCGCGCCGGAAGAAACGGCAGACCGGGAGACCGGAAGAACCGTGCGACGCTCACGGTCCGATCCTCGGCCGGGAGCCGGCGACGGCGCCACGACCTGCCGCCTTGCGCTGTGAGCTGGCGGCTCCCACCGCAGGTCGTCGTTAGGATGGGCAGGTGGAACTGCGTCAGCTGCGCTACTTCGTCGCGGTCGCCGAGGAGCTGAACTTCGGGCGCGCCGCCGACCGGCCGCGCATCGCCGGCCCGTCGCTCTCCCAGCAGATCAAGGCGCTCGAGCGGGATCTCGGAGTGCGGCTGTTCGACCGCGACCGCCGCTCGGTGGCGCTCACCGCACACGGAGAGGCCCTGGTCGCGGATGCGCGGGCGGTGCTGGAGCAGGCCGACCGGCTGCGCCGGCACGCTTCGGGCCTGTCCGGCGGCGAGCCGGTCCGGCTCGGCTACGTCAACTGGCGGCCCTCGGACCTGGCCGAACGGGTCGCCGGCATCGCGGACCTGCGGGTGGACGCCTGGGTCCTGCCCTCGCACGCCCAGGCCGCGCGGGTCGCCGAGCGCAGCATCGACCTGGCCATCTGCTGGCTGCAGGCCGACGACCTGGCCGCATACGAACTCGAAGCCCATCTGATCGGAGCGGATCAGCTGTACGCGGTGAGCACCGGCGTGCAGACCTCGCCGGTCGCCGCGCAAGACACCACCGTCCTCGTCGACGCCGACACCGACAGCTGGTCCTCGTGGAACCTCTACGCGAGCCAGTTCGCCCGGGACACCGGGGCCCGCGTCGTGCGCATCGACGACGGCGGCATCACCGGCCCGGCGTTCTTCGAGCAGGTCCGCACGCTGCGCCGGCCGGTGCTCAACTCGCCGAAGGGCCAGCACGCCGTCCTGCCGCCGGACCTCGTGCGCCGGCCGGTCGTCCAGCCCTCGCCGTCCTGGACCTGGTCCCTCGTCGCGCGCCGCCACGAGACCCGGCCGGCGGTCCGCGCTGTTATCAAAGCCCTGACAGATGGGGTCGGCACGCTGGGCCTGGACGCCGAGGGGACGTGGCTTCCCCGTACGGACCCGCATCACAAGCTCAGCCCGCGGTAGGAGGCGGAAACTCCCACAGCGAGGGCGCATCTCGTGGCGCGCGCTGCGGCAGCGGGTGCAGGGTGAGCGCATGAAGGAGTACCTGGTCGAGATCACCACCACCATCCCCGAGGGCACGGACCCGGCCGAGGTCGACCGGTGCCGTGCGGCCGAGGCCGTCCGCGCCGCCGAGCTCGCGGAGAGCGGCCATCTGTTCCGGCTGTGGCGGCCTGTCGGAGAGCTGCGCAGCATCGGCGTGTGGTGTGCCGACGACGAAGCGGACCTGCACGAGAAGGTCTTGGGTACGCTGCCGCTGCGCCTTTGGATGGCGGTGCACGTCACCCCGCTGGAAGCGCACCCCAACGACCCGGGCCGCGCGATGCCGTCATGCGAGTAGCGCTCGTCGTCTATGACGGGATGTTCGACTCCGGGCTCGCGGCCATCCTCGACGTGCTCAGCAACGCCAACGCCCTGGGCGGCGAGATCGATCACGCGCCGACCTGGGACGTGATCATGGTCGGCCCAAAGTCCCAGGTCCGGACCGGCGCCGGGCTGCTGGTGGCCCCGCAACCGCTCGAGCGGGCACACGACGCGGATCCAGGGACCAGGACTTCTCCTCAGGACTCGAACCGGGCCCGGTCCTCGACTGCTTCCCGTATCTGTCGCCGCCGCCTCCGGCCGGCTAACCCGGTAGGAAGCTTGGCCGCTCGCCAGAACGATCAGGAATCGAGAAGTGCGGCCCGCCTGCTCCAACTAGCGTTGTCGGGTGAGCGCGGAGGCCGCCGGTCATGTAGAAGGTGAGAGCGACCGTCGCGGCGATCGCGCAGGCAGCCCGTATCGACAGTTGGAGTCACGATGAGCAGGACGACGAAGTCGGACCCGCAATCGCCTGCGCCGCGCGCCGCCGGGAGCCGCGACGTGATCCGCGTGCACGGAGCGCGGGTGAACAACCTCAAGGACGTCAGCGTCGAGATCCCGAAGCGCCGGCTGACGGTGTTCACCGGCGTCTCCGGCTCGGGCAAGAGCTCGCTGGTGTTCGACACGATCGCGGCGGAGTCGCAGCGGCTGATCAACGAGACGTACAGCGCCTTCGTGCAGGGCTTCATGCCGACGCTGGCGCGGCCCGAGGTCGACGTGCTCGAGGGGCTGACGACCGCGATCCTCGTCGACCAGCAGCGGATCGGCGCCGACCCGCGCTCCACGGTCGGCACCGCCACCGATGCCAACGCGATGCTGCGCATCTTGTTCAGCCGGCTCGGGAAGCCGCACATCGGGCCGCCCAACGCGTATTCGTTCAACGTCCCGTCGGTGAAGGCCAGCGGCGCGATCACGGTCGAGCGCGGCGCGAGGAAGACGGTCAAGGCGACCTTCAACCGGCTCGGCGGCATGTGCCCGCGCTGCGAGGGCCGCGGCTCGGTCTCCGACCTCGACCTCACCCAGCTCTACGACGACTCCAAGACGCTCGCCGAGGCCCCGTTCCTGATCCCCGGCTGGGGGGCGGACAGCTTCTTCACCACGCGGTCCTACTCCGACTCCGGCGTGCTCGACCCGAACAAGCCGATCCGGAAGTTCACCAAGAAGGAGATGGACGAGTTCCTGCACGGCGAGCCGCGCAGGGTGAAGGTCCAGGGCGTCAACGTCACCTACGAGGGGCTGATCCCGAAGCTGCAGAAGTCGATGCTCTCCAAGGACCGCGACGCGCTGCAGCCGCACATCCGGGCGTTCGTGGACCGGGTGGCGACCTTCACCACCTGCCCGGAGTGCGACGGCACCCGGCTCGCCGCGGAGGCGAGGTCCTCGAAGATCGGCGGGGTCGGCATCGCGGACGCCTGCGCGATGCAGATCAGCGATCTGGCCGACTGGATCCGCGGCCTGGACGAGCCGTCGGTCGCGCCGCTGCTCGCCGCGCTGCAGCAGTCCCTCGAGTCGTTCGCCGAGATCGGGCTCGGCTACCTCTCGCTCGACCGGGCGTCGGGCACGCTGTCGGGCGGCGAGGCGCAGCGGGTCAAGATGATCCGCCAGCTCGGCTCCTCGCTCACCGACATCACCTACGTCTTCGACGAGCCCACCTCGGGTCTGCACCCGCACGACATCCAGCGGATGAACGAGCTGCTGCTGCGGCTGCGGGACAAGGGCAACACCGTGCTCGTCGTGGAGCACAAGCCGCAGACGATCGCGATCGGCGACCACGTCGTCGACCTCGGGCCCGGCGCCGGAACGGCGGGCGGCACGGTCTGCTTCGAGGGGACCGTCGCGGGGCTGCGCGCCAGCGACACCGTGACCGGCCGCCACCTCGACGACCGGGCCGCGCTCAAGCAGACGGTGCGCAAGCCGGCCGGCGCGCTGGAGATCCGCGGCGCGGCGGAGCACAACCTGCAGAACGTCGACGTCGACATCCCGCTCGGCGTGCTCGCCGTCATCACCGGCGTCGCCGGCTCCGGCAAGAGCTCGCTCGTGCGCGGCTCGATCCTGCGCCGCGAGGGCGTGGTGTCGGTCGACCAGGGCACGATCCGCGGCTCGCGGCGCAGCAACCCGGCGACCTACACCGGGCTGCTCGACCCGGTCCGCTCGGCGTTCGCGAAGGCCAACGGGGTGAAGCCGGCGCTGTTCAGCGCCAACTCCGAGGGCGCCTGCCCCGGCTGCAACGGCGCCGGCGTCGTCTACACCGACCTGGCCATGATGGCCGGGGTCGCCACCACCTGCGAGGAGTGCGAGGGCAGGCGGTACCAGGCGGCGGTGCTCGAATACGAGCTCGGCGGCCGGGACATCAGCGAGGTGCTCGGGATGTCGGTGCAGGAGGCCGCGGAGTTCTTCGCCGCCGGCGAGGCCCGCACCCCGGCCGCGCACGCCGTGCTGGACCGGCTCGCCGACGTCGGCCTCGGCTACCTCAGCCTCGGCCAGCCGCTGACCACGCTGTCCGGCGGCGAGCGGCAGCGGCTGAAGCTGGCCACCCACATGGCCGAGAAGGGCGGCGTCTACGTGCTCGACGAGCCGACCACCGGCCTGCACCTCGCCGACGTCGAGCAGCTGCTCGGCCTGCTCGACCGGCTCGTCGACGCGGGCAAGTCGGTCATCGTGATCGAACACCACCCGGCGGTCATGGCGCACGCGGACTGGATCGTCGACCTGGGCCCCGGCGCGGGCCACGACGGCGGCCGGATCGTCTTCGAGGGCACGCCGGCCGACCTCGTCGCCGCCCGCTCGACCCTCACCGGCGAACATCTCGCGGCCTACGTGGGCGCCTGACCGCCGCGAGGGGCCTCCGCGGCCGCCTGGTCCGCAGTGCGCTGATACAGCTGTGCGGGCACGCGGAGCCGCGGATCGCCTTCGTAGAGCGCGATCGCCTGATCGAGCGGACCGCCGTCGGCGCCGACCTGGGCCGCCCGGTCGAGCAGCTCCCGCTCGGCCTCGCCGAGCCGGTCGTAGTGGACCGGGATCAGCTCCCAGTTGTCCCACGGCAGCGTCTCGACCCGGTTGAGGTTCGCCAGGTCGCGCACCACGTTGCCCTGGATCTCCCACATCCCGGCCAGGTTCGCGACGCTGACGCCGAAGCGGTCCGGGTCGCGGCGCCCGGCCCGGCAGTCCCGCCAGGCCTGCCCGGCCACGACGAACCGGTCGCGGGGCACGTCCAGCGGGTCGATCGCGGCCTTGTACGTGCCCTGAGGCGCACCGGCGACCTGCGCGTCGACCAGGCGCCAGCCGCGGCCGTCCTGCCAGAGCTCGACGACCCAGTGGTCGTCGTAGTAGCCCTCGGCGAAGTACCCGGCGAAGCCGCAGCGGGCCCGGGCCGGGATGCCGGCCTCGCGCAGCATCGCGCAGAGCAGCACCGTGAAATCCCGGCAGGTCCCGGCGTAGCGCTGCTCGGGCGGCCGCTCGACGAGCGGGCCGACGCGATCGAGGATCGCCTCGACGTACCGCGTGTCCGCCTCGGCGCGCCGGGTCTCGGGCAGCTCGAAGCCGTGGCGCCAAACCGTCTCGTCGCGGTGGACCAGGAAGCCGTTGATGATCACGGACAGCTCGGCCGGGTCCGCCGGCAGGCCCTGCAGCAGGTCCCGGTGACGGCCCGGATGCGTGAGCGGGCTGTGCTGCCGGTAGAAGTCGAGTTCGTCCATGCCCCCGGACCTTAGAGGGTCCGAAGGGTGGGCGGCGCCGATCGCCAGGCGCCGCCACATGATCCGCGGTTTCCCGGGTACCAGGTCGCGACCCGTCTGCCCAACGCGCGATGCACGCGGCGCGCAGATTGAAGAACGGATAGGACCATGCTGATATTGGGACTGCTCATCCTGGCCGCGGCGGTGGTCGTGGGTGCCGACGCCGCTGCGGGCAACACCGGGTCGGCGCACACGGTGACCGGCGGCTTTCACTTCTTCGGCTACCTGGTTCACGGCTCGGTCGGCCAGGTGTTCCTCGCCGGGATCATCCTCGGCGCGGTTGGGCTGCTGGGGCTGGCGATGGTGATCGACGGCCTCAACCGCTCGGCGCGGTTGCGCCGGGAGCTGGCGTTCGCCCGCCGGGAGATCTCCCGGTCGCGGCGCCGGGCCGTCGACGCCGAGAAGGCGGCCGCCGACACCGAGGTCGCCCGTCCGGCGGAACCGGTCCGCCCCGTGTACGTGCCGGAGGCCGCTGCGCCGAAGGCCGATGCGGGCGCGACCTCGGCGGGCGGCGGCGTCTCCGGCGACGGCGACCCCACTTCGGGCACCTCGTCCGGCGAGAGCCGGCTGCCGAGCTGGGCGTCGATCTCCCGGCGCCGGACGCCGCAGCCCGCGGCCACCGCGGGTTCGGGTTCGAGCACGGATTCGTCGTCGAACAGCTCGTGAACCCACACCCCGGACGCGGCTCCGGCCGCGGCCGGGCAGCCATGCGGTGACACATGCAGGTGGCTTGCACGCGATGGGGCTTCGGGCCGGTTGATGTCCACCGGCCCGAAGCCCCATCGCGTGTGGGTGAGCGGGTCGCCGACCGGGCGCCTGACACCGCGTCGGCTCAGTGCCGGCTCAGTGCCGGAAATAAGCACCCGGCGTCAGTCCGGTCTCGCGCCGGAACGCCGCGACGAACGCGCTGGAGGTGTCGTAGCCGACGCGCCGGGCGACGTTCGCGACCGGTTCGCCGGCCGCGAGCAGCGGGAGCGCCGCCCTGATCCGCGCGAGGGCGCGCCAGCGGGCGAAGCCGAGGCCGGTGTCGTGCTCGAAGGCCCGGGCGAGTGTGCGCCCGCTCGCACCGACGGCGTGGCCCCACTGCTCCAGGCTGCGACTGTCGCAGGGTTCGGCGATGAGTGCCCGGGCCACCTCGGCGGCGCGCGGATCGGCCGGCACCGGCGCGTCGATCGTCGCCGCCTCGACCGGTTCGACCAGGTCGAACAGCACGGCCTCGGCGCGGGCCCGGCGGCCGGGCTCGAGGCCGGGCGCGGCGAGGTGGCCGATGAGGCCGGCGAGCAGCGGCGGCACGGCGACGGGCCGGGGGCTGGGCCAGTCGATCGGACACGATTCCGGCTCGATGTACGTGCTGAGCGAGACCGTCGCGATGCCGGCGGCGGAGGTCTCGTGCGGGCAGCCGCGCGGGATCCACAGGGCGCGGGTCGGCGGCAGGACCCAGGTGCGGCCCTCGGCGGCGACGGTCAGCACGCCGGTGCGGGCCCAGGCCAGCTGGTGCCTGTCGTGCGTGTGCCAGACATACCGGGTCTGCGATCCCATATCGAGCGTCGCGACCAGGGCGACGGACGCCTCGGCGCTCAGGCCCGGGGCCAGGCGATCCGGCCACAGCTGCGCCGGCTGTCCGATACTCGACATGGTGTGTCAGCCTACGCGGTAGACGACACCCGGCGCACTCCCTAGCGTGACGATCGTGAACAAGAACCATGAAATCACCTGTAGCAGCCGCGAATGGGCGGAATATCTGCAGAACGAGATCATCGCCCCGCTGACCGCCGGCGTCGGGCTCGGCGAGCGGATGCTGGAGGTCGGGCCCGGTCCCGGCGCGGCGACCGACTGGCTGCGCCACCGGGTGCGGCAGCTGGTCGGCGTCGAGTCCGACAAGGCGGCCGCGGCCAAGCTGGCGGAGCGCTTCGCCGGCACGAACGTGGAGATCCTGCACGGCGACGCGACCGCCCTGGAGTTCCCGGACGGCGCGTTCGACGCCGCCGGATCGTTCACCATGCTGCACCACGTGCCCACGGTGGCCGAGCAGGATCAGCTGCTCGCCGAGGCGGTGCGGGTGCTGCGGCCCGGCGGCGTGCTGGTCGGGTCGGACAGCCTGGCCAGCGACCGGCTGCGCGAGTTCCACGAGGGCGATACCTACAACCCGGTCGACCCGGACCGGCTGCGCGAGGTGCTGGAAGGCCTCGGCTGCGCCGCCGTCGACGTCAAGGCGGGCAAGGTGGTGACGTTCACCGCGCGCAAACCGGAGCACTGACGAAACAGCGGACCCCGCCGGACTACCCCAACGACTGCGACAGGGCGCTGAGCTCGAACGGCCCGGCCCGCCCGGCGAACCGGTCGATGAGCGGCAGCGCGGACTCGAAGTGCCTCAGCCTGCGGGCCACCGCGCTGCCCTCGCTCACCTCGACCGCGGCGAGCCGCAGCGGCCCGGACAGGGTGATCCCGTCGACGCCGTCGACCGGGTGCCGGATGAAGGGGTGGAAGATCCGCTCCGCGGCGAACCCCTTCGACCAGCCGGGCTCGGCCAGCTCCGCGAGGATGCCGAGCGAGACCATCAGCACGTTGGCCTGGCCGGCGGGCGGGTCGAGGTCGACGAGGATGCGCTGGATCTCGAGCCGCTGCACCGTCGCCGCGCTCGCGAGGCCGGGCAGCGCGGGCGCGTCGAGGTCGTGCAGCCGCGTCGTGTACTGCGCGAGCAGTTCCAGCACGCGGTCGACCGCGGCCGTGGTCTGCACGTCGAAGGCCGGCGCGTAGAGGTCGCGCATGGACTGCGTGATGTACCAGACCGCTGAGAGGTAGCTCAGCCTGGGGAGCCGCAGCAGCGCGCGGCGGACCGCCTCCGCGAGATCGAGCACTCGTACCACACAGGCCACCGTAGCCGTCACGGCTCACAGGGGAATGCGAACCGCGGATCCGGCCTTCGATCGGGTGCAAACTCGGACGCGGCACGAGCGCCCGAGACTGCTAACGCAGCGTCAGTTCGATGACCGCGCCGCCGTTGCGCCAGGCCTGGTGCAGGTCGGCGCGGTTCGGCGAGCCGTCCGGGTCGAAGCCGATACCGTTGAACTTCGCGTTGGCGCGGTTGTCGCGGGCGATCACGTCGTAGAGCGCGACGACGTTCTGCTCGTCCCGGTAGACCCGCTGGCCGGCCAGCCGCTGCTTGCCGCGCACCCGCACGGTGACCGGCTCGCCGGGCACCAGGTTGCGCACCCAGGTCTTGGCGACCGTGCCGACCAGCAGCTTCCCGTCGTGCTTCGTGTAGGCGACCGGGATGCGGTAGGTCTTGCCGCTCTTGCGGCCGACCAGCGTGAAGGTCAGGAGCCTGTCCCCTACGGCGCGCGAGACGCCGGGTGTGCGCAGCAGGCCGCGGATGAAGCGGTTCAGCGCGCCCTGATAGGCGGCGATCGGCTGCGGTCCGCTGGTGGTGGGTGTTCCGTAGAGTGATGCCGAGCTGGAGTCCGAGGTCATGGCTGACTCTCCGTACCGGGATGGAGTGGGTCCGATAATTACTGAGTTCTCCATCAGTAAACGCTGCCGGGGCCGCGGGCGCAACGCGGCCGGCCGGACTCACAGGCGATTCCCAGGCGGGCGCTGATGACCGGCGCGGCACCGCGGCGCGGACGGCCGACCACGGGAGTGCGCGAGGCGCTGCTCGCGGCCGCCGAGGCCGTGGTCAGCGAGTCGGGCGCGGCCCGGCTGTCCACCAAGGAGGTGGCCCGGCGCGCCGGGGTCGCCGAGTCGAGCATCTTCTACCACTTCGGCGACCGGGCCGGGCTGCTCGAGGCGGTGGTCTGGCAGCACCTGCCGCCGGTGCTCGACCTGTTCGGCGACGGGCCGGGCGGCCACGAGGGCGGCCTGCGGGAGAACCTGGTCGCGCTGTTCGAGGCGCTGGAAGCGCTCTTCCTGCGCGTGGTCCCGGTCATGGCGGTGCTCCAGGCGGACGGCCAGGTGCGCGAGGGCTTCATCGAGCGCAGCCGGGAGACCGGGATCGGCCCGCACCACGCGATCGCGGGCACCGCCGGGTTCCTGGCCGCCGAGCGGGACGCGGGCCGCATCCGGCCCGACGCCGACCTGCGCGCGGCCGCGATGCTGCTGGTCGGCGGGGCTTATCAGCGGGCGCTGCAGACCCGGCTCGGCGCGCCGGACGCGCCGCGCTGGCTGGCCGCGCCGGGCGAGACGGTCGATGCGCTGCTGCGCGGGCTCGACGCGACCGGCCCCGCCGGGCCGGCCGCCGGGAGTCCGGGATCCGAGTAGGCGGCGCGGCTGCGGCCGGGCCCGTTCAGCCGCCGCGTTCGACTGTCCGGCCCATGCGGTGCAGCAGCCGCTCCTGCCGCGAGGCGTCTGCGGCCGGGCTGCCCTCGGGCGCCGCGAAGAAGCGGTGGGTCGTGTCAGGGTCCGCCGGGGTCTCGGCCAGGCCCGCGTAGATCGCGTCGGACTCGGCCTCGATCCACGCGACCAGGCCCGGGTCGAGCCGCTCGTCGGCGCCGACGGCGCGGGCGAGGTCCCAGGTGTGGATCACCGAGTCCGTAGTGCGCACCGCGAGTGCCTGCGCGCCGGTCACGGGCCCGAGCGGATAGTCCAGCACCCGGTGCAGCGCGCCGGGCTCTGCGAACGCCTCAGCACACTGTCTCACCGAGCGGACGTAGGCCCCGACGGGGTCCGAGCCCAGCGCGTCCTCGCCGCGCGAGCGCAGGAACTGCGCGCCCGTCCCGCCCGCGGCCAGGCCGACGTAGTTGAGGTTCCCTTGGGCCATGTGGTTGACCAGGTCGCGCACGGTCCACTCGGCGCACGGCGTCGGCAGGGCCCACTGCTGTGCCCGCACCGTCCGCAGCCGCTGCTCGAACTGGGCGCCGGCCAGCGCGAACCGGTCCAGGGTCCGATCGAATGAGCCGGTCATATGCCCAGCCTGCCGCGGAGCGCGGCCGGGCGTCAGCGGTTCTCGGACGCGGAAGTCGTGTCGGTCAGCTCACCCGGCAGCAGCGAGCCGGCCCAGGCGTCGTGGCGGGCGCCGCGGTGCACGAGCCAGGCGCGCAGCGTGCCGTCGCGCCTGAAGCCGCACCGGCGGGCCACCGCCCACGAGCTCTCGTTCCCGGAGAGCGCGTACCACTCGATCCGGGCCAGGCCCAGGTCCGCGAAGCCCCAGCGGCAGACCGCCGCGGCCGCCTCCGCGACGTAGCCGTGCCCGCGGGCCCAGGGCGCGGCCCAGTACCCCAGCTCGCCGTTTCCGCCGTACGAAGCGCCGACGTGGGCGATCCGGTGCATGCCGACCGTGCCGACCAGCCCGCCCTGCCGGGCCAGGACGGAATCGGCGGGCCCGGCGCCGGCCCCGTCCGCGCCGCCGGCCACGAAGACGCCGAACACCGCGTCGGTCCCGGCCCGCCGGCCGGCCGGGCTGACTTCGAGCACGAACTTCTCCGCGTCGGCACGGCTGTACGGCGAGGGAACCGTCGTGTAGCGCTGGATGAGCTCGTCCTGACAGGCCGCGGTGATCGCGTCGATGTCGTCCGCCCCGAGTTCGCGCAGCACCAGCCGGGCCGTGGACAGGGAGACGCCGGTGAGATCCCGCGCCACCGTGGCACCCGCGCCGGCCGCCCCGACGTGTCTATGGCTTTCCACGGTTTCGGCAGCCCGCGGGCCGTCCTCGGTCTCGCTCTCTCGCATGGCGATCACCCTAAACCGCCGTCCGCGGCCGGCGAAACCGCATTTCCCGCGGGCCACAGCCGCCTATACCGCGCACCGCCGGTTCACCCGGGGTCCGGAATCGTGCGCGGCAGACCGAAGGAGTCCAGCACGGCGGCGTCGGGGAAGCAGTAGAACTCCGACACGTCCGAGCCCGCAGTACACAGCACGATGACCCCGCGGCCATGGGCGAGGCCGGACTTCGGATCACGCGTGTAGTACCCGAAGGCGGGCCAGCCGTTGGCGCGCGTCGGCACGAGCACATAGGAGCGCCGCCCCTGCCGGAACGCGCCCTTCCACAGCGCCTCGCCGATCGCTGGGAACCCGCGGTACTCGAGCACCAGCGGCGGCATGGCCAGCACCGCGCCGTCGGTCAGCAGCGCGAGGATGCCCTCGACGTCGCCGCGCTCGAACGCCGTGACGAAGCGATCCACGACGCGCCGCTCGGCCGGCGAGTCCGGGAGCGCCGCCGCATCGCGGCCTTCGGCCGGGTCCCGCTCGGCGAGCGTGGCGCGGGCCCGCAGCAGGGCGCTGTTGACCGAGGGCTCGCTGGTCTCGAGCAGGTCGGCGGCCTCCGCGGCGCGGTAGCCGAGCACGTCGCGCAGCACCAGCACGGCGCGCTGGCGCGGCGGCAGGGTCTGGACCGCGGTGACGAACGCCAGCGCGACGCTCTCGCGCCGGTCGATGCAGGCGTCGGGCCCGGGCAGGTCGGCGGGCAGCTCTTCGAGCAGCAGGTCCGGATAGGGCTCGATCCGGGCAGCCGCGCTGTCCGGGACCTGCGACAGCAGGGAACCCGGGTCGACCTCCCGGCCGCCCGGCCCGGCCGCCGGCCGCCGCGACCGCGTGCGCAGGGCGTTGAGACACTGGTTGGTCGCGATCCGGTACAGCCAGGTGCGCAGCGAGGCGCGGCCGGCGAAGTCGCCGAGGCCGCGCCACGCGGCGACCAGCGTCTCCTGGACCAGGTCCTCGGCGTCCTGGAAGGAGCCGAGCATCCGGTAGCAGTGCACGTGCAGTTCGCGGCGGTGCGGATCGGTGAGCTCGCGGAACGCAGCCTCGTCGCCGGCTTGGGCCCGTTCCAGCACGTCACCGCTCACCGTCGCCATCCTCGCACCAACTCCCGCCCAACGCGCACAGACCTTTCCCTGCTGTCGGTACAGACACCGCGGCGGCCGCGGATTAAGCGCTCGGCGCAGCGCTGAATTCCCGCCCTGCGCGGTGTCTGCCCGACCATGACGACATCCACGCAACGCAGTGACACCGCCCCGCACTCCGCCAGGGATCGGCCGCGGGCGACCCGCGCGCAGGTCTGGGCGCTGGTCCTCGCCTCGACCGGCTCGTTCATGGTGATCCTCGACATGATGATCGTGGCCACCGCGCTCACCGCGATCCGGCGCAGCCTGCACGCCTCGATCGGCGGCCTGGAATGGACCGTCAACGCCTACACGCTCAGCTTCGCGGTGCTGCTGCTGACCGGTGCGGCGCTGGGCGACCGGTTCGGCCGGCGCCGAATCTTCGCCGCGGGCCTCGGCCTGTTCGCCTTCGGCTCGGCCGCCTGCGCCCTGTCGCCGGACCTGGGCCTGCTGATCGCGGCCCGGATCGTGCAGGGCGCCGGCGCGGCGGCGGTGCTCCCGGTCGGCCTCGCGCTGCTGAACCTGGCGTTCCCGCCGGAGCGGCGCGGCTGGGCGATCGGCGTCTACGGCGGCATCACCGGGACGGCCGCGGCGGCCGGGCCGGTGCTCGGCGGGCTGATCACCCAGGGGCTGGCCTGGCAGTGGATCTTCTGGGTGAACGTGCCGATCGCGCTGGCCGCGATCCCGTTCGTCCTGGCCCGGCTGGCCGAGTCGCGGGCGCCGTCCCCGGGCCTCGACCCGTTCGGGGTCGCGCTGGCCGGCGCGGCGGTGCTCGGGATCGCCTGGGGCCTGGTGCGCGGCGGGACCGCAGGCTGGACCGGCGCCGAGGTGACCGGGACGATGGGTGGCGGAGCGCTGCTGCTGGTCGCCTTCGTGTTCTGGGAGCGGCGCGCGGCTTCCGCGATGCTGCCGCCGCGGCTGTTCCGCTCGCGCGGGCTGGCCGCCTCGAGCCTGGTGATCTTCTGCACCATGGGCACGCTGAGCGGCTCGCTGTTCTTCGCCGCGCAGTTCCTGCAGGTGGTGCAGAGCCAGGGCCCGCTGGGCGCGGGGCTGCGCCTGGCGCCGTGGGGGCTGATGCCGGTCCTGCTGGGGCCGCAGGCCGGGGCGCTGATCAACCGGATCGGCGAGCGCGCGCTGGTGCTGGCCGGGCTGACCTTCATCGCGGCGGCAACAGGCTGGCTCCTCTTCGCCGCCTCGCCCACCGCCGGGTATCCGGCGCTGTGCACCGGCTTCGTCCTGTCCGGCATCGGGCTGTCGTTCGCGGTGCCGGCCGCGACGAAGGCGATGGCCGGCTCGGTGTCCCCGGCCGACCTCGGCAAGGCGTCGGGCGCGTTCTCGACGATGCGTCAGCTCGGCGGGGCGTTCGGCGTGGCGATCCTCGGCGCGGCCTTCGCCGTGTCGGGCAACTACACCTCTGCCCATGCTTATACGGTCGGTTTCCGGCACGCGATGGAGGCGGGCCTCTGCCTGACAGCGGCCGCATATGCCGCGGCCGCGCTGATGCCGCGCAGCCGGCCCGCCGCGCGGACGCAGGCCTCGAACGCCGCCGTCGGCGCGGCCCCGGCCGAACGCGACCGGATGCCCGTGAGCTGACGCTGATTAGCCCCGCGATCAGAGGGCTAATCCACGCGCGGCGGGCTCAGCCGCCCAGCGGGTCGATCCAGCCGGTCCCGTCGGGCAGCAGGTCGGCCGCCTGCGACGGGCCCCAGCTGCCGCGCGGGTACGGGTGGACCGGGACGCCGCCGCCGAGCACCGGATCCACCACCCGCCAGGCCGCCTCGACCGACTCCTGCCGGGCGAACAGCCACTGCTCGCCCCCGAGCGCGGCGGCGATCAGCCGGTCGTAGGGCCGCATGTCCCGGCCGGGGCGCCGGGTGAACAGCAGCTCCTGGTGCTCCGGCAGCCAGTCGGGGCCCTGCTGCTTGCCGGCCAGGGTCAGGCCCAGCGCGGTGTCCGGCCAGATCCGGAACCGCAGCATGTTCGAGGCGGTCGCCGCGCCGAGGCCGAAGGCGTCGTACGGCGGGCGGCGGAACCGCACCGCCACCTCGGTCGCGGTGACCGCCATGCACTTGCCGGCCCGGATGAAGATCGGCACGTCCGCCCAGCGCCAGGAGTCGCAGGCCAGCCGGATCGCGGCGAAGGTCTCGACGTCCGACTGCGGCGCCACGCCGTCGACCCGCCGGTACCCCTCGTACTGGCCGAAGACCGCGTCCTGCGCCGACAGCGGCCGCAGCGCGCTGATGACCTGGTCCTTCTCCTGCCGCCAGGACTCCAGCAGCGGCCCGTGCGGCGGGTCGGCCAGCACGGTCGCGAGCACCTCCAGCATGTGGTTCTGCAGCACGTCGCGCACCGCGCCGGTCTGGTCGTAGAAGCGGCCGCGGTCGGCCACGTCCAGGTCCTCCGCCATGGTGATCTGGATGCTCTCCACGTGGGTGCGGTTGAGCAGCGGCTCCACGATCGAGTTGGCGAAGCGGGCGAACTGCACGTTGGCGACCGACTCGAAGCCGAGCCAGTGGTCGACCCGGTAGACCGACTCCTCCGGGAAGTGCCGGTGCAGCGTCGCGTTGAGCTCCCGGGCGGAGCGCAGGTCGAAGCCGAAGGGCTTCTCGACCATCAGCCGCGCGCCGCCGGCCCGGCCGGCCGCCGCGATCCCGTCCGCGATCCGGCCGAACAGCCCCGGCGGGACCGAGAGGTAGAACAGGGCGCTGCCGGCCGGGCCCATCTCGTCGGACATCGCGGCGTAGGTGGCCGGGTCGGTGAGGTCGCCGTCGACGTAGCGCAGCAGGCCGAGCATGCGCCGGGCGGCGGGGCCGTCCGGGTCCATGCCGGCCTGCTTGAGCGAGGCGGTGGCGTAGTCGCGGAACTGCTCCAGGCCCCAGCCGCTCTTCGCCACGCCGATCACCGGCACCTCAAGCACACCCCGCTCGACCAGCCCGACCAGCGCCGGGAAGGTCTCCAGCTTCGCCAGGTCGCCGGTGGCGCCGAAGATCACCAGGCAGTCCGTCCGGGTCTCAGCCATCGCACTCTCCCTTGCCGGTCCATCGCTCGGTCGCTCCCAGTCTCACCGGGGGCGCACCGGGCTGCCACGCGACGCGGTCGCGCGGGGTGGGATGCGGTGGGCCGGCGCCGGGTCAGCCGGCCGGGCGGAAGCCGTCGACGAAGGCGCGCACCCGGTCGAGCTTGTCCCGCAGCGGGCGCATCGCGTCGACGATGAGGCCGGGCTCGTCCGGCTGCAGCGGCTCGAGGCCGGCGAACTGGGAGTCGATCAGTATCGCGGGCATGAAGTGGGCCGGCCGATGCGCCACCCGGTCTATCGCGTCGGCGCGGCCCAGCACCAGCTGGACGAAGCAGACGTTGGGCGAGGCGTCGCGCAGCTCGTCGCGGTAGGTGCGTTTGAGGGCGGAGCAGGCGACCACGCCGCCGCGGGCTCGGGCCATCGCGGCGGTGTGCGCGGCGAGGGCGGCGAGCCACGGCCTGCGGTCCGCGTCGTCGAGCGGGTGCCCGGCGGCCATCTTGGCGACGTTGGCGGGCGGGTGCAGCGCGTCGCCGTCGAGGAACGGCAGGCCGAGCTCGCGGGCAAGCGCGCCGCCGACGGTGCTCTTGCCCGAGCCCGAGACACCGCTGACTATCACGACGACCGCCGGTAACGCCGCCGGGCCGGGAGTCGTGGCGCCCGCCGCCTCGGCCGACGCGCCGGCCGGGTCCGTGGGCGCGCCATCCGTCTCGTGTCGGTTCATCTCACTTTTCCCGCCGATGTACCCGGTGCCCGCCGCGGCGGGCACCGGTGGAGCCGATCAGACCGTCAGCGCTGCCGGGCCGTCACGACTGCGCGGCCTGGTCGCGCAGGTGCTTGAGCACTATCGGGTCGATCCTGTCGGCGCGCAGCCGCTCCTCGAGGTTCTCCCGGCCGGCCCAGGCCGCCAGCGCCTCGGGCAGCGGCCCGGCGTGGCCCAGCTGCGCCAGCAGCCGGCCGACCTCGGCCGCCAGAGCGCCGTCCAAGTCCAGCAGCGTGTCCGGGTCGGCGGCGCCGAAGAGCAGGTCGCGCAGGCCGAGCAGGCGGGCGAGTTCGGGCACCGGGTCGGCGTGGTCGTCGACGCGCAGGTCGACCAGGGCGTCGCTGCCGCCGCCGTAGCCGCCGCCGAGCGAGGCGACGAAGAGCGCGGCGCTCTGCTTGCCGCGGCTGTCCCCGCCGGCCGCGTCCCCGGCGGCGAGGGCGGCCAGCAGCCGGCGGGCCAGCGGCTCGCGGGTGTCCGAGGCGAGCCAGGCCTCTTCCATCAGCTCGACCACCCGGGAGCCGACCAGGATGTTGCCCTGGATCGCGTATCCGTAACCGGACTTGCCGCCGGCCCAGGGCAGGCAGCCGGAGCCGGTGTGGCTCGCCGCCCGGCCGGCCGCGTCGACCACGCCGAGCTGCCGGTCCTTCGCGTTCGCGTCCGCCGAGGTGAGCGCGGCCACGGTCTGCTCGGCGGTGCTGCCCCCGGCCAGCAGCGCCAGCCCGTCCGCCCGGTAGGCGAGGTTGGCCAGCGCCTGCGTGGCCAGCGCGCCGCCGGGCCGGGCCCCCCGG
>DASYAE010000103.1:0-1698 GCA_036501535.1 Actinocrinis sp. | reverse complement strand
CCGCACCGATCTGCGCCGTGGACGGGACGGGCGCGGTGATCTGGCCCTCGATCATGCGGGTGATCACGGTGTTGCCCTCGAGCCCGGCGGGCGGCACGACCGGCGGCGCGCTCGTGTCTGCGGCGGCGGGCTGCAGCTGCGAGGCGATCCGGTGGCTCCTCCGGACCGCGGTGACCTCGTCCTGCGTCAGCGCCCTGTTCCACAGCCGCACGTCGGACAGCAGGCCGCTGAAATACGCCGCCTCCGCGGTGTTGCGGCCCAGGTTGAGCCGCTGCTCGCTGGTGGCGATGCCGACCGGATCGGTGAGGCCGCCGGTGTAGTCGGAAAATCTCTGACCATTGACGTACAGGTCGATCGCCACGTAGTACTCCGGCGCCGCCGGCTCGCTGCCGCCGGAACTCGGCTGCACGGTGCCTGTGGACACGGTCGCGGCGACGTAGCACGGCCTGCCGAAGTCGATCCTGGAACCCGAGGCGAACCGGATCGAGCCCGCCGCCGCGTTGGTGGTCGGCACGGTGATCTGTACCTCGCCGCCGGGCGTGAGGCTGAGCTCGTAGTTGCCCGGCTTCGAGATCAGGGTCTGCGTCGCGCCGGTCGGCGCGGGCGTGAAGCAGGCTTCGAGCGAGAAGGCGCTGCTGAAGTCCAGCGACGCGTCGTTGCCGCAGTCCGCGTAGTCGGCGCCGGCGAGGGAGAGCCCGTATGCGGTGCGGTACGCGAGGGCGAGGTGATGCCAGCCGCCGAGCAGCGGGGTGCTCGGCGCGCACAGGCCGTAGTCGCGGTTCGCCACCCACGGCAGTGCATAGACACCCTCTGTGGCCCACTGGTTCGGCCAGGTGCCGACGATGTCTGAGACGGACGGGGTGCCGTTGACCGCGACGTTGTGCACCTGCGTGCCGGCGCCCTCGGTGAGGTACCAGGCGAGCACCAGATCATCGTCGTTCGGCTGCGGGGCCGCGTCGGCCAGACGAAGGACGACGGTTGCGGTGAGCGCCCGCGACCACACGAACATGCCGTTGGCGTTCATCGGCTGGCCCGGCCGGCCCACCCGGCCGCCCGCGATGACGGTGCCGGGGCGGCGGGTGGGGTCGAGCCGGTCGCCGGTGGCCGTGGCCACTGCCACGCCGTCTATGTAAAGGGTGACGCGCGCATCCGTGTCGGTCGTCTCCAGGGTCGCGGTCGCCTGCACCCACGAGAGCCATTCGTCTCGGTGCGGGCTGACCGCGCGCACCGAGCCGGGTCCGAAGCCGTATTCGGCGACCAGGACCCCGTCGAGCTGCGAGTACTGCAGGCTGAGATAGGGCGAGTCGTCGGCGGTGGCGAGTTGCAGGATCCAGGTGTGCCCTTGGACGCCGGTCAGGAAGAAGCTCGCCTGGATCGAGCAAGACAGCCCGCTGAGGCTGCACGCTTCGGTGATCCTGGTGCCGTTGCCGTTGCCGAAGCCGAGCGCCGGCGCGGGCTGCAAGCCCATTGCCCAGCGGACCTGCTCGTCCGGCAGGTCGGGGGTCCCGGTGCGCGCATAGGTCGCCAGCCGGGGCCGCTGCGCGCTGGTGACCTGCGCGGTGCGGCCGTGCCGGTCGTCGATCCCGATGTCGCAGAGCTCGGCGACGTCCGTCGGCCGGATCTCGATGGCCGCCTGGTTCATGAAGCCGCCGGAGCGGGCCGCGGTGAACTGGACGGTCCCGGTCTGCACCGAGGCGG
>DASYAE010000102.1:0-7435 GCA_036501535.1 Actinocrinis sp. | reverse complement strand
CTCGTGCTGGACCTGCCGCCGTCCAGCGCCTGGGGGACGCGGACCCAGACGATCCTGATCCAGGGCAGCACGGACGGGACGAACTACAGCACGCTGGTTGCTTCGGCGAACTACACCTTCACCAGTCCGGCCAACACGGTGGCGGTCACCTTCACCGGCGCGAGCGTGCGCTACCTGAAGCTGACCTTCACCGCCAACACCGGCTGGCCCGCCGGCCAACTCTCCGAACTGCAGGCCTACAACAGCTGACGGCCGGTCGGCTGACGCACCTGTCAGCCGGCTGACGACTCGGGCGGCGGGATTCGGGCGGGGAGTCCGGGAAACCGGGCTCCCCGCTCCGAGCCCGCGGCTCGGCCGCGACTGTGCGGCAGGTATCAGGCCATGAAAACTTTCACGCCCTGACGCAACGCGACGTGCCAGATTCCGTCGCCCCGCCCTGCTCGCCGCGCAGGTCGGACGCGCTCGACGCAGCGACCGCCGCCGCGCCGCCGTGCTGCCACCCTTGAGGTTGCCCGCCGCCTTTGGCAGTCTCCCCTCCCGATTGCCCACTGCGGCCATCGCATCCTGAAAACCCCAGAGCCGCCGTTCGATCCCGGCCGAAGTTGTTAACGCTAACAAGTCTTGTATAGACCATTAGGTCACCTTGGAGGGTGTTCGTGAGACAGTCAACTCATCGGCCGTGGCTCGCGGCCGTGGCGGCGGTGTCGCTGGTCGCGGGCGGCGTGACGGCGGTGACCGTGGGCTCGGCGCAGGCGGCTGCCGGCTGTCAGGTCTCGTACACGGTGACCAGCCAGTGGCAGGGCGGCTTCGGCGCCGCGGTCAGCGTCACCAACCTGGGCAGCGCGGTCAGCAGCTGGCAGCTGACCTGGGCGTTCGGCGCCGGGCAGACGATCACGCAGCTGTGGAACGGCAGCTACACGCAGTCCGGCGCCAACGTGACGGTGACCAACGCGTCCTACAACGGCAGCATCGGCACAGGCGCGAGCGCCAGCTTCGGGTTCAACGGCGCGTGGAACAACAGCAGCAACCCGGTGCCGACGAACTTCGCCCTCAACGGCACCGCGTGCACCGGAAGCGTCGCGAGCTCCTCGCCGAGCCCGACGGCCAGCAGCACGCCGAGTTCGAGCCCGACGACGAGCGCCAGCCCGAGTCCGACGGGCACCGGCTCGGGCGGCACGCTGCCGAGCAGCTTCAAGTGGAGCTCCAGCGGCGTGATCCTCAGCCCGCAGTCGAACTCGACACACAGCCTCATCGCCGTGAAGGACCCGTCCGTGGTCTTCTACAACGGCACCTGGTACGTGTACGTATCCACGGTGGACTCGTCAGGCAACTACAACATGGCCGCGATCAGCTTCACCAACTGGTCGCAGGCCTCGTCGGCGCCGCTGTACTACCTGGACCAGTCCGCGATCGGCACCGGGTACAAGACCGCGCCGATGCTGTTCTACTTCGCGCCGCAGAAGCTCTGGTACCTCAGCTACCAGACCGGCGGCAACATCGCGTACTCCACGAACGCGAACATCGCGAACCCGGCCGGCTGGAGCGCGCCGCAGAACTTCTACGCCGCCGGCGAGCCGTCGATCATCTCGCAGAACATCGGCAGCGGCTTCTGGGTCGACTCGTGGATGATCTGCGACACGGCGAACTGCTACCTGTTCTCGATGGACGACAACGGACATCTGTACCGGTCGACCACCCCGCTGGCGGACTTCCCCAACGGGTTCACCAACAGCGACACGGTGATCGCGGCCTCGAACACGACCCCGGACAACTTCTTCGAGGCCGACAACGTCTACAAGGTCGACGGGTCGAACCAGTACCTGCTGATCGTCGAGGCGATCGGCTCGAACGGGCGGCGCTACTTCACCTCGTACACCGCGAGCAGCCTGCAGGGCACCTGGTCGCCGCTGGCCAACACCCAGTCCGACCCGTTCGCCGCCGCGTCGAACGTCACCTTCAGCGGCACCGCGTGGACGCAGGACATCAGCAGCGGCGAGGCGGTCCGCTCCGGCTACGACCAGACCGACACGATCAGCCCCTGCAACCTGCAGTACGTGTATCAGGGCCATGACCCGTCGTCCACGGTCAGCTACAACCTGCTGCCCTGGCGCATCGGCATGCTCACCCAGACCAACCCCGGCTGCTGATACCGCGGCGGCCGGAGCCCGGACCGGACCGGAGCCCCGGCCCGGGGACGCCGGCGGAGCGCAGTGATCCGGCCGCTCCGCCGGCGTCCTGGCCGGGTGCCCGGTCAGACGGCGCCGGCCGGCAGCGCCCAGACCTGGTTCGCGTTGCCGGTGCAGTCCCAGATGTCCAGCTGCGTGCCCGACCCGCCGTACCCGGTGTCGTCCAGGCACTTGCCGGACTGCGGGTTGGAGAGCGCGCCGTCCGGCTGCGGGACCCAGACCTGCGCCCCGGTGCCGTTGCACGTGTACAGATCGAGCGTGGTGCCGTCGGCCGTCCCGCCGCCGTTGATGTCCAGGCACATGCCGAAGACCTGCACCGTGTCGCTGGCCTCCGCCACGGTCCAGTTCTGCGCGCCGGTGTTGTTGCAGGTGTAGACCTGGACCGGGTTGAACAGCGCCGTGCTCGAGGAGCGGTCGTCCAGGCACAGGCCCTGATAACCGGTGACCGGGCCCGACCACGCGCCGCTCGTGCCGCCGGCGCTGCCGCCGCCGGACTCGGCGGCCAGCAGGCCCTCCAGCGCGCTGGCCTGGGTGCGCCAGTCCGAGATGTTCGGCTCCGCGCTCGGGTTCTGGCCGTTCCAGCGCTCGCCGAACTGATTGAGGGAGTTGCGGTCGTCGTTCCACAACGCGACCGCCTGGGTGTCGAGGAACGATGTGTAGGCGCCGCCGACGGCGTTGTTCAGCTGGCCGAGGTAGTCCATGAAGACGCCCTTGAACTGCTTCTGGTTGTCGTCGCACTGCGCCGTCAGGCTGTCGCAGGACTCGGTGAGCACGCCGTTGGTGACCAGGGCGGAGGAGCCGATCGCCGAGTTCGCGAGGTACTCGGCCTCGCTCAGGTCCGCGGAGCTGCCGGTGGCGTGCCACATCGCGACGGCTGCACCGATCGCCAGGCCCTGGTTGTAGCTCCACACGGTCTGGCCGTTGTTCGTGCACGACGACGTGAGCCCGTCGTTGACCAGGCCGGAGGAGTCGATCAGCCCGCTGCCGAGGTACCAGTTCCAGGCCGTGTTCGCCTTTGCGAGCCAGGCCGTGTCGCCGGAAATGCTGTTGTGCAGGGAGGCGGTCAGCTCTACCCACAGGCCGTTGGTCACCGCGTTCTTGTACGTGCGGTCGGTGTTCCACCACACCCCGCCGCCGCAGCTGCTCGGATCCCACAGGGTGTTGACGTAGTTCGCGATGGCGACCGCAGTGTTCAGATACGCCTGGTTCCCGGTCAGGTTGTAGGCGTCGAGCCAGGCCAGCCCCCACCACTCGCTGTCGTCGGTGGCGTTGCTGATGAAGTTCCCGGAGATCGGGTCCGAGCTGCGCGTGCCGGCCGCGAAGGCGCCGTCGTTGGTCTGGTAGGTCCGGTTGATGATCCACTCGTACTGCGTGTCGCCGGTCTGCCGGATGTAGTCGACGATCGAGGTCAGCGCCACCGCGGAGTTCCACCAGCTGGACGGCCACCAGGCGTTGTAGGGGTCGTACGACCACATCAGCGCGTCCGCGGCGGCGCTGAGCGGATCGGAGTCGGCTCTGGCCCACGCGGTGCAACTGCCGTTCTCCCCGGTGATCGCCACGCCGCAGGCGCGCACCGCTCCGCCGTAGAGCCGGCCGAGGGTGTCGTCGATGTTGATCTCCGCGGTACTGACGCCGGTCGCCCCCGTCGGTACGCTGATGCGCTGCTCGGACGAGCCGTCCGGCCAGGTGTTGCCGCCGTCCCAGGAGCGGTCCATCCAGACCTGGTCGCCGGCTGCGCCGTCCGCGATGGTCGCCCAGGCCATGCCGTTGTTGTTGACGTGGAGCTGGATGACGCGTCCGCTCAGGGTCGTCTCGGGCACCGGCTGGTTGTCGCCCGCGGCGGTGGAGGCGGCGGTGCCGTCACAGTGCGCTGAGCACACGGAGAGGTGCGCCCACTGGGTGCAGACGACCCCGTTCGCGTCGCCGCAGGCGCGCACCACCGCGCGCGCGTGGTCCGAGGGGTCGTACATGTTGTACATCAGGGTGCGAGTCCCGGTCCAGCCGCTCGGGATCGAGGCCTGGCCCAGCAGCCCGTCCCACGTGTTGCCGCCGTCCCAGGACCGGTCGATCCAGACCGAGTCGTTGAGCTGGCCGTCGTCGATGCTCGCCCAGGCCATCCCGTCCACATCGTCCACGTGCAGCTCGATCACGCGGCCGTTCTCGTTCATGTTGGGCACCGGGAAGGTCTCCTGCTGCGCGAGCGACGGGTCTCGGGTGTCGCAGTACAGGGCACACACGTCGGTGGTGGACGCCGCCGCCGGCCGCGCCGCGCCCATCGGCGCGAGCGCCGCGGCCGCCGCGACCACCAGGATCAGGGCCCTGGTCCACCGGCGGCCGCCGCTCGTCATCCGGTCTCTGATCTCAAAGTGCATCGGTCGCCCCTGTGGGTGTGTCCGGAGCCGGCCGCGGCGAGCCCGTCCGAATACAACGTTGCAAGAGCGCTTCGGCGCAGAAGCGTGCAAGCATGGGGATACGGTCAGGCACGCCGTGCGCCAGCGGCGGAGAGGGAGCCATCACTACATCGTTGCAATGCCTTATTGAGGCACCGATGCAGCGGTGCGTCAAGCCGTGGCCCGCGAGGCGCCCGTGATGAGTGGTACCGGCCTGAACCCCTTGACGATGAGCCAGGTGCCGAACAGCGCCTCGAATGCGAACTCGGGGAAGTCCAGCAGTCCGGCGCCGGTGGAGACCTGGGAGAAGGCTCCGAACAGCTCCACGGTGGCGGCCACGATGCCGAGCGGGCCCGCGACCAGTCCGAGCACTGCGATCGGCCGCGGCACGAGGCCGGTGCGGTACATGAGGTAGCCGAGCATCAGACCGTTCTCGATGACGGCGCAGAAGCCCGGTCCGAGCAGGAAGCTCCACTTGTGCACGGCGACCAGCGCCTTGCCCGCGGTCACGAACGCTGCGGCGTCGGCGCCGCTCGTCCCCGCGAAGTCCTGCCGCAGCGTGACGACCGACATCAGGCTCATGATGCCGACGAGGATGATGATTGATTCGACGACGCGTGCTGTGACATAGGCGAGGGCGAGGCCTTCGTTGTACCTCTTGAGGATCGGGAAGAGCGCGACGGCGGTGCCGATGCCCGCGATCGCGAGCATCACCTCGAGCAGTGCGCCCACGGTGATGCGGGTGTCGGCACCGGCGCCGAGGACGTAGTTCGCGTCGTCGAGTACGGGCGCGTACAGAACGAGCGCGGGGATCGACGTGG
The DNA here is from genome assembly GCA_036501535.1 of Actinocrinis sp. GTDB lineage: Bacteria > Actinomycetota > Actinomycetes > Streptomycetales > Catenulisporaceae > DASYAE01. Next base: position 2,038 of record DASYAE010000102.1, on the reverse strand, counting down.
CGAAGGTGACGATGAACAGCACGCCGGTCAGCAGGGCGCTCTTTCTGATCGGGTCCATGGGGTGCCTCCGTGGGGAGTTGCGGTTGTCTTCGATGCCAGAGTCACCGGCCGCGCTTTCAAAGGACTGTCAGACCGCTGTCCGCGCCGGTCGGACGCCATGAGGGCACGCGATCGCGCAGTACTTCCCGCTGCCCGCCGGGTGTGGCTATGGTCGGCGGGTGGAGTTCCGGATCCTCGGGCCGCTCGAGGTGCTGCGCAGCGGCCGGCCGATGCGGTTCGGCGGGCCGAGGGAACGCGCGCTCCTCGCGATCCTGCTGATCCACGCCGGCGAGGTGGTCTCCGCCGACCGGCTGATCGACGGGCTGTGGGGCGGCACGCCGCCGGCGAACCCGGCGAACGCGCTGCAGGTGGTGGTCTCCCGGGTTCGCCGGGCGCTGGCGGATGAGCACCTCGTGACCCGCAGGCCCGGATACCTGCTCGCCGTGGATCCCGACGAGGACGAACTCGACACGCGCACGTTCGGACGGCTGGTGCAGGAGGCGCAGCAGACCGCCCCCGAGCACGCGTCGCGCCGCTCTACGCTGTTGGCGCAGGCCCTCGGCTTGTGGTGCGGCCCGGCGCTCGCCGACTTCGCGTTCGAGGACTTCGCCCGGCCGGAGGTCGCAAGGCTCGAAGAGGCCCGGATGCGGGCCGTCGAGATGAGGACGGACGCGCAGCTGGCGCTCGGCCGGCACGCCGAGCTGGTGCAGGAGCTGGCTGCGCTGGTCGCCGGGCACGGGCTGCGCGAGCGGCTGCGCTGCCAGCTGATGCTGGCCCTGTACCGCTCGGGCCGCCAGGGCGAGGCGCTGCGGGTGTTTCAGCAGGGTCGCCGACTCCTGGCCGAGGAACTCGGCGTCGACCCGGGCCCGGAGCTGCGCGACCTGCACCAGCGGATCCTGCTTCAGGCGCCCGACCTGGACGCGGCGCCGCCGGCCGGGCCGGACGGCGCGGCGCCGCGCGACAACCTGCCGGCCCCGGTGACGAGCTTCGTGGGCCGGGATGCGGAACTGCTCGAGGCGAAGCGGCTGCTGGCCGGCTCCCGCCTGCTGACGCTGACCGGGCCCGGCGGGAGCGGCAAGACCAGGCTCGCGCTCGAGACGGCGGGGGCGTTGCTGGAATCCTTCCCGGACGGTGTGCGGCTGGTGCGGCTGGAGGCCCTGAGCGACCCCGCCGAGGTGCCTCGCTCGCTGGCGGCGGGCGTCGGGCTCGGCGAAGGCGGGTCGCTCGGGGTGAGCGGCGAGAGCCCGAGGCCGCTGGTCGACCGGCTGGTCGACTACCTGCGCGGGAAGGAGCTGCTGATCGTGGTCGACAACTGCGAGCACCTGATCGAGCCCTGCGCTCGGGTCGTCGGGCGGGTGCTGCGGTCGGCGCCCGGCGTGCGGTTCCTGGCGACCAGCCGGGAGCGCCTGGCCGTGGACGGGGAGGCCCTCCTGTCGGTGCCCCCGCTCGGCCTGCCGAGTGCCGGGGAGCGATCATTGGAGCGGCTGGGCCGGTCCGAGGCGGTGCGGCTCTTCGTGGAACGCGCCGCCGCCGTCCGGACCGCATTCGTCCTCGACGACGAGTCCGGGCCAGCCGTGGGCCGCATCTGCCGCCGCCTCGACGGCACCCCGCTGGCACTCGAGCTGGCCGCGGCCCAGGTCAGAATCCTGTCTCCGGCGCAGATCGCCGCGCGCCTCGACGACCGCCTCGGCCTGCCCGGCCCCGGCGGCCGCGGCGCGCTGCCGCGTCATCGGACCCTGCAGGCGGCGGTCGAGTGGAGCTACGGGCTGCTGACCGGACCGGAGCGGGAGCTGTTCGCCCGGCTGTCCTCTCACCGCCGCAGCGGCCTGCCACCGGGAGAGCCTGCGCCTGGCAGTCGCCCTCCCGGACGAGTCCGTCCTCGCGCCGGCGCTCGAAGGCCTCGCGTGTGTGGCAGCCGCGAGACGGCAACCTGAGAGAGCCGCGGTGATCCTCGGGGCCGCGGAGTCGATCCGCACGCGCACCGGAACGCCGCGTGCCG
>DASYAE010000101.1:0-48837 GCA_036501535.1 Actinocrinis sp. | reverse complement strand
AACCAGCGGATAATTCCGGGAACTTCCCCAACACCCGATTCGTTGCCCAGACAGGGAAACCAGAAAACCGCACGGCACTGCGATCCGATGCAAAAATCCGCCGCGCTGCCGAACCCAAACCAACCATCTCCCCCACCCCACCGCACCCGCCAGGCCAAACCAGCCCCGGATCCTTCGCCGGGCGCAGCCCACCACTCGAGCGAGGGCGGGGGCTCTCCGCGTCGGGCAGGCGCAGCCCGCATCAGTTTTCTGCCAGGGATGCAAACAGCCTCACCGTTTGCATCCCTGGCAGAAAACTGATACGCCTTGGTGACCGACGCGGAGAGCCCCCGACCGACCCACCCACACCCAACAAAACCCCAGCTCAACCCACCCAACCCCCGCCCCCCAATCTCAGCGGAGGGCCCGCCGGAGGCGATTTTGATCTTCCCGCCACGCCAAACCGGCGGCAGCAAGCAGCACGCAGCCAGCAGCGAGTACGGGCATGAGCACGAGCACGAGGCGGGATATTCCGGGCCTGGTCCAGACCCGGTCAGCCGAGGAGCGTCGAGAGCCAGCAGGGGTCAGCCGAGGGCGGTGATCGCCTCGTTGAAGGTCTTGGAGGGACGCATGACGGCCGCGGCCTTTGCGGGGTCGGGCCGGTAGTAGCCGCCGATGTCGACCGGGCTGCCCTGGACTGCGGTCAGTTCGTCGACGATCGTCTGCTCCTGGGCGGCCAGTGTGTCGGCGAGTGGGCCGAAGGCCTCGGCGAGGTCCGTGTCGTCGGTCTGCTTTGCCAGCTCCTGTGCCCAGTACAGTGCCAGGTAGAAGTGGCTGCCGCGGTTGTCGATGCCGCCGACGCTGCGGCTCGGGGACTTGTCCTCGTTGAGGAAGGTTGCCGTGGCGCGGTCGAGGGTGTCGGCGAGGATCTGGGCGCGCGCGTTGCCTGTGCTCTGTGCGAGCAGTTCGAAGCTGGCCGCCAGTGCGAAGAACTCGCCCAGGCTGTCCCAGCGCAGGTAGTCCTCCTTGACGAGCTGTTGGACGTGCTTCGGCGCTGAGCCTCCGGCGCCGGTCTCGAATAGGCCGCCGCCTGCCATCAGCGGGACGATCGAGAGCATCTTGGCGCTGGTGCCCAGTTCCAGGATCGGGAAGAGGTCGGTCAAGTAGTCGCGCAGCACGTTGCCGGTGACGGAGATGGTGTTCTCGCCTTTGCGGATTCGCTGCACCGAGAGCCTGGTTGCCTCGACCGGGGTTAGGATCCTGATGTCAAGGCCCTCGGTGTCGTGTTCCGGCAGGTAGGCCTCGACCTTCTCGATGATCACGGCGTCGTGGGCGCGGGCCGGGTCCAGCCAGAAGACTGCCGGGTCGCCGGTGGCGCGGGCTCGGGTGACGGCGAGCTTGACCCAGTCGCGGATCGGGGCGTCCTTGGTCTGGCAGGCGCGGAAGATGTCGCCGGCGGCGACGGGCTGTTCCAGGACGACGTTGCCCTTCTCGTCGACGAGGCGGACGGTGCCAGCGGACGGGATCTCGAAGGTCTTGTCGTGGCTGCCGTACTCCTCGGCCTTCTGCGCCATCAGGCCTACGTTCGGGACTGAGCCCATGGTGGCCGGGTCGAAGGCGCCGTGTTCCCGGCAGTCCTCGACGACGGCCTCGTAGACGCCGGAGTAGCTGCTGTCCGGCAGGACCGCGAGGGTGTCGTGCTCTTGGCCGTCCGGGCCCCACATGTGGCCGGAGGTGCGGATCATGGCCGGCATGGATGCGTCGACGATCACGTCGGACGGGACGTGCAGGTTGGTGATGCCCCGGTCGGAGTCGACCATCGCCAGCTGCGGGCCCTCGGCGAGTTCGGCGTCGAACGAGGCCCTGATCTCGGCGCCCTCGGGCAGGGCCTCGAGGCCCTTGAAGATGCCGCCGAGGCCGTCGTTCGGGGTGAGGCCGGCCGCGGCGAGCGTCGCGCCGTACTGCGCGAAGGTCTTGGGGAAGAAGGCGCGCACGACGTGGCCGAAGATGATCGGGTCGGAGACCTTCATCATCGTCGCCTTGAGGTGTACCGAGAACAGCACGTCCTCGGCCTTGGCGCGGGCGACCTGCGCGGTAAGGAACTCGCGCAGCGCGGCGACGCGCATCACGGAGGCGTCGACGATCTCGCCTGCCTGGACGGGGACGGAATCGAGCAGCACGAGGGTGGACCCGCCCGCGGCGGTAAGTTCGATGCGCAGATCGCCGGCCTCGGTGATCACCGCGGACCTCTCGGTGGAGCAGAAGTCGTCCGCGCCCATGGTCGCGACGCTCGTCTTCGACTCGGCGGACCAGGCGCCCATGCGGTGCGGGTGGGTCCTGGCGTAGTTCTTCACCGACGCGGGGGCACGGCGATCGGAGTTGCCCTCGCGCAGCACCGGGTTGACGGCGCTGCCCTTGACCCTGTCGTATCGGGCGCGGATCTCCCGGTCCTCGTCGGTCTTCGGGTCGTCCGGGTAGTCCGGCAGCGCGAAGCCCTGCTGCTGCAGCTCGGTTACCGCCGCCTTGAGCTGCGGGATGGAGGCCGAGATGTTCGGCAGCTTGATGATGTTGGCCTCGGGCTTCCCGGCCAGCTCGCCGAGCTCGGCGAGCGCGTCGTGGACGCGGTGGGCCTCGTCGAGGTACTCGGGGAAGACGGCGAGGATCCGCCCGGACAGGGAGATGTCGCGGATCTCGACGCCGACCCCGGCCGTCGCCGCGTACGCCTGGATCACAGGCAGCAGCGAGTGCGTGGCCAGGGCCGGAGCCTCGTCAGTGTGTGTGTAGATGATCGTCGAGCCAGTCACCGGGTACTCCGCTTCACGTCTGAATCGTCTCGACATCAAGATATCTCGTATCCGGGGTTTCCGGGCACCGGCCCCCCGCGCGGTTTCGGAGATCTTCCGCGCGGCGCCGGGCGTCCCGCCGGCGGGACGCCCGGGCTCGGCCGTGGCCTGCCGTGTACCCGCTTCGGCGGTGTCTTGACCAGCTGAATCCGCATCCGTGACCGTTGAGGTGATCTGACGGCGTGACAGGCGCAGCGGAGTGAGGGGAAACGACGTGGGACACACCGGCATGGACGGCATGGACACGGACGTGGTGGTCGCGGGCGCCGGGCCGACGGGGCTGATGCTCGCCTGCGAGCTGCGGCTGGCGGGCGCCGAGGTGGTGATAGTCGACCGGCTCGCAGGGCGGACCGGCGAGTCGCGCGCCGGCGGGATGCACTCCCGCACCCTGGAGGTGCTGGACCAGCGCGGCATCCTGGACCGCTTCCTGGAGGTCGGCGAGCTGCAGTCGGTGGGCCACTTCTCCGGGCTCTGGCTGGACTTCGACGAGTCCGAGTCCAGGCACCCGCTCCCGCTGATGATCCTGCAGTCCGCCATCGAGCGGCTGCTCGAGCAGCGGGCCGCCGAGTTCGGCGTGCAGGTGCGCTGGTCGGCCGAGGTGAGCGGGATCCGCCAGGACGCGGACGGCGTGACGGTCGAGCTGGGCGCGGTGGATGCGGTGGATGCGGTGGATGCGGACGCGGACTCGGAACCCGCGACACTGCGCGCCCGCTACCTCGTGGGCTGTGACGGCGGGCGCAGCGCGGTGCGCAAGCTGTCGGGCATCGGCTTCCCCGGAACTCCCGCCACGATGACCGCGCTGATCGGCGACGTCGAGCTGCCCGACCTGCCCGAGGACTACATCTGGGTGCGGCGCGTCCCGGGCGGCGACTATTCGGTGATCGCCTTCGAGCCGGGCTGGTACCGGGTCATCACGTCAGAGTACGACCACGTCGCGGACCGGGACGAGCCCGCGACGTTCGAGCAGCTGCGCGACTCGCTGATCAGGCTCGCGGGCACGGACTGGGGCATGCACAGCCCGCGGTGGGTCTCCCGGTTCGGCGACGCCGCGCGGCAGGCCTCCACGTACCGGGAGGGCCGGGTGCTGCTGGCGGGCGACGCGGCGCACATCCACTTCCCGGCCGGCGGGCAGGGTCTGAACATGGGCGTTCAGGACGCGGTCAACCTCGGCTGGAAGCTCGGCTCGGTGGTGCGCGGCCAAGCGCCGGAGAGCCTGCTGGACAGTTATCACGCCGAGCGCCACCCCGTCGCGGAGCGCGTGCTGCACAACACCCGGGCGCAGGCGGCCCTGGCCCGTCCCGGCGTCCAGTCCGACGCGCTGCGCGACGTGTTCGGGGGGCTCCTCGTGTTCGACGACGTCAATCGGCACCTGTGCGGGATGCTGACCGGGCTGGATATCAAGTACTCGCTCGATGGCGACCATCCGCTGGTGGGCCGCCGGGTCCCCGACGCCGACCTCAAGACCCCGGACGGCGAGACCTATGTGTACGAGCTGCTGCACGCCGCCCGCCCCGTCCTGCTTGACCTGCGCGGCAGCGCCGAGTTGGTTGCGGCGGCCGAGGGCTGGGCCGATCGCGTCGACATCGTCGAGGCACGTAGCGAGGACGACAGCTGGCCGGTCCCGGCGGTCGGCGAGATCCGCGCCCCCGCCGCGCTCCTGATCCGCCCCGACGGGCATGTCGCCTGGGCGGCCGCCGCCGGCTCCGCGCCCGACACCGCCGCGCTGCGGAGAGCCCTCACGACCTGGTTCGGGCCGGGCCGGCAAGGCTGAGCGGTTTAGCTGCATTAACAGTATGCTGATACTCAGCTCGCTGAGCGGCTGCGACCGCGTGCGCGGGACTGCGACTGCGCCTGCGGCTGACCGGAGGCGGGCGGGGCGGTCGAGCCGCGCACGCACAGTTTGAGCGGGAGCACGATCGAGCGGGGGTGGCGGCCCGGCTCGCGCAGTTCCTCGAGCAGCAGCCGCGCGGCCTCGGCGCCGATCTCGTAGTGCGCGATGCGCACGCTGGTCATCGGCGGGCTGAAGCGGTCGATGAACGGCATGTCGTTGAAGCCGACGACGCTGACGTCCTCGGGGCAGCGCAGTCCCCGGCGGGCCAGGGCGTCGTAGCAGCCGAGCGCCAGCAGGTCGTTGCCGGCCAGCACCGCGGTGAAGTCGGCGCCCGAGTCGAACAGCCGGTCGGTGCCCTCAGCGCCGGCCGCCTGGTTCCACGCCGTGCAGGTCACGATCCGCTCCGGCGCGCCCGGCAGGCCGTGGTCCTCCAGCGCCTGGCGGAAGGCGCGCAGCCGGGCCACGCCGGTGGACAGGTCCTGCGGGCCGGCCAGGTGCGCTATGCGCTCGTGGCCGAGCCCGGCCAGGTGCCGCACCGCCATCAGCATTCCCGATGCGTCGTCAGAGGTCACCGATGGGATGTCGGCCCGCGCCACCCGCCGGTTGACCAGGACGAGCGGCACGTCGGCGGCGGCGAGCTGCTCGACCAGCGGATGCTCCAGCCGCGCGGTGGCGAACACGAAGCCCTCGACGTTGCGCTCCCGCATCGCCTCGACCGCGGCGGCCTCGCGCGCGGGATCGTTGTCCGTGTTGACTATCCAGGCGCTGTACCCGACTGCGCCGAGCACGTCCTCGACGCCGCGCACGATCGGCGGGAAGAGCGGGTTCGTCAGGTCGGGGACGATCAGCCCCACGCTGGAGGACCGCGCGGTCTTCAGGCTGCGCGCCACCGGGTTGACCCGGTAGCCGAGGGTCGTGGCGACCCGGTCCACGCGCTCGACCGTGCCCCGGCTGACCAGGTGCCGGGTGGAGGGATTCAGCGCGCGGGAGGCGGTGGCCGGGTGGACTCCGGCGCCGTCGGCCACGTCCCGCAGGGTTGGTCGTCGCACCTCAGGATTGTAGGGCTGTGCTGCGTCGGGCCCGTCCGGCCGGCTGGTCACTCCCGGTCCCCGCTGATCGCGGCCCCGGCGTGCCGCTCGCGCAGCCGGCGCAGCGTGTCGAGCGCGGCCGGGTCGAGGCTTCCGTCCGGGACGAGCCCTTCCGCGGGGTCGGCGAGCGTCGCCGCGTAGCGTGCGGCCCAGGCCCGGTCGAGGCCGAGCCGCTCGACGGCAATGTCAATGGCCTGTGCCTGGAGCTCGCCGTCCGCGAGCCTGTGGGAGGTCTGCGTGATCGCTCGCGTCAGAGCGGAGAACGTCGTGGATCCGTTCGCGTCGGCGGCGTCGACCGCGTCGCCCGGCGCGGCGAGCACGGTGCCGATGTAGCTACCGAGGGACGAGACCCGGCCGAGCCGGGTGCAGCCTGCGGCCTCGGCGCGCAGGTCGCTGCCGGCGTTGAGCACGGTCATCGTGCAGCGCCCGGCGATCAGCGCATCGGCGCGCATCGGCGTCGATCCGATGGCCTCGACCCGGTAGTCCCGCCCCCGGCACAGCCCCTGACGCGCCAACAGCTCATATGCCACCAGGGCGAATCCCGTGCCCGCCGCGTCGACGCCGAGCACCGAGCCGGACAGGTCGGCCGCCTCGGCGCCGGCCTCGGCGAACAGCGACAGGCCCAGCCCCCGGTCCACGGCCGCCAGGATGCGGACGTCGACCGGCACGCCCAACGGGTTCGTCGCGGCGTCGCGGTACGCGAACACGTTGTCGGGGCTGGTGAACGCCGCGTCGAGCTCGCCGGAGAGCAGCCGGGCGAACTGCTTCGGCGAGGAGCCGACCGGCACCTCCTCGACGCTCAGGCCCGCCTGCGCGAACGCGCCGGTGCGCGCCGCGACCTCGAGCAGCACCGAAGGGCTGAAAACGCCGAGCCGGACGCGTCGCACCGCCATGACGACTCCCCTGTCCCGCCTGTCTGGGCCGGTCGGCCGGTCGATCCTGCGACCGGCCTGAGAGCACCCGGTACCGATCTGAGAACACGATATGCGCAATCGATTGCGATCCGCCAGCGCCGCGCCGAGATGATCTGGACGCGGCCTGCAGATTCGGCGAACTCACTGATGGGCACGGGAATCCGCAGTGATCTCAGGGAGTGTCGCCGGCAACTGCCGGGCGCGCCCTTGACGCACCCACGGCGGCTTGCAACAGTGCAGACAATGCAATCGATTGCTGACCGCGTCGATTGTCCGGACCGACCGGGAGAGGGCGGGAGATGAGCGAGGCTTGAGCACACGACGACCGGCCTCGGGGCGGCGCAGCAGCAGGACGGCCGCGATCGCGCTGGCCCTGGCCCTGCCCGTCGCCTGCAGCGCGTGCAGCTCCTCCACCGGCGGCGGCTCGACCGGGCCGATCACGATCGGCGTCTCGCTCTCGCTCACCGGCGACTTCTCCGCCGACGGACTCGCCTTCCAGCAGGGCTACGAGCTGTGGGCGAAGCAGGTCAACGGCTCCGGCGGCCTGCTCGGGCGCCAGGTCAAACTCGACATCGTCAACGACGCGAGCAGCCCGGTGCAGGTGGCCACCAACTACCAGAAGCTGATCAGCGTCGACCACGTCGACCTGGTCTTCGGGCCCTTCTCCACCTCGCTGACCGAGGCCTCGTCCCAGGTCGTCGCACGGTACGGATACGCGTTTGTGGAGGGCGCCGGCGGCGGCCCCACCGTGTTCACCCGCGGGCTGAACGACGTCTTCGACGTCAGCCTCCCGGTCGCCAACAACCTGGTCAGCTTCGCCAAGTGGATCGCGGCCATGCCCGCCGCGACCCGGCCGGCGACCGCCGCGTACGCGACCGAGGACGACCCGTTCACCGCGCCGCAGCTCTCGATCGCGCAGGGCATCCTGCAGAACGCCGGCGTGCGCACGGTCTACAACCAGACGTACCCGTCGGAGACCACCGACTACGGCCCGATCGCCGCGGGCATGATCAGCGCGCACGCCGACATCGTGCTCGTCGGCACGCTGCTGCCCGACGTCACCGCGTTCATCAAGCAGTTCATCCAGCAGAACTACGATCCCAAGGCCCTGATCGCCACCGCCGGCCCGGATCAGGGCGCGCAGTTCATCCAGAACGTCGGCGCGGACCACACCCAGGGGGTCATGGTCCCCAACGAGTGGTACCCGACAGCCACCACGCCCGGCAACGCCGCGATGGTCGCCGCGTACATCAAGGCCTACGGCGGCAACGCGCAGGACATCAGCTCCGACGTCGCAGAGGCCTACTCGGTCGGCGAGGTCACCGCGCAGGCGGTCACCAAGGACGGCGGCCTGGACCAGACCAAGCTGGTCGCCGAGCTGCACAAGGGCACCTTCCAGACGGTGCAGGGGCCGGTGGCCTTCGACAAGACCGGACAGAACGTCAAGGCGTTCGCCTACATCTTCCAGTGGCAGAACGGCGCCCTGGTGCCGTTCCAGCCGAACGCGGCGCACGCGCTGGTGCCGGTCTCGCCGGCCACGGCGCCGATCATCTTCCCCAAGCCGGCCTGGTGACGAAGGGGCGCACGCATTGGGCACGGAACTGGCGAAGGCGGTCGTCGACGGCGTCCTGACCGGGGGCGTCTACGCCCTGATGGCGGCCGGGCTCACGCTGATCTTCGGCGTCATGGAGATCATCAACATCGCCCAGGGGATCATGGTGGTCCTCGGCGCGTATCTCAGCTACACGCTTCAGGTGCACGCCGGCATCGATCCCTTCGTGGGGCTGCTCATCACCATCCCGGTCATGTTCCTGATCGGCGTGGTGATCGAGTGGGGCTTCATCCGCCGGCTCGCCTCGCGCGACCGCACGGCCCTGTCGATCCTGGTCACCTTCGCCGTGGCCATCATCATCGAGGGCATACTCACTCAGTTCTACTCCGCCGACCTGCACACCCTCGACGCCTGGTACGTGGAGCGGTCGATACACGTCGCCGGGTTCTACCTCCCCTACATCTACGTGTTCGGATTCGGACTCGCGGTGGTGCTGCTCGGCGCGCTGTACCTGTTCATCTACCGCTCGCGCACCGGATACAGCATCAGGGCCTCGATGCAGAACCGCACCGGCGCGCAGCTGATCGGCATCGACATCGACCGGGTGGCCGCGGTCACCTTCGGCATCGGCGCGGCGGCCACCGCGGTCGGCGGCATGGTGTACGGCGCCACGAACACGTTCAACCCCGACTCCGGGTACGACCTGATCTCGCGGCTGCTGGTGATCGTGGTGCTCGGCGGCCTCGGCAGCATCGGCGGCGCGCTGGTCGCCGCGGTCGTCACGCTGGTGATCGAGGACGTCACGGCGGTGCTCTGGTCGCCGGTGTGGTCGAGCACCGTGTTCTTCGGCGTGCTGGTGCTCGTGCTGCTGGTCCGGCCGAGCGGGCTGTTCGGCGCGAGGGCGGTGCGGGCCCAATGACCGTGGCCGACGCGCCCGTGGCGCAGCAGGCGCCTGATGACCGCGGCACCGACCCGCTGTCCGCGCCCGGGTTCCGCCTCGCGCGCCGGTCGGTGGTCGTGCTGGCGCTGCTGTGCGCCGTCGGATTCCCTTTCGTGTTCACGAATCCGGCGACCACGTCCATAGCCTTCTTCACCCTCCTGTACGCGGCTGCGGCCTCGGCCTGGAACCTGTTCTCGGGCTACAGCGGGTACATGGCGCTGGGCAACGCAGTGTTCTACGGCAGCGGCGCGTACTTCATGGCCGACGTGACGACGCACCTGAACGAACGCGGCGGGACCATGATCTTCGCCTGGGTGCCGGCGGCGGGCCTGTTCGCCGGGCTGGTCGCGGTACCGGTCGGCTGGCTCGCGCTGCGCACCCGCCGGCACACCTTCGTGGTGGTCACCATCGCGATCTTCTTCATCTTCCAGCTGCTCGCGTACAACCTGCAGTCCGTCACCCACGGCTCGGCGGGCATCGAGTTGCCGCTGCCGCCGTGGACGGCCGCGACGTACAACGACCCCTTCTACGCGGCGGCCCTCGTCGTCGCGGTGATCGCCGTCATCGCGTCGTGGGCGGTGCGGCGCTCGCACTTCGGCCTGCAGCTGCTCGCGATCCGCGACGACGAGGACCGGGCCCGCGGGCTCGGCGTGCGGACCGGCCGGGTGAAGCTCACCGCGTTCGTGCTCAGCGGCGTAATCACCGGCATGTGCGGCGCGATATACGCGTACTACCTCGGCAGTGTCTACCCGCCGTTCGCCTTCGAGGCGATCTTCGACCTGACGGTCGCGCTGATGGCGTTCCTCGGCGGGCTCGGCACGGTCGCCGGCCCGGTGGTCGGGGCGCTGCTGCTCGAGCCGCTGCAGCAGTACCTGACCCTGCAGTTCACCGCCGCCGGCCTGTCGCTGATCCTGTTCGGCGCGCTGTTCCTGGCCGTCATCGGCTTCCTGCCGCAGGGGATCGTGCCCTCGCTCGGGCAGCTGTTGCGCCGGCTCCTGCGATGGCGGCGGACCGCCGCATCCGGCCCGGAGGCGACCCGATGACCGCCCTGCTCGAGGTTTGCGGCCTCGCCAAGAGCTACGGTGGGCTCCAAGCGCTGTCAGAGTGCTCCCTCAGCGTCGAGCAGGGCTCGATCGCTGGCCTGATCGGCCCGAACGGCTCCGGGAAGACGACCCTGTTCAACGTCGTGACCGGATTCGAGCGGGCCGACGCCGGCAGCGTCCTGCTGGACGGCCGGGAGATCACCAACGCCCCGCCGGGCCGGATCGGCGCGCTGGGCGTCGGGCGCACGTTCCAGCTCACCCGGGTGTTCGGCCGGCTGACGCTGCTGGAGAACCTGATGGTCGGCCGGGCCGGGGTGCCGCGGTCCCGGCACCGGGAGCTCTACAGCGACGCGCGCTGCCTCGACCTGCTCGACTTCGTCGGCCTGTCCGGGTCGGCCCGGGTCCCGGCGGGCGAGCTGTCCTACGGGCAGCGCAAGATGGTCGAGCTCGCCATGGTGCTCGCCCAGGAGCCGCGGGTGATCCTGCTCGACGAGCCGGCCGGGGGCATCAACCCCCTGCTGATCGGGCAGATGGGCGAGCGCATCAGGGAGCTGAACCGACGCGGAGTCACCTTCCTCGTGGTCGAGCACAACATGGAGTTCGTCATGGGCCTGTGCGAGGTCGTCTGGGTGATGGAGCGCGGGGCGGTCATCGCGCACGGCGATCCGGAGCAGGTGCGCGGCGATCCGCGGGTGCTCGACGCCTACCTCGGCGGAGCAGTGGACGACGATGCGGACGACGATGTCCACGACGGCGATGCCACCGACGCCACCGACGCGGACGACGAGGCCGGGCACGGCCGGCGGGAGGGGGCGGCGCGGTGACCGGCCTGCTCGAACTGCACGGCGTGTGGGCCGGCTACGGCGGCAGCGACGTTCTCAGGGACCTGTCGATCACGGTGCCCGAGGGCGGCATCACCTGCGTCGTCGGGCCGAACGGCGCGGGCAAGTCGACGATCCTGCGGGTGGTCAGCGGGCAGCTGAAGCCCCGGCGCGGCACAGTGCTCTTCGACGGCGGCGACATCGCCGGGCGCTCGCCGCGGCAGATCCTCCGGCTCGGCATCGTGCAGGTCGCGCAGAACCACACGCTGTTCCCGGACATGACGGTGCGGGAGAACGTCGAGCTCGGCGGCTTCCTGCTGCGGGACCGGGCGGAGCTGGCCCGGCGGCTCGGCCGGGTCGCCGAGCTGTTCCCGATCGTGCGCGAGCGCGGCCGGGACAAGGCCGGGGCGCTGTCCGGCGGGCAGCAGCGGCTGGTGGAGTTCGCCAGGTGCCTGATGCTCGAGCCGAGGCTCGTGGTGCTCGACGAGCCGTCGATGGGCCTGGACCCGAAGACGCTGCGGCTGGTGCTGCGCCAGGTCCGGGCCATGGGCGAGGCGGGGCGGACCGTCCTGCTGGTCGAGCAGAACGTGCGCGCCGGGCTCTCCCTGGCCACGCACGCGGTGGTCGTCGAGAGCGGCCACGTGCGGCTCGAGGGCTCCGGCGCCGAGCTGCAGGGCAGCTCCGAGATCGCGCACCTCTACCTCGGCGGGGGCACCGCCGCCGTGGGCCGGTGAACCGGGGCCGTGGACGAAGGAGAAAGGCGGCAGGGCAGCATGGACGAGTTGGTCGCCTCGGCGATCGCCCACTGGGCACCGCGGTTCACCACCAACGGCGTGGCGGTGTCCGACTTCGAGCGCATCACCGGCGGGCTGGAGCGGTGGTCGGACTGGTGCGCGGCCTGGTGCGCGGCGGCGGCCGAGCACCGGGGTCTGGCCGAGGAGGCGCAGGCCGAGGGCCGGCTGCGCTCGGCCGGCCAGCACTACGCGCAGGCCGCGGTCTACTACCACTTCGCCAAGTTCCTCTTCGTCCAGGACCTCGACCAGATGCGCGCCGCGCACGCCGAGGCGGTCCGCTGCCTCGACGCCGCGCTGCCGCACCTGGACCCGCCCGGCCGCCGGGTGGAGATCCCGTTCGACGGCGCCCGGATGGTCGGCGTGCTGCGCCTGCCCGCGGGGGCCGGCCCGCATCCGGCGGTGGTGATGGTGCCGGGGCTGGACTCCACCAAGGAGGAGTTCCGGACCACGGAGGCGCTGTTCCTGGAGCGCGGCGTGGCCACCTTCAGCGTGGACGGGCCGGGCCAGGGCGAATCAGAGTACGACCTGCCGATCCGGGCGGACTGGGAGAAGCCAGGCGCAGCGATCCTGGACGCGGTCGGCCGGCTCGACGGCGTCGACCCCGGACGCCTCGCGGTCTGGGGCGTGAGCCTCGGCGGGTACTACGCGCCGCGCATCGCAGCCGGAGACCCGCGCGTGCGGGCCTGCGTCGCTCTCGCAGGGCCCTACAATCTCGGCGCCGCCTGGGACACCCTTCCGACCCTGACCCGCGAGGCGTTCCGGGTGCGCTCGCATCTCAAGACCGAGGACCAGGCTCGTGAATACGCGCAGACGCTGAGCATCGAGGGCCACGCGCAGTCCATCGGCTGCCCGCTGCTCGTCGTGGCGGGCAAGCTGGACCGGCTCTTCCCCTGGCAGGACGCCGAACGGCTCGTAGCCGAGGCGGCGGGCCCGGCGACGCTGCTGCTCCTCGGGAAAGGCAACCACGGCTGCATGAACGTGGCCGCGCAACATCGCAACAAGACCGCCGACTGGGTCGCCGCCCATTTGGCAGAACACTGATCCAAATGTATATATGAGCACTGCACATACGAACGCTGCGCTGCTGCGCGGTGGCGGACCGCACGCCGCCACCGCGCAGCTCACATCACGCGCCCAGCGCTTTCGTCACCGTCTCGACGACGCGTGCGGCAGACGGAATCGCGTGGTCCTCCAGCGCGTCGGCCGCGGGCAGCGGCACGTGTGGGGTCGTGATGCGCACCGGCGGCCCGGTCAGTGCGGACCAGGTCTCCTCGATCACGATCGACACCAGCTCCGCCCCCCAGCCGCACAGCCGCGGGTTCTCCTCCACGGTGAAGAGGCGGCCGGTCGCCGACACGGCTTCGAGCAGCGTGGCGGTGTCGAGCGGGACGAGTGAGCGCACGTCTACGACCGTTGCATCGATACCGGCGGCAGCCAACTCTGTGGCGGCTGCCAGGGCGCGCGGCACCATCGCGGCCAGCGCCACGATCGTGCAGTCGCTGCCGGTCCGCAGCACCTTCGCGGTGCCGAGGGCGTCGACGATCTCGCCGTCCGGCACCTCGCCCTTCAGCGGGTAGAGCGCCTTGTGCTCGAAGAAGAGCACCGGATCGGGGTCGCGCACCGCCGCGGCGAGCAGCCCGACCACGTCGCGCGGCGTCGAGGGCGCGACGACCTTGAGCCCCGGCACGGCCATGGCCCAGTTCTCCACGCTCTGCGAGTGCTGCGCCCCGAAGCGCAGGCCGCCGCCGTTGGCGGTGCGGACCACCAGCGGCAGCGAGACCTGGCCGCCGGTCATGTAGCGGGTCTTCGCGATCTGGTTCGCCACGATGTCCCAGCACACTGCGAGGAAGTCGGAGAACATGATCTCGGCGACCGGCCGCAGCCCGGTCATCGCCGCCCCCATCGCGGCGCCGAGGATGGCCTGCTCGGAGATCGGCGCGTCCAGCACCCGGTCCGGGAAGCGCTCGGCCAGCCCGACGGTGGCCTTGAACACCCCGCCGGCCGCGGCGACGTCCTCGCCGAGGAACACGACGCTCGGGTCGTGCTCGAGCTCCTGCGCCAGGCCGTGCGCCACCGCCTGCCGATAGGTCAGTTCCGCCATCTCGAGGTCCCGTCCGCCCACACGTCCCGGTCGACCTGGTCGAGGCTCGGCGCCGGGCCGTCCTTCGCCGCCTGCGTCGCCGCGTCGACCTCGCGCTGCGCCGCCGCCTCGATCTCCTCCAGCGCCGCTACGGCGACGCCCGCTTTCATCAGGTGGCTGCGATACGTCTCCACCGGGTCGCGGTCCATCCAGGCCGCGACCTCCTCGGCGCTCCGGTACTTCGCCGGATCGGCCCGGGAGTGGCCGCCGTGCCGGTAGGTCACCGCCTCGATCAGGCTCGGGCCGCCGCCGGACCGGGCGCGGTCGAGGGCCTGAGCGGCCACTTCGTAGAGTGCTGCGACGTCGTTGCCGTCGGCCAGGACCGGTTCGAGCCCGTAGGCGGACGCCCGGTCCGCGGCGGGCCGCGGCACCGCGGTCACGCTCCCGATCGGCGTGTACTCCATCCACAGGTTGTTCTCGCAGACGAAGACGACCGGCAGGCGCCAGACCGCGGCGAGGTTCAGCGCCTCGTGGAAGGCCCCGATGTTCGTCGTGCCGTCGCCGAAGAAGCACACTGCGACCTGGTCCGTGCCGCGCAGCCGGGCCGACCACGCGGCGCCGTTGGCGATGGTCAGGTGCGCGCCGACGATCGCGTACGAGCCCATGGCCCCGTGCTCGGCGCTGGTCAGGTGCATCGAGCCGCCCTTGCCGGCGAGCAGGCCGTTGGCCCGGCCGAGCAGTTCGGCCATGGCCGCGTCCATCGGGGCGCCGCGCGCGAGGGTGTGGGCGTGTCCGCGGTATGTGGCGAAGGTCCAGTCGCCGGGCCGCATCGCGATCCCGAACGCGGCCGCGATGGCCTCCTGGCCCAGCGACAGGTGGCTGGTGCCCTTCACAAGGTTCTGCATGAACAGGTCGTAGGCGCGCTTCTCGAACCGGCGCAGCCGCTGCATCAGGGTGTAGAGGCGCAGCGCGAGCTCGTCGTCGAGCGGTGCTGCGAACTCGGGGACCGGAGGGAGCCCCAGCTCAGTAGGCGTTGGCAACGAACAGCTCCTGTGCGGGGAAGAGGGTGATCACCCGGGGCCCGTCGGCGGTGAGGACGACCTCTTCCTCGATCCGCGCGGCCGAATAGCCGTCGGTGGCCGGGCAGTAGGTCTCCAGCGCGAAGACCATGCCGGCCCGCAGCTCCACCGGGTGCTCGAGCGAATTGAGCCTGCTGATGATCGGCCGCTCGTGCAGGGCCAGCCCGAGCCCGTGGCCGAACTGCAGGCCGAAGCAGGCCATCTCGTCCGGGAAGCCGAACTCCGGCGCGCGCGGCCAGAGCCGGGCGATCTCGTCGGTGCCGACGCCCGGCTTGACCGTCGCGATCGCGGCGTCGATCCACTCGCGGGCGCGGCGGTACGCGTCGCGCTGCGCGGGGGTCGCCCGGCCGACCGCGAAGGTGCGGTAGTAGCAGGTGCGATAGCCGTTGAAGGACTGGATGATGTCGAAGTACACCTGGTCGCCCGGCCGGATGATGCGGTCGGTGAAGTTGTGCGGGTGCGGGCTGCACCGCTCGCCGGAGACCGCGTTGATCGCCTCGACGTCGTCCGAGCCGAGCTCGTAGAGCCGCTTGTTGGCCAGCGCGACGACCTCGTTCTCCCGGATGCCGGGCTTGAGTACGTCGACGATCGCCTGGTAGGTGCCGTCGACCATCGCAGCGGCCGTGGACAGCAGCATGATCTCGTCGGCCGACTTGATCTCCCGCGCGTCCAGCATCACCTGCTGGCCGTCGCGCACGTCGAGGCCGAGCCGCTGCAGCGCGAAGAGCATCGGCAGCTCGGCGACGTCCACGCCGAGCGGCATGTCGGCCACGCCGGCGTCCTCCAGCAGGCCCTTGATCTCGCGGGCCGCGCGGTCGAACAGACCGGCCTCGGGGGCGACGGAGCCGCGCAGGCCGAGCATGCCGGCACGCGAGTTCTCCGGCCGCAGCCACGGCGCGTGCAGCTGGTGGTGCCGGGCGGCCGAGCCGAAGTCCCAGAGCACCGGCTCGGCGCCGCGGGCCAGCAGCGCGTACCGGGCCATCTTGTCCCGGGCCCACTCGCCGATCATCGTCGAGGTCAGATATCGGACGTCGTTGACGTCGAAGACCAGAAGCGCGCCGAGGTCCGAGCGGTCGAGCGCGGCCCGCGCCCGGTCCAGCCGGTAGGCGCGCAGCCGGCCGAAGTCGACCCGCTCCTCGAAGTCGACGGCGGTGCTCCCCGGCGCCGGCACGAGCGCGCCGGTCGGCGCTGTCGCGGTCTCCGCCATACCGGGCCCTCCAATTCAATATGGTGGTTGATACCGCTCAGGCCGGTCCGCCGAGGCCGTCGTCGACCTGCGCGTCCTCGGCCTTGAGCCGCAGCCCGGCGCTCGCGGCCTGCTGGTCGAGCAGCACGGCGAAGTCCTCCTCGCCACGGCCGCCGCTGATCGTGCCCTGGACCAGCTGCTGGGTGAGCGCGGCCAGCGGCATCGGCGCGCCGAGGTCCTGCGCGGCGGCGAGGCCGAGGTCGAAGTCCTTGCGCAGCAGGACGGGCGTGAAGGTGGGGGTGTAGTCGAGCCTGACGAAGGCAGGGGTCTTGTACCGGGTGAAGGGGGAGCCGAGCACGCTGTGGTTGAGGAAGTCGAGCAGCGCGGCCCGGGCGACCCCGCCCTTCTCGGCCAGCACCAGGATCTCGGCCATGGCCTGGGCCACCGTGCCGAGCAGCAGGTTGTGGCAGATCTTGACCAGCCGGGCCGAGTCCCCGTCGCCGACGTAGGTGACCGACGAGCCGAGGGTCCGCAGCAGCGGCTCGACCCGCCGGAAGCTCTCCTCGGGCCCTGACACGACGATGCCGAGGCTCCCGGCCGCGACGACCTTGGCGTTCCCGCTGACCGGCGCGGCGAGGAAGGACACGCCGCGGGCGAGCGCGGCGGCGCGCACGGCGGCGGAGGCCTCGGCGGAGACGGTGGAGCAGTCCACGATGACGGCGGGCGCCGCGTCGGACCGGGCCAGCAGGCCGTCCGGGCCGGTGAGCACCTCCTCGAGATCCGCGGAGCCCGATACCGTGGTGAAGACGAGCTCGCACTCCGCCAGCTCGCTCACCTGTGCGGCGACCCGCGCACCTGCGGCGGCGGCGAACGCTTCCGCCTTGGCCCGTGTGCGGTTCCACACGGTGAGGTCGGCGCCGCCCTGCGCGAGCCGGCGGGCCATGGCCGCCCCCATGCGCCCCACGCCGATCCAGCCGACCGTGCCGGGCCGAGGCCGGGCCTGAGGCTGCGGCTCGGGTTGCCGCGGTGTTCCGTCTGCCACGCTGCGGACCCTCCACTGTGCCATCGAGAACCTGTGCCATCGAGAACCGTGTCATCGGGAGCCGGCCGTCGAGACAGGTGGTGGCCGCCGCGTCGTGCTCTGTTGTGCTCGGCGCTCTGGGAGCTCCTGGCATCTCGATGGATGCAATCGATTGCTCTCGACGCTAATAAGGACCCCCATGACTGTCAAGAAGGCGCAGGAGATGCAGGACGATCTGCGGTGCTGCGTCGTGCAATCGTCTGCAGAACGGGCAGAGCTCAGGCCGAGTTGGCGTGTTGCAGATTCTCCCGGACGGTGCGTGTGATCAGGTGGTCCGGGCCCAGGACGCGCTCGCGGTCGGCAAGGGTCCGCTCGTGCAGCGGGACCGCCCGCCCCGGATCCCCCGCGGCATGGTAGGCCTCGGCCAGGTTGTTACGGGAGGTCAGGATGTCCGGGTGGTCCGGGCCCAGGCGCCCGGCGGCAGCTGTCGCAGTGCGCTCGAACACTGCGATCGCCCGCTCCACCTGCCCCTGCCCTGCGAGAAAAGTCGCTTGACCATTCAGCAGGAGGAGCGTGGCGTGGTCATCGTGATCAGGGCCGGCATGGGCGACCAGTGCGTCGATGTGCGGCATGAGGCGGCGCCACAGCGGCCACCCCGCCGGATCGTCGTAGGGCGTGATGGTGCAGCGCAGCGCGGCGACAGCCAGGTCACGCGCCTCATCCACCGCCGCGACCACAGCAGGCTGTGACGTGGTGGCATGGCGGGCGGCGGCCTGGACCATGCGGTGCACGCTGACCGCGTCCCCGTCGCGCGTGATCAACGCATAGGCGGCCAGCCGGCCCAGCGCCTCGTCGATGTCGCTGCCGGGGCGATCGGTCAGCATGTACAGCATCGGCACCGGGATGTCGGTCGGCGCGAACCACGCCAGGACACGCAGCACATCCTGGGCCAGCGCACCATGGTGCTCGGTGATCCTGCGCAAGCTGACCAGCCAGATGCGCGCGAGCGTGCGCTCGGGATCCCCCGCCGTCGGCGTCCACGCAATCACCTCGCCCCCGGGACTGGCCAGCCGAGCGAGGTAGTCCGCGGCGCTGACGCTGTTCTCCTTCATGTACGCCGCGGCGATACGCACCGCCAGCGGCAGGTACCCCAGCGCCTCACATAGCTGCGCAGCCCCATCGAGCAGATCCGGCCGACCGCTCGCGCGGGCCAGGAGGTCCAAGGCCTGCTGCGGGGTCAGAACACCGAGCGAGACGGGCGCGGCCAACTCCTCCCAACCCGTAGTCAGCCTGCCGGTCAGCAGGAACCGCCCGCCGCACGCGGAGCCGACCAGGTCGGCGAGATGCGCCGGATCGGTGGCGTTGTCCAACACCAGCAGCCAGCCCTCGTGGCACAAGAGCCATGCGCGGCCCCAGGCCGCGGCATCCGGATCGGGCAGCAGCGCAAGATCCGGATACAGGCGCCGGGCCAGCGCCGCCAGACCGGCCTCGATCTCGTCCGGGTCCTCGGCGTCGATCCACCAGATCGGGTTGTACCGATCGCGGTGCACCTCGGCGTAGCGGTGGGCAAGCGTGGACTTGCCCACCCCGCCGAGCCCGGTGGTGATCACCCCGGCCCCGTCGGCCAACGCCGCGGCCAACTCCGCCAGTTCGTCCTCGCGTCCGACGAACAACCGCCCGGCAGCGTGCGGACCAAGCTCGGCGGTACGCGGCGCGCACACGACCGCCTCAGCCGCACGCAGCCCGCCGCCGGGCAGCGTGACCTGGTTGAGGGTGTTTATCGCGTTCGGGCCGGTCGAAACGATCCCGGTGTTGTGCTCGACGTTCAGCTCTCCGCTCACGCCCCGCCCCGGTGGATCGTGTTGGTCGCGTCCGGTCCGGTGGAGATGATGCCCGTGTTCTCCGCAACCGCCACCGAACCCGCACCCTCCGCGGACACGTGGATACCGGCGGCTTCAAGCAGCCGCGCCAGGTCCGCGGCCAGCGTAGGATCATCGACCCCGTCCGTACCGGCCAAGGCCTTCTTCACCTGGCCGCGCAGCGCTGCGCGAAAGTCCGCATCCTGCGGATCGGCAGCGACATCGGCCGACGCGGCCTCCAACTGCGGCCGGGCCGCCTGCCCAGACCCCGACCCGCCACGGTGGCGCAACCTGGCCAGCAGCTTGCGGCCCGCCGCCACCAGCCCGCTCGCGCTCTGGTCCTCCGCGTCACTCAAAGCCTTGCGGCCAACAGCACGCAGCGCCGCCACGATCGGCCCCATCACGGCGTCGAGCAACTCCACGCCCATACCCACCCCCACCTGCTCATGAGCCCACTGACACTGAACATTGTCGCCGCCGAGCACCCACGGGTGCCAGCCCCGCCAGTCTGCCGCTTCGGTGTCAGGACACTTCCCGACTATGTCGGCCTCCCGCTCCCCCGCAGGATGTAGGGCGAGACCCGCGGGACGAGGAGGGCGGCGCATCGATGAGGCTCGGGCCACTATCCGCCGACCGGCACCGGCTGTTCAGCCGGCTGCTTGACGAGGTCGAGGCGGAGCCGGGGATGTCCCGCATCTCGCCGTCCGGCGCCGATCGCAGCCGGCTCGCGCTGTCCGCCGCCCAGCGCCGGATCTGGTTCTTCGCCCAGCTGCGGCCCCGCTCCCCGCTCTACAACGTGGTCGGCACGGCCCGGCTGCGTGGCACCGTGCATCGCGACGTGCTGAGCCGCTGCCTTGACGAGATCGTGCGGCGGCACGAGACGCTGCGCACGACGTTCCATCAGGATGACGACGAACCCTGGTGCCGGGTCCGTCCGCCGCAGCCGCTCGAGCTGCCGGTGCACGACTCCTCGGCGCTTCCCGCCGGCGAGCGCGACGACGCGGTTGCGCAGCAGGTCGTCGAGGAGGCTCGCCAGCCGTTCGACCTGACCCGCGACCCCATGCTTCGCACGGTGCTGCTGAAGACCGGCCCGGATGACCACACCCTCATCGTCTGCCTGCACCACATCGCGGCCGACGGCTGGTCGCTGGGCCTGCTCGTGCGGGAGCTCGGGATCCTCTACGAGCGGTTCCGCGCGGGCCTGACATCGCCGCTGCCCGAACCGGCGTTGCAGTACGCGGACTTCACCGAGTGGGAGCGCGTGCAGCCGGTCGAGGAGGGGCTGGGCTACTGGGAGACCCGGCTGGCCGGCCTCGCGCCGGTCGACCTGCCGACCGACCGGCCGCGGCAGTCGGTGGCGTCCTTCGCCGGCGAATCAGTGCCCGTCGGCCTTTCCGCGGACCTGGTGGACCGGCTGAACGCGGTCGGCTCCGGCGAGCGGGCCACCTCCCACATGGTGCTGCTCGCCGGATTCGCGCTGCTGCTGAGCCGGTGGAGCGGCCGGCCCGACGTGGTCGTGGCGGCGTCGGCGGCCAACCGCACCCGGGTGGAGACCGAGGAGGTCTTCGGCTGCTTCGTCAACACCCTGCCGCTGCGGGTCGACCTGGCCGGACGGTCGGGCTTCCGCGAGCTCGTCCGGCGGGTGCGCGACGGGTTCCTCGCCGACTATGCCCATCAGGACGCTCCGTTCGACCGAGTGGTCGAGGGACTGCGGCCCGAGCGGGACCGCACCGGATTCACCCCGCTGCTTCGGCACACGCTGGTGCTTGCCGACCCGAGCCCGCGGGTTCGCCTGCCGGACCTGGACATCGAGGTCGAGCCGGTGCGTACGGGCACTGCGAAGTTCGAGCTGCGGCTGGAAC
The DNA here is from genome assembly GCA_036501535.1 of Actinocrinis sp. Taxonomy (GTDB): domain Bacteria; phylum Actinomycetota; class Actinomycetes; order Streptomycetales; family Catenulisporaceae; genus DASYAE01. Next base: position 27,945 of record DASYAE010000101.1, on the reverse strand, counting down.
TCGCGCCCGGCCCCGACGGCGGCCTGGCCGGGGTCCTCGAGTACTCATCAGAGCTTTACGACGACGCGTCGGTGCGGCGCCTGGCGGCCGGCTTCAGCGCCCTGCTGACCGCCGCAGCCGCGGATCCGGACCGGCCGGTCGACCGGCTGGACCTGGTCGAGCCGGCCGAACTCGACCGGCTGGTGCACGACCTCAGCGGCGCCGGGAACCCGGCCGCCGCGGACTCCTGCCTGCACGAGCTGTTCGAACGCCGGGCCGAGCAGGCGCCGGACAGCGTCGCCGTGGTCGATGGCGATTCGCGCCTGACGTATCGCCAGCTCGACGAGCGGGCCAACCGGTTTGCGCATTTCCTGCGCGAGCGCAGCATCGGCATTGAACACAGTGGCACTGAACAGCGTGTCGGGGTCTGCCTGCCGCGATCGGCCGAACTGCTGGCGGTCCTGCTCGGCGTGCTCAAGGCCGGCGCGGCCTTCGTCCCGCTCGATCCGGGCCTGCCCGCGGCCCGGATCGCGTTCCTGATCCGGGACAGCGGCGCGAGCATGGTCCTGACCGGGTCCGGGCTGTTGCCTCCCGAGATCGATGCGCCGACCGTGCTGCTCGACGAGTCAACGGACCTCGTCGATGGCCAGTCGGCCGACCGGGTGGCGCCGGTTGCGCGCCCGGCCAACTGCGCCTACGTGATCTACACCTCCGGGTCGACCGGCCAGCCCAAAGGCGTCTGCGTCGAACACCGCGCGGTGGCCAACCTCCTGACATGGTTGCAGACCTCTTACCGCATGGCGGCGCACGAGGCGGCCGTGTTCAAGGGCTCGATCGCCTTCGACGTCACCGTCGGCGAGTGGGCCTGGCCGCTCACCTCGGGCGCGCGGGTCGTCGTGGCGCCGGGAGACGCCGCACGCGACCCGGCGGGCCTGGCCGCGCTCATCCGGGACGAACGGGTCACGACGGTCAACTTCGTGCCCTCACTGCTGCGCGCCTTCCTGGCTGATCCGGCGGCGGCGCAGTGCCGCGACACGCTTCGGCGGGTGATGTGCGGCGGCGAAGGCCTGCCCCGCGACCTGGCCGAGCAGTGCCGCGCGACGCTGCCCGACACCGAGCTGACCAACCTGTACGGGCCCACGGAGGCGACGATCGACGTCACGTCGCTGCCCGCCGATCCGGCCGCGGTCCCGGACCATTTCAGCATCCTGCCGATCGGCCGGCCGATGACCGGGTCACGCCTGTACGTGCTCGACGACCGCATGGCGCCGGTGCCGGTCGGCGTGGCCGCAGAGCTCTACATCGGCGGCGCTGTCCTGGCCCGCGGCTATCAGGGGCGCCCCACGATCACCGCCGAGCGCTTCGTCCCCAACCCGTTCTCCGCCGGCGGGCGCCTGTACCGGACCGGCGACAAGGCGCGCTGGCTCGACGACGGGAACCTGGAGTTCCTGGGCCGCCTGGACGACCAGGTCAAGATCCGCGGCCAGCGGATCGAGCCGACCGAGATCGAGGCGGTGCTGGCCCGCCACCCCGCGGTGGACCGGGCCGTGGTGACCGTCGTTGCGGACGCGGACGGCGCGGCGGCGCTCGCGGCATATCTGAGCCCTGCGGACGGGTCGTCCGACTCCGATCCCGATGAAACAGCGTCCGAACTCGCCGGCGCGGTCCGCGAATATGCCCGCGGACACCTGCCCGACTCCATGGTCCCGGCACACTTCACGGTCCTGACACACTGGCCGACCGGCCCGACCGGGAAGCTCGACCGGGCCGCGCTGCCGCCGCCGGCCTACGGCCGCAGCGCCGACCGGGTGCCGACCGCGCCGCGCACGCCGACCGAGCGCCAGGTCATGGAGATCTGGGCGGCCGTGCTGAACACCGACCTGGTCGGGGTCGAGGACGACTTCTTCGACGTCGGCGGCCACTCGCTGCTCGCGGCAAAGCTGGTCGCGCGGATCCGGGCGGCGTTCGGCGTCGCGCTCTCGCTCGAGCGCCTGTTCGGCGACCCGACGATCGCGGGCGTGGCGGCGCAGCTCGACGCGGCCCGCGCGGGCCAGAGCGCCGCCTCGCCGATCGCCAGGGCGCAGCGCCGCCCCCTGGCCGCAGCGCCGAAGGAGATCTGATGACCCAGGAGATCATCGACGAGCAGGCGTACGTCCTACCCGCGTCGTTCGGGCAGGAGCGCCTGTGGATGCTCGACCTGCTCGGCGCCGGGCCGGCGTACAACCTCAACGGCGCGATCCGGCTGACCGGGCCGCTGGATCCGGCCCGGCTGCGGTTCGCGCTCGACGCCGTCGCCGCGCGTCACGAGGCGGTCCGCACGACCTTCGAGTTCGGAGTCGACGGCGGCCTGGTCCAGGTGATCCGGCCCGGGGTCACCGTGCCGGTCGCCGAGCACGACGTGCGCGACCAGCCTGCGCAGCGGCGGCAGGCGGCCGCGGTGGAGCTCGTCCAGGAGTCGGTCACCGCAGTGTTCGACCTCACCGCCGGACCGCTGCTGCGCGCGGTCGTCGTCCGGCTCGATCACGAGGAGTGGGTGCTCGGGCTGACCGCCCACCACAGCATCGCGGACGGCTGGTCGATCGGGATCGTGCTGGACGAGGTGGCGCGGCATTACCGCGCGGCGGCGCACTCGTCGCAGCAGGCTGCCCTGCCGGAGCTCGCGGTCCAGTTCGGCGACTGGGCGGCGTGGCAGCGCGATCAGACCCCTGCGGCGGAGGACCTGAGCTACTGGGCGCAGCAGCTGCGCGGCGCGCGGCCGGCGCTGCCGCCGACGTGGAAGGAGGCCGGCGCGCGAACGACCTGGGACGGCGCCGGCCTGCCGGTCGCGGTGCCCGACCCGGTGCGCAGGGGCCTGACGGCGCTCGCCGAGCAGCAGCGGGTCACCGCGTTCATGGCGCTGCTGGCCACCTTCTCGGTCGCGCTGGCGGACTGGTGCGACCAGGAGGACCTGGTCGTCGGGACGCCGGTGGCCGGGCGTGACCGGGTCGAGCTCGAGGGCCTGATCGGGTTCTTCGTGAACACGCTCCCGCTGTGCGTCGCCGTCCGGCGCGGGACGACCTTCCGGCAGCTGCTGGACCAGGTCCGGCAGATGTGCCTGGCGGCCTACGCGCACCAGAACGTGCCCTTCGAGACGATCGCCGAACAGGCGGATGCCGGTGCCGGCGGCGGCGATCCGCTCGTGCGGGTGATGTTCGGACTGCAAGCCAGCTCCCTGCCGAGCTGGGACGTGCCCGGCCTGACCGCGTCACCCTTCCCGGTGCCAGAGCTCTACTCGCCGGTGGAGCTGGCGGTCACGATGTTCGAGCATCCGGACGGCTCGGTCGAGGGCAGGGTGCTGTACGCCGCCGGCCCGTACGCGACGGACGACGTGACCGACCTGCTCGCCACCTGGCAGCGAGCGCTGGCGTGGGCGGTCGGGCACCCGGACGCGCCGCTCGGCGAGTTCGACCCGATGTCGCCGGCCGAGCGGGCGGCGGCGCCCGCGGAGCTGGACGCCACCGCGGCCGCACCGTCGCGAACCGGCAGCGTGGCGCAGTGGATCGAGCAGGCGGTCGACGCGGCGCCGGACGCCGTCGCGGTTGTCGCCGCGGACGAGAGCCTGACATATGCCGAGCTGGAGGCGCGCGCCAACCGGCTGGCCTGGTTCCTGCGCGAGCGCGGCGTCGGGCCGGAGACGATAGTAGGCGTCTGCGTCACACGTTCCACATCGCTTGCGGTCGCGTTACTGGCGGTGCTCAAGGCCGGCGGGGCATATCTTCCGCTCGAGCCCGACTACCCGGCGTCCCGGCTGGCGTTCATGCTCGATGACGCGCGCCCGCTCGTGACACTGGTCGATGGCGCGACGATCGACGTGATAGCGGGGACATCGGCAATACCGCGCGATCGGACGTCAGAACACTCCATCGTCCGGCTCGACCGGCCGGACGCTGAGGGCATCGCCGGATTCCCGGACTCGCGGCCGCCTGCCGTGACCTCGCCGGAAAACCTCGTATACGTCATCTACACGTCCGGATCCACCGGAAAGCCCAAGGGCGCCATGAACACGGTCGCCGCCTTGGCGAACCGGATCGCCTGGATGCAGGACACATACAAGCTGTCCCCCGGCGAGGGCGTGCTGCACAAGACGCCGATCAGCTTCGACGTCTCCGGCTGGGAGTGGATGTGGCCGCTGACCGCGCAGGCCCGGCTGGTGCTGGCCCGCCCGGACGGCCACCGCGACCCCGCGTATCTCGCCGCCCTGATTCGCGAGCACGCGGTCACCACCTGCCATTTCGTCCCGTCGATGCTGCACCACTTCCTCGACGAACCGTCAGTCGCGCAGTGCTCGCCCCCGCTTCGACGAGTGATATGCAGCGGCGAGGAGCTGCCGGCGTCCCTCGCAGCCCGGTTCGCCGCCGCACTCCCGGGCGCGCAGCTGCACAATCTGTACGGTCCGACCGAAGCCGCCATCGACGTGACGGCGCATCACGTCCAGTCCGGCGACGAGGCCAGGGCGAGAGTGCCGATAGGCGGCCCGATCGCGGGCGTCCTACTGCGCGTCCTGGACGGCAACGGCCGGCTCGTCCGGCCGGGCTTGCCCGGCGAGCTGTGCCTGGGCGGCGTCCAGCTCGCGCGAGGCTACCTGGGCCGGCCCGGCTTGACCGCCGAGCGCTTCACGCCTGACCCGTTCGGCTCCGGCGCCCGGCTCTACCGCACCGGCGACCGGGTCCGCGTGCTGCCGGGCGGAGAAGGAGAAGTCGAATTCCTCGGCCGCATCGACGACCAGGTGAAGGTCCGCGGCCAGCGCATTGAGCTGGGCGAGGTCGAGTCCGCGCTCACCGCTCACCCCCAGGTCGACCAGGCCGCCGCATCAGTCCTCGGGGACTCCCCTGCCGACCGCCGGCTTGTGGCCTACATCGTCTGTACCGGCGACGCTCTGCAGGTCGACGAACTGCGCGCCTTTCTGCAATCCCGGCTGCCCCAGGCAGCGGTCCCAGAACAGTTCGTGACGCTGCCGCGACTGCCGCTCTCCCCGAACGGCAAGCTCGACCGCGCCGCCCTGCAGGCCACAGCCGGCGCGGCCCTGCGCTCGGAACGGCCCCGGGTGGCACCGGCCACCGCCGCAGAGCACGCACTCGTGCGCATCTGGGCGGAGACCCTGCGGATCAAGACCGCCGAGATCGGCGTGACCGACGACTTCTACGAGGTCGGCGGAAACTCCCTGCGCGCAGTCAGCGCCTTCCGTGCGGCCGAGCAGCAGGGCCTGCAGCTCCCCCTGCCGGTGATGCTGGGCCACCACACCATCAGGGATCTGGTCGAGCAGGCCCAGACCGCCCACGGCGATGCCTAGCGCCGCCTAGCTGAGCGTGCAGGCGATCGCGGGTACGGCGTTGGTCGTGTTGTTCCAGCTCGCGGTGAAGCCGAACGAGGTGGAGGCGCCGATGGCGATGCTCCCGTTGTAGCTCGCATTGCTCGCGGTGACCGTGGCCGCGCTCTGGCTGAGTGTGGTGTTCCAGGACTGGGTTATCTGCTGGCCGTTGGCGAAGGTGAAGGTGACCGTCCAGCCCGTCGATGCGGCGGTGGAGCCGTTCGTCACGGTGACAGAGCCCTGGAAGCCGCCGGGCCATTGCGAGGTCACCTGGTAGGTCGCGGCGCAGCCGGGCGAGCCGGTCGGCGAGGACGAGGGTGACGGTGAGGACGAGGACGACGGCGACGCCGACGCGCTGGGCGTCGGCGAGGTGGACGGCGGCGGGATGATGCCGTTCAGGACCTGGGCCAGCGGCGTGTACCAGCGGTCTGCCATCTTCTGGTCGCCGGCGTCGTTCGGATGCACGCCGTCGATGGTGTCGGTCGCGTCGTCGAAGCCGGTCCACTGGTCCACGACGACGATCGGCGACTGGCTGGTCGTGAGGCCCGCGGCCCAGCCCGGGATCGCCTGGTCCAGCGCGACGACCTCGGACGCGCACTGGGTGCAGCTCGGCGGGTCCATCGGGATGATCTGCGCGACCAGGATCTTCATATTCGGGTTCTGCGCGCGCATCTGGCCGACCAGCGTGGTGTACGCCGCCAGGATGGAGCTGGTGGGGATGTAGTCGCCCCACATGTCGTTCGTGCCCAGGTGCATCAGCACGATGTCGGGGTCGTCCGCGGCCAGCCAGGCCGGCAGGTCGTTCTGGCTGGCGATCTCGGTGGCCGAGTAGCCGGCGTGCCCCTCGTTGTCCTCGTCGTATGTGTACCCGTAGTTGCAGGATCCCTCGTCGGACTGGGTGCCGACGAAGTCGATGTTCGTGTAGCCGGCGGTCTGCAGTTCGTGCCAGAGGATCGCGCGCCAGCAGCCGGGGCTCGAGGTGATGGAGTCGCCCAGCGGCATGATCCGGACGGGCGCGGACGCCGAGCGCGCGGGCCGGGCGATGGCGAAGGTCATCGCCACCATGAGCGCGGCGAGCACGGTGAACAGCGCGGTTCTGCGCAGCATGACGACTCCTCGCATGGACTGAAGCGGCAGCGCTGCGGCGAGAGTCGGCTACTGAACCGGTCAAGTCAAGCGGCCGGCGTACGACCGCGCCAGCCGCGCCGGCGCGGATTCGGACGAGGCCTGGTCCGGGCGCGTGCGCGCCGGGCGGCGCCGTCAGGGCCCGGCGAAAGTTTCTGAAGGTTTCCGGGGCCGGCCGGTATCCGGCGGCGCGAACGCTGCGGTAGACGGAGTCCGGCGCCGACGGGGTGGCGGCGGCGCGGGCGGCGCCGCTTGACTTGACCGGTTCAGTTGGTGAGCCTGCGCCCCATCCCCCCGCCGGGGATTCTCAGAACCAAGGAGGCCTGATGAGTCGTCGACATCGCCTACTTACTCTCACCGCCGTCAGCACACTGCTGGTGGGCAGCACGGCCGCGGTGGCGCCGCCGGCCTCGGCCGCGGCGGTCGGGTGCTCGGTCGCCTACACCGTTCAGCAGTGGGACGGCGGATTCCAGGGCAACGTCACGATCACCAACCTCGGCAGCCCGGTCCTCGGCTGGACGCTGACGTGGTCGTACACCGCCGGCCAGACGGTCACGCAGGGGTGGAACGCCACGGTCACGCAGTCCGGCAGCGCGGTCACCGCGGTCAACGCGAGCTGGGACGGAAGGACGGCCACGAGCGGCACCGCGTCCTTCGGCTACAGCGCCACGTCGGGCAGCAGCAACCCGTCGCCGACGAACTTCGCCCTCGACGGCGTGGCCTGCAACGGCAGCGTCACCGCCAATCCGCCCGCGTTCGGTCCGCTGACCCAAGCGTACACCGCCGGCCGGGTGGAGAGCGCGGGCAACTACGTGGCCTACACCTGGCCGGGCATCTACTTCGAGGGCCGCTTCCAGGGCACCGGCGTCGGGATCGTGCTCAACGACTCGGTCAACGACTACGACGTGGCGATCGACGGCACGACCGTGGCCAGCCTGACGACCCCCGGCCAGACCACCTACTGGATCAATGGCCTGACCAACGGCGTCCACACGGTACGGCTGGTCAAGCGCACCGAGAGCGTGGGGCAGGTCGGAGAGTTCGGCGGGTTCGTCGCCGCGCCCGGCGGAGCGATCCTCTCCCCGCCCGCGGCGCCCACGCGGCAGATCGAGTACATCGGCGACTCCTACACCGCCGGCTACGGCAACCTGTCCACCGTGGGGGTCGACTGCTCGAGCGCCGGCGGGGTGACCCCGAACTCCGACGCCGACCTCAGCTTCGGCGCGCTGACCGCGAAGAGCCTGGGCGCCGACTACCAGATCATCGCCCAGTCCGGCATGGGCATGGTGCGCAACTACGACGGCACCAGCCCCGGCACCAGCTTCCGCACCTACTATGACAACACCCTGCAGGCCGCCTACCCCGACACCTATCAGAACCCGAGCACCTGGGACCCGCAGCTGATCGTGATCGGCCTGGGCATCAACGACTTCTCGACCCCGCTCAACGCGGGCGAGCAGTGGACGACCACCGCCCAGCTGGTCGCCGCCTACGAGACCGCGTACGAGGGCTTCATCGCCCACCTGCGCGCCCTCTACGGTCCGCACACGATCATCGTGGTCAGCGCCACGTACGTGTACAACACCACGCTGTTCGCCCAGAGCGCCCAACAGGTCGTGCAGGCCCTCAACAGCCAGGGCGACAACCGGGTCTACTACTGGTACTACTCCAACCCGAGCCTGAACTACCTCGGCTGCGACTACCACCCCTCGGTGCACGACGACCAGATCATCTCAGGCCTGCTCGACAGCTTCATCGGCACGCTGCCGTTGAGCTGGTAGGCGTTGGGCTGGTAAGCGGTGACCGTCTGGTGACCGGCTCAGGCCGGTTCCGGCAGGATCAGTGAGCCGACGCAGAACTCGTTGCCCTCCGGATCGGCCAGGACGATCCACTCCTGCTCGCCCTGGCCGATGTCGGCGCGCGAGGCGCCCAGCCCGACGAGCCGGGCGACCTCGTCGCCGAGATCGCCGTCGCTCGGCAGGATGTCGAGGTGCACGCGGTTCTTCACGACCTTGTCGTCCGGGACCTTGACGAAGATGATCGTGGGGATGCGCGGGCTGTGCCGGACCTCCTCCACCGGAGGCTGTTCCGACAAAGTGCGCCAGGGGGCGATCTCCACCCACGTCTCGCGCACCTCGACCACGTGGTAGTCGAGCACTGCGCACCAGAAGTCGGCCAGCCTGCGCGGATCGCGGGCGTCGATGATGAGCTCGGTGAACCTGCTGGTCATGCTTCTCCCTCCTGGGGCATCGGTGTCACGGGTGGTACGGCTCCGTCATCGCCACGGCGATCTCCCGACGGCCGGTGAAGGGCTCGCGGCCGTGCGCCGCGAGCATGTTGTCCACGAGCAGGACGTCGCCCGCCTGCCAGTCGAAGCGCACACGGTGCCGCTCATAGCAGTCCCGCAGGTGCGCGACCACGTCGTCCGGGATCGGCTCCCCGTCGCCGTAGCGGGTGTCGGCCGGCAGGTCGTCCGGCTCGAACAGGGCCATGACGCCCTCCTGCACCTCTTCCGGCAGCGTGGTGTGGTGGAAGAACGTGACGTGGTTGAACCACACCGGCTCGCCGGAGCCGGGATGCGCGTGCACTGCTTTGCGGATCGCACGGGTCCTCAGCTGCCCGGCGCCGATCCAGGTGTGCTCGATCTCGCGGCTGCGACAGTACTCTGCGACGGCCGACCGGTCGTCGGTGCCGAACACGTACTGCCACGAGACGCCGAACCCGGGATGGAAGTTGCGCACGACCGACCAGCCGCGCCGCTCGAACTCCTCGCGGACCTCGGGCTCGATCTCGCGGTAAACCCGGCGGATGTCGGCCAACGGCGTGGCGCCTCGGGTCTCCGAGGGCTGCACGCAGTGGAAGTACAGGGTCCTGGGCCACGAGGCCTGATACGAGTTCTCGTTGTGCAGGAATATGGTCTCGTCCGGCGGATAGTCGGTCGAGGTGTAGACCGCGCCGTCGAGCGAGGTGCGCGGGGAGGACCGCTCCGAGTAGTCGATCAGGGGGCTGCCGGAGAACGCCTCGGCGAAGCGCCCGAAGTCCCGGACGCCGTCCACCTTGAAGCCGCGCAGCAGCACCGCCCCGTGGCGCGCGAGGCGTTCGCGCAGCAGTGCCCTGCGGTCGTCGGCCACGTCCGCCAGCGGCTCGGCGGCGTCGCCGGCAGTCAGCACGTAGGGCAGCTCGCACGCCTCACGCGCGTCGGTCGCTGTCGCTTTCGCTGTCACGATCATCACGATCTCGCTCCCCACCGGCACCACTCGAGCACGGCCATCGCACTGTGCATCTTGTTCTCGGCCTGCTCGAAGGCGATGCTTCGCGGCCCGTCGAGCACTTCGGCCGTCACCTCCTCGCCTCGGTGGGCGGGCAGGTCGTGCATGAAGACCGCGTCGGGGCTGTCCCGCCACAGCGGGGCGGCCACCTGGAACGGCGCGAAGATGTCCCGCCAGTCCGCGCGGTCCTTGCTGGTTCCGGTGGTCTGCCAGCGGGTCGTGTAGATCACGTCGAAGCCCGGCGGCAGGTCGGACATGTCGTGCCGCTCGGCCAGCGACGCGCCGGCGAGCACGGCCTGCGCCGCGGCCCGCGCGCGGACGGCCTCGGCGAGTCCGTAGCCCGGCGGCGTGCGGAACTCGACGTGCACGCCCGGGAAGCGGGTCAGCGCGAGCGCGAGCGCGGCGGCCGTGTTGTTGCCCTCGCCGACGTAGAGCACGCGCAGGCCCGCGACCCGGCCGAAGTGGCGCTGGAGCGTGGTGAGATCCGCCAGCGCCTGCGTGGGGTGCTCGTCGGCCGCCATCGCGTTGACCACAGACATCCGGTCCTGGGCGGCCCAGCCACGCATCTCAGCGACGTCTCCCGCGGTCCTGGCCACGAGCGCGTCCAGCATCCGCGAGAAGACCCGGCCGGTGTCCTCGGAGCTCTCCCCGGTGTTGGTCTGCAGGTCGCCGGGCCCGAAGCTGATCACGTGCGCGCCCAGCCGGGCCGCACCGGCCCAGAAGGCGGTGCGGGTCCGCGTGGAGGTCCTGCGGAAGTAGACCCCTACCACGCAGCGGTCCAGCGGCCGCCCGGGATCCGCGCGGCCGGCGGACAGGTCCGCGCCGCGCCGCACGATGGCCCCGAGATCCTCATCCGTCAGGTCGCCGACCGAGATGAGATGCCGCGCGCCGCGGGCGCCCGCGTCCGTGCGCTCCGCCTGCCCGGCGTACGCCAAATCGCTCATCATATCAGGAGTCTTTTACTCCGGTCGCACCTGTGTCAAGGCGGCCGGCGTAGGTGAATGTCCTGACTGGCCGGGCCTCGGCGCGGCCGCCAGTGTGGTCCGGTGAATGGCGTCGGGCCGCGCGGCGCCGCCGAGACGGAGAGAGACATGCCGCCCTCCCTGCGGACCGCCGACCCCGTCGCAGAGGGAATCCTGTCCGCGATAGGCGACACGCCCGTGGTCGGCCTGAAGAACCTCATGCCCGGCGCCGGCGTGCGCCTCTTCGCGAAGCTCGAGATGCTCAACGCCGGAGGCAGCAGCAAGGCCCGGGTGGCGCTGAACATGCTGCGCGAGAAGATCCGCAGCGGCGAGCTGCGGGCGGGCGTCTCGACCGTGGTCGAGTCCAGCTCCGGCAACCTCGCCATCGGCCTCGCCCAGGTCTGCCGCTACTACGGGCTGCGGTTCATCTGCGTCGTCGACCCGAAGACGACCTCGCACAACCTCGCGATCCTGCGCGCCTACCAGGCGACCGTGGAGATCGTCCGCGAGCCGGACGCGCTGACCGGGGAATACCTGCCGGCCCGGCTGCGGCGCGTGCGCGAGATCGTGGCGAACACCCCGGACGCCTACTGGCCGAATCAGTATACGAATCCACTCAACGCGCAGGCGCACGAGCAGACCATGCGGGAGATCAGCGCCGCGCTCGGCGGCCGGATCGACTACGTGTTCTGCGCCACGAGTTCGTGCGGCACGGTACGGGGCTGCTCGGACTACGTGCGCCGAAGCGGGATGCCCACCACCGTCGTCGCCGTGGACGCCGTCGGCAGCGCGATCTTCAGCCCACACACACCAAGCGCGCAGCGCCTGATCCCCGGCTACGGCTCCGCTTTCCGCCCCGGGCTGCTCGAGCCCGGCACCGTCGACGAGGTGGTGCGCGTGACCGACCTCGACAGCATCGTCGCCTGTCGCAGGCTCATGAGCCGCGAGTCGATCCTGGCCGGCGGCTCGTCCGGGGCGACCGTCGCCGCCGTCGAGACGATGCTCGACCGGATGCGGACCGGCGCCACCTGCGTGGCGATCTTCCCGGACAGCGGGGACCGTTATCTCGACACGATCTTCTCCGACGCTTGGGTGCGCCGGCACTTCGGCGAGGTCGGCCATCTGTGGGCTGATCCGGTGGACGCTGTGGAGGGCCGATAGATGATGGTGATCCGGCACGCCGAGGTCGCCCAAGTGCTCTCCGGCCACCACGCCCGGATCGGCGCCATCGTGCGGCAGGCGTATCAGACGCATGACGAGGGCCGTACCGCACTCCCGCACTCCGTGTTCCTGCGCTTCCCCGGCGGCTCGGCCGACCGGATCATCGCGCTGCCGGCCTTCCTGGCCGACGAGCCGCCGGTCGCCGGGGTCAAGTGGATATCGTCGTTCCCTGCGAACATCGGCGGCGGACTGCCGCGGGCCAGCGGCGTCATCGTGCTGAACGACGCCTCGAACGGCCGGGCCGAGGCGCTGGTCGAGACCTCGCTGATCTCCGCGATGCGCACAGCCGCCGGGGTCGCCCTGATCGCTGAAATGCTCTGCGACACCCCGCCCGCGCGGCTCGCGTTCATCGGCTGCGGCGTCATCAACCGCGAGGTGCTGGGATTCCTGGCCGGCGACCCCGATGCCGCGCACGGCTTCACCCGCGTGACCGTGTTCGACACCGATCCCGCGCGAGCCGCCGGCTTCGGCGAGGCGTGCCGGGCCGCCATGCCGCGCGCCGAGATCCGCACGGCCGCCGACGCCGGAGAGGCGCTGGCCGACCAGGACCTGGTCTCGATCGCCACCACGGCCACGGTCCCGCACCTGGACCTGGACGCCTGCGCCCCGGGCACGACCGTCGCGCACCTCTCGCTGCGCGACATCCGCACGGAATCGATCCTGCGTGCACAGAACGTCGTCGACGATCCGGACCACGTCTGCCGCGAGGGCACGTCCCTGCACCTCGCCGAGCAGAAGACCGGCGGGCGCGGCTTCATCGACGCCACGATCGGGGCGATCGCCCGCGGCGCGGCGAATTTCCGCCGCGACCCGCAGCGGGTCCTGGTCTTCTCGCCGTTCGGCCTGGGCGTGCTCGACCTGGCCCTGGCCCGCCACGTGCTCGCGGAGACGAAACGGCTCGGGCTCGGCGTGCCGATCGAGGGCTTCCATCCCGCGCCGCCGCCCGGTCCGCAGAGAGAAGGGGTCCGCCCGTGACCATCATGAGATCGCTGCCCAACGGCCTGTCCGTGGCGAGCCTGAACCGCAGCGAGACGGACTATCTCTACAAGGAGATCTTCGAGGACGAGGCCTATCTTCCGGCGCAGGGCCTGCGACTGCGCGCGGAGCCGGTCATCTTCGACGTGGGCGCGAACATCGGCCTGTTCGCCCTCTACGCCCTGCGGACCTGGCCGCGCGGCCGGATCTTCGCCTTCGAACCCGCGCCGGCGGTCTTCGACGCGCTGCGCCGGAACCTCGGCGAGGCAGCCAAGGTCGAGCTATACAACATCGCCCTGGGCGACGCGCGCGAGACCAGGGAGCTGCGATACTACCCGCGGTACACGATGATGTCCGGCTTCACCGCGGACCCGGCCGCCGACCGCGCCCTGGCCCGGTCCTGCTTCGAGAGCACGGCCGCCGGGCTCGACCCGGGCGACCGGGAGCTGCTGCTCGCCGCGGCGGACGCCATGTTCGACGGCAGCTTCGGCCAGGAGACCGTGCCGTGCCCGGTGGAGCGTCTCTCGGACGTGGTCGAGGTGGCCGGGGTCGACCGCATCGACCTGCTCAAGGTCGACGTCGAAGGGCACGAACTCCCGGTCCTGCGCGGGATCGACGAGGAGCTGTGGCCCCGGGTGGACCACATCGTGGTGGAGGTGGCCGACCGGTCCGGTGAGCTCTCCGAGATCCGGGAGCTGTTCGCCGCGCACGGGATGCGCACGTCGGTACGCCAGTCCGCGGAGTTCCAGAACTCGAACCTGTTCATGGTCTTCGCCGACCGGGAGTAGCGCAGACGACACGGCGGGGCCCGGTCTGTTCGTGCGGACAGACCGGACCCCGCCGTGCTGGAGAGCCGGCAGAAAATTCCGCAGGGGCGTTTGCACAACGGGCCGGGCAACCTGATTAGCTGTCAATGAGAGCGGCCCGGAACTGCTTGATCACGTAATGCAACCGTCCCGGTATCGCGAAGCGGTGCCGCAGTTTCTCGAGGGGATCTTGCAAACCATGAAGTTTGACGTGGACCACCTCCTCGCCCTGGGGGTCGTCGTACGTGTCGGCTGCGCTGACTTATGGGCTGCGACCAGGCGCCTGCTCGGAGCGGGCGTGCGTATCGGCACCGAGGAGCAGCTTTCCCGCCGCAAGGCGTCTTCCGACGTGCGACCGTCGCACGGCGAGAACTTCCCCGAGAGAGACGGACAGCGCCTGTGAGTGTGCAGGATCCGGTTTCGGCGGCCGAGGGCGGGTTTCCCCCGGTCGACCCATCGTTCGAAGCCTTCCATCGCGATCACCAGGACATCTGGGTCCGATACGCGCACGCCTGCACTGGCAGTCGCGAGGCGGCCGAACAGATCGCCGACACGGTGGCCTCGGACCTGGAGGCCGAGTGGAGGCACGGCTGCCCGAGAGAGCAGGCCGCAGGGATCTCGTGGCGGATGCTGAAGGCCGCGGTGAAGCGCTGGATCGACACGCACCGCACCAGGCCGGCGTTCGTCGAGACGGCCGCATTCGAGTACGTGCTGAAACGTACGCGCGACCGCTTCGCCTCGCTGGAGGATTCGATCGGGCTCTACAGCGCCATTCACCGCCTCCCCAAGCGCCAGTTCGAGATCATTGTCCTGCATTACGCGCTGGGCTATCCCTTCAGCCGCATCACGCGCCTGCTCGGCGTATCAGAGAACACCGCGCGGTCGAATCTGCGGCACGCGAAGGCGCACTTGGAGAAAGAACTCGTCGGCTTGCGACTGCTAAAGATCGAGGCGTGAACGGTGTATCCCACGGAGGGGTCCAGCAACCCCATCGACTTGCTGTTGGCCGATGCACAGATCCTGACCGGCTACGACCGCGCCCAGGCTCCCACGGCCGCCGAACGCGTCGCCCGGGCCCGGCAGCGCGCCCGCCGGGAACTCGACCTGACCTGCGCCCGCGTCCTGAACGACGCCCCGTCCCAGACCTGGTTCGACGACGCCGAGGACATCGGCGGGGAGAGCCAGCTGTTCTTCGCCTGCCTGCTCCACCTGATCGGCAACGACGAGGGCGCGGAGTTCTGGTGGCAGTTCGCGGCCGGAAGCGGCCTCTACACCGCCGCACAGTGCCTGGCCCTGCACTGCCGGTGCGCCGGGCGGCCCGAGGCGTCATTTTGGCAGGCCGAGGCCGACCGGCTGTTCGCCCAGCAAGGCGAGCACGCCGCACAGGCCGCGTCGGCGACGAGCCACCGGGCGCTTGCCGACCACATCGCCGAGCAGCTGCTCGAGCAGTGCCGCCGCGGTGTGCCGCCGCGGTTTCCCGCATGGCTGGAGGAAAGGCTCAATCAGGAGGGCATCGAACACACCGACACCGACTTCCCGCGCCTTCGCGAAGTCGTCACGCCCTCGCACAAACTCTGCGGCGTCCTGGCGGATGCCTAAGGCTGCCCATCGCCCGTCCTGCACGCCCTGCTACGCAACTGTGGAGCCCCGATCATGATCTGCACCTCAGCCCTCGACCGTCCGTTGGCGCAGCGGGCTGCGACGACGACTGGCACGACTGACCCGACTGACACCGCCCAGCGGCTCCTGGCCGGCGGCAACAGCGAGAGCCTGCTGAGCATCCGCTACAGCCGACGCGCGGGCTACACACTGGTCGGCCTCGCCGGACAGATGGATGTCTCAACGTGCGACCTGCTGCGTCGCACCCTGCTGCGCCTCCTGGCCCACACCGGCCCATGCCTCGTGATCGACATGGGCGAGGTGACGTTCACCGATGCTCGCGGCATCTCACCGCTGGTGACCGCTCACCGCCTGGCCGGCGAAGGCGGCGGCTGGGTACGCCTGGCGCGAGTCCACGGCAGAGTGAGCAAGGTCCTGCACATCGCCCGGCTTGCCGCCGTGCTGCCGGCATACCCCAGCGTCGCCGACGCCGCGGCTGCGACGGACATGGCCTTCTAGTCGCCGACGACCGACGAGCGCGCCGCGGGCTGCGCGGCGGTGCCCGTACCCGCACCCATACCAGTACCCGTCGATACCGGCATCCGCCACAGGGCCAGCAGCTCAGGGTGCACCGACCGGGGCATGGTGAATTCGTGCACTGCCAGGAAGTGTCGGCGGAACAGCAGGGCGGCGCCCTCGCGGCTGTCGGCGCGGGACGCGAGTTCGGCGCGCAGGGCATCGGCGTCTTCGCGCCCGCAGCCGGCCCAGCCGTCACCGCCGATGAAGCGGGCCGCGCCGATCAGCCGGGCCGCCTCGCGGTGATGCTCCGTCACCACCGAGCGGTTGTCCGGTTCCAGCGCGCCGAGCACCGCCACGGTGTCCTCGCCGGCGGCGAACCAGCTCACTGCCATACCGGAGTCGCAGCCGGAGCCGGGGCCGGGGCCGGCGGGCTCGGTCCCCCACGGATACTCCAGGGCCGGCGCGGCGGCGGCGAGGTCCAGCTCCATGATCGCCTCGGAGAGCGGCTTGTCGTCGCTGCCGAAGTGACCGGTCGTCCGGTATCCCAGCAGGCTGTAGAACGGCGCGATCCCGCGCTCCACCAGCGCCCAGACGACCAGCGCGCCGACCGCCTCGGCCCGCGCGGCGTGCTCGAGGCCGCGCACCAGCCGGCGGCCCAGGCCGAACCCCTGCGCGTCGGCGCGGACCGCGAGCCGGCGGATCTGCCACAGCCGGTCGCTGCGCGGAATGGCGCGCACGCAGCCGACCGGTCGCGCGTCACCCGTGTGGACCATCCACATCCGGATGCCGCGGTCCAGCTCGTCCTGGATCGACCCGGCGGAGTCCGACGCTCCGTCCGCGGCCGGCAGGCCGGGCAGCATGTCGCCCCCGGCGAAGGAATCCCGGGTGAGCGACGCCAGGTCGGCGAGCAGCGCCTGGTCGGGTGCCCGCACCTCGGTCATGCGCCAGCGCGGGCGCGGGTCGGTCTCTCGCGACATGCGGGGAGCATGGCGCGCGGCGATGCGCCGAACAAGTCGGGATTTTCCCCACTATCCGAAGGTTCGGGTCGGGGTGAATCGTTGGTTCGGACGAGGTAACCCTATTGATTGGACCGCACCATGACGATCGATGCTCTGGGGACCGTGACCGGAAGGCGCGGCCTGTTCGATCCCGTACGCGCTCGGGCGAGCTTCCCCGCGCTGCGCTCGGACCCGGCCCGCCTTGACGGCGCCGCCGGCACTCAGGTTCCGCAGTCCGTGATCGATGCCGTCACGGACGCGTACCTGAGCGGCATGGCCAATGTGAACGGCGTCTTCGAGGGCAGCCGTGAGTGCGAACAGCTGATCGCGCGGGCCCGCGGCGCGGTGGCCGACCTGCTCGGCGCGCGGCCCGAGGGGGTCGTGCTCGGCCCGAACATGACGACGCTGACATACCATCTGGCCAACGCGCTCTCCCGGGACTGGCGGCCCGGCGACGAGGTGATCGTGTCAAGGCTCGACCACGACGCGAACGTGCGGCCGTGGATCCAGGCGGCCGAGCGCGCCGGGGCGCGGATCCGCTGGGCCGAGATCAACGTGCCGACCGGCGAGCTGCCCGCCGAACAGTACGAGTCGCTGGTGAACGACCGGACCCGGCTGGTCGCGGTCGCCGCCGCCAGCAACGTGCTCGGCGCCATCACCGACCTGCCGGCGATCGCCGCGGCGGCGCACCGGCACGGCGCCCTGGTCTACGTCGACGGAGTGCACGCCACGCCGCACCTGCCGATCGACATGGCGGCGCTGGGCGCGGACTTCTTCGCCACCAGCGCCTACAAGTGGTTCGCGCCGCACATCGGGGCGGTGGCCGCCGATCCGGCGCTGTTGGAGCAGCTGCACCCTTACAAGCTGGCCCCGGCGCCCGAGCGGGTGCCCGACCGGTTCGAGACCGGCACGCCGGCGTTCGCCGACCTCGCCGGCGTCGCAGCGGCCGTGGACCACATCGCCGGGCTCGACGCGGCCGCGACCGGCTCGCGGCGCGAGCGCGTCCTCGCCTCGATGGCGGCGGTCGAGGAGTATGAGATCTCGGAAATCAACTACCTGCTTGCCGGGCTCGCCGCCCTGCCGCACGTGCGCCTGGTCGGGTCGCCGCGCCGCCGCACGCCGACCGCGTTCTTCACTGTCGACGGCGTGGCTCCCCGCGACGTCGCGCGGCACCTCGCGCGCTGCGGCGTGTGGGTGTGGAGCGGGCACGCCTACGCGTGGGAGGTGACCGGCGCGCTGGGCATCCGCGAGTCAGGTGGTGCGGTCCGGGCCGGGCTGGTGCACTACAACCTGCGCTCGGAGTCGGACCGGCTGCTCACCGCGGTGGCCGATCTCAGGGCCCGCCGAGCGGTCCACAGCGGACGGGTCGCCGTCGGCGGCCGGGCCGCTCAGAAGCCTGATCGGCGCTGTACGAAGTAGCGCTTCAGATCCTCCCGGGCGCTGCCGGGTGCGATGATCGGCGTGCCGTACTTCTCGAGTCCGCCGGCGGCTTCGGCGGGCCCTGCGACGTCGGCGCCGTCGAGTCCCAGCACGCCGAGGGTGACGTCGTAGTCGCCGAGGCCGAGCCCGCGCACCCGCTCCACCCAGCGCTCCAGCGGCTCGAACGCGATGGCGAACCCGGCCTCCACGGCGATGTCCACGACGAGCCGTAGCGTGACCGGCTCCGGCGAGCGCAGGGCGAAGACCTCGCCGCCGCGGGCCTGGCCGGCCGCCTGCACGATCGCCGTGGCGGCGGCGTCGACCGCGACCCAGTACTCGGCCGCCGCGGCGTCCGGCGCGAAGCCGAGCTGGAGGATGATGTCAAGCAGCCGGATCATGATGTCGTTCACGTTCGGCAATCCGGTCCGCGAGTCGGGCGCCAGGCGCGGCAGCCGGTATACGCAGGCGAAGACGCCCTCGGACACGGCGTCGCGCAGCAGACTCTCCGACCGGCGCTTGCTTTCGGCGTAACCGGAATCCGCGTTGTCGGCCACGGCGGGCGTCGACATGAAGTGCAGCCGCTTCGGCCGGCCCTCGGCGGCGAGCTGTATCAGGGCCCGGGTGCCGTCGACGTTGGCCGCCTCGAGGTGTCCTGCCGAGAGCAGGTGGTTCACCTGGGCTCCGTTGTGGAAGATCGTGTCGATCCCGGCGGCGAGGCGCGCGTAGTCGTCCGACGACAGGCCGAGGCGCGGTCGCGCGAGATCGCCGACGACGACGTCGACCCGCTCGGCGGCCGAGGGGTCCCAGAGGTGGTACTGCGCGAGGTTGGCGCGAAGGCGCCGGCGCGCGTGCCCGGCGTCCTCCGCCCGGATCAGGCAGCTGATGCGCTGGCCGGTCCGGTCGGTGGCGGCCAACAGTTCGGACAGCAGGAACGCGCCGAAATAGCCGGTCACGCCGGTGAGCAGGATTCCCGCACCGGTGTCGCCCTCGCCCGGAACAGCCGCCACTGCGCGCCCCTCTCCTGTTCGTCCTGTCGGCCGGACTCTGCGGCCGAGCATAGGTCGGCCGCGCCGGCCGGGAGTGTCGGGAGTGTCCCCGACTGCCCGCCGCAGTGCGCGACGGCCACGATGGACGCGGGGATTCTGCGACGTCGTGCCACGCTTGCGCTCCCCTGCGCGCGCCGGGGCGTTGCCGATGCGCGAGCTTGCGACCGGACGGACACACGGAGGGCATGTGCTAACCGCTCACGTCGTCGACGAAGCGCTCAGCGTCGTGGCCGAGACGAGGATCTCCGACCGCGACTACGCGATGTGCCTCACGGCCGAGGCGCCCGGATCCGACACGCCGGCCTGGCGGTACGAGAACCTGGCCGGTCTGCGTGTGCTGACACAGGCTCCCGGAAGGCCGGCCGCCGATCCGGCCTTCCGCTGCCGCGGACAGCTCGTCGGCATCACGGCGGGCCGCTACGACTGGATCTACCTGTGGCTCTCCGAACCGCTCGGCGACGACGCAGACGGCGCAGGCGACGCAGAGGTCTGGCTCCACTACCAGGACGCGGCCGACCCGGAGTGGCTGCGGACCGTCGACCGGGAAAACCCGTGCGTCGCGCGGATTCCGGTCACCCGCCCGGATCAGCTCACGGCGATACGCCTGCCCGCGCTCGCCGGAGCGGGCGTGCTCGCCGCGACGCTGGTCTCCCCGCCGCGCAGCGGGGGCGCTGCCGCGTTCGACGGCCGCCCCGTCGACCTCACCCCCTACGCGAACTGTGTCGGCATCGAGCCGTCCGCGCGGCCCGGCAGCGGCGCGTTCAACATCTGGTACAACACGTTCCCCGCCGAGGACCTGCCGGCGGCCGGGAGCCTCGTGCGCGTCGGCAGCGTCCCGTTCCGGTTCCCGCTGGCCGGCGCCGCGGAGCCGGACAACATCCGCTGCCGGGGCCAGCGGATCGCGCTGGACGGGTCGCGCGCCGACTGGCTCCACGTCCTGGCCGCGGCCGAGCGCCGCAGCGAGGACGTGCTGAGGGTGCACTACGCCGACGGGAGCAGTAGGCCGCAGTGGCTGCGCGTCTCAGACTTCTGGCCGGAAACCGCGGCGCGGTTCGGCGAGCAGCTCGCGTTCCGCACCGCCTCGATGCTGTACCCGAACCACGTCGATCGCCGCATGCCGCCGGCGATCTGGCGCCAGCGGGTACCGCTGACCGCGCGGGACCGCGCCGTGGCGGTGACCCTGCCGGACAACCCGGCGATCCACCTGTTCGCGGCGACCCTCGTGGACGAGGCGGCGGCCGGCGGGGCGGTGGCGCCGTGAGGGTCGAGCTCGACGGGATCCGGTACTGGCGGCACGACCTGACCGGCTGTCTGCACATCACGATGGCCGCGCTGCTCGGATACCACGGCCTCGATCCGCTCGAGGTGCTCGGCGCCGGCTGGGGCTTTTTCTACGACCCGCGCGAGCTGCGCCGCGAGGAGTACTACTTCCCGTGCCGGCAGAAGTCGCTGCTCGGCTCGCTGGCGCCGTACCACGGGGTCTCCTCGCGCTGGCACCAGCCCGAGGACGCCGAGGCCGGATGGCGCGAGGTGCGCGAGGCGGTGGCCTCCGGGCGCCCGGTGGGCGTGGCGGTCGACAACTTCCAGCTGCCGTTCCGGCCCGCCTATCAGGACGTCCACACCAACCACATGATCACCGTGTTCGGGTTCGACGACGAGCGCGGCGAGGCGCTGGTGACCGACCCGGTGCCGCCCCGGTTCACCGGGCCGCTGGACATCTCGGTGCTGACCCGGGCCCGCACCTCGCCGAACCCGATCGCGGGCGAGCGGGACCTGTTCTTCACCGCCAACCCGATCGCCAACCGCTGGCTGGACATCGAGCCGCCGACTCAGGTACCTGAGTTCGACCGGGACTTCCTGCGCGAGGTGATCGCCGCCAACCTGCGCGGCTATCGCGAGGGCGGAGACGACGGAGACGACGGAAGCGGGACGGACCCGGCCACCTACCAGGGCCTGGCAGGCGAGCGCCGGTTCCTCGACGACATCGCCGACAAGCTGGCCGCCGGGCGCACCGAGGCGGCCGACGAGGGATTCGTGGTGGCCGGCCCCGTCCTGGCGACCACCGGCCTGCACGCCGACTGGCTGGCCCGCGCGGGACGCATCTTCGGCGACGCGCGCCTCATCGAGGCCGCCCGCGCGGTCGAGCGGGTCGCGCACCACTGGTCCGCCTTCCGCATCGCCGTGGCCACCGCCCGGGAGGCCCCGCCTGACGCGGCCGGACCGCTGCGCACCCGGGCCGCAACCCTGGTGGCCGACCACGACCGGGCCCTCGACCTGCTCGACCGCGCGCTCGGCTAAGCGGCACCCGCCACCCCTACTGGAGGTACCGATGCCGACATCGGAGTCAAGCGGCACGATCCCCATCAGGCCGCGGGCCGCGCGCAGCGCCGCCGCCGACCTGGCCCAGGCCCGGCGCGCGCTGCTCGACCTCCAGGCGCGGCACGGCGAGATCGAGCGCACCGAGATCCGGCCCGCGCCGCGGGACCGGCTGCTCCCGCTGGCCCCGGCCCAGCATCGGCTGTGGTTCCTCGACCAGCTGATGGGCGCCGGCCCGGTGTACAACTCGCCGACCATGCTGCGCGCCCGCGGGCCGTTCGACGCGGCGGCGCTTCAGCGGGCTCTGACAGCCGTCGTCGCCCGGCACGAGATCCTGCGCACCCACTACGAGACCGACCGCGGCGTACCGCACCAGGTGGTCGATCCCCCGCCGGCGCTGGTCGACCTGCCGCTGGTCGACCTCGCTGCGCAGCAGGTTCCGGCCGCCGAGCGGGAGCAGCGGGCGCGCGAACTGATGACCGAGCTGGCCAGGCACACCTTCGAGCTCGACCGCGGTCCGGTGCTCAGCGCCCTCGCGGTCCGGCTGGCCGAGACCGACCACATGCTCGGGATCTGCGTCCACCACATCGCCACCGACGGCTGGTCCAACGCGATCATGATCAGGGACCTGATCACCAGCTACCAGGCCGCGCTCGCCGGGGGCGGCGCCGGCCTGCCGGAGCTGAAGGTCCAGTTCGCCGACTACGCGGTCTGGCAGCGCGAGCGGTCCGCCGGCAGCGCGCTCGGCGGGCAGCTGCAGTACTGGCGCACCCGGCTGGCCGACCTGCCGGTCATGGACCTGCCGGCGGACCGCCCCCGGCCGCCGGAGCCCACGCTGCGCGGCAGCCACCTGACAAGGGAGCTGCCCGACCGGCTGCGGGCGCAGCTGACCGAGCTGGCGCGGCGGGAGCAGGCGACGCTGCTCAGCGTGATGCTGGCGGCCTTCGCCGCGCTGCTGACCCGCATCACAGGGCAGGACGACATCGTGGTGGGCTCGCTGTTCTCCGGCCGCACCGAGCCGGCGATCGAGCAGCTGATCGGCTTCTTCGCCAACACGCTGGTGCTGCGCACCTCGACCGCGGGCAATCCCGCCTTCCGTGAGCTGGTCGCGCGCACCGGCCAGACGGTGCTCGGCGCCCACATGAACGGGGACGTCGACTTCAACCGGCTGGTCGAGGAGGTCAGCCCGCAGCGCGATCCCAGCCGCAACCCGCTGTTCCAGATCTCGTTCACGCTCCAGCACTCCGTCCCGGCGGGCGGCGAGGTCGGCGGTCTGACCGTCACGCCGGAGGAGGTCGAGACGGGCACCTCGCGGTTCGACCTCGCCGTGCACCTGACCGAGGTGGTCGGCCAGGGGCTCCAGCTGTGGATGGAGTTCTCCACAGAGCTCTTCGACGAGTCCCGGATGCACCGTTTCGCCGAGCGGTTCGCGTCAGTGCTCGAACAAGTTGTCGCAGATCCCGATATCCGCATCGGCGACCTGGAGATGCTCACCGGCTCGGAGCGCGAGGCGGCGCTGGCACAGGCCGCGACCCCGTATGAGTTCCCCCGCGCCGGCCGCTGCGTGCACGAGCTCTTCGAAGAGCGGGCCGCGGCGAACCCGGAGGCCACGGCGTGCCGCTTCCTCGGCACCGGGACGACGTACCGTCAGGTCAACGCCCGCGCCAACCGGCTCGCCCGGCTGCTGCGCGAGCGCTGCCCGCAGGTCGGCCCCGAGGCGATCGTGGGCGTGCTGCTGGACCGCGGCCCGATGCTGCCGACCAGCCTGCTCGCGGTGCTGAAAGCGGGCGCCGCATACCTGCCGCTCGACCCGCTGTATCCGGCGGAGCGCATCGGCTACGCGGTCGAAGACGCCGGGTGTGCCGTCGTGCTGACCACCGGGCGGCTGTCCGCGCTGCTGCCGGAGGAGATGCCGGTGATCGCGCTCGACGACCCGGCGACGGCGCAAGCGATGGAAGAGCTCGACGACACCGACCTGCCGTCCGCCGCCCGGCCGGGCAATGCCGCCTACGTGATCTACACCTCCGGCTCCACAGGCCGGCCGAAGGGCGTGGTGGTCGAGCACCGGCAGATCACGAACTTCACGCTGGCGGTCACCGAGATGTTCCGGCTCACCGCAGCGGACCGGATCCTGCAGTTCGCCAACCCGGCGTTCGACACCAGCGCATTCGACTTCTACGGCGCGCTGACGAACGGCGCGACGCTGATTCAGGCCCCGACCATGACCCTGCACCACCCCGCCGCGCTCACTGCATTGATGCGCGACGAGGGGGTCACCGTCACGGACCTGCCGCCCACGGTGCTGGCCGAGCTCGACCCTGAGCAGCTGCCGGAACTGCGGGCGCTGTTCGTCGGCATGGAACCGTTCCCCGCGGAGCTGGTGAACCGCTGGAACGGCCCGGGGCGCGAGTTCCACAACGGCTACGGCCCGACCGAGGCCACCGTCGCCTGCATCGACTATCTGTGCCCTGATGGCGAGCTCGACGGCCTGCCCCCGATCGGCCTGCCGATGGCCAACAACACCGCCTACGTCATCGACCGGGCCGGAGCGCTGGCGCCCACCGGGGTGACCGGCGAGCTCTACGTCGGCGGCGCAGGCGTGACCCGCGGCTACCTCGGCCGCCCGGCGCTGACCGCCGAACGGTTCGTGCCCTCACCGTTCGGGCCGCCCGGCGCGCGCCTCTACCGCACCGGGGACCTGGCCCGGCGCCGCGAGGACGGCAACCTGGTCTTCCACGGCCGGGCGGACACCCAGATCAAGATCCGCGGAATGCGCATCGAGCCGGCCGAGATCGAGGCGGTGCTGCTCGACCATCCGGCCGTGCAGCAGGCGATCGTGGCGGCGCACGGATCCGACGCGGCGGCACGGCTGGTGGCGTATCTCCTGCCCGAGCCGGGCGCCGAACCGACGCCGACGCCGGCACAGCTACGCGGCCACGTCGCCGACCGGCTGCCGCTGTTCATGGTGCCGCACGCGTTCGTGGTCATGAACGCGTTCCCCAAGGACGTCAACGGCAAGGTGGATCGCAAGAAGCTGCCGCCGCCCGACGAGGGGGTCGGCGGCGCGCAAAACGGCGGCCAGCGAGCGCCACGTACGGACACTGAGCGTCGCCTGCTCCGGATCTGGCAGGACGTGCTCGGCCGCCGCGACATGGGCATCGAAGACGACTTCTTCACCTCGGGCGGCAGCTCGCTGAAGTTCGCCCAGATCGCCGCGCGGATCCGGGAGGAGTTCGACGCCCCGGTCGAGCTGCGCACGCTCTTCACCAACCCCACCGTCGCCGGTCTCGGCACGGTGCTGGACGGCGCGCCGCCGGCCGGAAGGGCACACACCGATGCCGAAAACTAGAAGTCTCCCCGACCTCACCGAGACCCCAGAACAGCGCGCTTTCCGCGCGGAAGTCAGGGCTTTCCTTCACTCCGAGCCGGTCACCGAATCGGTACGCCGGATCCGCAGCGCCCCGCCCGGCGACGAGCCCGGGTTGATCGAAATCTACCGCTGGCTCGGCGAACGCGGCTGGCTAGCACCGAGCTGGCCGCAGCGGTACGGCGGGCTGAGCCGCGGCATGGCAGAGGCCGCCATCGTGACCGAAGAGATCTGCCTCGCCGGCGTCCCGGACGACGCGCACGTGCTCAGCATCGACATCGTGGGCATGTTCCTGCTCGGCGTCGGCACCGAGGAACAGCGCGCCCGATGGCTGCCACCGCTCGCCCGCGGCGAGAAGATCGCGGCGGTGCTGTTCACCGAGCCGGAGTGCGGCTCCGACCTGTCCCGGCTGACCACCCGCGCCGACCCGGACGGCGACGGCTGGCGGCTCTCCGGGACCAAGGTCTTCAACCAGAAGACGCAATTCGCCGAGATCGCCCTCTGTGCCGCGCGCACCTCTACCGGCCCGGTCCCGTTCGACGGGATCACACTCTTCCTAGTCCCCCTGCACTCGCCTGGCGTGGTGATCCGCCCGGTCGAGAACATCACCAACGACCGCTTCAACGAGGTCGTCATCGACGGCGTGCGCTTGACCGAGGCGGACGTGGTCGGCGAAGTGGGCGACGGCTGGCGACTGCTCAACGAGATGCTGGTCTTCGAGCGCACCGGGATCGACTTCCACGCCAAGATCCGGCGCTGGCTCGACGCGGTGGCCCCGGAAGCACTCAAGAAGGACGCCGACCCCGACCTGGCCGCCCGCTTCGTCGACCTGGACGCCAAGCTCCGGGCGGGCCGGGCGCTGGCCTGGCGGGTCATCGCAGAGATCGATCAGGGCACGCCCGACCCGGCGACCGCCGCGATGGTCAAGTGGTACGTCACCGAGCAGGCGCGCGATGTGATCCGGTTCTGCCTCGAAGCCAGAGGCCTGCCAGGAGTGCTCTCCGCCTGGGACCCGGAGGCGGCGGCCGACCTCGGCCTCATAGAGGCGGCGTGCCGGCACGCTCCGACGCTCCGGCTGGGCTCCGGCACCTCGGAGGTCATGCTCTACATCATCGCGTCGACCGCCCTGGAGCTGCTGTGACCGTGACCACCCCCGCACCCATGGCACCAGCCGACCTCTCAGCACTCTTCGACAACGACCTCATCCCGGTGATCCGCCGACTAGGCGAGCGCGGCCGCGGCTCGACCGACCCGATCAGCGAGGCGGACATCGCGACCCGCGAAGCCGTGTGGCAGAGCCTTGCGGCACTAGGCGCGCTGCGCTCCACCGCACTACGAGAGACGATCGCGCACGCCGAACTCATGGGCCGCGCCACATACCAGAGCCCCTATCTCGACACCCTGACCGCCGCCGAGCTGTTCTCGACACCGGACCGTCCAGACGACCTGTCGACCGAGCTCTCGGCCGCAATCGCCGCCGGTGACATCACCATCGCGATCGCAGCCCGCGCCGAAGGCACAGACGACCTCCGGCACCCCGCGCCGATCGAGATCGAGCCGGAAACGGGCCGCATCACCGGCGTGCGCCGCTTCGTAGCATTCGCCGCCGACGTCGATTTCGTCTGCGTAGTCGGGCGAACCAGCACCAACCCGGACGCCGAGCCCACCGCCGCGCTCGTGCCAGTCGACCAGCCCGCCGTCACGATCCGCCGACACGACGATATCGGCCGCGGCGAGCTGTATCAGATCACGTTCAACCACGCCGAAGTCCTCCCAGTAGGCCCGACTAGCGCATGGGCGTCAGCGTTGGCCCGCGCCCGGCTGAGACACGCGAGCTACCTCGTAGGCCTCACCCTGGGCGCGATAGACCTCACCGCCGAATACGCCCGGAGCCGAATGGTCTTCGGACAGCCGCTCGCACAGTTCCAGGCACCGGCATTCCGGCTGGCACAACTCGCCTCACGCGCCGAGGCCGTACGAACGATGCTGCGACAGGCCGCCGCAGATGCCGACACCAACATCGCACTGACGGCGTGCCAAGCCCTCCTTCTCGCGGGCGACCTGGCACTCGAGGCAGGTGCGGAAGCAGTTCAACTCCACGGATCCTTCGGCCTGACCATGCCATGCGACGCGCAGCGGTTCTACCGCCGCGCCGTCGTCGACGCGATCCTCCTCGGCACCGGCCGGGATCTACGCAACCAAGCACTCGAACTTCTGACTAACGGAGGTGCATCATCATGACCCGCAACGGCGCAACCGTATGGCTGACCGGCCTTCCGAGCGCAGGCAAAAGCACCCTGGCCGGCGCACTGGCCGGCCGCCTCGCGCAGGCAGGCCGCCCGGCCGAAATCCTCGACGGCGACGAGATGCGCCGAGCCCTGTGCTCCGACCTGGGCTTCTCCAAAGAGGACCGCAACACCAACGTGCGCCGGATCGGCTTCGTGGCCCGACTGCTGGCCTCCAACGGCGTACTCGTACTCGTACCGGTAATCGCACCGTACGCATCCTCACGTGAGGCAGTGGCACGCCTCCACGACGACAACGACACCACCTACCTGGAGGTGCACATCGCCACAACACTGGACGTGTGCGCCGACCGCGACGTCAAGGGCCTGTACGCCAAGCAGGCCGCCGGCCAGATCAGCAACCTGACCGGCGTCGACGACCCCTACGAAATCCCGGTCTCACCGCACCTGGCGATCGACACCAGCACCATGACCGTCGACCAGTCGGTCGATCAGCTGTACGCACTACTCGAATCCAACGGACTCATCTGACCGCTGGAACGCGACTTTCTAACAAAACTCAGCCGCGCACTCTCCCCACGCTGGGACTCGGCCACGGCGGTGAGTTCGCTGGAACTCGAAGCGACCGCGGGGGTTGCTTGGCCACTTGAGTACAGCGCAAGACGACCGCGGTAACCGGTCCGTGGTGATCCGTCGCGTGACCCGAAGCAGCCCAGAACACATGGTCGCGGCGGATTGCCACGGGGCGCCT
>DASYAE010000100.1:0-12045 GCA_036501535.1 Actinocrinis sp. | reverse complement strand
CCGCGATGTGCCGCTTCGTCCCGTCGATCTTCTTGCCCTTATCCCGGTGCCGGGATAATTGCCCGCGTCGAACCCGCGATCAGCCTTGGCGACGGTCTCAGCGGCGCGCAGCGACTGCGAGTCGATCACCGCCGCGGACGGTTCCGGCTCCCGTCCTGCCACGCTCCGGCACGCCCGGCGCAGCCGGTCGTGCAACACCGTGGCCAGCCCTTGGTCACGCCACCGGCGAAAGAACCGGTAGGCGGCCGACCAGTCGGGGAAATCCGCAGGCAGCGCGCGCCATTTGGTGCCGTTGTCATCGACGTAGAGCATCGCGTCGATCATCTCCCGGTGGCAGTAGCCCTCCGGCCGCCCGCCACGGCCCCTTATCCATGCCGGGGCCGGGATCAACGGCGCGAGCACCGCCCACTGCGCGTCGGTCAGATCCGTCGGATACACCGGGGTGCGCATCGCACGATCCGCGGCGTTGCCATAGCGATGCGCCAGACAGTCACACGCCCCGGCGCGGCGGCTGGTACCGGCGACGGCGGGCGCGTACAACAAGGACAACAGGGCCTCCCCTGCTCGACGGCCTCAACAACCCCGAGCTACACCGGAGGCCCTGCCTTCATGCGCGCTGGAACCACAATCATCCGAACGAGACCCCACCCACACGCCATGTTCGGAAAGACAACAAGCTCTGAGACGCGGCGGCAACCGCCGGAGCCGAGCTGCCGGACGCCGGGTGGTTGAACGCCGAGTCGAAGTCCTGAATGCACCGTGCCACCTGGTTGGCCGACGAGATCACCGGGTCGCCGCGCCGCCGAACGACACAGAGCGCTGTCCAACAGCCGGCGCGAATGCAAATTCCAATGCCGATAGCAATGCCGTAACCAATGCTGTAACCAATGCCGGACAGTGTCCGTATTTAACCTTCAGCGAGGAACGCGGCGATCGCGGCGGTGAGTTCCGGCGCGGCGAATGCGCTGCCGTGATCGCCCGGCACCCGCGTGAACCGGCCTGCGGGCATGAGCGCGGCCAGTTCGTCGGCGTCGGATCGCTCGTCCTGTTCGCCGATCACGACGAGCGTCGGGACGGTGATCTGCCGCAGGGCGGCCTCGGGTGTCGGCACGAGCGATTCCAGCACGTGCAGCAACGCCTGCGGGTCG
The DNA here is from genome assembly GCA_036501535.1 of Actinocrinis sp. Classification (GTDB taxonomy): domain Bacteria; phylum Actinomycetota; class Actinomycetes; order Streptomycetales; family Catenulisporaceae; genus DASYAE01. The sequence goes on along the minus strand of DASYAE010000100.1, from coordinate 10,897 downwards.
GCGCCGAACTCCGAGACCCAGTGTGCGAACCGTGCGTCGCGCGAGCCGGGCTCCAGCGGGGTCCCGTCGACCAGCGCGGCGAGCACTTGCCGGTTCGCCTCGCCCTGCGGACCGGTGACCTTCGCAAGGCCCTGGCCGGCCACGATCGCGCGACCCGGCTTGGCGCCGCGCACGAGCATGCGCACCGTGACTCGCCCGCCGAGCGAGTAGCCGCCCAGGTTGTAATCCCCGTCGCGAAGCCCGAGGTGCTCGACGAGGGCGAGCCCGTCGTCGGCGAGCACGTCCGGCGGGTACGCGGCCGGATCGTGCGGCGTCGCGCTTTCCCCGTGGCCGCGCAGGTCTGGCAGCACGACGCGATGCCCCTGCGCGGCCAACGTGTCGGCCAGGCCGAGTTTGAGCATCTGCGAGCCCGAGCCGATGAAGCCGTGCATCAGGATCAGTGGCCGGCCGGATCGGACCTCGCGGTATGCCAGTTCCACACCGTCGCGTCCGGCGAATCTGTAAGCGTCCATAGCGCATTCGATCGTAGTCCAGCACCCCGCTGCGCGGCGGCCTGCGGCGGCGGGTCAGCAGGCGTCGAGTTCGAGGAGCCTGCCGCGGACGGCTTCGGCATCAGGGTGCTGGAGCTCGTCGAAGACGCTCAGGGCCTGCTGCCAGGCGCCGCGGGCGCTGTCCGGATCACCGGCGGCTTGATACGTGTCGCCCAGATGAGTGAGGGTGTCGGCTTCGAAGTAGCGCGCGCCGGCCCGCCGGAGCAACGGCAGCGCCTGCTCGTAGCAGCCGACGGCCTGGGAATAGCGGCCGAGGTGGTGATAGATGAAGCCGAGGCTTTCCAGGGCGTTCGACTCGCCCTCGATGTCGTCTGCCTGCCGGTGCAGGTCCAGGCTGCGGCTGCACGCGGCGAACGCCTGCTGGTAGTCGCCCCGGCGGGTGTGCAGCCAGCCGATGCTGTTGAGCGTGGTGGCCTGACCGTTCCGGTGGTCGGCGGCCTCGAACAGGCTCAGCGCGCGCTGCGCGTAGTCGAGCGCATCGTCGATCCGGTTCTGTTTCTCCAGCGCCCAGCCGAGGCCGCGGCAGGCGTGGGCCTCGCCGAGCCGGTCCGCGATCCCCTCGTATATGTCGACGGCCTGCCGCAGGTGTGTATCGGCTTGCTGATACATGCCGATCCGGGTGTACGCGCGGCCGATGACCCGGTGGGCGTAGCCGCGGCCCGCGTGGTGCTCCAGCCGCGTCGCGGCGGTCAGCGCGGTGCGCTGGGCGTCGATCTGGTCCTGCCAGTGTCCCTGCCGCTGGAAGAAGTCGGCGACCGTCCACGGCAGCTGCCAGGCGTGGGTGTCGAATCCGAGCTCTGCCGACCGCACGATGGCCGCGAGCAGCACCGGGCGCTCCGCCGCGTACCACTGCCAGATCTGCTCCTGGCCGCCCGGCTCCTCCGGCCGCACCCCGGCCTGCATCGGCGTGAGGGCGATCCGCTCGCGTCCGGGCTCCACGATGCGGTCGGCGGCGTCGGCGGTGTAGAGGTAGTGGTCGAGCATGCGATGGGCCACGGCATGGCGTTCCTCGGCGCTGTCCACCAGATCGGCCTGTTCGGCGGCGTAGAGGCGCACCAGATCGTGCAGGGCGTATCGGCCGGCGGCGTCCTGGTCGATCAGGTCGGCATCGCAGAGCTCGCGCAGATGGCGGGCGGCCTGCGGGCGGGGGATGCCGGCGAGGCTGGCGACGGCGGGCAGCGAGACGTCAGGACCCGGATGTATGCCCAGGAGCCGGAACGTCCGGGCGGCATCCACGCCAAGGTGCTGATAGGAGCAGTCCAGGGCCGCGCGGACGCTGGCCGAGAGGTCGTCGGCGGAGCTGAGCGCATCCAGCCGGCCGGCGGTGTCGGTCAGCTCGGCGGCCAGGGCGGCGAGCGAGGGCTGGGACCCGGTGGCGGCGCGGGCGGCGGTGACGGTCAGCGCCAGCGGCAGCCGGCCGCAGGCCTCGATGATCTGGCCGATCGCGCCGGGCTCCGCGGCCGCCCGGGTCTCGCCGAGGATGCCGGCGAACAGGTCGTGCGCGTCCGCGGAGGTGAGCATGTCCAGGACCACGGACACCGCCCCGTCCAGCGCCACCAGCCCGGCCAGCCGGTTGCGGCTGGTCACGATGACCAGGCAGGTCGGGCTGCCGGGCAGCAGGGGCCGGACCTGGTCCGCGTCGGCCGCGTTGTCGAGCACGATCAGCACGCGCCTGCCGGCAAGCAGGCTGCGATACAGGCCGACCCGGGCGTCGAGGCCGGCCGGGATCCGCCCGGCGGGGACGTCGAAGGCGTCGAAGGCCAGCTGGGCGGCCTGCGTCGGCGACATCGGGGCCACCACCGGGTCGAAACCGCGCAGGTTGACGTAGAGCTGGCCGTCCGGGAAGCGGTCGGCCACCTGGTGGGCGAAGCGGACGGCCAGCGCGGTCTTGCCGATCCCGGCGCTTCCGCAGATCGCGATGACCGGCGCCGCCCCTGCGGTCGGCTCGCCGGTCCGGTCGAGCATCGCGCCCAGCGTCGCCAGTTCCCGCGACCGTCCGGAGAAGTGCCGCACCGGTGCCGGCAGCTGGCGCGGCACCATCGCGCTCTCGCCCCGGCCGGGTGCCGTACGCTGCTCGGCCGCATCGGCCGCATCGGCCGCATCGGCCGCATCCGTGCTCGTCGAGCCGCTGAGCGCGGAGGCCGCGAACTGTTCGGCGGCCACACCCTCCAAGCCCAGCGCGGCCGTGAGCTGCCGCACCGAATGCCGGAACGGCCTGGCCGTCCGGCCGCGCTCCAGGTCGCTGATCGCGCGCACACTCACCTCGGCGCGGCCGGCAAGCTCCTCCTGGGTCAGGCCCGCCGCGAGCCGGTGCTGCCGCAATAACGATCCGAATCCGCCCACACCCACCAGCGATCAGTCTCCGACGTCCCGATCACCGGCAACGGACCGGCAATCCGGGAGGCACTCTCATTCTGCGCATGCCGCAGAGGCCCCACAAGGTCGGCCGTCATCCGCGGCGCTTATATGCGCGATGGCCTGGCCTGATGCCCCGCGATCACGGCGCGGCCGGGTAGCGGTCCGCACCGCCGAGACTGCCGGTGAAAGCTCCAGCCGAAGTTCCTGGATTCCGGCGCGGCGCTCTGGACATCATCGAGTCGGCGCGGATAGGCGCGGCGCGGTTGCGGGGGCGGCCGAGTCGATCGCCAGACGACGCCGGCATGCAGAAGAGATGCGTCACCGTGGCCGTGCAGGGGCGGACGCGGCAGACGCCGAAGCAGGGCTCGACAGCCGAGGTGGCGCGCTGTGCGAGCCCATTACGACGTGGCGTGTAGGCGTACAAGCGCCGGTTGTGGTGATGTATAGGTGTGAGATTCGTGCTGAACGTCATCTGGCTGGTTCTGTGCGGTCTGTGGATAGCTCTCGGCTACGCGATCGCCGGTGTCATCTGCTGTGTACTGATCATCACGATCCCGTTCGGGATAGCAGCGTTCCGCATCGCGGACTACGCGCTCTGGCCCTTCGGCCGCCGCGTCGTCGGGCGCGAGGACGCGGGCGTGGCCTCCCTGATCGGAAACGTCGTCTGGGTCGTGTTCGCCGGATGGTGGCTCGCCCTGGCCCACGTCGTCACCGGAGCCCTGCTCTGCCTGACGATCATCGGCATCCCCCTGGGGATCGCCAACTTCAAGCTCATCCCGGTGTCCCTCATGCCGCTCGGAACCCGCATCGTGTCCACCTGATCGACGACTCAGTACCCGCTGAGAGATTCGGCCTCCGGCTGTGTCAAGGCCTGGTTGAAGACCTGGACGTCGCCGATCAGGCCGGGGAAGTAGGCGCCGTCTATGCTCCCGGCGATGGACCGGCCGAAGACCAGGTTGCCCGTGGCGGCGAACGGCGTCGGGTCGGACGCCGCGCCCTGGAGCTGGCCGTCGACGTAGATCTGGAGCTGGCCGGTGCCGCCGTCGAACACGCCGATCAGCGCAGTCCAGGTGTTCAGCGCCGGCACGCCGGTGGCGAGGGCGCGGTCGACCGGCGCGGAGGCGGTGTTGGCGCTGTGGCGCGCGAACGCCCAGCAGTTGTCGCTCTGGTCGTACTCCAGGGAGAAGCCGCTGTCGACGGTCGTGTCCTGGCTCACGACGGAGGCTGAGGCGGAGTCGGAGGTCAGATCGACCCATGCGGCGATGGTGAAGCTGGCGCCCGGTGCCGTGTCGACAACTGGCTCGGGCACCTCGATCTGGCTGTTGGTGCCGTCGAACTCGGCCGCGCCGCCGATCCAGGTGATGTTCTCGGTCACCCCGTTGTGGTGGCCGACGCCGTCGCCCGCGGTCATGCCGGAGTCGTAGTCCAGGTCCCACCAGCCGAGCGGCTGCGGGTCGCCCGGCGCCGGTCCCGCCGCCGCCGACGGGCCGCCGGCGGGCGGGCTGATCACCGCGCCGGGCGCGTTCGGCGACGGCGAGGTCTTGCCGGGCGCGGTCGATCCGTCATGCGTGTGGTCTGTCCGATCGCGGTGGCGCTGCGCCGCGGCCGAGCCGGCGGCCGGGGTCGGACTGCCTGCGGGCGCTCGGGTGGCCACGTAGGCGGCCACGGCGGCCGCGACCAGCACCCCCGCGGTCACGTACATGATGATGATCGAACGACGACCTCGCTTCCGCCTGTGGTTGCCGTTCTGGTTGCGGTTCTGGCTGTGACTGTGGCTGTGGCCGGCGTGGCGGCTGAGGTTGTCGCCTTCGGGGGATGGGGAGCCGTCGGTCGAAGCATCCTTGGGCTTCCGGTTGGCGGCGGACGGGATCCGGCGGTCGGCGAACAGATTCGAACCCGAGCTCGAAGCGTGCGCGCGCTGGGGCTGGGGCTGGGGCTTGGACTGGGGTTTGGGCTGTGGCTTGGGTTTGCTGGTTGCGATAGGCACCGACACCACCGTCGGCTCTGCGTCAGCCGGCTCGCCGGGGCCCTGGTTCTGACGGTTGTCGCCGTCCAGGCTCAACACGTCGTCCATGCGCCGGATGAGCGCGGGGCGTCCGAACGGGATGCGGCGTCGGTCATGCGCCGTCCCGGAGCCCTGCATGTTAGGAGCCTGTGTGTGCACAGTCTCCGGATCCCCTGCCGCGGACCGCGGCTCAGGACCCCCAGCTGACGCTGCCACGAAACCAACCCTCCTGACCCGGTCCAACCCTTTCAGCACACAGATCCCGTGGTACACGCGCTGCGTTCAAGAAGGGTTCAGAACGATCCGCGGCACAGGCCCCGACCAGGGAGATCGCCGGTCGGGGCAGCCCGTCCGAAAGGGTCAAGCCGCTGATGATCGCAGAGCGCACGCATGTTCGCGTGTCATACCTGGATATGACGCCGTGTTTGGCTCCCCGGGGTGACGCCCGCCGCGCCGATGCCGTCCTACGGTCCCGCCGTAAGCACATCAGGGCACGCAGTGCGTGCCGCGGCGGACGACAGGAGAGGCGGCGCGGCGATGATCGAAATACGAGGGCTGACGAAAAGGTACAAGGACCGGACCGCGGTGGACGACTTGACGTTCACCGTGCGGCCGGGCGTGGTCACCGGGTTCCTCGGACCGAACGGGGCCGGCAAGTCGACCACGATGCGGCTGATCCTGGGCCTGGACGAGCCGACCCGCGGCACGGTGACCGTCAACGGCCGGCCGTGGCAGTGGTCCGAGCTGCGACGCACGCCGCGGATACTGCGCGGTGCGCTGGACTACCTCGTCACCGTCCTCTTCCGCCCCAACGTGCCGCCCCCTGCGCCGGCCGCCGGCTTCATCCGGCGCTTCAACGCACGCCAGCGGCATGTGGCGATGCTGCTCATCGTCGGGCTGCTCTTCTGGCTCGGCGACAACTCGCTCACCCACATGTACGGCCTGTCGAGCCCGATCGCGGCAGCCCTGGCCTGCGCCCAGGCCGCGCCGCTCCTTCTGGCCGTCACCCGCCCGCTGCCGGCTTGGTGGATCCTGACGGCAGCGAACGTCATCGCGACTCCGTTCCTGCTGCACGCGCTCGACGTGCACTCCGGCTCGGCGCAGGGGCCGCCCGGATGGCCCTGGCCGCTGGAAGTCGTCCTCGGGCAGTATGTCGTCCTCATCATTCTGGTGACGCGGGAGCGCACTGCGACACTCGTGGCCGTCTGGTTGGTTCTCGCGGGCCTGAGCTACGGCCTGGCGTGGTCCTACCAGCGGTACAACGACAGCTCGGACACCCTGCTGATGGGCTTCGGCTCGCTCTTCATGGTGGTCGGCTGGTCGCAGCGCAACCGCCGCTGGGCCGAGCGGCGGCTGTTCGACCAGCAGCTGGAAGGGCAGGCGGAGCGGGCCCGGATCGCGCTGCTGGAGGAGCGGGCGCGCATCGCCCGGGAGCTGCACGACGTGGTGGCGCATCACATGTCGGTGATCGCCGTCCAGGCTGACAGCGCCCCGTACCGCATCGAGGGCCTGCCTGGGGGCGCCCACGCGGAGTTCGGCTCGATCGCGGGGACCGCGCGCGAAGCGCTGACCGAGATGCGCCGGCTGCTCGGCGTGCTGCGCAGCGAAGACGACGACGGCGGGGTCACGCCGCAGCCCGGCGTGGACCGGATTCCGGAACTCGTCGAGGCGGCGGCCCAGGCCGGCATACCGACCTGGTTGCGCATCGACGGCGCGGTGGACGGCGTCCGCGGGTTGGCGGGCGTGGAGCTGGCGGTGTTCCGCATCGTCCAGGAGAGCCTGGCCAACGTGGTGCGACACGCTCCCGGCACCCGGGCCCGGGTCGAGATCGCGGTGGACCCGGTGCAGCTGACCATCCTCGTCGTCAACGGGCCGCCCGGCAGCGCCGACGTGGAGGCCGCGGCGACGAGGTCGAAGGCGCTGGAGACCGGCGGCACCGGCCATGGCCTGATCGGCATGCGCGAGCGGATCCGGCTGGTCGGCGGCGCCCTGGAGGCCGGCGCGACGCCGGACGGCGGGTTCCGCGTCTCGGCCAGGATCCCGTTGCCTGCGGAGGACGCCGAGGCATGAGAGGCGGGACGGCGTGAGAGGCGGGACTGCGTGACGACGATCCGGATCGTGGTGGTGGACGACCAGGCCATGGTGCGGGCCGGGTTCGCCGCCGTGCTGGGGGCGCAGAGCGGCATCGAAGTGGTCGGCGACGCCGCGGACGGCATCGAGGGGGTCGAGCTGAGCCGGCGCACTCATCCCGACGTCGTCCTGATGGACGTGCGCATGCCCCGAATGGACGGCCTGGAAGCCGCGCGCCGGCTGCTCGATCCGCCACCCGGAGTAGTCCACCGGCCCAAGGTGATCATGCTGACCACCTTCGACCTCGACGACTACGTCTACCAGGCGCTGCAGGCCGGGGCCAGCGGCTTCCTGCTCAAGGACGCGCCGCCGGGGGACCTGGTCCGCGCGGTCCGGGTCGTCGCGGCCGGCGAGGCGCTGCTGGCGCCCTCGGTCACCCGGCGGCTGATCGCGGACTTCGCCCTCCGCCGCCCCGCCCCGCGGCACGACCCCGCGCTGCGTCTCAATGGCCTGACCCCGCGGGAGACCGAGGTGCTGGCGCTGATCGCCCGGGGACTGTCGAACACGGAGATCGCGGACAGCCTGATCGTGGCCGAGCAGACGGTGAAGACGCACGTCGGCCGCATTCTCGCCAAGCTCGGCCTGCGTGACCGGGCCCAGGCGGTCGTCTTCGCCTACGAGGCGCGGCTCGTCGCGCCGGGGGACCGGGACTGACGGCCCGGGAACCGGCATGATTTCCACGCATACCTTCAGAAGGGACGATGCGATGGATCCTGATGTCCGGACCAGGGCCGCGATCGAGGAGCACTGGCAGGCCTCGGAGCGCGGGGACACCGAAGCCGAGCACGCCATCTACGCCGCGGACGCGATTCTCGACTACCCCCAGTCGGGTGAACGGTTCCGCGGCCGCGCGACGATTTCGGCGCAACGCGGCGGTCACCCGGCCGATCGGCACTTCACCATTCAGCGGATCACCGGCGGCGGGGATCTGTGGGTGAGCGAATGCGTCATCACATATGACGGAGCGCCCTCCCACTCGGTGAGCATCATGGAATTCGCCGACGGCCACGTGGTGCATGAGACGCAGTACTTCGCGGACGTCTTCGGTGCGCCCGAATGGCGGATGGCACTCGCCGAGCCGATGCCGGGCCGGACCATCGTCAGGGACTCGGCCTTGTAGTATCGAGGGCGGCGCCGGGAGGGCGCCGCCGGGTCCGCGGGAAGGACTGAGTCCACCTCCTTCGCTCGACGCCCTTGTGGCCTGGCTTCTTCCTCGGCCTGAGCAGCGGACCGCAGGCGACGAGAGGGAGACGCCATGTCGTCCGATTCGCTGCTTCCCGAGCGGCCCGATCTCGACCAGCTGCGCCGCCGCGCCAAGGAACTGCACGAAGCCGTGCGCCGCGGGGACGCGGACGCGTTGGCGCGGTTCGCCGCGCATCACCCGGCTGTTCGCACTGATCGCGCTGATCGTACCGGTTACACCGATGCGGTGAGGCTGGCCGCCGCGCAGTTCGTCATCGCCCGGGAACAGGGCTTCGCCAGCTGGCCCGCGCTCAAGGCCGCGGTCGAGACCGACGCGGCCTCGCGCCGGCTGGAGTCGGCGTTTCTGGCCGCTTCGATCGAGGCGGCGCGCACCGGGCGGGCTCTGCAGATCCTCGCCACCGATCCGCAGATCGCCGACCGCAGCGTGCGCGCCGCAGCCGTGCTCGGTGACGCCCGCGCGGTACGCGAGGCGGTGGCGCGCGTTCCTGCGGCGGCGGTGGAGGCCGATGACGAACGCGGCTGGCCGCCGCTGCTCTACGCCTGCTACTCGAACCTGCACCGGTCCGATCCGGACCGGGCAGCCGGGTCGGCCGGGTCGGCCGGGTCGGCCGAGGTGGTGCGGCTGCTGCTCGCCGCCGGGGCCGCCGCGAACACCAACGACGGGGGCCGCCCGCGCCTGTGCTCGGCGTTGCGGGGGGCGGTGGAGACCGGCCAGCCCGACGTCACCGAGCTGCTGCTCGCCGCCGGAGCCGACCCCGACCTGGGCCAGCCGGTCGCCGAGGCGGTCGCCCACGGCGACCATCGAGCGCTGAGACTCCTGCTCGGTCACGGCGCGCGGATCGCAGGGACCTGGGCTCTGGGCGCCGCCGTCTTCCACGACGATCCGGTCGCGCTGCGCCTGCTGCTGGACACGCTCGAAGCGCGTGGCGAGGACGCCGCGGGCGCGGCGAGCCAGCACCTGGTGGAGGCCGCCGCCGCAGCCTCGCCGCCGCTGGTCGACGCGCTGCTGAATGCCGGAGCCGATCCGCAGGCCGCTGACGATCAGGGCATCTCGGCGTTTCGCACGGCGGTGCGGGCCGGGCGCAACGAGACCGCCGCGCGGCTCGCGGCGCGCGGCGGTGTCGATTACGCCACCGCGATCGACCGATTCCTCGGCGCCTGTCTGAACGCTGATCAGCGCATCGTACGGCGCCTTCTCTCCGAGCACCCCGACCTGCAGGGCCGGCTGACCGACGTGGACCGCGCAGTGATCGTCCAGGCCGCCGCCGGCCGGCGCACCGAACCCCTCGCCCTCATGCTCGAACTCGGATTCCCCCACGACGCCCGCGGCGAGTCGGGCGAGCAGCCCCTGCACGAGGCCGCCTACCAGGGCAACGCGGAGGCGGTCCGACTGCTGCTCGAAGCCGGGGCCGAGGTCGACGCCCGCGACACCCGGTTCGACGCGAGCCCGCTCGCCTTCGCCACCGTGGGCAGCGGCGAGCAGGACGGCGAGCCGGGCGAGTGGCCCGAGGTCGTCCGCATGCTGCTGGCGGCCGGCGCGTCCCGGCGGGACGTGTGGATCGCCGACAAGCCGCCGAGCGAGCCGGTCGCGGACCTGCTACGCAGCTACGGAATCACGCCGGACCGACCTGGCGAAGCGCCTCCCGCCCCGGCCACGCCGGGCGATGATGACGCGCTCTTCGAGATCGCCCAGCTCCTTGAGGCCGCCTGCCGGCAGAGCGATCTCGACCTGCTCGCCTCGCTGCTGCACCCGGAGGTGCACTGGACCGGCCTGTGCCGCACCAGCGCGCAGGTCCTCGACTGGTACCGGCTCGCCCTGGCCGACGGCACCACGCCCACGGTCGAGAGCGTGGAGGTCGACCGGGACGCCGTCGTCCTCGGAATGACCCTCACCCGTCCCGCCGAGGGCGCACGGCCCGCGTCGCCGCACCGCCTCTGTCAGGTCTTCACGATCGAGGGCGGGCTGATCGTCGAGATCCGCGGCTATCCGGACCGTCGCAGCGCCCTGGCCCGCACGTGACGCGTCACGGTCACGGTCACGGCTTGCGGCCGACGCCGCCGTCCTGGTCCACCTCTGGCAGCTCGCCGACGTCGATCGCGTCGGGCCGCCAGTGCGGGATCGGGACCACGCCGGGCTCGATCAGTTCCAGGCCCTCGTAGAAGCTGGCGATCTGGTCGTGGGTGCGCAGCGTGTAGGGGACTCCGCCACCTCTGGCGTACTGCCGGATGGCCTCGATGTAGGCCTCGTTGGTGGGGGTGCCGTCGCACTGGGCCAGGTAGCTGCCGGACGGCAGGGCTTCGAGCAGCTGCCCGACGATGGCGCGCGCCTGGTCGTCGTCGCCGATGTGCCCGAGCACCCCCATCATGATCAGCGCGATGGGCTGCTCGAAGTCCAGCGTCTTCGCGGCTTCGGCCAGGATCGCGTCGGGCTCGCGCAGGTCCGCGTCGATGTAGTTGGTGATGCCCTCGGCGGAGCTGGTGAGCAGGGCGCGGGCGTGGACCAGGACCAGCGGGTCGTTGTCCACGTAGACGATCTTCGACTCGGGGGCGATCCGCTGCGCGAGCTGGTGCGTGTTGTCCATCGTCGGCAGGCCGGTGCCGATGTCCAGGAACTGGCGGATGCCGGCCTCGCCGGCGAGGTGTCGCACGG
>DASYAE010000099.1:0-26921 GCA_036501535.1 Actinocrinis sp. | reverse complement strand
GGCGGCCGGGTCCGGCGCTGGGCGCCGGACCGGGCCGCAACGCCTTACTTCCGAACCGCGATGGCGATGATGTCGAGCGCGATCCACGCGAAGCCGACCACGATGCCCGCCGTGGCCATCCCGTCGCCCTTCTGCCCCGTCTGCTTGATCTCGTTCTTCGCGATGAAGCCCAAGATGATCCCGACGATGCCGAGGATGCCGCACAGCAGGCCGCAGATGCCGAGGATCAAGGCCGCCTTGGCCTTGCCGTTCGTACCGACCGCCGGCGGCATCCCGCCGCCGTACGGCCCCGGGGCGCCGCCGTATGGGCCACCCGGGTACTGATCACTGGGCATCGACACTTTCGGACCCCTCCTGGTATGCGGCACTGCAGATCAACGATCTTGCCGCGATCTTAACGATGTTGAGTAGATAGTAGGGCCGCCAGTCCCTGGCGAAAGGGGGTTCGGCGATCGGGACTCAGTGCGACGTCCCCGGGTCACACAGTGCTGAAACTGCTCGTGAGGATGCCGATGATGCCGAGCACGATCCAGGCGGCGCCGCAGATGATCCCTGCGATGGCCATCCCCTTGCCGCGCTTCCCGGTCTTGGAGATGTCGTTGAGGGCGATGAACCCGAGGATGACGCCCACAATGCCCGGGACGTAACACAGGAACCCGCAGATTCCGCACACCATTGCGGCGATCGCCATGCCGTTGTTGGGCGCGCGGCCCGGATACCCGTATCCGTAGGGCTGGCCGCTGTACGGGTCCTGCATCCCGTAGGGCCCGTATTGGCCGCCTTCCGCACCGGGGTAGCCGTAAGGCGGCGGTGGCGGCGGATAGCTGCCGTAGGGCGGCGGATTCTGGGGTCCGTAACCGTACGGCGGTGGCGGTGCGTAATCGCTCGGCGAACCCCCGGGCATGCCGGGGCCGGGACCGGGGTAGGGCCACTGCCCCGGCGGCGGCTGGTTCTGCTGCTGCTGTGCGTTTCCCGCCCACGGATCGCTGGGCCAGGGACCTCCCGGCTCCGACATTCCGCCCCCTAGTGCCGTAGGACGCTCCCGGCCGCCAAGCGGCCGCGTCGCGTCATGCTGTCTCGATGATAGGACCGGCCGACGATACAGCGGCGTGGCCGCACTCGACTACGCCGCCGCATCGTTTCGGCCGGACCGGCCGGGATCAGCTGCCCGGCAGTTCGGCCAGCTGTTGCAGCGCCCAGTTGAGCGCGTCCGCGGTGTCCGCCGAGCCGACCTGGCTGATCTCCAGGTCCATCACGTAGCCGCCCTTCCACGCCAGGATGCTGATCGGCACCGAGCCGGACTCCACGTCCTGGGGCTGGACCAGGCAGTAGGCGTTCTTGACGTTGGAGACCGAGCAGGACTGCGTGCCCTCCATCTGGTCGCCGGCCAGCTTGTGCGCGGCCGCCTGAGCCTCCTGCGGGGAGCCGAAGTGCAGCAGGATGTCGTCCGCGTCCGCGCCGTTGCCGGCGACCCAGGTCTCGTGCGAGGCCCCGGTCGCGCCGTCGGCGTTGAGCCAGGTGCCCTTGTACGTCTCGCTCGAGGGGAAGTACTGGTTCACGTAGCTGTTCACCGACAGGTCCGTGTTCGTCTCATAAGAGCTCGACGTCGTCGAGGTGGCCCCGCCCGGCACCGCCATCAGGCAGCCGTCCGCGCCGGCCGCGCAGGTGGCCGGGCTCGGCGCGGACAGCGTCGGCGTGGTGACCTGCGGGATCGGGATGCCAAGGTTGCTGGTGTTCTGGGTGAGCAGGGTCAGCTCCTCGATCGCCCAGGCCTGCGAGGTGCCGACGTTGTAGGAGTTGGCGAAGTCGAGCCACATCTCCATGTAGACCGTGCCGACCTGCGCCGCGACCATCCCGTCGAACAGGCCCGCCGAGTCCGCGCTGGTCGAGTACGAGCCCACCGCGTTCGAGAAGCCGCTGACGGTGAAGGTCTGCGGCCGCACGCTGACGCTGCCGCCCTCCTTGCTCAGCAGGTCCTGGGCGCCCTGGTCGCTGCGCGTCTGGATAAGCGCCAGCCAGCCTTCGGCGCCGTCGCCCACGCTGAGCCAGTCCTCGTCGTTGATGGACACGACGCCGTCGGTGGTCATGAGGTCTTCGTACTGCTGCTGGCCGCTCGAGTTGGCGTAGGTGAACTGGCTGGTGTAGCCGCTGATCGAGTAGGTCGCGTTGTGCGAGGGGTCGGTCCACGGCGAGTAGCCCGCGGGCCGCGGCATCAGGCAGTTGCTCATGGCGCCGGGGCAGGTCGTGTTCTGCGACGAGGTCGCGCTGGGGGACGGGCTCGCGGTCACCGCGGGAGCGGTCTGCAGCGATGCGTACTCGGTACTGGCCCAGTTCTCGAAGTTGGTCTTGTCCAGGCTGCCGTGGCTCGCGTAGTGCACCTCGAGCACCGTCGTGCCGACCACGGTCGCGTAGCCGACGTCGATGTCGCCGGACGAGTCGGTGCTCGCGGCGGCGTAGGCCTGCGTGCTCGAGTCTCCGGTCACCGTGATGGGCGAGCCGCGGAACTGGGCCATGAAGTTGGCGCTGCGGTCCAGCCCCCAGGACTGCGCGCCCTGCGGTGTGGCGAACTCGAGCAGGATGATGTCGACCTGGTCGCCGCCGACGTACCAGTTCCGGTGCACGATCGACTTCTCGCCGTCGGTGCCGACCATGGTGGCGTCCTGCGGCTCGGTCTGCTCGGCCGAATCAGCGTATTGCGCCACGTAGTCCTTGGCGGTGACGGTGGTGGTCGAGCCCCAGTCTGTGGCGTACTTCGAGGCCGCGGGCGGGGCCTCGACCAGGCAGCCGGCCAGGCTCTGCGGCCTGCAGGTCACCTTGCTCACGGCGGCCGACGGCGTCGAGGACTGGGTCAGCACGACCACCACGGCCGCCACGATGATCATCACCAGGACCGGCACGCCGATCATCAGCCACAGCCGGGTCTTCGAGCGGCCGGTCGCGGCCGGCGCCGGCGGATAGCCGGGCTGCTGGCCCTGCGCCCAGGCCACCTGCTGCTGCTGCTCCCAGGACCCTGAGTTCGAGGCGTAGGGATACGAGTAAGACGGCTGCTGTTGCTGCTGCGGGTCGGCCTGCGGCTGCGCCGGCATCTGCGGTTGCGGAGCGGTCTGAGGCGCCTGCGGCGGCTGGGGTTGAGTCGGCGGCGGCATCGACTGGGTCGGGGAGGGACCCTCGGGCTGCGTCTGCGCGAGCGGCGGCTGCGGCCATCCCGGCGGCGGTGGCGGATACGGCGACGGCACCTGCGCTTGCGGCGGCGGATAGGCGCCGTAGGGCTGCTGCTGCTGACCCCAGGCCCAGGGTTGCTGCTGCTGCATCGGCGTGCCCGGCGGGACTGGAGGCGCACCCTGATACGGCGGCGCAGGCTGCTGCGACGCCGGGTAGGGCGGTGGGGCTGCCGGGTAGAGCGGTTGGGCCGCCGCGGCTGCCGCGGCGGCTCCCGGAGGCGGAGAGAGCACGTCGCCCGGCCCGGCTGTGGGCAACGGGAATGTCGGATGCGGTGGCTGCTGGGGATACGGCTGTTGCGGATACTGCTGCGGATATTGCTGTTGCGGGTCCTGCTGCTGCGGAGCCGCAGGCTGTGTCGGGGGGAGCGACCCAGTCTGGGCCGGCGGCTGCACCTGCGGAAGGGCCGAGGCAGGCGTGGTCGGTATGGGTGCGGATATCTGCGGGTTCTGTGAAGGCTGGGCCGGTTGCGGCGGCTGCGGCTGTGCCTGCGCTGCCTGCGCGGTCGCCTCCGGGCTCTGCGAAGGCCGCCAGTCGTCGGTCGGCGCGGCCTGATTCGCCTCGGCGCTCTTCGGCGGCAGCGGGACGAACTCGGTCTTCGCCACGTTCGCCGCGTCGGCGGGCGTCGTGTCGGCCAGCGCGGGAGCCGTCGGCTGAGCCGGCGAGGTCGCGGCGACGACGGTGTCGCTGATCTCGGTCGCGCTCTGAGTCTGCGTGGCTCCAGACCCGGCCGCGGCATCAGAGTTCTCCGGCGCGTGTTCCGCCGCGCGCGCAGGTTCCTTCGTGTCCTGCGGTGCTGCGGCGCCTTCCGCACCCGCTCCGGGGCCCGGCTGCGCCTCTTGTCGGGGCTGCTCAGACGGTTCAACAGGCATCGAGTTTCCCCCAGGCTGTACGCGTGCGTCTGACTTGCTCTGCAAGCGGAGAGTATCCGGCCTACGCACCAGGTGAAAGGCACGATCGGATCACGGCCGCGGGGCCCGGCCGACGGGCCGTCAGGCACTACCGAAGCGGTGCCTTCCGGACCGGAACAGGCGGGTGCGGAACAATGGCCGGCATGAGCGAAACCAGCGGAAGCGGCGCCGGCCCGCGCCGGATCGTCATCCTCGGCTCGACCGGGTCCATCGGCACCCAGGCGATCGACGTGATCAAGCGCAACCCGGACCGGTTCCGGGTCACCGCGCTGGCGGCCGGCGGCAAGAACGCCGCGCTGCTCGCCGGGCAGGCGCTCGACCTCGGCGTCGAGGCGGTGGCCGTGGCCCGGGCGACCGCGGCGCAGGACCTGCAGCTCGCCTTCTACGCCGAGGCGCAGCGGCGCGGCTTCTCCGCCGGGCAGTACAAGGTGCCGAGGATCCTCACCGGCGCTCAGGCCGCGGTGGAGCTCGCCGCCTCGGACTGCGACTTCGTGCTCAACGGGATCGACGGCGCCGCCGGGCTCGAGGCGACCCTCGCCGCGCTGCGGGCCGGCCGGATCCTGGCCCTGGCCAACAAGGAGTCGCTGATCATCGGCGGCGACCTGGTCACCTCGCTGGCCGCGCCGGGGCAGATCACCGCGGTCGACTCCGAGCACTCCGCGCTGGCCCAGTGCCTGCGCGGCGGCACCGCGGCCGAGGTGCGCAAGCTGGTCGTCACGGCCAGCGGCGGCCCGTTCCGCGGCCGCCGCCGCGAGGAGCTCGCCGACGTCACCCCCGAGCAGGCACTGGCCCACCCGACCTGGAAGATGGGACCGCTGGTCACCGTCAACTCGGCCACCCTGGTGAACAAGGGCCTGGAGGTGATCGAGGCGCACCTGCTCTACGGCGTCCCGTTCGACCGGATCGAGGTGGTGGTGCACCCGCAGTCGATCGTGCACTCCATGGTCGAGTTCACCGACGGCTCGACCATGGCGCAGGCCTCGCCGCCTGACATGCGCATGCCGATCTCGCTCGCCCTCGGCTGGCCGGACCGGGTGCCCGGCGCGGCCCCGGCCTGCGACTGGACCAAGGCGGCCAGCTGGGAGTTCTTCCCGCTGGACGAGGAGGCCTTCCCCTCGGTCGGGCTGGCCAAGCGGGTCGGCGCGGCCGGCGGCACCTTCCCGGCGGTGTTCAACGGGGCGAACGAGGCCTGCGTGGGCGCCTTCCTGGCCGGGCGGCTGCCGTTCACCGGCATCGCGGACACGATCGACGCGGTGGTCTCCGAGCACGCCGACCACCCGCAGGTGCCGCACGAGGCCGCCGACCTCGACGCGGTGCTCGCCGCCGACCGGTGGGCCAGGGAGCGCGCGGCGGCGCATGCGCAAACAGTCGCGGGATAAGCACGGCGCGCGCCTGAAGCGCATCGCAGAGCGCGCCCAGGCACCGCTCGCACCCGTTAGGCTGGCTCGGGGAACTTTCCCGGACGGGCGGCGCGTCCTTCCGGAGGAGCGGGCCGGCCGCGCGGCGTCGGCACAGGACAGACGAAGGCAGAGGTAAGAACCAGCGTGGACGTTCTCGGCGCCCTGCTCTTCGTGGTGGCCATCGTGGCCTCGGTCGTGCTGCACGAGGCCGGGCACATGGTCTGCGCCCGGATGGCGGGCGGCAAGGTCACCGAGTTCTTCGTCGGCTTCGGCCAGCGGCTGTGGTCCTTCCGCCGCGGCGAGACGGAGTACGGGTTCAAGGCCCTCCCGGTCGGCGGCTACGTCAAGATCGTCGGGATGACCGACCTCGACGAGGTCCCGCCCGGCGACGAGCACCGGGCGCTGAAGGACAAGCCGGCCCGCTGGCGGCTGCTGACCCTCTCGGCCGGCTCGCTGACCCACTTCCTGATCGCCTTCGTGCTCTTCTACCTGCTCGGCGTCGCCTTCGGCGCGACCCAGGCGGACAACTCGCCCACCATCGGCACGGTCGCCGCCTGCATGACCGCGCAGGGCTCGACGACCGGCTGCGACGCCGCCACACAGCCGTCCCCGGCGGCCAAGGCGGGCCTGAAGGCCGGCGACGTGATCACGTCGGTCAACGGCAAGGCGGTCAGCACATACGCTCAGATGACTGACACGCTGCACCACCTGGCCGCGGACAAGCCGGCCAAGCTCGGCTACACCGCCCCGGACGGCAGCAAGCACACCACGACGGTCGTGCCGATCCACGCCGCCCAGGTCACCTACTCGAACGGCAGCATCGGCACCGGCGCCCTGATCGGCCTGACCGGCGCGACCACCACGACGCACTACAACCCGATCACCGGCTTCGGCTACGCCGGCTCCGAGTTCGGCAGCGCGATGGTGGAGACGTTCCAGGGCCTCGGCTCCATCCCGGGCTCCATCCCGCAGCTGTTCACCTCGACCGTCGACCACTCGCAGCGCTCCGACAACACCCCGTCCAGCGTGGTCGGCGCGGCCCAGGTGGCCGGCTCCGCGTTCGGCACCGAGGGCCTGCAGGGCCTGCTGATCGTGATCGCCGTGGTGAACATGTTCATCGGTGTGTTCAACCTGCTGCCGCTGCTGCCCCTGGACGGCGGGCACATCGCGATCCTCGCCTACGAGGAGGTGCGCAAGCGGATCTACCGGCTCGTGCGCCGCCCCGACCCGGGCCGGGTCGACCTGAACAAGCTGATGCCGGTGACGTATGCGGTGCTGCTGGCCTTCGTCGCGCTGACCGTGCTGCTGCTGGCCGCGGACATCACCAATCCGCTCAGGCTGCCCTCCTGACGGCCTCTGACGAGGCGTTACACCGTGCGCGGACCGCTCGGCGCAAACCTCGTGAAGATCGGGTGAATGGGGCCCCGTACGTGCAAAGCCCGGGGCGGCAGTGTCGTAGCGTTGTCGATGTCAAGGATTCCTCGGTATCCGCCAGCCCTTCACCCGGCTTCGCGCGACCCGGACGTGGGAGAGATCAGCAGATGACCGCCGTCGAACTCGGAGTTCCGGCCATTCCGGCCAAGCCCCTCGCGCCGCGGCGCAAGTCCCGCCGGATCATGGTCGGCGACGTGCCGGTCGGCGGCGGCGCGCCGATCTCGGTCCAGTCGATGACCACGACCCTGACCGCCGACGTGAACGCGACGCTGCAGCAGATCGCCCAGCTCACCGCCAGCGGCTGCCAGATCGTGCGGGTGGCGTGCCCCTCCCAGGACGACGCCGACGCGCTGCCGATGATCGCGAAGAAGTCGCAGATCCCGGTGATCGCCGACATCCACTTCCAGCCGAAGTACGTGTTCGCCGCGATCGACGCGGGCTGCGCGGCGGTCCGGGTCAACCCGGGCAACATCCGCAAGTTCGACGACCAGGTCGGCGAGATCGCCCGGCGGGCCAAGGCGGCCGGCGTGCCGATCCGGATCGGGGTCAACGCCGGCTCGCTCGACCCGCGGCTCTACGAGAAGTACGGCCGGGCCACCCCGGAGGCGCTGGTCGAGTCGGCGCTGTGGGAGTGCTCGCTGTTCGAGGAGCACGACTTCCGGGACATCAAGATCTCGGTCAAGCACAACGACCCGGTGATCATGATCCAGGCCTACCGGCTGCTGGCCGAGGCCTGCGAGTACCCGCTGCACCTCGGCGTGACCGAGGCCGGCCCGGCGTTCCAGGGCACGATCAAGTCGGCGGTGGCGTTCGGCGCCCTGCTGGCCGAGGGCATCGGCGACACGATCCGGGTCTCGCTGTCCGCCCCGCCGGTCGAGGAGGTCAAGGTCGGCACCCAGATCCTGGAGTCGCTCGGGCTGCGCACGCGCGGCCTGGAGATCGTCTCCTGCCCGTCCTGCGGCCGCGCCCAGGTGGACGTGTACACGCTGGCCGACCAGGTCACCGCGGCGCTGGACGGGCTCAACGTCCCGCTGCGGGTGGCGGTGATGGGCTGCGTCGTCAACGGCCCCGGCGAGGCCCGCGAGGCCGACCTGGGCGTCGCGTCCGGCAACGGCAAGGGCCAGATCTTCGTCCGCGGCGAGGTGATCAAGACCGTGCCGGAGGCACGGATCGTCGAGACGCTGGTCGAGGAGGCGGCCCGGCTGGCCGAGGAGATGGGCGCGGACCTCGGCGAGGGCGAGCCGGCGGTCAGTGCTGGCTGAATAGCCGACTGGTTGAGGGGCTGGCTGCTTGGGCGGCCGGCCGGCTGTCCCCGCCGCGCGTTCCCGGCGCGGCGGATCCTGCGCTGTCAAGCGGTCCGCGCCGGGTTTCCGGCAGTTCCGAGCCCGGTGCTTCAGATCGTGCGGATCTCCCGGAGCCGGATCGGCCTCCGACGCCGTACAGTGTGCCTTGTGGGCGGCCGAGGCGAGGAGCGCGAAACACAACGATGAACGTTGTCACCCGGCTGCTGGGCACGGGGCCCTCAGTGCGCATCCTCGGAAGCGGCGACCTCGGCGAGGCGCTCGACCTCCTCGCGGTCGACCCGGTGGACAGCGCCTTCATCGGCGCCCGGGTCGAGGCGGCCGGGCTCGACCCCTGGCAGCTCGGCGGCGAGATGTGGGGCTACAGCAACGGCGGGCGGCTGTCCGCCCTCTGCTTCTCCGGGGCGAACCTGGTCCCGATAAGCGCCGGGCCCGAGGCCGTGCGCGCGTTCGCCGAGCGGGCCCGCCGGCAGGGGCGCCGCTGCTCGTCGATCGTGGGGTCGCGCACCGCCGTGCTGGACCTGTGGTCGCTGCTGGCCCCGAACTGGAGCCCGGCCCGCGAGGTGCGCTCGAACCAGCCGGTGATGGTGATCCGGGAGTCGTCCGCGACGGTCGCGCCGGACTTCCGGGTCCGGCCGGTGCACCCGGCCGAGATAGACACGCTGATGCCGGCCTGCATCGCCATGTTCACCGAGGAGGTCGGCGTCTCGCCGGTGGCCGTGGACGGCGGCCGGATGTACCGGCAGCGGGTCTCCGAGCTGGTCAGCGCCGGCCGGGCGTTCGCCTGGATCGATAACGGCGAGGTCCTGTTCAAGGCCGAGATCGGCGCGGTGACCCGGGCGGTCTGCCAGATCCAGGGCGTGTGGGTCAATCCGAAGTACCGCGGGCACCGGCTCTCCGAGGGCGGCATGGCGGCGGTCGTCGAATACGCCCTGCGCGACTTCTCGCCGGTGGTCTCGCTCTACGTCAACGACTTCAACCTGCCGGCCCGCGCCGCGTACCGCCGGGTGGGCTTCCGCGAGGTCTCCGAGTTCGCCTCGGTGCTCTTCTGAGCCCAGTCCCCGGTGCCGACTCCCGGTGCTCAGTCCCCGGTGCTCACTTCCCGGTGCTCACTTCTCCTGATCCATCCCGCGCCGCCGGCGCGCGTCCACCACGACCAGCGAGATGACCACCACCAGCACCACCGCCACGCCGGCCGAGCCGAGCGCGGCGTAGGCCTCGTGCCGCTGCTCGGCGGCCACCGGGTCCGGCGGCGAGGCCACGATCGGCAGCATGCCGGGGGCCTGCGTCGTCGGCGCCTCGCTGGCCGCGCCGTTCGCGTTCGGCCCGGCTCCGTACAGGCCGTTGAGGTGCTGCGGATCGGCCGCCAGCGCCGCCTGCACGTTGACCTCGCCCCAGCCGTTGCTGCTGTTCCAGCTGCCGTTGCCGCTCGCGGTCGACTCCAGGATCTGCATCACGGCGCT
This sequence comes from Actinocrinis sp., assembly GCA_036501535.1. Classification (GTDB taxonomy): domain Bacteria; phylum Actinomycetota; class Actinomycetes; order Streptomycetales; family Catenulisporaceae; genus DASYAE01. Next base: position 17,193 of record DASYAE010000099.1, on the reverse strand, counting down.
CGGCTGCAGGTTCGGGTGCTTCTGCAGGACGAGCGCGGCCACGGCGGTGACGTACGGCGCCGCGAAGCTCGTCCCGCTGTCGACCTCGACCTTGTCGTCCGGGAACAGCGCGCCGACGCCCACGCCGGGCGCGGTCACGCCGACGTACGGGCCGGTCTCGGAGAACGAGCCGACCTGCCCGGACTGGTCCACCGCACCGACCGCCAGCACGTCCGGCGCGTAGCTCGCCGGGAACGTCGCCGGGTCGCGGCCGTACGAGGTCGCGCTGGCCGACGGCGTGTCCGACGCGTCGTTCCCCGAGGCGACCACGATCAGAACGTTGTTGTTGTAGGCGTTCTGCACTGCGGCCTTGAGTGACGCGTCGTCCGTGAATCCGTCCTGCGATATGTTGATGATCTGTGCGCCGTCGCTCACCGCCTGGTTGATCGCCTGGGCCAGGTTCCCCTCGGTCGGCCCGCCGTCCGGCGCGTCGCAGCCGGCCTCCCGGTAGATCATCAGGTTGACATCGGGTGCGATGCCCTGCATGCCGTTCTGGCTCGTCTTCTGCGCGGCGATGATCGAGGCGACCATCGTGCCGTGCCCGTCGACATCGGCCTGATAGTTTCCGCTGATGCCGGAGAAGACGGCGCCCTTCGTCACGTTGTTGTGATCGACCTGGGCGTTCGTGCTCGCCAGCCCGGTGTCGATGATCGCGACGTTGACCCCGGAGCCGGTCGCCCCCGCCCCGGCCAGCTTCTGCGGATCGGCGAGCGAGATCTCCCACGGCGCAGAGCCCTGGTTCTGCGCGGCCGTGATATCAGGGGACTGTGTGGTGCACCCGGATGCGCCGGCCAGCAGGCCCGTCCCGGCCCCCGACGCCGCAGCGGCCGGCAGCGCCGACCAGACGCCCGCCCCGCCGACCGTCAGGGCCGCCGCGGCGACCGCGACACCCGCCCTCGTCAGCCGGCCGCGCCCCATCGCCGCCTGGTTCATGTCGCCTCGTCCCTCCGGTTCCGTCCCCGCCCGTGCTCCCCGCCGCACCACCGCGCCGCTACTGCCCGGTCCCGGTGAGCGGCGGCGTCTGTCCCGCCGCGATCGGATCGAGCGTCTGGCCGGTGGTCACCAGGGCGGCGAAGCTCGCCGGCACGCCCTCCGCCGCCAGTTTGTCGTACCCGAGCATCTGGGCCGCCGACGCCGAGACCTGCTTCCCGCTCAGCTGGGTGAAGGTCTCCTTGGGGGCCAGCGGGTACCTGATGCCGGTGGACGGCAGCAGGAACTCCGTGCCAGTGCCCTTAGTGGCCTCGGCCGCGGCCACCTGGAAGATCGCCGCGTGCCCGCTCTCGACGTCCATCAGGTTCGCCAGCTGCGACTGGGTCTGGACCGACTGCGCGATCCCGCCGTCCGCGCTGAGCGGGTGCGGCAGGTTGGAGCCGGTGTACAAGGACAGCTGCGGCACGCCGTTGGCGTTGATGGACCCGGTGAAGCCCGCGCACACGACCGCGAAGCTCCCGTCCTGGCCGAGGGTGTCGTCCACGACGCTCTGCGCGGGCTGCGGCCAGGTGGTGGACGGGCCGCTGATCAGGGTGCTGGTGTTGCCGATGTCGACTGTCGCGTTCTGCACCGCCGGGGAGCCGGCGGTCACCGTCATCTGCTGGGCCCCGGCGGGCGGCGCGGCCTTGTAGAGGTTGTAAGCGAACGCATTCACCTCGACCAGGCCGTTCTCGGTCTCGATGAAGTCCGACGTCGAGGTCGTGCCGTAGTCGCCGATCTCGTGGCCCGGCTGGCGGGTGAGCGCCGCGGGCACCGGGTCGCCGGCATCCGGCACCGTGGGAACCCGGATGGGGTCGCCGTGCTCGAAGGCATTCAGCCAGCTGTCCGGGACGAACGGTCCCCGCTCCTGGTTCGAGCTCACCGTCTGGCCGGCCAGGACGGTCGCCGTGTTGTCGTCGGCGACCGGGTACGCGTAGTTCCCGTCGATCATGTACATCGTCCCCGACGCGTTGTGCACGAGGAGGTAGGAGTCCTTGGGCATCGGGTTCAGCGATCCGAAACCGTATCCGACCTCGAGCACCGTCTTGCCCTCGGCCGCGGTCTGGTTCGTCAGGCTGGCCGACTGCTCGCAGGCGTTCCACTGGGTCAGGTTCACGTTCGACGCGCCGGGCACGTCCGGCGGCGCGCCCAGGATCCCATAGGCCGCGCCGATCGACTCGTTCGGGCCGTTGATCACGCTGTCCGGCACGGTGAACACCTGGAACGTGTTGCCGAGCAGCAGCTTCGCCGACGTGGTGTTGTACACCTGGTGCAGTTCGTGGTCCTGCGGCGAATAGATGTAGTCCGCGCCGGAGGCGCTGTCCACATCCAGCCCGCCCTGCCACCCGCTCGGCGCGCTCGGCCTGAACACGCCCAGTACCACCACCGCCGCGATCGCCACCGCCCCGATCATGAACGAGGTCAGGAAGGTCCGCACCGGCCTCGGCGCGAACTCGTCGCTGCCGGTCGCCGTCGGGGCGACCATGTTCGAGACCATCCGCCGCCGGGCGAAACTGAACGCGTCGACTTGCTCTTTGCGCGTGGCCACTGCTATTCCTCGCCCCCATGTCGCGCATGACTGTGTTACTGCCGTGCAGCCCGTGACTTCGTTCTCGCGACCCGTGCCGCGGAGACCGGAGCCTCCGGTCGGGCACAGAGTACTCTGTTCGGCGCAGATACCGTACGGTGTGAAGTAGCCCCGTGCCGACCAGGTACGGTGGCCGCGTTCTGTGCGTAGGTATTCCGAGGACGGGGCAGCGGATCCGCTCGGGGTGCCGCAGCGGGCGGACGGCACTGAAGGCGATCGTCGCGGCTATCGCAGCAGCGATACTCACCAGCAATGCTTCACAGCAGCACTTCACGGCAAAACTTCACTGGGGGCAGGCGCGAGCGTTATGGCCAACACGGCGACGACCCGCGGGTCGAATCAGGGCGGGCCGGGAGCGGGCGGGGGCTCGCCGAGGTCCGGGCGGGGCGGCGGGACCCGGGGCGTGGGCCCCGGGCAGCAGCGCGCGCCGCAGCAGCAGGAGCCGCAGCGGCGGGGCCCACAGGGCGCGCCCGGCGGGCGGGCCGTGCAGCGCGGCCCGGTCCAGGCGCAGCCGGTCTTCGAGCCGCGGCCCGGCCGGATCGGCCGGGTTCCGCTGGTGCGCCTGGTCATGCTGGAGATCGCCGCAGCGGGGGTTCTGGTCCCGGTGCTCTCCAAGCACACGATGTGGATCGTGTACGGCGGCCCGGTCGCCGTGGTCGCGCTCATCGCCTTCGTCTCCAGCGGCTCGCTGTTCGGGCCCAAGTCGCTGTCCCGCTCCGAGTTCCGGGAGCGGCACGGCCAGAAGGCGCGCAACGCCGCGGCCGCCGCGCCGGCCGGCGAGGCCGCGCTGGCCCCGCTGCGCGAGACGTTCCCGACCCTGCGCACCACCGCCGGCACCAGCCGCGGCGGCGACCAGGTCGGCATGGTCGGCGACGGGACGTTCCTGACCGCGGTGGTGCTCGCCGACGCCCGGCAGGCGCCGCTGCGCGCGCCGCGGACCGCGAACCCCCTGCCGCTCGGCGCGATCGTCGGCGTGCTCGACGACGACAAGCTGGCGGTCGCCAGCGTGCAGGTCGTGATCCACACCCTGCCCGCCCCGGCGCCGACGCTCCAGCCGCACGCCCTCGCGGTCCGCTCCTACATGGGCGTCGTCGGCGACGTCCCTGCGCAGCGCACCGCCTGGGTCGCGGTGCGGCTGGACCCGGTGCAGGCCTCGGCGGCGATCGAGTCCCGCGGCGGCGGCTCGGCCGGCGTCGCCAAGACGCTGATGACCGCGGCCCAGCGGGTCTCCAGCGACCTGCAGGGGGCCGGGTTCAACAGCTCGCTGCTCAACGAGAGCGAGCTGATCGCCGCGCTCGGCACCGCCTGCTCCGTGAACCCGAACATCGGCACCGTGCCCAACGCGGCCGGCCGCGCGCTGCGCACCGAGGAGACCCGCCGCGCCTGGCGCTGCGACGACCGCTGGCACACCACGTACTGGGTGGACCGCCTGCCGAAGCTCAGCGCCGAGACGACGCCCGCGCTGGTCGCCACGCTGACCAGCTCCCCGGCGTTCGCCAGCACCCTGGCGGTGACGGTCACCCGGGGGCTCGGCGACGCGATCGGCTTCAGCATGCACCTGCGCGTCACCGCGCGGTCCGAGACGCAGCTCGGCGAGGCGGTCAAGGCGGTCGAGCAGCTCGCGGACAAGGCCGGGGTCGGGCTCGCCCGGCTCGACGGCGAGCAGCTGCCCGGCCTCATCGCGACGATCCCGCTGGGAGGCGAGGCATGAGCTACGAGCCCGGAGTGCGCGCCGGCGGCTACGCCCGGCCGGCCGACCGGCAGGCGCCGTACGGGTCGGTCCCGCTGCCCGGGCAGGAACAGCGCGGCCGCGGGGCCCCGGAGGAGCCGCGGGTCGTCGTGTCGGCCAAGCCGTCCCGGCGCGACGAGGTGCTGATGGTGCCGGTGCGCGGGCCCCGGCACGAGCGGCACATGCTGGAGCGGGCCGAACTCGAGGCGATGGCCCTGCCGGTCGGCGACGACGGCGTGGTGATAGGCCAGGACCAGAACCGGCGGCCGGCGGTGATCGGCCTGTTCCGGCCGAAGGCCGTGGACGGGATCATGGTCGCCGGCTCGTACATGGCGCAGCTGATCGCGCTGCGGGCGGCGGCGACCGGGGCCCGGGTCGTGGTCGAGACCGCGCGGCCGGAGCTGTGGGGCCCGCTGGCGCAGAACGCCGGCGGAGGGCAGCAGGTCGTCTCGGTGGTGCCGGTGCGCCGGGTCGGCGCGCTGGGCGCGAGCGCCGCCTCGCCGGTGCTGCTGATCCGCGACTGCGGGGTGCGGCCGCCGAAGGCCACGCAGGTCAGGACGGCGTGGCAGACGACGTTCACGCTGGTGCCGTACCTGGACCCGGGCTTCGCCCTCCAGCTCGGCAGCGCGGATCTGGTGGCGCTGCAGCGCATCTCGCCGCAGGAGGCCAACCTGGTGGCCCGGCTGGTGCGGCTGGGCGGGCAGGACGTGCAGACGCTGCCGGGCCTGCCGGACGAGGTGGCGCTGTGGTGCGCCCGGCACGGCCGTCAGTATGTTTATAATCTTCCGACTCAGCTGGAGTCCGGGCTGCTCGGCGCTCCCCGGCGGCTGGACTGACGCGGCTCACCGGCGGTCAGGCGCCGCCCGGCGCGTGTCTCTCGTCAGGCGCCGACGGCTGAGCATGGATTGCCCGTTTTGCTTTGACATTCCCCGGCAGTCCGCGCCTGACTAGAGTTGAGGCGCACGTGGGCGGAGCCGGAAGGACTAGAGACGGAATTGAACGGCGAGCAGGGGCCCGACGAGGTCCCGGAGGAGAAAGACTGGACCGGGCCGGTTTACACGGTGCTGGACTGGTACAAGAAGGGCGGCGGCGCGGCTGCCGAGCCACCCGTGTCCCCCGTTCCGCCTGCCCCGGCCCAACCGTCTCCCACTGACCGGCCTTCCGCGGCCAACGCACCGTCTGCCAACCCTGCCTCTGCCAACCCCCCCTTGGCCAACGCTCCCAAGCCCCCGTCAGGTTCCCCGCAGCCGCCAGTGCCGCCGCCGCTGCCCAGCCCGCAGCCGTCGCCGTACGGGCCCCAAGGCGGCGGGGCGCCGCATCAGCCGTTCGCGCCGCCGCCCGGACCGCCGCCGCAGCCGGGTCCGGGTTTCCTGGTACCTGCGCAGAACCCGAACGGCCCGGGCCCGGCGCAGGGTCTCGGCCCGAACACGAACAACGCCGCGCCGCCGAATCCGCCCGCGAGCCATCAGGCACCGGGCGGACCGGCACCGTACCCCGGCCTGGCCGCCCCGCAGGGGCCGCCGATTCCGCTGCCGCCGCCACAGGGGCCGGTGATGAACTTCCCGCCCCCCGGGCCGCCGCCTCCCGCAGTCCAGCCTCCCGGATCCCAGCCTCCCGGGCCGCGGCCGCCGACGGCGCAGCCGCCGCCCGCGGTGCTGCCGCAGCAGCCTCCGGTCCCGCCCCGGCCCATGGTTCCGCCGCCGCTCCCGCCGGCACCGCTGCCTGTTTCACCACTGCCTGTTTCACCACTGCCTGTATCACAACAGCCTGTTTCACAGCCTCCGGTGGCGCCGCCGCCGATGGTGCAGCCGCCGCCCGCGGTGCTGCCGCAGCAGCCTCCGGTCCCGCCCCGGCCCACGGTCCCGCCGCCGCTTCCGCCGGCACCGCCCGGCCCGCCACAGTTGCCGCCTTCGGTCCAGCTGACCCCGCCGCGCCCGCCTCAGGCCCTGCCGCCGCCACAGCACGAGCTGGAGAGCACCCCGCGTCCGCCGCAGCCGCCCCAGCCACTGCCGCAGTCGCCGCAGCAGCAGCACAACTTCACCGGCCCGGACGCGCCCGGCCCGCAGTTCGGCCGGCTCGACCCGCCGCGACCGCCGGCCGCGCTGGAGCGCTCGGCGTCGTTCACCGTCGAGCCGCCGAGGTCGGGCAGTTGGCAGGTCGGTCCGGCCGCCGAGCCCCCGGAAGTGCGTCCGGGCGCGGGCCTGGACGCCAGCGGGCCGCACCCCGGCGCGAACCTGAGCGCGGTCCCGCCCGAGGCGTCGATCGTCCCCGCGCCGGTCAACATGCCGCCGCGTCCGCCGATGCAGCCCCCGCAGCTGCCCGGCCCGCCGCTCGCCATAGAGCCGCCGCTCAGCTCCACCTGGTCGCCGGGCGTCAACCAGACCGGCCAGACCCCGCAGGCCGGCCCGGTCCGGCCCGGTCCCGGAGTCTCGGGCGACTACCCGGTCATGCCTCCGCCGCCGCAGCCTCCGCCCGGCTGGCCGCCCCAGCCCCCGCAGCCGCCGCAGCCGCAGTACCTGGTGCCTCCCAATTATCAGCAGCCGTATCCGCCTCAGGGCCCGCCCGGCCCCGGCATGCCGCCACTGCAGCAACCACTGCAGCAACCGCCTCAGCTGCCGCCGGGCGCCCCGCAGCTCTACGCCGGCCCGTCCAACACGGCACCACCGCCCGACGCCTCCGGCTTCCACCGCCCGATGCCGCCCGCCGCGCCCTCGTACGGCGCCCAGGCGGTCGGCGGCACCCCGCTCGGCTTCCAGGCCTCCCAGGACCTGACCTCGGACCGGCTGGTGCGCCGCACCGACCCGGTCGCCAAGACCGGCTGGCGCAAGACCGTCCGCAGCGCCTCCGGCGGCCTGCTCAAGCCCGGCCCCGGCAAGGCCGAGTCGCGCCGGGCCGAGCTGCTCGAGCACGTGCGCACCCCGCTGCTCGGCTGCCACCGGATCGCGGTGATCTCGCTGAAGGGCGGCGTCGGCAAGACCACCACGACCACCGCGCTCGGCGCGACGCTGGCGCACAACCGCGGCGACCGGGTCATCGCCGTGGACGCCAACCCGGACGCCGGAACGCTCGGCCGCCGGGTGCGCCGGGAGACCGGCGCGACCATCCGCGACATGCTCCAGGCGCTGCCCTCGCTGCAGAGCTACGTCGACATGCGCCGGTTCACCTCGCAGGCCTCCAGCCGGCTCGAGGTGCTGGCCAACGACGTCGACCCGGCGGTGACCAACACCTTCAACGACGAGGACTACCGGCGCATCATCGCCGCCCTGGAGCGGCAGTACTCGATCATCCTGACCGACTCGGGCACCGGCCTGCTCTACTCCGCCATGCGCGGCGTGCTGCAGCTGGCCGACCAGCTCATCGTGGTCTCCACGCCCAGCGTGGACGGCGGCAACTCGGCCTCGACCACGCTGGACTGGCTGATCGCGCAGGGCTACCAGGACCTGGTCAGCCGGGCGATCACGGTCATTTCCGGGGTGCGCCCCTCGTCCCGCGAGTTCGACCTCGACCAGCTCATCACGCACTTCCAGGCGCGCTGCCGGGCGGTGCTGACCATCCCGTTCGACCCGCACCTGGGCACCGGCGCGGAGATCGAGCTGGAACAGCTGCGCCCCGCGACCGCGGACGCCTACCTGGAGCTCGCCTCCTACGTCGCGCTGGCCTTCGGCGGGCGCACGAACTGATCACGGTGGCCGCGACGGTTCATTAGGTACTGTAGGCGAATGGACCGCCACCCCGATGAGACCGAGTACGGCGAGGCCGTCGGTCTGCTCACCGACCTGATCCGAATAGACACCTCGAACCCGGTCGCGCCGGAGCGCCCCGCCGCCGAGTACGTCGCGGAGCGGCTGTCCGAGGCGGGGCTGGAGCCGCGCATCTTCGAGTCCGATCCGGGCCGCGCGTCCGTGGTCGCCCGGTTCGAGGGCTCGGACCCGTCGGCCGACGCGCTGCTGCTGCACGGCCACCTCGACGTCGTCCCGGCCGAGCCGGCCGACTGGAGCGTTCACCCGTTCGCCGGCGAGGTGCGCGACGGCCTGGTCTGGGGCCGCGGCGCGGTGGACATGAAGGACATGGACGCGATGACGCTCGCCGTCGTGCGCCGCATGGCGCGCGAGGGCCGCAGGCCGCGCCGCGACGTGGTGCTCGCGTTCCTCGCCGACGAGGAGGCCGGCGGCGTGTACGGCGCCAAGTTCCTCGCCGACAAGCACCCCGACCTGTTCCAGGGCTGCACCGAGGCGATCAGCGAGGTCGGCGGCTACTCCCACGAGATAAGCCCGGAACTGCGGCTGTACCTCATCGAGACGGCGCAGAAGGGCCTGGCCTGGATGCGGCTGCGGGCCCGCGGCCGGGCCGGCCACGGCTCGCAGATCAACGACGAGAACGCGGTCACCGCGCTGGCCGCGGCGGTGGCCCGGATCGGCGGGCACCGGTTCCCCACCACGCTCATCCCGACCGTGCGCGACTTCCTCAACGAGGTCTGCGACGCGCTCGGCGTCCCGTTCGACCCGGCCGAGCCGGAGGCCGCGGTGAGGCTGCTCGGCCCGCTGGCCAAGTTCGTCGGCGCCACGCTCAGGCACACCGCCAACCCGACCATGCTCGAGGCCGGGAACAAGACCAACGTGATACCGCAGCGGGCCGCGGCGGTCATCGACGGCCGCTTCCTGCCCGGCGGCGAGGTGGAGTTCCTGGCCGCGATCGACGAGCTGGCCGGTCCCGGCATCACCCGCGAGAACATCCACCTCGACCGCGCCGTCGAAGCGCCGTTCGGCACGCCTATCGTCGATGCGATGCTTCAGGCACTCACCGCGGAGGATCCGGGCGCGCGCGTCGTGCCGTACTGCCTATCGGCCGGAACGGACAACAAGACCTTCGCCTCGCTGGACGCCTCCGGCAAGGGCGGGATGCGCGGCTACGGCTTCGTCCCGCTGCGGCTGACCCCCGACCTCGACTTCGCCGGGATGTTCCACGGCGTCGACGAGCGGGTGCCGGTCTCGGCGATCGACTTCGGCTGCCGGGTGCTCGACCGCTTCCTCGCGCTGGCCTGACCGTCCGCCGGTCACCCGCACCGGCAGCGCTGTCGGCGCGGCGGGCTACTGTCCCGCCTCGTGACCGAACCGGATTTCGTCAGCACCGCCAGGACTTTCTACGACACCGTCGCCGCCGACTTCGCCAAGGCCTACGGCGGCGACACGGTCTCCATACCGCTGGAGCGCGGCCTGCTCGCCGCCTTCGCCGACCTCGTCCGGGAGGACGGCGGCGGGCCGGTCGCCGACCTCGGCTGCGGCGCCGGCCGGGTGACCGCGCACCTGCACGCGCTCGGGCTGGACGTGTTCGGCGTCGACCTCTCGGCGCAAATGCTCGCGCTGGCCCGGCTCGCCCATCCGGACCTGCGCTTCGCAGAAGGCTCCATCCTCGCCCTCGACCTGCCGGACGGCTCGCTCGCCGGCCTGGTCGCCTGGTATTCGACCATCCACACGCCGGACGCACAGCTGCCGCGGGTCCTCGCCGAGTTCAATCGGGTGCTGGCCCCCGGCGGCCACGCGCTGCTCGCGTTCCAGGTCGGCGACGCGCCGCGGCACTACGACGAGGCGTTCGGAATCGCCGTCGACGTCGACTTCCACCGACGTCGCCCGGAACGCGTCGCCGAGCTGCTCGGCGAGGCCGGGATCACCGCGACCACGCGGGTCCTGCGCGAGGCCGAGTCGACGGAGCGGACGCCGCAGGCCTACATCCTGGCCCGCAAGCCGACCGGTCCCAGCTGACGGCGCCGACCGGCGGCACCGCCGCTCAGGCCGGCGCCGGCTCGGCGTCGGTCAGCAGCGCGCTGGCCTCGTCGACGTCCTGGTGCATGCGCTTGACCAGCTCCTCCATCGAGTCGAACCGCTCCATGCCGCGCAGCCGCGCAAGGAAGTCGACGGCCACGTGCTGGTCATACAGGTCCAGGCCGGTTCGGCCGATCGCGTAGGCCTCCACGGTGCGCTGCGTCCCGTCGAAGGTCGGGTTGGTGCCGACCGAGATCGCGGCGGGCATCGTCTCCAGCTGAGCCTTGTCGGTTTTGGCCAACAGCCAGCCGGCGTACACGCCGTCAGCCGGAATAGCCGTGTGCGGCGGCGTATCGAGATTCGCGGTCGGGAAACCCATCTGCCGCCCGCGCTGCGCCCCGCGCACCACGATGCCCTCGACCCGGTGCGGACGCCCAAGACAGCGCGCTGCGCCCTCCACATCCCCGCTCAGGACCAGGCGCCGCACGTCCGTGGACGAAAAGCGCGGCTCCGGCAGCTCCGCGGCCGTCGCTCCGCCCGCCTCCGGGGCGACCAGCGAAAGCCCCTCGACGGTGAAGCCGAACTGCTCGCCGAGCTCCGTCAGCACCGCCACGTCGCCCGCCGCCCGGTGCCCGAACCGGAAGTTCTCCCCGACCACCACCGCGGCCGTGTGCAGCCGGTCGACCAGCACCCGCTGCACGAACTGCTCCGGGCTCAGCTTCGAGAGCTCCAGCGTGAACGGCAGCACCAGCACCGCGTCGACGCCCAGCAACTCCATCAGGTCGGCCCGGTGCCCGGGCGTGGACAGCAGCGCCGGGTGCGTGCCCGGCCGCACGATCTCGGTCGGATGTGGGTCGAAGGTCACCACGACGGACCGGGCCGACCGCTGCCGGGCCAGCTCCACCGCGCGCCGGACCACCCGGCGGTGGCCCTGGTGCACGCCGTCGAAGAAGCCGATCGTGACCACGCAGCCGTCCGGGGCGCCCCAGCCCTCCGGCACCTCGGGCAAGCCGCGCCAGCGCTCCATTCCTGTTCTCTCCCGTCGGTTCGAACCCGTCCTGCACGACCAACCTTGCCAGACCGCCGGCCGTGATCCACACCGGCGGTCGGCCCGGCGCCGGCGCCCTGTCCCCGGCCCGCGCGGCGATCTACGCTGTGATCTGCATCTTGATCACGTTCCGGCGGTCCGCGGCGGTGCGGGGTGAGCAGCGCTCTCGCCGTCCCGCCGAACTCGGCAGGCCTCTACGATGGCGATCGAGGCGAGTTCATGAGAGGGGCGCCAGGATGACCATGCCGAGCCCGGGCGGGCCGCAGTTCGATCCTCCGGGCGGGCCGCGCGCGACGGCCGCGCCCGCCCCCGCGCCGTCGATGCTGCGCAACGCGTTCTACCTGGCCCTCGCCGGGGCCGCGGCCGAGCTGGTGGGCGGCGTCCTCTCGGCGACCCAGACCTCGGCGATCAAGACCCAGCTGGTCAAACAGTACCCGCGGGACACCACCGCGCAGATCAACCAGGCCGTCGGCCCCGAGGTGGTGGCGCTGCTGGTGTTCAGCGCCGTGCTGGCCGCGCTGTGGGTGTACATGGCCTTCAAGATCAGGTCCGGCCGGATGCGGGCGAAGTCGCTGGGCACCTTCTTCCTGCTGCTCGCGCTGCTCGCCGCGATCGCCGACCTGCGCGGCGGCAGCGGCACCACGGCGGTGATGACGACCGGCGTCGGGGTCCTGTTCGGTTTCGTGCGCTGCCTGATCGGCCTCGCGGTAGCCATTCTGATGTGGATGAGGAATCCGGTGCGGGGCTACTCGGTGCCGTCGTGGCCGCGGCTGGGCTCGCTCGGCCGGTCGGAGGCCCAGCAGGACGGCGATCCGGGCCGGACCGGCCCGCCGGAACAGTACGGACCGGCGGATTTCGGACGGTCCGGGCAGTTCGGCGGGGTCGAGCCGGGCCGGTCGATGCCGGGCTTCCCCGGCTTCCCGGCCCCGCCGCCGTCCCCCGGCGCGGACGAGCCCGCCTCCTCGCGGCCGGACCAGTCCTGGCCGCCGAACCCGCCGCAGAAGTAGCGCCGCCGCAGCGTAACCGTGTGTCATAGCAATCCCGCGCGTCCTACGATGACAGGCAGCAGGCTTCAGCCCGCACGAGGGGACCGAGGGAATCCATGGCATATCCGTCCTATCCGCAGTACCCGGGCTCGGAGGCGGCGATCCCGCAGTCGCGGCCGCCGGCTCCGCCCACGGTGCGCAACGCGTTCTTCTGCATGCTCGGGGGAGCCGTCTGGGAGGTCGTCGGCCTCGTGGTCACGCTGACCCAGAAGAACAGCATCCACAGCGAGCTGCAGACCAAGTTCCCGAGCGACACGCCCGACAAGATCAACACATTGACGAACGCGGCCATCGTCGAGGCGGTCGTCGCCGTGATCATCGGGATCGGCCTGTGGATCTGGATGGCGTTCGTCAACCGCGCCGGCAAGAACTGGGCCCGGATCACCGGCACCGTCTTCTTCGGCATCTCGACCCTGTCTGTGATCATCGACGTGGCCGCGGGCAGCTCGGGCATGGGCGGGGCGAAGAGCACCACGGCGCAGGTCGTCGTGGCGGTGATCGGCTGGCTGATCGGACTGGCCGCGGTCCTCCTGCTGTGGAACAAGGCCTCCGGTCCGTACTTCAAGCGGCAGAACAACCCGTACGCCCAAGCCCCGTATCCGGAGCAGTATCCGCAGCCCGGCCAGCCGTATCTCGGCGACCAGCCACCGGCGAACTACCCGCCGCAGAACCCGCCGCCGCCGCAGTAAGCGCCGCTACACGAACACGGCGACCGGCTTGGCCACAGCGCCTCGTTCCTCGAACAGCGCGAGGAACGAGGCGTCCGGCCCGAACACGGCGACCGGCCCGGGACCCAGCCCGCGCGCCGGCAGGAAGCCGCCGTGCGCCACGGACTCGGCCTGGCGGGCGTCCACATCGTAGCGGGGGAACGCGGCCGCGGCCGCATCGCCGAGCGGCAGGATGGGCAGCGGTTCGCCGGCGTCTGCCGCCGCCTCCAGCTCGGACAGCGGATAAGCCTGCGTCAGGTCGTAAGGCCCCACTCGAGTACGCCGCAGCGCCGTCAGGTGTCCGCCGACGCCCAGGGCGGCGCCGAGGTCCCGGGCGAGCGCCCGGATATACGTGCCGCTGGAGCACTCCACAGCCACACTCAGGTCGAGCAGGGCATCATCGCGCGTCACCCCACGCAGATCGAAGGCGTAGACCGTCACCGGTCGCGCCGCCAACTCGACCTGTTCGCCGGAGCGCACCCGCGCGTACGAGCGCACGCCGTCCACCTTGATCGCGGAGACCGCCGAAGGCCGCTGCATGATCTCGCCGGTCAGCGGCTCGATCGCGGCGCGTACCGCGGCCTCGTCGACCGATCCGGCCGGGACCGTCGCGGTGACCTCGCCCTCGGCGTCGTCGGTGATCGTCGCCTGGCCAAGCCGGATCGTCGCCTCGTACTCCTTGCGGGACAGCGCCAGGTGCCCGAGCAGCCGCGTCGCCCGCTCCACGCCGAGTACGAGCACGCCGGTAGCCATCGGGTCCAGTGTCCCGGCGTGCCCGACCCGGCGGGTGCCGGCCAGCCGCCGCATCCGCCCGACCACGTCGTGCGAGGTCCAGCCGGCCGGCTTGTCGACCACGACCAGCCCGTCCGGCGGCGCGGGCCGGGCCGGCCGGCCGGACCCGCTCACGCCTCGTCCGCCTCGTCGTCGTCCTCGTCGTCTTCATCGGCGCGCGGCGTCCGGTAGGGCGCGGCCTCGCCGGCGTAGGTGGCGCCCTGAGCCACCTCCTGCACCTTCGCGTCGAGCGCGGCGGCCTTCGCCAGCAGCTCGTCGATCTGCTTGGCCCCCTCCGGGATCGCGTCGGCGACGAACGCCAGCGTCGGGGTGAACTTCACCCCGGTCTGCCGCCCCACCTCGCTGCGCAGGATGCCCTTGGCCGACTCCAGCGCGGCGGCCGACTCGGACCGCTCGGCCTCGTCGCCGAACACCGTGTAGAAGACCGTCGCCTCGCGCAGGTCGCCGGTGATCCGGGCGTCCGTGATGGTGACGAAGCCGAGCCGCGGGTCCTTCACCCTCGTCTTGAGCGTCTCGGCGACCACCACCTTGATCCGGTCGGCCAGCTTCGCCGCGCGCGCCGTGTTGTTCGGCATGCTCCCGCTCCTGTCTCACCCGGTCCCGGGGCGGACCGGCCCCGGGACAGCGCTGTACTTGCCTGCTTCTTCGGATATCGGGTCTACCCGCTACTCGTCGGTATCGCTGCGGACGCGCCGACGCACCGAGAGCACTTCGATCTCGGGGCGCCAGGAGACCGACCCCTCGCAGTCATCCAACAACTCGACCACCCGCCGGTGCGAGCCCGCCACCACGACGACGCCTATCGCCGTGCGCCGGTGCAGGTCCTGGTGGTCCACCTCGGCGGCGCCGACCGCGGCGCGCCGGTTCAACTCGGCCAGGATCGGCTTGACCAGGGCGCGCTTCGCCTTGAGCGAGTGCACGTCGCCGAGCAGCAGGTCGATGGTCAGGGTTCCGCTGAACAAGGTTCCGCCGGACATGTGATGAGGGCCAACCCGGCCCGGGGGATGAGGTGCCGCCCGATGGGAAACGAAAACCGGACCGCCCGCCCCCGGACGTGCCGGGGGCGGGCGGGACCGGTCAGACGCGGGGCTTCTCCCGCATCTCGTAGGTCTCGATCACGTCGTCGACCGCGATGTTGTTGAACGAGCCGAGCCCGATGCCGCACTCGAAGCCCTCGCGGACCTCGGTCGCGTCGTCCTTGAACCGGCGCAGCGACTCGATGGACAGGTTGTCCGCGACGACCGCGCCGTCCCGGATGAGCCTGGCCTTGGCGTTGCGCCGGATGATCCCGGAGCGCACCAGGGTGCCGGCGATGTTGCCGAACTTCGAGGAGCGGAAGACCTCGCGGATCTCCGCGGTGCCCAGCTGCACCTCCTCGAACTCCGGCTTGAGCATCCCCTTGAGCGCCGCCTCCATCTCCTCGATCGCCTGGTAGATGACCGAGTAGTAGCGGATCTCGACGCCCTCGCGCTCGGCCTTGGAGCGCGCCCGGCCGTCGGCCCGCACGTTGAAGCCGATGATGATCGTGTCGCTGGTCAGCGCCAGGTCCACGTCCGACTCGGTGATCGCGCCGACGCCGCGGTGGATGATCCGCAGGTCGACCTCGTCGCCGACGTCCAGCTTCAGCAGCGCGTCCTCCAGAGCCTCCACCGATCCGGACACGTCGCCCTTGATGATCAGGTTCAGCTGCTGGATCTCGCCGGCCTTCAGCGCCCGGTCGATGTCCTCGAACGAGACGCGCACCCGCCGCCTGGACAGCAGCGCGTTGCGGTCGCGCGCGGACCGGCGCTCGGCGATCTGCCGGGCCACCCGGTCCTCCTCGACCACCAGGAAGGTGTCGCCTGCACTGGGCACGCTGGTCAGGCCGAGCACCTGGACCGGGCGCGAGGGCAGTGCCACGTCGACCGGGTCGCCGTTCTCGTCCAGCATCGCCCGGACCCGGCCGTGCGCGTCGCCGACCACGATCGTGTCGCCGACGTTCAGCGTGCCGCGCTGGACCAGCACGGTGGCCACGGCGCCGCGGCCCCGGTCGAGGTGTGCCTCGATCGCGACGCCCTCGGCGTTCTGGTGCGGGTTGGCCTTGAGGTCCAGCGCCGCGTCCGCGGTCAGCACGACCGCCTCGAGCAGGTCCTGGATGCCGATGTTCTCGCGGGCGGAGATGTCCACGAACATCGTGTCGCCGCCGAACTCCTCGGCGACCAGGCCGTACTCGGTCAGCTGGCTGCGCACCTTGACCGGGTCCGCGCCCTCCTTGTCGATCTTGTTGACCGCCACCACGATCGGCACGTCCGCCGCCTTGGCGTGGTTGAGCGCCTCGATGGTCTGCGGCTTCACGCCGTCGTCCGCCGCGACCACCAGCACCGCGATGTCGGTCACCTTCGCGCCGCGGGCCCGCATGGCGGTGAACGCCTCGTGGCCCGGGGTGTCGATGAAGGTGATCTTCCGCTCGATGCCGCCGGCCTCGGCCGTGACCTGGTAGGCGCCGATGTGCTGGGTGATGCCGCCGGCCTCGCCCGCCACGATGTTCGACTTGCGGATCGCGTCGAGCAGGCGGGTCTTGCCGTGGTCGACGTGACCCATGACGGTGACCACCGGCGGGCGCGCCGCGAGGTCGTCCTCGCCGCCCTCGTTCTCGCCGAAGTCGATGTCGAAGGACTCGAGCAGCTCGCGGTCCTCCTCCTCGGGCGAGACGATCTGGATCTCGAAGCCGATCTCGGTGCCGATCAGCTGCAGGATCTCCTCGTTGACCGACTGGGTCGCGGTGACCATCTCGCCGATCGAGAAGGCCGCCTGCACCAGGGCCGCCGGGTTGGCGCCGATCTTCTCCGCGAGGTCCATCAGCGAGGAGCCGCGGGTCAGCCGGACGACCTGCCCGTTGCCGCGGGGCAGCATCGCGCCGCCCATCGACGGGGCCTGCATGTTGTCGAACTCTTGACGGCGCTGCTTCTTGGACTTGCGCCCGCGGGCCGGTCCGCGGCCGCCGGGACGGCCGAAGGCGCCCTGCGTGCCCGAACCGCGGCCGCCGCGGCCCGCGCCGCCGCCACCGCCGGGACGGCCGGCGAAACCGCCGCCGCCTCCGCCACCGCCGCCGGGACCGCCCGAACCGCCGCCCGGACGGGGGCCGAAGCCCGAGCCGGGACCGGGACGGGGACCGCCGCCGGGACGCGGCGCGCCGCCGGACGAAGCCCCCGGACGGGGACCGCCGGGTGCGCCGGGACGGCCGCCGGGACCGCCGGGACGGCCTCCGCCGCCGCCGGGGCCGGAACGCGGCGCGGGGGCCGGCCGGTTCGGCATCATGCCGGGGTTCGGCCGTGGGCCGCCGGGGCCGCCGCTGCCGCTGCGCTCGCCGCGCGGTGCCGCCGGACGCGACGGCATGCCGGGACGCGGCCCGGCCGGAGCGTCGCCGCCCCGCGCCGCGCGGTCGCCGGGCGCGCCGGGGCCGCCCGGACGCGCGCCGGGGCGCGGCATGCCGGTCGAGCCCGAGGTGAACGGGTTGTTGCCGGGCCGGGGGCCGGC
>DASYAE010000098.1:0-29679 GCA_036501535.1 Actinocrinis sp. | reverse complement strand
CAGCCTCACTCGAATGGCGCTGGAATGTGGCTCAGGACACATTACTGAACGGTAGTTTGGTCGGTCGGGGGCCGTATCATCGGTTGTGGGCCGGCCCGCGGGGCTGGAACCGGCGGGCGTTCCGGGGCGTGTTCGACACCCAGGGCGCGGCAGTGGCCGGTCCGGCACCCTGAACGGGCGGTGCGGCCCAAAACACAGCAGCAGAGACCACAGCAGCAAGAAACTGTGATTCAGACACTGCGACAGCCGACTGTGCGGAGGCGCCTGAGCAATGAAGATCGTCGTCCTTGTGAAGCAGGTGCCGGACACCGCGGCCGACAAGCGGCTGGATCCGGACACCCTGACCGTGGACCGCGCCGCCGTGGACGGCCTGATCAACGAGATGGACGAGTTCGCCGTCGAGGAGGCGCTGCAGCTCGTCGAGAAGCACGGCGGGGAGGTGACCGTCGTGTCCATGGGGCCGCAGGACGCCACCGACGCCTACAAGAAGGCGCTGCAGATGGGCGCGGACAAGGCCGTGTTCCTGACCGACCCGGTGCTGGCCGGGTCCGACGTGGCCGCCACCTCCTACGCGCTCGCGCAGGTCCTCGGGACGCTCGAGTACGACCTGGTGCTGTTCGGCTCGGAGGCCTCGGACGCGCGCACCTCGGTGGTGCCCGCGATGGTCGCCGAGCGGCTCGGCGTGCCGCAGCTGACCTTCGCCTCGAAGGTTGAAATCGATGGGGACGCGATCAAGATCAACCGGCTGACCGACTACGGCCACGACGTGGTCGAGGCGCGGCTGCCCGCGGTGGTCTCGGTGGTCGAGAAGATCAACGAGCCGCGCTACCCCTCGTTCAAGGGGATCATGGCCGCCAAGAAGAAGCCGGTCGACACGCTCGACGCGGCCGGCGCCGCGATCGATCCGGCGAAGGTGGGCGCCGCGGGCTCCTGGACGAAGGTGCTCGACGCGGCCGTCGCCCCGCCGCGCGCCCAGGGCGTCATCGTCACCGACGAGGGCAACGGCGGGGTCGACCTCGCCGACTTCCTCGCCGCGAAGAAGTTCATCTAGGAAGGGCCGGGAGACAAGACGATGGCTGAGATCCTCGTACTGGTGGACCATGCCGACGGCGCGGTCAAGAAGGTCACCCTCGAGCTGCTGACCAAGGCCCGCGCGCTCGGCGAGCCGTCCGCGGTGTTCATCGGTTCGGGCTTCGACGACGCGAAGGGCCGGCTGGCCGAGTACGGCGCGGCGAAGGTCTACGTGGCCGCCGACCCCGAGCTGACCGGGTACGTCGTGGCGCCGAAGGCCGAGCTGCTGGCGAAGCTCGTGGCCGACGTCGCGCCGGCCCTCGTGCTGGTCCCGGCGACCGCGGAGGGCAAGGAGATCGCCGCGCGGCTGGCCGTGAAGACGAACTCCGGCCTGCTGACCGACGCGGTGGACGTGACCGCGGACGGCGACGGCTTCGCCGCCGAGCAGTCGATCTTCGGCGGCTCCTCGGTGGTGCACTCGGCCGTCTCGGCCGGCACCCCGATCATCGCGGTGCGCCCGAACTCCACCCCGCCGGTCCCGCAGGACGCCGCCGCCGAGCGGGTCGACGTCTCGGTCGAGCTGTCCGACGCGGCGAAGCTGGCGAAGGTCGTGGACCGGGTCGTGGTGCCCAAGGGCGACCGGCCGGAGCTGACCGAGGCGGCGATCGTGGTCTCGGGCGGCCGCGGCGTCGGCTCGGCGGAGAGCTTCGCGGTGATCGAGGCGCTCGCGGACCAGCTCGGCGCGGCCGTCGGCGCCTCGCGCGCGGCGGTGGACTCCGGCTGGTACCCGCACCAGTCGCAGGTCGGGCAGACCGGCAAGACCGTCTCGCCGCAGCTCTACATCGCCTGCGGCATCTCCGGCGCGATCCAGCACCGGGCCGGCATGCAGACCTCGAAGACGATCGTCGCGGTCAACAAGGACGCCGAGGCGCCGATCTTCGAGCTGGTCGACTACGGCGTGGTCGGCGACCTGTTCAAGGTCGTGCCGCAGGTGACCGACGAGATCGTCAAGCGCAAGTAGCGGCATCACGCGGAGCACTGTCGACAGCGCCGCCGGGTCGGAGAGGATACCTCTTCGAGCCGGCGGCGCTGTCCGGCGTAGAGCCTGGACAGCTGCAAGCCGGCCCGGGACCACTAGAATTTCCCCTGTCATGACAACCTATCTCGACCACGCGGCGACCACGCCCATGCACCCCGATGCGATCGCGGCGATGGCCGAGCAGTTCGCGCGGGTCGGCAACGCCAACTCGCTGCACGGCTCGGGCCGCGCGGCCCGCCGGGTCGTGGAGGAGTCGCGCGAGGCCATCGCGGAGGCGCTCGGCGCCCGCCCCAGCCACGTGGTGTTCACCAGCGGCGGCACGGAGGCGGACAACCTCGCCGTCAAGGGCCTGTACTGGAGCCGGCGGGCCGCCGATCCGCGCCGCACCCGCATCCTGGCCGCCCGGATCGAGCACCATGCGGTCCTCGATCCGCTGCTCTGGCTCGAGGAGCACGAGGGCGCGACGCTCGAGTGGCTGCCTGTGGACAAGACCGGCAGGGTCGACCCGGCGACCCTCCGGCAGGCGCTCGAGCGGGACCCGGACGATGTGGCGTTGGTCACCGTCATGTGGGCGAACAACGAGATCGGCACCGTCCAGCCGGTGGCGGAGCTGACGGCGCTCGCCCACGAGCGCGGCGTGCCGATCCACTCGGACGCGGTGCAGGCCTTCGGCCATCTCCCGGTCGGCTTCACCGCCGCGGGCCTGGACGCGATGACCGTCTCCGCGCACAAGATCGGCGGCCCGATCGGCGTCGGCGCGCTGCTGCTGGACCGCAAGGCCGAGCCGACCGCGCTGATGCACGGCGGCGGCCAGGAGCGCGACGTGCGCTCGGGCACCCTCGACACGCCGGCCATCGCCGCGTTCGCCGCGGCAGCGCGGGTGGCCGGCGCCGGCCTGGACCAGGAGGCGCAGCGGTTGTCGGCGCTGCGCGACCGCATGATCGACGGCGTCCTGGACACGGTGCCGGACGCGATCCTGTCCGGCGGCCGGGGCGAGGGCTTCCTGCCGAGCATCGCGCACTTCTGCTTCCCCGGCTGCGAGGGCGACTCGTTGCTGCTGCTGCTCGACGCCCGCGGGATCGAGTGCTCCACCGGCTCGGCCTGCTCGGCCGGGATCGCCCAGCCCAGCCACGTCCTGCTCGCCATCGGCGCCGATCCGGATCTGGCCCGCGGGTCGCTGCGGTTCTCCTTCGGCCGCACCTCGACCGCGCAGGACGTGGAGACGCTGGTCGAGGCGCTGCCGGCGGTGGTCGACCGGGCCCGCGCCGCCGGGCTGAGCTGAGCCGGGCCGGAGCGGGCCGGTCGGGCGGCCGGCGGCCCGGCCTAAAAACGATCATCGGGCCATATTCACTCGCCGCGCCGCGTACCCTTGACTTATGCGTGTTCTTGCGGCGATGTCCGGCGGTGTCGACTCGGCGGTGGCCGCTGCCCGCGCGGTCGAGGCCGGGCACGAGGTCACCGGCGTGCACCTCGCGCTGTCCAAGAACCCGCAGTCGTTCCGCACCGGGGCGCGCGGCTGCTGCACCGTCGAGGACTCCCGCGACGCCCGGCGCGCCGCGGACGTGATCGGGATCCCGTTCTACATCTGGGACCTGGCCGAGCGCTTCCACGCCGACGTGGTCGACGACTTCGTGGCCGAGTACGCCGCCGGCCGGACCCCGAACCCGTGCCTGCGCTGCAACGAGAAGATCAAGTTCGCGGCGGTGCTGGACAAGGCCGTCGCGCTCGGCTTCGACGCGGTCTGCACCGGCCACTACGCCCGGATCGCGGACGGGCCCGCGGGCCGCGAGCTGCACCGCGCGGCCGATCCGGCGAAGGACCAGTCCTACGTGCTCGGCGTTCTTGACGCGGAGCAGCTGGCGCGCGCCCTGTTCCCGCTGGGGGACTCGCCGAAGAACGAGGTGCGCGCGGAGGCGGAGCGGCGCGGCCTGTCCGTCGCGGACAAGCCGGACTCGCACGACGTCTGCTTCATCGCCGACGGCGAGACGCGCCGGTTCCTGACCGACCGGCTCGGATCCGCGCCGGGCCCGATCGTCGACACCTCCGGCAGGGTCCTCGGCACACACGAGGGCGCCTACGGATTCACCGTCGGGCAGCGCAAGGGACTGCGGATCGGAGACCCCGCCGGGGACGGCCGGCCGCGCTACGTGCTCGACATCTCCCCGGTGCAGAACACGGTCACCGTGGGCACGGCGCAGGAGCTTGAGATCGGCGTGATCGAGGGCTCCCGGCCGCGGTGGTGCGGACCGGAGGCGGGCGGCGAGTTCGGCTGCCTCGCGCAGCTGCGCGCGCACGGCGACCCGGTGCCGGTGACAGCCTGCTTCGACGCCGCCGCCGAGACGGTGATGCTCACGCTGGCCGAGCCTGTGCGCGGCATCGCCCCGGGGCAGGCGGCTGTGCTTTATGACGGTACGCGCGTTATCGGCTCATTTACGATCTCTGCCACGCGTCGGGCGGCCGCGCACTCTCCGGCTCCGGCCGCCTGATATCAACGTAGCGCGATCAGGTTCGACAGCAGCTGCACCATGTCGCCGTTGTTGTACTGCGGGTTGCTGTTGGCTATCGCCGCGAGGACGAAGATGATCACGACGATGTAGACGACGATAAGCGCCGTGAAGATCGCGCCGATCACGATGCCGGCCACGGCCAGCCCGTGGCCGTCCTCGCCGGTCGTGCGGATCTGCCGCACCGCGATGATGCCGAGGATCAGACCGGCCGGTGCGAACACGAACGAGAGGACGAGCGCGAGGATCGCCATGGTGTTCGTCCGCGCGGACGCCGGCGGATACGCGTAGTACGGCCCGTAGCCCTGGCCGGGATAAGGCGGCGGCGGGTACGGCGGCGGATAGCCGCCGGGGTACTGCTGGTTCGGAATGCCCGCGTTCTGCATGTATTCCGGCCCGGGTGGGCCCTGCGTCTGATTCGTCATGCCTGAAACCCCCTGAGCAGCCCGCTGCGGATGCTCGACAATACCGGCTCAACGGTACCGGTCACAGCCGCTTCTGCGGGCTGTTCCGGTGGATGGTACCGGTCGACGCAATCACCGCGTGTGCGCCGGCGATCTCACACGTCGAAGCACACGTAGATGCCATGCCGCTCGGCCACGGCCAGCTCCGCGAGGATGGCGAGCGACCGCAGCAGCGCGCCGTATCCGGCCCGGTCCCAGTCGGTGCCCCAGGAAAGCCGCTCCCACTGCGCGGCGATCCGGTCCAGCTCGGCGTCCTCGCGCTCGAGCAGGCTGCTGCGCAGGGCCGGCCGCACCGGTAGGAGCACCCGCTCCTCGGTGCCGCGGGCCAGCGAGCCGGGCCGGCCGACCACCCCGGCCGGGGTGAGCACGGCCTCGCGCACCGCGGCCGGGTCGTGACCGGTCATCAGCGTGTCGAGGTCGAGCAACTGACCCGGGTCCAGGTCGCCGGCCGCCACTGCGGCCAGGTCGAGGCTCGCCGGGTCGCCACCGGCCGCGGCCAGCAGCGGTAGCGTCGCCGCATTGGCGGCGAAGAAGACTGTCTGCATTGCGGGTTCCCTCCTCCTGCCCGCCCCGATCCCCTCATCCGCAACGATTCACCGTGCAAGACTCTTCCAAACACTGCGGCCCCGGACTGCTGACGCAGTGTCTGTTCGTCGCGCGCTGTTGATGCGGTATCCCCACTGATACCGCGCCCCCGCTGCGACGCCCACCGAATTCCAGTGCCGTGCGGGCCAGTGTTGCAGGAACGCTCTGCACGCGCTCTGGATTTGTCCGCCGGCTCACCGGTGCGGGTGATCCGCCCGGGGCGGATACCCTCGCCTGTGTGAACTCCGAAGCGCCTGAATCAGTTCCCGGCCCCACAGCTGCTCCTGGTCAACCAGTGGCTCCCGGTGCGTCCGGCCGCGGTTCACTGCTCCAATCCGGTCAGCTGCCCGGCCTGCCCCCCGCGGGTTCCGGCGTCGGATCGCTGCCCGGGACCGACGAGGCCGCGGCGCTGCGCCTGGTGTTCGACGAGTTGGGCCAGCGGCCGGGGGTGCCGTTCCTGCCCGAACTGCCCAATCGGGGCGTGGGCGCGGACATGGTCGGACGCACTGCCGCTCTCCTCGTCGACATGTATGCCGAGGTGCAGCCCTCGGGCTGGCGGATCGTCGACCGGCCGGGCCGGGACCACGGCCGGGCGATGAGCCATCTGAGCCGCGATCTGGACCTGCTCGAGGAGCACGCGCAGGACTATTCGGGGCCGCTGAAAATCCAGGCGGCCGGTCCGTGGTCGCTCGCGGCTGCCGTCGAACTGCAGCACGGCGACAAGATGCTCGCCGACCCCGGCGCCGTCCGGGACCTCACCGGGTCGCTCGCGGAGGGGCTGGCGCGTCACCTGAGTGATCTACGCAAACGGGTCCCCGGCGCGCAGATGCTGGTCCAGCTGGATGAACCTGCACTGCCCGGAGTGCTGCGCGGCACGGTGCCGACCGCGAGCGGATTCGGCCGTCTGCGCGCCATGGACGAGCAGGTGGCCCGCGAGACGCTGCGCCAGGTGATCGATGCCGTCGGCGCTCCCGTCATCGTGCACTGCTGTGCGCCTGACGTCCCCTTCTCGCTGCTGCGCGCGGCCGGGGCCGCCGGGATCGGCTTCGACTTCGCGCTGCCGCCGGCTCGCGGCGACGACGACCTCGGCGAGGCGATCGAGGCGGGGACGGTCCTGTTCGTCGGAATCGTGCCTTCCACCGACCCGATAGGCGCGCAGCCGACGGTCAAATCGCTGCTTGACCGGGTTCTCGAGCTCCGCCGGCTCGGTTTCGCGCCGGACCGGCTGGCCCGCTCGCTGGCCGTCACCCCGTCCTGCGGCCTCATCGGCGCGTCACCCGGCTGGGCGGCGCGGGCGCTGCGGCTGTGCGCGCAGACCGCCCGCGCGCTCGAGGACGAGCAGTGACGCCGCCGGTCGCGGCGCGGGTCGCGATCACTGGATTTGTCGGTGCCGGCCGGTAGTTTGGGAGCCAGTTGAGAAGGGATGAGGGGAATCGAGACGATGGCTGCCACCGCTTCAACAGCTTCCGACAGCTCGCCCGCCTCCGGCGCGGACGCCTCCGCGCTCGCCGCCCCGGCGAGCGTCGAGTCCGCCGGGCCCGAGGCTCGCGCCCGGCACGCCGAGCTGGCCGCGACGATCGAGGACCACCGGTTCCGCTACCACGTCCTGGACCAGCCGACCGTCGCGGACGGCGAGTACGACGCGCTGATGCGCGAACTCGATGCGCTCGAGCAGAAGTACCCCGACCTGCGCACGCCCGATTCGCCCACGCAGAAGGTCGGCGGCGAGGTCGGCGCGGGCCTGGCCTCGGTGGACCACCTCCAGCGGATGCTCTCGCTGGCCAACGCGATGAGCTTCGAGGAGCTCGACGCCTGGAACGACCGGGTGGTCGCGGCCCTGGCCGGCAAGGAGCCGAAGGAGAAGACGCCGGAGAAGGAGAAGGAGGCCGTCGAGGCCATACCGCCGGCGCAGCGGCCCCGGTTCGACTACCTGTGCGAGCTGAAGGTCGACGGCCTGGCGATCGCGCTGGTCTACGAGCACGGCCGCCTGGTGCGCGCCGTGACCCGCGGCGACGGGCGCACCGGCGAGGACGTGACCGCGAACGTGCGCAGCATCGCCGGGATCCCGAACCTGCTCAAGGGAACCGCCGAGCATCCGGCGCCCGGCCTGGTCGAGGTGCGCGGCGAGGTGTACTTCCCGGTGGCCCTTTTCGAGGAGTTCAACGAGACCTCGATGCGGACCGAGGGCCGGTCCTTCGCCAATCCGCGCAACGCCGCCGCCGGATCGCTGCGGCAGAAGGACCCGCGGGTGACCGCCCAGCGGCCGCTGCGCATGGTGGTGCACGGCATCGGCGCGCGCGAGGGCTTCGAGATCGAGTCCCAGTCGCACGCCTACGAGCTGTTGAAGGCTTGGGGCCTGCCGACGTCCGACCGGGTCCGGGTCGTCGGCACGCTGGACGAGGTCAAGGAGTACATCGAGTACTACGGCAAGCACCGCAACGACGTCGAGCACGACATCGACGGCGTGGTGGTGAAGGTCGACGACCTGGCGCTGCAGGAGCGGCTGGGCGCGACCTCGAAGGACCCGCGCTGGGCGATCGCGTTCAAGTACCCGGCGCAGGAGGTCACCACCAAGCTGATCGACATCAGGGTGCAGGTGGGGCGGACCGGCCGGATCACCCCGCAGGCCGTGATGGAGCCGGTGAAGGTCGCCGGGTCGACCGTCGCCTACGCCACGCTGCACAACCAGGAGGTCGTGGTCCAGAAGGGCGTGCTGATCGGCGACACGGTCGTGCTGCGCAAGGCCGGGGACGTGATCCCGGAGATCGTCGGGCCGGTCGTCGCGCTGCGGGACGGGACCGAGCGGCCGTTCGCGATGCCGACCGAGTGCCCGGACTGCGGCACGCCGATCGCCGCGCAGAAAGAGGGCGACGTCGATCTGCGGTGCCCCAACGCGGAGCACTGCCCAGGCCAGATCCGCGAGCGGGTCGCCTATCTGGCGGGGCGCAGCGCGCTGGACATCGAAGCGCTCGGATACGAGGCCGCGATCGCGCTCACGCAGCCGGACGACGGCGCGGCGCCGCTGCCGGACGAGGCGGGCCTGTTCGACCTGAAGCTGGAAGACCTCGCCGGCGCTCGGATGTGGCAGCAGGCGCGGGGCAAGTCGGCGAAGGAGGGGGACCGGGAACTGGTCCCGTACTTCTACACCAAGCCGCCGGCGAAGAGCGGCGCCGCCGCGGCGACGGCAGACGAGAACGAGAACGAGGACACGGACGACGCGGCGGAGAGCACGAAGGCTGCCGCGTCCGCCAAGGGCGCCGCGTCGGTAAAGGGCTCGGTGCCGACCAAGACCACCGAGGTGCTGCTCGAGCAGATCGAGGCGGCCAAGACCAAGGACCTGTGGCGCTTCCTGGTCGGCCTTTCGATCCGGCACGTCGGTCCGAGCGCGGCCCGGGAGATCGCCCGCGCGCTGCCCTCGCTGGACCGGATCGCCGCGGCCACCGCGGACCAGCTCGCCGCGATCGACGGCGTCGGGCCGGGCATCGCCAACTCGCTGGTCGAGTGGTTCTCGGTGGACTGGCACCGGCGGATCGTGCAGCGCTGGCAGGAGGCCGGGATCGCCCCGACGCCGCCGAAGGACGTCGCCGAGCTGCCGCTGGCCGGCGTCACGGTCGTGATCACCGGCACGCTCGAGGGCTTCAGCCGGGACGACGCGAAGGAGGCGGCGCAGGCCGCGGGCGCGAAGGTGGCCGGCTCGGTCTCCGCCAAGACCTCGTACGTGGTGGTGGGGGAGAACCCGGGTTCGAAGCATGACAAGGCGGTCGAGCTCGGCGTGCCCGTGCTCGACGAGGCCGGGTTCCGCACGCTGCTGGAGAAGGGGCCGCAGGGGCTCGGTTGAGCCGGAAATGATG
Source organism: Actinocrinis sp. (assembly GCA_036501535.1). Classification (GTDB taxonomy): domain Bacteria; phylum Actinomycetota; class Actinomycetes; order Streptomycetales; family Catenulisporaceae; genus DASYAE01. The sequence goes on along the minus strand of DASYAE010000098.1, from coordinate 20,225 downwards.
CAGTGCTCGGTTGAGCCGTCCATGACCCAGTGGCTCGACCGAGCCGATTACGGCTCGGCCGGGCCCGGCGCGCCGATGATCTCCTTGTCATTTTGTCGACTTGCGCGGGGCGATCACTGCGCTGCCGACAAGGGACGAGTCCGGACGGTCGCCCTCGAACCCGGCAGCGGCCCCCATATCCGCGCCTTCCGTCGGGATATTGATGTAATCGGGCAGGTTTCGGGACCGGTATGACGCAGTGTCAGATGCCCATCACCACAAGGATTTCCGGTCCGCGACCCACTTGACCGCAAAACGTGCTGGTCCGGGGCCTAGGGCAAGATTTTCCCTGCCAATCCTTCTCAACCCCTCGCCCGAGTACGAGCCTTGCGAATAATCTGGGTCGGTCGGTTCCGGTGGGCGCGGCCGGGCCGTGGCTGCGCATGCCCCGCCGGGGTATGCCACCCTCGCCCCGGCGAGGCGGATCAACCGAGGATGAGGGCGGATGGCGGAACCCGAGCACCGCACCGCCGCCTTCGCGCGCCCGCGCGCCATGGTCTGGTACCTCGTCGCGGTGACCGTCGCCGGGCTCGGCGTCCTGGGCTACGCCGGCGTGTCGCTCGCCCACGTCCGGGCCGGCCTCGGCGACGGCCACACGGTCGCGGTCGCCGTTCTGGCCGTGCTCATCGTGATCGGTGAGATGCGGCACCTGCTGACCCGGCAGGGGCGCGACGGCGCGGCCATCGCCGTGGCGTTCTCACTGGCCATGATCAGCCTGGCCGGCTGGTGGTGGGCGGCCGCCGCGCAGTGCCTCGCGATCGTCGTCTGTGCCCTGACCCACCGGCACGCCTGGTGGCGCTTCGCCTTCAACGTCAGCCAGCACACGCTCTCCTGGGCCGCATCCGGCCTGGTGTTCGAGGCGCTCTGCCGGCTGCAGATCGGCCCGGCCCGGCACCTCGGCGACCAGGGCTGGCCGCGCACGCTGGCCCTGGTGCTCGCCGGCCTCGCCTACGGCACCCTCAACAACCTGCTGGTCTGGATCGCCGTGACGCTGCAGAAGGGCGTATCGCTGTTCGGCCAGATCCGCCGGGCCGGCCTGCATCAGGTTCGGGCGACCGGGGCCATGGTGGTGCTCGGCCCGCTGGCCGCCGTCGTCGCCTTCACCCAGCCCTGGCTGCTCCCGCTCTTCATACCGGTGCTGTTCATCGTGCACGGCAATGCGGAGGTCGGCGAGCAGAGCGCCTGGGAGTCGAACCACGATGAGCTGACCGTGCTGCCGAACCGCAAGATGCTGCGCGCGGAGGGCGCCTTGGCGCTGGCTGAGGCGATGCGCAGCGGCCGCCCGGTCGGCCTGCTGCTGCTCGACCTGGACCGGTTCAAGGAGGTCAACGACACGCTCGGGCACGAGCCGGGTGACCGGCTGCTGCAGAAGGTGGCCGGGCGGCTGGTGCACGCCGCGCCGCCGCGGGCGATGGTGGCGCGGTTGGGCGGGGACGAGTTCGCGGTGCTGCTGCCGGACGTGGCCAGCCTGGAGGAGGCGATCGGGATCGCCCAGCAGCTGACCGAGACCTTCGAGGAGCCGTTCGAGGTCGAGGAGATCGCCCTGGACCTCGAGGCCTCGGTGGGCGTGGCGCTGTATCCGGAGCACGCCGAGGAGTTCGAGCAGCTGCTCCAGCGCGCCGACGTGGCGATGTACCTGGCCAAGAAGTCCCGCTCGGTCGTCGCGCAGTACGAGGCCGGCCGTGACCGCAACACGCCCGACCGGCTTGCCCTGCTCGGCGATCTGCGCCGGGCGCTGGAGGCCGGCGAGGTGCAGCTGCACTACCAGCCGAAGGTGTCGTTCGCCACGAAGCAGGTCGTCGGGTTCGAGGGCTTGGTGCGCTGGAAGCACGCGACGCGCGGGTCGGTGAACCCTGAGGAGTTCGTGGAGCTGGCCGAGCAGACCGGGCTGATGCCGAAGCTGACCGAGTACGTGGTCGATCAGGCGCTCTCGCAGGTGGCGAAGTGGTGGCGGACCGGGCTTGCGGTGCCGGTCGCGGTGAACGTGTCGATGCGCGACATCCATCAGCCGGGGTTCGTGCCGAAGATCCAGGCGGGGCTGCTCAAGTACGGGGTGCCGCCGACCGCGCTGCAGCTGGAGATCACCGAGCGGGTGCTGCTGGAGGACCCGAAGCGGGCGGCCGCGACGCTGGCGGGGCTGGAGGCGCTGGGCGTGCGGCTCTCGCTCGACGACTTCGGGACGGGCTACTCGTCGCTGGTGCTGCTGCGCAAGATCCCGGTGGCGGAGATCAAGATCGACAAGTCGTTCGTGGCGCATTTGGCGCACGATCCGGAGGATGCGGCGATCGTGCGCTCCACCGTGGATCTGGCGCACTCGTTGGGCCTGCACGTGGTGGCCGAGGGCGTGGAGGACGACGAGACCTGGGACCGGCTCGCAGCACTGGGCTGTGACGCCGCGCAGGGATGGCTGCTGGCCAAGGCGCTGCCCCCGCAGGAAGCCACCCAATGGCTCAACGGCCGGTCGGCGGGACCCGACCGGGAGACTTACCTCGTGCGCTGATCCCGCCGCGCGCTCGGACTGAGGCCGGCGCCATCCAGTCGGGCGCTACCGTATCCACGTGATCACAGGTGAAGCGGCACGTCTCGGCGAACAAGCCGCACATGACCTGTCCCGCAGCGATCGCTGCCGGATAGGGCCGGGCCTCAGCAAGACGGAGCTCTCCCGCATCGAGGAGGAGTACGGCTTCGAGTTCGCCGACGACCACCGGGCGTTTCTCGCCGCCGGCCTTCCGCTCAACACGCCGATCCCGAAAGAGGACGGCGTCATCCACACCCACACCTTGCCGTGGCCCGACTGGCGCGACGGCGATCCCGAGGAACTACGGGAGCGGCTGAGCCGGCCGTCTCAGGGCGTGCTGTTCGACGTCGAACACAACCGCTACTGGCACGAAAGCTGGGGCGCACGACCCGACGACCAAGCCGAGACCAGCACCGCTGCCGAGCGCCACTTGCAGACAGCCCCCCGCATGATCCCCGTCTTCGGCCACCGCTACCTACCCGGCGGACGAGCCACCTTCGGACACCCCGTGCTCTCCATGTGGCAGACCGACATCATCTGCTACGGGAACGACCTGGTCGACTACATCCGCCACGAGTTCGGCGGGCCCGACGCCGACCTCGCGACGCCCGGCCGGCCGCCACAGGTCACAGTCCCCTTCTGGCGCGACTTCGTCTGATCGTCCCGCAGCGACAAGAAGTCTCTGGAAGGGCGGGGGAGGGTTGGTTGGCCGACGAGACAAATCGGGTGCGGTGCGCAGTCCCGCGCCGACTACGATGGGGCGTCAGCGGCACTGTCGCGCAACAGGTCCGGGCCGGTGCGCCCGGAAGTAGAGCGCGCCGCGCGCCGCCCACACCCCTGCGTCGGAAAGGCACCGGATGCCCTCGATCACCCGCGAGGAGGTGGCGCATCTTGCGCGGCTCTCCCGCCTGGAACTCAGCGACGCCGAACTCGACCACTTCGCCGGTCAGCTCGACGCTATCGTCGGCGCCGTCGCCCGGGTCTCCGAGCTGCCCACCGCGGACGTGCCGCCGACGTCGCACGCGCTGCCGCTGACCAACGTGTACCGTCCGGACGTGGTGCGCCCGGCGGGAACCCCGGTGCTCGACCGCGCCGAGGTGCTGGCGCAGGCGCCGGCCGCGGAGGACAACCGCTTCCGGGTACCGCGCATCCTGGGCGAGGAGTGAGCGCCATGGGTGCCGACTCGTCATCCGCAAAATCCGCAAAGTCTGACGCGGCGCCCGCCTCGGGCGACCTGCTGCGCAAGAGCGCCGCGGACCTGGCCGGGCTGATCGCCTCCGGCGAGGTGAGCGCGGTGGAGGTGACGACCGCCCACCTCGACCGGATCGCGAAGGTGGACGAGAAGGTCCACGCCTTCCTGCACGTCGACGCGGACGGGGCGCTCGCCGCGGCCCGCGCCGTGGACGCCGACCGCGCCGCCGGCCGCCCGCTCGGCCCGCTGGCCGGCGTGCCGCTCGCCCTCAAGGACGTGTTCACCACCCGGGGCGTGCCGACCACCTGCGGCTCGAAGATCCTCGAGGGCTGGCTCCCGCCGTACGACGCGACGGTGACCCGCAAGCTGCGCGAGGCCGGCGTCGTGGTGCTCGGCAAGACCAACATGGACGAGTTCGCGATGGGCTCGTCCACCGAGAACTCCGCCTACGGCCCGACCCGCAACCCGTGGGACCTCGAGCGGATCCCCGGCGGCTCGGGCGGCGGCAGCGCGGCGAGCCTGGCCGCCTTCGAGGCCGCGCTGGCGATCGGGACGGACACCGGCGGCTCGATCCGCCAGCCCGGCGCGGTGACCGGGACGGTGGGCGTCAAGCCGACCTACGGAGGCGTGTCCCGCTTCGGCCTGGTCGCCTTCTCCTCCTCGCTCGACCAAGGCGGCCCGTGCGCCCGCTCGGTGCTCGATGCCGCGCTGTTGCATGAGGTGATCGCCGGACACGACCCGCTCGACTCGACCTCCATCAACGAGCCCGTACCCGCCGTCGTCGACGCGGCCCGGCGCGGCGCGGCCGAGGGAGTCAGGGGCCTGCGCATCGGAGTGGTCAAGCAGTTCGGCGGCGAGGGCTACGCGCCGGGAGTGCTCCAGCGCTTCCGCGAGGCGGTCGACGTGCTCGCCGGGCTCGGCGCCGAGATCGTCGAGATCGACGCGCCCTCCTTCGACTACGCGCTGCCCGCCTACTACCTGATCGCGCCGAGCGAGTGCTCGTCGAACCTGGCCCGCTTCGACGCGATGCGCTACGGCCTGCGGATCGGCGACGACGGCACGCACAGCGCCGAGGAGGTCACCGCGCTGACCCGGGAGGCCGGCTTCGGGCCCGAGGTCAAGCGCCGGATCATGCTCGGCACGTACGCGCTGTCCTCCGGCTACTACGACGCCTACTACGGCCAGGCGCAGAAGGTGCGCACCTTGATCATCCGCGACTTCGAGGCCGCCTACACGAAGGCCGACGTCCTCGTCGCGCCGACAACCCCGACCACCGCCTTCAAGATCGGCGAGCGGGCCGACGACCCGATGGCGATGTATCTGGCCGACCTGTGCACGATTCCGTCGAACCTGGCGGGGCACCCGGCGATGTCGGTGCCGTGCGGGCTGGCCCCGGAGGACGGCCTGCCGGTCGGCTTCCAGATCCTCGCCCCGGCACTGAAGGACGACCGCATGTACCACGTCGGCGCGGCGCTCGAGGCCGCGCTGCTCGACCGGTGGGGGCACCCGATCCTGGAGGAGGTCCCGGCACTGTGAGCCGCGAGAAGAACGAGAAGAAGCAGAAGGACCGCGCCCCGGTCAAGGTCCCGCGCGGACCGCTGGGCCGGATGATCTTCTTCGGCGGCCAGGCCGGCGCGGTCCTCGGCGCCGTCCGGTCGATCAAGGACGCGCGGGCCAAGGGCGACCGGCTCGCCCTCGCGCACGGCCTGCTGAGCTCCGCGGTCCTCGCGGTCACCGCCGCGATCGCGGTCCGCTCGATCCGCCAGGCCAAGGCCGAGCAGGCGGCAGCGGACGCGGAGGCTGCCGAGCCGCTGCTGCTGACCGCGGGCGGCGGCAAGTGACGGCGCACCACCTGACCCCGGCCGCCGGAACCCGCGCGCCCCGGCCCGCGACTCGAAGGAGCTGCTGAGACCCGTGAGCATGACCGACGACCTGCTCGATTTCGACGAGGCGCTGCAGCGGTACGACCCGGTGATGGGTCTCGAGGTGCACGTCGAGCTGGGGACGGACACGAAGATGTTCTGTTCCTGCCCGACCGTGTTCGGGGCCGAGCCGAACACCCAGGTCTGCCCGACCTGCCTGGGCCTGCCCGGTGCGCTGCCGGTGGTCAACGGCGTCGCGGTGGAGGGCGCGATCCGCATCGGGCTGGCTCTCAACTGCGAGATCGCCGAGTGGTGCCGGTTCGCGCGGAAGAACTACTTCTATCCGGACATGCCGAAGAACTTCCAGACCTCGCAGTACGACGAGCCGATCGCCTACAACGGCTATCTGGACGTCGAGGTGGAGGGGCAGAGCTTCCGGGTGGCGATCGAGCGGGCGCACATGGAGGAGGACACCGGCAAGTCCACCCATGTGGGCGGTGCGGACGGCCGGATCCACGGGGCGGACTACTCGCTGGTCGATTACAACCGGGCCGGCATTCCGCTGATCGAGATCGTCACTAAGCCGATCGAAGTACCCGGACACCTCGCGCCGGTGGTCGCTCGTGCGTACGTGTCAGAGTTGCGCGACCTTATTCGCGCACTGGGCGTGTCGGAGGCGCGGATGGAGCGCGGGCAGATGCGCTGCGACGTGAACCTCTCGCTCAAGCCGAAGGGCGTTGCGAAGCTCGGGACCCGCTCCGAGACGAAGAACGTGAACTCACTGCGGTCGGTGGAGCGGGCGGCCCGCTTCGAGATCCAGCGGCATGCCGCGGTGCTCTCCTCCGGCGGCTCGATCGTGCAGGAGACTCGGCACTTCCACGAGCACGACGGCAGCACCACCTCCGGCCGGCGCAAGGAGGAGGCGGAGGACTACCGCTACTTCCCGGAGCCGGACCTGGTGCCGGTCGCGCCCTCGCGCGAGCTGGTCGAGAAGCTGGGCACCACGCTGCCCGAGATGCCCTCCGTCCGGCGGCGGCGGCTCGTGGCCGAGTGGGGGCTGAGCGAGACCGACATGCAGTCCGTGATCAACGCCGGGGCGCTGGACCTGATCATCGCCACGACCGACCTCGGCGCGCCGGCCGACCAGGCCCGCAAGTGGTGGACCGGCGAGCTGGCCCGGGCCGCCAACGAGCGCGGGACCGAGCTGGGCGACCTGCCGGTCACCCCGGCGCAGGTGGCCCGGATCGTCGAGCTGACCGCGGCCGGGGAGCTGACCGACAAGCTGGCCCGGCAGGTCGTCGAAGGCGTGCTGGCTGGCGAGGGCGAGCCCGACGAGGTGGTCGCGGCGCGCGGTCTGAAGGTGGTGTCGGACGATACGGCGCTGCTCGTCGCGATCGATGAGGCGATCGCTGCCAATGCCGCGGTCGCGGAGAAGATTCGGGGTGGCAACCACGCTGCGGCCGGCGTGCTTATCGGTGCCGTGATGAAGGCGACGCGTGGGCAGGCGGATGCGGCGCGAGTGCGGCAGCTGGTCATCGAACGGCTGTCGTAGCTCGCTCGAAGGAGCGAAGGAGCGGCCCGTGGGCCATTCGAGGTAGGCGAACGGAAGCCGGGTCCGGGAGCACCGGACCCGGCTTCCGGCTGTTTCAGGGGGCTGCGCCCACTTGGCTGACGCACCGTCGGACTTGGACGAGTCTGCGATTCTTCGGATTTTCGCCGAAGGCCCCGGGGTTGTCTGGCGAAAGGTGGCACTTGCCCACCCACCCGCACGGCGCCTTTTGTGCTGGGCGGGCGTGCTCGTACTGGTGAAAGCGCCCGCGTATGGCGAATTGTCACGCAGCGCTCTGGTTTCGTGTCTTACAGTGAAAGCTGCGCGTTCCGGCTTCGGCCGCGGGCGCGGACCCGTGGCCCGCGGCCCCAGCCCCGCGCCCCTGCGGCGGCGGCCGCGCCGGTCCGAGGCGGCTGGGTCGGCTGAGAAGAGACAGTGGACGATGGCCTTCTCGATCACCCGCCCTGCTCCACGCATGATCGTGTCCTGCGCCGGGGTCGCGGTCCTCGCCACGGCCTATTTGACCGGTGCGCTGCTGCGCTGGGGCGTCGTTCCGTACGACCCGTCCACGATCGCCGAAGGCGTGTTGCGCCACTCTCCGCACGGCCACGCCGGACCCGGGCGCAACGAACTGGCCGCGTTCATGGGCGACTTCGGCTTGGCCGGCGCCGCGGCGGCCGCGGCGGTCTCGTGCGCCGTCCGGGCGATCGCCGCGCGCGGTCGGCTGCGCGGGGCCTGGCTGCTGTTCTCCGCCTCCGCGCTGACCGCCGCGCTCGGGAACGCCGTGTGGGGCTGGTACGAGCTGGTGCTGCAGCACGAGCCGCCGACGCCGTCCGCCGCCGACTGGATCTTCCTGTTCTTCGCGCCGTTCGCCATGGCGGGCACGCTGGTGCACCACCGCGGCCCGGGCGGCTCGGTCGGCTGGGTCAAGCTGTTGTTGGACGGCGCGATGATCGCGGGGGCGATCTTCTGTGCGGGGTGGAGTCCGGCGCTGGCGCGCGAGGCCCTGGACGGCGGGGGGTCGCCGCTGCGGGTGACGCTCAGCCTCGCCTATCCCGTCTTCGACATCCTGCTGGTCAGCCTGGTGCTCGCGCTGCGGTTCCGGGGCGGCGGGCGGCGGGACGGCGCCTCGATGGCGACGCTGCTCGCCGCGTATACGACCATTGTCGTGTCGGACGCGATCTGGACCATCCCGGCCGTGCGCGCGGGGTATGCCTCGGGCGGGCTGCTCGACTCCTGCTGGTTCCTCGGCTATCTGCTTCTGGTGGTCGCGCCGTGGATGAGTGTGTGGAGCGCGCCGTCGCGTCCGAAAAGGGACCGCAGCATGGAACACAGCACGGAACACGGCGTGGAGCGCAGCGTAGAACAGGCCGTTGACGCGCTGGTCGTGCCCCCGGCGCCAGCGGCACATCCGCGCGAGCCCTTCGCCAGGCCGTCGAACGCGGCGCTCGGTCTGCTCGGCCTGCTGTTCCCGTACGTGGTCGGCGCCGTGTGCCTGGCCGGGATCATGGCCAACGGCCTGACCGGCGACCACCAGGTGCGCCCCGCGGTGCTGGCGGCCGGCGGCACCGTGCTGGCCGCGCTGGTAGCCCGGCAGGCGGTGACGCTGCTGGAGAACCGGGCGCTGACCCGGCAGCTCGCCGTGCGCGAGGACCACTTCCGCTCGCTGGTCCAAGGCTCCAGCGACGTCATCACGACGATGGACCCGCGCGGCCGGTTCGGCTATATCTCGCCGGCCGTCGAGCACGTGTTCGGGTACCGGCCGGACGAACTCGTCGGCCGGCTCCTGTACGACTTCGTCCATCCCGACGACCGCGACGACCTGCGCGGCGCGGTCGCCGACTACCTTGCCGGGCCCGGCGCGTCGGCGGGCGTCGAGTGCAGGATCCGCTCCGTTCTCGGCGGAACGATCGCCTTCGCCGACGCTGCGTCGCCCGAATCGCCGCCCGAACACTCGATCGCGCAGGAGCAGGAGACGTCTGATTGCGCCGCGCCGGCCGCGGCCGAGCGATGGCGGCACGCCGAGTGCACGCTCACCCGACATCGCGGCGGCCTCGTGTTCACCTGTCGCGACGTTAGCGATCGGGTCGAGCTTCAACGGAAGCTCGCCCACAGTGCCTACCACGACGCGCTCACCGGGCTGCCGAACCGCGCGTTCTTCACGAACCGGCTCGAGCACGCGCTGGCGCAGCCCGCCGCGGTGGTGCGGCCGATCGCCGTGCTCTTCCTCGACCTCGACTGGTTCAAGCAGGTCAACGACGCCGGCGGGCACGCGGTCGGGGACCTGCTGCTGACCCGGGTCGCGGCCCGGCTGCGCGCCGCGGCCCGGTCCGCCGACCTGGTCGCGCGGTTCGGCGGGGACGAGTTCGCGGCGCTGGTGCAGGGCGGCACCGGCGAGCGGGCGGCGCGAGAGGTCGCCGCCCGGTTCCACAGCGCGATCAGCCGGCCGTTCAACCTGCCGGCCGGCCGGTTCACCGTCGGCGCGTCGATCGGCGTGGCGTTCTGGCGGACCGGCGCGAGCGTCGCCGACCTGATGCGCGAGGCCGATCTGGCCATGTACGAGGCGAAGGCGGGCGGCAAGCGCCGGATCGTGGTGCGCGCCGCGACCGCGCCGGTAGGCACGCCGGCGCATACGCCGCACCTGTCCGCGTCGGCCTCCGCAGCAGCGCAAGCAGCGACGCAGGCAGCCACGCATGCAGCAACGCAGGCAGCCACACAGTCGGTCGCGCCGCCCCCGACGGTCGCGGTCGCGGTGGCGCGGCCGCAGGTCCGGTCCGGTTCCTGAGCCCCGATCCGGGTGCGCCCGGCCGAAGTCCGCATCGCGAGACAGGCCGCGCACCGGCTTGACGGGTGGGGGCCGGGGGCGAGTAGGGTCGCCCTCATGCGTATCAGTACCGTCACCTTGCGCGGGCTCGTACTCGGTCGGCGCGTCGGATAGCGGCCTCACAGAACCGCACCGGCGCGCATCCCTCGGCTGCCCTCTTCGGGCCGGGGGATTTTTTGTTGGCCCGGCCCATGCGGAACGCAGTCGCCCACCGAGCACTGCGAACGCAGCCGCTCGACGAGGAGTCGACCGCGGATCCGGCCGCCGATGATACCGACTTGCGATAACCCGGAACGAGCGAGAGAAGCAGCCAGACATGACCGAGCAGACTGCCCCGCAGGCGTCAGGCACCACCGTGACCGGGGCGCAGGCCCTCATCCGCGCGCTGGAGGAGTGCGGCGCGGACACCATCTTCGGCTACCCCGGCGGTGCGATCCTGCCGGCCTACGACCCGCTGCTCGACTCGCACCGGCTGCGCCACATCCTGGTGCGGCACGAGCAGGGCGCCGGCCACGCCGCGACCGGCTACGCGCAGGCGACCGGCCGGGTCGGGGTGTGCATGGCCACCTCGGGGCCGGGTGCGACGAACCTGGTGACGCCGATCGCCGACGCGCACATGGACTCGGTCCCGATGGTCGCCATCACCGGCCAGGTGGCCTCCGGCGCGATCGGCACCGACGCCTTCCAGGAAGCCGACATCTGCGGCATCACCATGCCGATCACCAAGCACAACTTCCTGGTGACCAACGCCGGCGACATCGCCCGCACCGTCGCCGAGGCCTTCCACCTGGCCTCGACCGGCCGGCCCGGCCCGGTGCTGGTGGACGTCGCGAAGGACGCGATGCAGTCCTCGACCGTGTTCCGCTGGCCGGTGGAGCTCGACCTGCCCGGCTACCGGCCGGTCTCCAAGCCGCACTCGAAGCAGATCCGGGAGGCCGCCCGGATGCTGGTCGAGTCGCGCCGGCCGGTGCTGTACGTCGGCGGCGGCGTGATAAAGGCCAGGGCCACCGCCCAGCTGCGCGTGCTGGCCGAGCTGACCGGCGCCCCGGTCGTCACGACCCTGATGGCGCGCGGCGCGTTCCCGGACAGCCACCCGCTGCACCTGGGCATGCCCGGCATGCACGGCACCGTCGCCGCGGTCACCGCGCTGCAGAAGTCCGACCTGATCGTCGCGCTCGGCGCCCGGTTCGACGACCGGGTCACCGGCCGGCTCTCCTCGTTCGCGCCGGACGCCAAGGTCGTGCACGCGGACATCGACCCGGCCGAGATCTCCAAGAACCGGGTGGCCGACGTGCCGATCGTGGGCGACTGCGCGGAGGTGCTGACCGACCTGGCCGCGGCCGTGCGGGCGGAGTCGGCGCGGGCCGGGACGCAGCCGGGCCGGGCCGGCGACTACGAGGCCTGGTGGGCCATGCTGGACGGGTGGCGCACGAAGTACCCGCTGGGCTACGAGACCGTGCCGGGGCAGCTGGCCCCGCAGTACGTGATCGAGCGGCTGGGCAAGATCGTGGGGCCGGAGGCGGTCTACGCGGCCGGCGTCGGCCAGCACCAGATGTGGGCCGCGCAGTTCATCGGCTATGAGCACCCGAACACGTTCCTGAACTCCGGCGGCGCGGGCACCATGGGCTTCGCGGTGCCGGCCGCGATGGGCGCGAAGGTCGGCCTGCCGGACACGACCGTCTGGGCGATCGACGGGGACGGCTGCTTCCAGATGACCAACCAGGAGCTGGCCACCTGCGCCATCAACGGCATCCCGATCAAGGTCGCGATCATCAACAACGGGACGCTCGGCATGGTCCGGCAGTGGCAGACCCTGTTCTACAACGAGCGCTACTCGAACACGGACCTGGGCCCGGGCGACCACCCGGCCGACGCGGTGCGGGCCGAGCCGCGGCGCATCCCGGACTTCGTCCGGCTCGCCGAGGCCTACGGCTGCGTCGGGCTGCGCTGCGAGTCGCCCGGACAGGTCGACACGACGATCGAGAAGGCCATGGCGGTCGACGACGCCCCGGTCGTGGTCGACTTCACGGTGCATCAGGACGCGATGGTCTGGCCGATGGTCCCGGCCGGGCTTTCCAACGACGAGATCCTGGCCGCGCGGGGACTGCGGCCCGAGTTCGACGGAGTCGAATAAGCAGCGCAGTTCGACGAAATCGACGATAAGGAGACGCAGATGAGCCCGATCAACGCCGCACCGAGCCCCGGCCAGGTGCACACCCTGTGCGTCCTGGTCGAGAACAAGCCCGGCATCCTGGCCCGTGTGGCCGCCCTCTTCTCCCGCCGCGGCTTCAACATCGAGTCGCTGGCCGTCGGCCCGACCGAGCACCCGGAGATCTCCCGGATCACCCTGGTCGTCGGCGTCGAGGACCACCCGCTCGAGCAGATCACCAAGCAGCTCAACAAGCTCGTGAACGTGCTCAAGATCGTCGAGCTGGAGGCGTCCGCCTCGGTGCACCGGGAGCTGATCCTGGTCAAGGTGCGCGCCGACGCGACCGAGCGGCACCACGTCCTGGCCGCCGTCGAGCCGTTCGGCGCACGTATCGTGGACGTCGCGCCCGAGACGATGGTCGTCGAGGCCACCGGGGACGCCGCGAAGCTGGAGGCGATGCTCCGGGTCCTGGACCACTTCGGGGTCAAGGAGCTGGTGCAGTCCGGCCTCGTGGCGATCGGCCGGGGGCCGCGCTCGATCACCGACCGCACCCTGCGCCCCGTCGAGCGCGCCGGCTGACCGCGGCGCCGTTCCGTCCACCATCCGACCGCAGCGAAGTACGAAGTGAGGAACCTGCACGCATGGCTGTTGAAATGTTCTACGAGGACGACGCCGACCTCTCGGTGATCCAGGGCCGGCACGTCGCGGTGCTCGGCTACGGCTCTCAAGGGCACGCGCACGCGCTCTCGCTGCGCGACTCGGGCGTCGACGTGCGCGTCGGGCTGCCCGAGGGGTCGAAGTCGCGGCCCAAGGCCGAGGAGCAGGGCCTGCGCGTGGTCACCCCCGACGAGGCGTGCGGCGAGGCCGACCTGATCATGGTGCTGGTGCCGGACCCGGTGCAGCGCAAGGTCTACACCGAGGCGATCGCGCCGAACCTGGCCGAGGGCGACGCGATCTTCTTCGGCCACGGGCTGAACATCCGGTACGAGCTGATCAAGCCGCCGGCCGACATCGACGTGGCCATGGTCGCCCCGAAGGGCCCGGGCCACCTGGTGCGCCGTCAGTTCAACGACGGCTTCGGCGTTCCCTGCCTGATCGCGGTCGAGCAGGACTTCACCGGCAAGGCGCAGGAGCTGGCCCTCTCGTACGCGAAGGGCATCGGCGGCACCCGCGCCGGCGTCATCAAGACGACCTTCAAGGACGAGACCGAGACCGACCTGTTCGGCGAGCAGGTCGTGCTGTGCGGCGGGATCGAGGAGCTGATCAAGGCCGGGTTCGAGACGCTGATCGAGGCCGGCTACGAGCCGGAGATCGCCTACTTCGAGTGCCTGCACGAGGTCAAGCTGATCGTGGACCTGATCTACGAGGGCGGGCTGACCAAGATGAACTGGTCGGTCTCGGAGACCGCGGAGTGGGGCGGCTACAAGACCGGCCCGCGCATCATCACCGCCGCCACCCGCGCGGAGATGAAGAAGGTGCTGGCCGAGATCCAGTCCGGCGAGTTCACCAAGCAGTGGATCGAGGAGTACGACAACGGCCTGCCGGAGTACAAGAAGTACTTCGAGGCCACCACGAACCACCCGGTCGAGCAGGTCGGCAAGCGGCTGCGCAAGCTGATGTCCTGGGTGGACACCGAGTCCTGACCCGGGCTGACCCGGCCTCAGGACGGTTGCGTACGGCGGGCTGCGGCATCACGCCGCGGCTCGCCGGAACGTCACACATCCGGCTGAATTGCCGGGCAATGTGTCCTGCTTAGCCCTATTTTGTCGTCTAACTGATGACAAGGGTGAAGGAGTACGCATGGCCGGGGCATTAGGCACCGACCGCTGGCGGAGCGCGGCGCGCCCCCGGCGGTCCGCGGCGTGGTCGGCCGCCGCGGCGGCGTGCGCCGCGCTGGCGCTGGCCGGGTGCGGCGGATCGGGCAGCGGCTCGTCCAGCGGGTCGTCGGACAGCAACATCGCCGGCACGGCGGCCGCGGACACGTGGAACAGCGCGACGGTCGGCAAGGGCGGCAAGGTCACCTGGACCATCGAGAAGACGATGGACAACTGGAACCTGCTGTCCGCCGACGGCAACACCTTCGACTACGGCCAGGTGATCAACGCCCTCGCGCCGAGCACGTTCATCACCAACCCGTCCTACTCCGTCACGCTCAACAGCGACCTGCTCGCCAGCGCGACCGAGACGAGCACGAACCCCGAGACGGTCGTCTACAAGATCAAGCCGAACGCGGTCTGGTCCGACGGCTCGCCGATCGACGCCGACGACTTCGTCTACAACTGGCAGGTCCAGAACGGCTCGGACCCCAACATCGCCGCCGCCAGCACCACCGGCTACCAGGAGATCAAGTCGGTCACCGGCTCGGACGGCGGCAAGACCGTCACCGCGGTCTTCGGCTCGACCTTCTCCGACTGGAAGGCGCTGTTCACCACGATGCTCCCGGCGCACATCGCGCAGGAGCACGGCAACAACGAGCAGTCCTTCGCCTGGTTCCAGTCCAACCCGCTGCCGGTCTCCGGCGGTCCGTTCGAGGTCTCCTCGGTCTCCTCCGACCACACCTCGGTGATCCTGAACCGCAACCCGAAGTACTACGGCGCGCCGGCCCGGCTGGACCAGATCGTGTTCCGGGCCATCACCGACGCCTCCCAGGAGCCGACCGCCCTGCAGAACAAGGAGGTCGACGGGATCTACCCGCAGCCCGAGCTGAACCTGGTCACCCAGGTGAAGAACATGGGCGACCAGGTCACCTGGAAGATCGACTCGGGGCTCTCGTTCGAGCACATCGACTTCAACCTGAAGAACGCCGCGCTGGGCAACGCGTCGTGGGGCAAGACCCTGCGCACGGCCATGTTCACCGCGACGAACCGGCAGGACATCATCGACAAGACCATCAAGCAGTTCGACTCCGGCTCGACGGTCCTCAACAGCCGGATGCTGGTGCCGGGCCAGAAGGGCTACCAGGACAACGTCACCCAGTTCGGGCTCGGCGCCGGCGACCTGACCAAGGCCCGGCAGGAGCTGACCTCGGCCGGGTTCAAGAACGCGGCCTCCGGCGGGCACCTGACCGCGCCGGACGGCACCGCGATCCCGGCCCTCGCGATGAAGTACACCGTGGGCAACCAGATCCGGCAGAACACCTGCGACCTGTTCGCCGCGGAGATGGCGCAGCTGGGCATCACCGTGAACGTCTCGCCGACCGACAACCTCGGCGCGACGCTGGCCCAGACCGGCAACGGCTACAGCTACGACGTCATCGTCTTCGCCTGGGTCGACACCCCGTTCCCGGCCTCCGCCAACCAGCCGCTCTACACCACCAACGGCGGCTCGAACTTCGGCGGCTACTCGAACGCCCAGGTCGACAACTGGCTCAACGCCGCCGCCGGCACCACCGACTCGGCCGCCCAGATCACCAACCTGAACAACGCCGACCAGCAGATCAGCAAGGACGCGTACACCCTGCCGCTGTACCAGAAGCCGGTGTTCCTGGCCTTCAACCCGAAGATCGGCAACGTGCGGGACAACACCACCTCGGTCGGCCCGACCTACAACATCGGGGAGTGGGGCCTCAAGTCCTCGTCCTCCTGAGCCGGCTCGAGCCGACCGCCCCCGGTCCGGCCGCCGGGAGCGGCGGCCGGACCACCCCCACCGTCCGTTTCCCAGGGCCTCGCGGAGACGCTGCCATGTTCGCTTTCGCCGTGCGCCGGCTGCTGGTGTCGATCCCGGTGTTCATCGTGTCCACCTTCCTGGTGTTCCTGCTGGTGGCCTACGGCGCGGACCCGCTCGGCCAGCTGCGGGCGAAGAACCCGCCGCCCTCCCAGGCCACGCTGAACGCGCTGGCGAACCAGCTGTACCTGAACCACAACCTGGTGGACCGGTACTGGCACTGGTTCACCCAGCTGTTCGGGCACGGCAGCTGGGGCCCCTCTATCAACGCCGGCGTGGACGTCGGCCAGCTGCTGTGGACCAGCCTGCAGCTGACGATCCGCCTGGTCGTCCTGGCGATGGTCGTCGCGGTGCTGCTGGCCGTGGTCTCCGGCGTGATCAGCGCGACCCGGCAGTACTCGAAGCTGGACTACTCGATCACCGTGATCGGCTTCCTGTTCCTGTCCCTGCCGGTGTTCTGGTTCGCGATGCTGCTCAAGCAGGCCGCGGTGAACTTCAACAACTCGACCGGCAGCTACTTCCTGTCCACCTACGGCGCGAACACCCCGGGGCTGACCGGCTGGTCCGTCTTCAGCGACGCGATCGGCCACCTGATCCTGCCGACCATCGTGCTGGCCATGTCGTCCTACGCGTCGTGGTCCCGCTTCCAGCGCGCCTCGATGCTCGACGTGCTCGGCAGCGACTACCTGCGGCTGGCCCGGGCCAAGGGCCTGAGCCGCCGGAAGGTGATGATCCGGCACGGCCTGCGCACCGCGCTCATCCCGCTGACCACGCAGGTCGCGCTGGACGTGGCGGCGATCCTGGGCGGCGCGGTGCTGACCGAGCAGGTCTTCGGCTGGCAGGGCATGGGCACGATGCTGATCAACGGCATCAACGCGCAGGACTCGAACGTGATCCTGGCCTGGCTGACCGTCGCCGCGGTGATCGTGATCGTCTTCAACCTGCTGGCCGACCTGCTCTACGCGGTCCTGGACCCGAGGATCCGACTTGGCTGACAGCAAGACCCGCCATCGCGCGCCGCGCAGAGGCGCCACCCGCGCCGCGGGCACTGCGGGCGCGCCGCCAGGGCGGGCTCCGGTGCAGGACCGCGAGTTCACCGTCAGGGCCCGCTCGCAGCGCCGGCTGGTGATGCAGCGCTTCGTGCAGCACCGGCTCGCGGTCGCCAGCCTGGTCGTGCTGGTCCTGGTGATCCTGGTGGCCTTCGTCGGCGGCGCGCTGTGGAAGTACCAGTACACCGAGATCACCAACGACAACCTCCAGTCCCCGTCGATGAACCACCCGTTCGGCACCGACAGCAACGGCTACGACTACCTCTCCCAGGTGCTGCGCGGCACCCAGATCTCGCTGGAGATCGCCTTCTCGGTCGCGGCCATGGCCACGGTGGTCGGCACGGTGTGGGGCGCGGTCGCCGGCTACTACCGCGGCTGGGCCGACTCGCTGATGATGCGCGTGGTCGACCTGATCCTGACCGTCCCGATCCTGGCCGCCGGCGCGCTGATGACCAAGAAGGTGCAGAACTCCGGCTGGTGGGCGCTGGCCCTGGTGATCGCCGCGCTGTCCTGGCCCGCGGTCTCCCGGATCGTGCGCGGGCAGGTGCTCTCGCTGCGCGAGAAGGAGTACGTGGAGGCGGCGCGGGCGCTCGGCGCTAAGGACGGCCGGATCATCTTCCGGCACCTGCTGCCTAACATCGCCGGCCAGGTCATCGTCGTGGTCACGATCCTGGTGGCGCTGGCGATCCTGACCGAGTCGGCGCTGTCCTACCTCGGTTTCGGCGTGCAGAGCCCGAACGTCTCGCTCGGCCTGCTGATCTCGAACAACCAGACCGCGCTGCAGGGCGGGCAGTGGTGGCTGTTCTGGTTCCCCGGCCTGTTCATCGTCCTGATCTGCCTGTCCGTCAACTTCATCGGCGACGGGCTGCGGGACGCCTTCGACCCGACTCAGCAGAGGGTGCGCGCGTGAGCACTGCCACCGGGCCAGGCGCGTTGGGCGCCACGCCGTCCACCTCGCTGCTCGAGCCGGTGCTCGCGGTGGAGAACCTGACGGTGGACTTCCCGACTCCCGACGGCGTCGTGCGCGCGGTGCGCGGCGTGTCCTATCAGCTCGGCGGCGGCGAAGTGCTCGGCATCGTCGGCGAGTCCGGCTCGGGCAAGTCGGTCACGTCCATGGCGGTGATGGGCCTGCTGCCGCGTACCGCGCGGGTCTCCGGCTCGGTGCGCTTCCGCGGCCGCGAGCTGATCGGGTTGAACGACAAGCAGATGACCGAGGTGCGCGGGCAGAAGATCGCGATGATCTTCCAGGACCCGATGACCTCGCTCAACCCGGTCTACAAGATCGGCTACCAGCTCGCCGAGGCGGTCCTGGCGCACCGCCGGATCAGCCGGGCCGAGGCGCAGAAGCGCGCGGTGGAGCTGCTGGACCTGGTCGGCATCCCGTTCCCGCAGCGGCGGATCGACCAGTACCCGCACGAGTTCTCCGGCGGGATGCGGCAGCGGGTGGTGATCGCGATCGCGATGGCGAACGACCCGGACGTGATCATCGCCGACGAGCCGACGACCGCGCTCGACGTCACCGTTCAGGCGCAGGTGCTTGAGGCGCTGCGGGCCGCACAGGCCGAGACCGGCGCGGCGACGGTGCTGATTACGCACGATCTCGGCGTTATCGCGGGGCAGGCGGACCGGGTCCTGGTCATGTACGCCGGCAAGCCCGTCGAGATCGGCTCAGTGGACGACATCTACTACGCACCGCGGATGCCTTACACGCTCGGCCTGTTGGGCTCGCTGCCTCGGCTCGACGTGCGCAAGCAGGAGCGTCTGACGCCCATTCAGGGCGCGCCGCCGTCGCTGGTGAATCTGCCGCCGGGCTGCCCGTTCACGCCGCGCTGTCCGATGGCGCAGGACCGGTGCGAGACAGCGGAGCCGGAGTTGCGATCGGTCGGCTCGGCCACTCATCTGGCGGCCTGTCACTACTCCGACCAGCTGGCCGATCGCGAGAAGGCAGCCGAGGTGTTCGCCCATTCGGCCGCAGACAGCCGGCTGCCCACCGAATTCGGCGCGGAGCCGCCGCCGGAGACGCTCGGTGCGCCGGCCGAGGTCCTGGCCGAGGACAACGTGATCGACGGCGCCCAGGGCGAAGGGCCCCGGCAGGGTGAGGGAGGCGTGCGATGATCACCGCGGCGGCCTTGGCCGGCAACGGGGCGAGAGCGCCGGGCGAGCCGATCCTCTCGGTGCGCGATTTGGTCAAGGAGTTCCCGATCATCTCGAGCGGCATCTTTCGCCGGCGCATCGGCACCGTCCACGCGGTCTCCGGGGTCTCCTTCGACCTGCGCGCCGGCGAGACGCTGGGCCTGGTCGGCGAGTCGGGCTGCGGCAAGACCACGACCTCGCGGGCGGTCCTGCACCTGCAGCCGGCGACGTCCGGCCGGGTCTTGTACGAGGGCCGCGACGTCACGGCGATGCGCAAGGGCGAACTGCGTACCCTGCGGCGCGATATGCAGCTCGTCTTCCAGGACCCTTACGCGTCGCTGAACCCCCGTATCACCGTCAGCGAGATCATCGCCGAGCCGCTGCGTATCCACGGCCTGTTCCAGAAGAACGGCGCGGCAGCCGTGGCGGACCTGATGAGCCGGGTCGGCCTCAACCCCGAGCACGGCAACCGCTTCCCGCACGAGTTCTCCGGCGGCCAGCGCCAGCGCATCGGCATCGCCCGCGCCCTCGCGCTGCGGCCGAGGGTGCTGGTGCTCGACGAGCCGGTCTCGGCGCTCGACGTCTCCATCCAGGCCGGCGTTATCAACCTGCTCGAGGATCTGCAGGACGAGTTGGGCCTGGCCTACCTGTTCGTGGCGCACGACCTGTCGGTGGTGCGACACATCGCGGACCGGGTCGCGGTCATGTACCTCGGCAAGATCGTCGAGGTCGGTCCGGCGGACGAGCTGTTCGAGCGGCCGCTGCATCCTTATACACAGGCACTGATCTCGGCGATCCCCATCCCGAACCCGAGGCGGGAGCGCGAGCGGACCCGGATCATCGTCGAGGGCGACGTGCCGTCCCCGGCCGATCCCCCCTCCGGCTGCCGGTTCCGCACCCGGTGCCCGAAGTTCACCACGCTGACCCCTGCCGACGCACAGCGCTGCATCGACGAGGAGCCGCCGCTCGACGACCGCGGCCTGGGCGCGGCGCATCCGGCGGCGTGCCACTACGCCGGAGGCGTGGACGTGCTCTGAGAACGGCGGGCCGGCCCCGAGGCCGGCCCGCCGCCCGTCTCAGCGCTCGTCGACCAAGCGGGCCACTTCGGTGGCCGACGTCGTGGTCGCCGGCGACGACGAGCCGATCGCCACGATGGACCGGCCGTGGTTCACCCACGCGCTGGAAGCCGAGACCGCCGAGGCGTTCCTGCGGGTGTACGTGGCCGGGGTGGGCGACGTGCTCGAGCG
>DASYAE010000097.1:0-6683 GCA_036501535.1 Actinocrinis sp. | reverse complement strand
ACCTCGGTGACGTGCCGGATCAGCGCTCCGACCCGGTAGCGGTCCGGCCAGGTCGCCGGGATGCCGAGGTCGAGCAGCGGTCCTGCGGTCACCGGGCCGACGCAGGCGGCGGTGACGTGGCCGCGCAGCGCGGCGCGCAGTTCGCCGTCGAGACCGCGTTGCGCGGCCCGGCGGAGCAGGCCGGTCGCGGCGAGGGCGCTGGTGAACGTGACCGCGTCGACGGTGCCCGCCGCGATCGCCTCAAGCAGCCGGTCGAGCGGGCCGGCATCGACCGGGGCCATCCAGCGGTAGACGGGGACGGGGATCACGGCCGCGCCCGCGTGGCGCAGCGCGTCGGTGAAGTCGCGCAGCGGCTCGCCGTGCAACTGGACCGCGATTCGCCTGCCGTGCAGCGGCCCTTCCGACAGCAGGCGCTGCAGTACCTCGCCCGATGACTCCGAGGCCGGTGACCACAGCTCGCGCAGGCCGGCCGCGCGGATCGCGCCGGTGGCCTTTGGCCCGCGGGCGAGCAGGGTCGCCTGGCCGAGCGCGCCGCGGAGCCGGTCGGCCTCGCCCCATCCTTCCGCGGCCTCCATCCAGCCGCGGAAGCCGATGCCGGTAGTGGCCACCACCGTGTCTGGCGGCGTGCCGATCAGGTCGAGCGTCGCCTTGTGCAGGTCGGTGTCGTCGGCGAGCGGCACGATGCGCAGCGCGGGCGCGTGGATCACGGCCGCGCCGCGCCGCTCAAGGAGGCCGCCGATCTCGTCGGCGCGCCGCGCCGCGGTTACCCCGACCGTGTAGCCGGCCAGCGGGGCGAGGTGGACGGCCGGCGGCCCCTGCTCTGAAGGATCGGCCTGCGGGCTACGCCGGCCTGGTGGCGGGGGTGGGGGCATACGTTTCATCATGTCCCCATGGCTATTTCGCGGGCGTTACCGGGAGTTGACAGGCGTATCACGCCGTCGCGAACGGCCACGCGGAACACCGGCAGCGCGACGTCGGGAGAGTCCAGGCAGCGGCCCGTGCGCAGGCAGAACACCTGCTTGCCGAGCGGGCTGGCCACCGTGGGCACACCGGAGCGGTCGCCGACGATCCCGTGGCACATGACCGGGGCGCCGTAGAACGGGTCGATGTTCCCCAGCGCGTGCACCGACCCGTCGTGGAGCAGGAACACCGCGGCCTGGGTGCCGTCGCGGAGCAGGACGGCGGCCCCCTGCTCCGGGGAAAGCGCGGCGAGCGGAATGGCGGTGACGGAGGAGGCTCTGGCTACTTCTATGACTTTCATCGGGGCTCCAGCGGCAGCAGCGGGCGGGCCGGCGCGGGGACGCGCTGGTCGCGTTCGACCGTGAACGAGATGGCGGGGTCGGGGAGATCGGGTGCGTTGACGAACGAGGCGAACTTGGCGAGCCGTTCTGGATCATTGAGTACCGCGCGCCACTCGTCGCGGTAGTTCGCGATGTGCCCGGCCATGGCCTCTTCGAGCGAAGCGCAGATGCCGAGGCTGTCGCCCACGATCACGTCCCGCAGGTGCGAAACGCCGCCGTCCATCGCCTCGATCCACGCGGCGGTCCGCTGCAGCCGGTCCGCGGTGCGGATGTAGAGCATCAGGAACCGGTCGAGGATCGCGATCAACTCCCGCGTCGAGACGTCCGACACGAGCAGCTCCGCGTGCCTGGGCCGGAAGCCGCCGTTGCCGCCGACGTAGAGGTTCCAGCCGGCCTCGGTGGCGATGATGCCGAAGTCCTTGGCGCGGGCCTCCGCGCACTCGCGGGCGCAGCCGGACACGCCGCCCTTGAGCTTGTGCGGCGAGCGCAGGCCACGGTAGCGGAGCTCAAGCTCGATCGCGAGGCCGACCGAGTCCTGCACGCCGTACCTGCACCAGGTCGACCCCACGCAGGACTTCACCGTGCGCAGCGCCTTGCCGTACGCGTGGCCGGACTCGAACCCGGCGTCGGTGAGCCGTCGCCATATCGCGGGCAGTTCCTCGAGCCTGGCGCCGAAGAGGTCGATGCGCTGCCCGCCGGTGATCTTGGTGTAGAGGCCGAACTCCTCGGCGACCTCCGCGATGACCCTCAGCTTCGCGGGGGTGATCTCACCGCCGGGGATGCGGGGCACGACGGAGTACGTGCCGTTGCGCTGCATGTTCGCCAGGTGCCTGTCGTTGGTGTCCTGCAGGGCGCCGCGCTCGCCGTCCAGGATGTGGTCTGCGGTGTGCAGCGAGGCCAGGATCGAGGCCACGGCCGGCTTGCAGATGTCGCAGCCGCGGCCACGGCCGTGACTGGTCGCCAGTTCGCTGAACGTCCTGATGCCCGTCACCGCGACGATCTCGAAAAGCTCGGTGCGGGACACCGGGAAGTGCTCGCACAGCGCCTTCGACTGCGCCACGCCGGCCGCGGCCAGCAGCTGCTTGAGCGTCGGCATGCAGGAGCCGCATCCGGTGCCCGCCCGCGTGCAGGCCTTGAGCCCGGGCACGTCGCTGGCCGAGCCGTCGCCGATCGCCGCGAGCAGCGTGCCCTTGGTCACCGCGTTGCACGAGCAGATCTGGGCCGAGTCGGGGAGCGCGGCCAAGCCGCCGCCTGCGCCGACTGTGCCGTCCGCGCCTTCCGGTGCGAGCAGCGCCGCGGGGTCGGCGGGCAGCGGCGAACCGACGAGCGGCCGCAGCAGCGCGTACCGCGACGCGTCGCCGACCAGGATGCCGCCGAGCAGGGTGCGCGCGTCGTCGGAGACGACCAGCTTGCCGTAGGCCTGGCGGACGGGATCGTTGAGCACCACCGACAGCGCCCCAGGGGTCCGACCGTGCGCGTCGCCGAACGACGCCACGTCCACCCCGAGCAGCTTCAGCTTCGTTGACCGATCGGCGCCGGGGAAGGTGGCGGCACCGCCGAGCAGCCGGTCCACGGCCGTCTCGGCCATCGCGTAGCCGGGTGCGACCAGGCCGAACACCTGACCGTCGAGCGCCGCGACCTCGCCGACGGCCCAGATATGGCTGTCCCCAAGGGAACGGCACGACTCGTCGACGGCCACGCCACCGCGCGGACCGAGCGCCAGGCCGGCCGCGCGGGCGAGCTGGTCGCGCGGCCGGACGCCGGCCGCGAACACCACTATTTCGGCATTTACCTGGGTGCCGTCGGCGAGTTCCACGCCGGCCGCCCGCCCGGTGTCCGCATCGGTCACGACCCGGACCGTCGCCGAGCCGCAGTGCGGCGTCACGCCAAGGCCGGTGACCAGGCGGGCGAGCAGTGCGCCGCCGCCCTCGTCAACCTGCACCGCCATCAGGTGCGGCGCGAGCTCGACGACATGCGGGGCGAGCCCGAGCAGCCGCAGCGCGTTGGCCGCCTCAAGCCCGAGCAGCCCGCCGCCGATCACGACGCCGGCCGGCCTTGTGGTGCCGGCGGCGGCGGTTCGTATCGCCTCCAAGTCGTCCAGGGTCCGGTAGACGAAGCACCCCGGCGCGTCATGACCGGGCACCGGCGGGACGAACGGGTACGAACCGGTCGCCAGCACCAGCTCGTCATACGGAAGGGACTCGCCGTCCGATGTGATGACAACCTGCCGAGCG
Organism: Actinocrinis sp.; assembly: GCA_036501535.1. GTDB lineage: Bacteria > Actinomycetota > Actinomycetes > Streptomycetales > Catenulisporaceae > DASYAE01. The sequence goes on along the minus strand of DASYAE010000097.1, from coordinate 3,148 downwards.
GGGTCGAGGGACCTCGCGCTCACCCCGAGGCGCAGGTCCACCCGCGACCGGTCAAGCGGTGGCAGCCGCAGCGCCGCCTCATCCGCGCCGTCGAAGAACGACGAGAGCGCTACCCGGTCGTACGCGGGCCGCGCTTCCGCGGAAAGCACGGTCACCTTGAACCGCCCGCCGTCGTCGCGCGCAGTCAGCGCCTCGACGAACCGGTGCCCGACCATGCCGTGGCCGACAACGACGACGTGAGCAACATCAGATCGCGCGTTCATCGCAGCGCTGGCTCCTTCTCTTGGTTCTGGTCGGTCTCCGCCAGCCAGGCCGCGATGGTTTCCAGGTCATCACCGCAGGTGCCGCACCCGGTGGCCGCGCGGGTCGCCGCCGAAAGCGCCGCCCGGCCGCACGCGCCCCCGTACCAGGCATCCCGCAGTTGCCCCTTGGTGACCATGTTGCAGCGGCACACCACCGCGTAGTCGGGCAGCGCCGCCGGGCCGGAACCGCCGCCGGATTCCGGCGGCAGCGCCCGGCCGAGCAGCAGCGCGAGCCGGTCCTTCGGCGCGGCCGCGTCCCTGTCGTAGAGCTGGACGACGCTGGCAGCCGCGTCTGGCAGGCCGATCAGGATCGCCCCCACGACCCGGTCGGCGGAAAGCACGAGCTTGGCGTACCGTTCCCGTGCCGGGTCCTCGAAGCGCAGCACCTCAAGGTCACCGTCGAGGCCTGGCTCGGTCAGCGCGCCGCCCACGGCGGTCAGTTCGATCCCGGCGGCCTTCAGCCGGGTCACCGCGCCGCTGCCCCGGTACCGTGCCTTGGGTGAAATGCCGGTGAGCCGACTGGCGAGCACAGCGGCCTGCTCCCAGCCCGGCTGCACCAGACCGCCGGCCGCCCCTGGATGGCCGGCGCAGTCCCCGATCGCGTAGATAGCAGGCGCGGAAGCGGCCAGCGTGTCGTCGACCGCGACGGCGCCAGAATCGGTCAGTCGCAGCCCCGCGTCCCTGGCGAGCCCGGTGCACGGCACGGTGCCGGTGCACAGGACGAGACCGCTTGCCTTGACCAGCTGCCCGTCGGTGAGCCAGAGCCCGCGCCCGGGCTCCCACCTGGCCGCGCCGGCGCCGAGCGACACGCCGACCCCGGTCCTGCGCATCGCGGCGGCGAGCACCCGCCCGGCCGCCGTGTCGAGCTGCCGGTCCATCAGATGACCGCCCCGGTGCACCACCGTGACCGCGGTACCGCGCGCGGCGAGCGCCCGCGCTGCCTCAAGCCCGAGCACGCCGCCGCCGAGGATCGCGACCCGCCCGCCGGTGCGGCGGGCGGCCTGCGCGAACGCGGCGATCCGGCGCGCGTCCGCGAGCGAGTGCAGCGCTGCGACGTCGGAAGAAAGGCAGTCATCAGAACGGCAGCGTGCTTCGCGTCCCACCGCGCCATTTCCCGTACCGGCGGGGTGACCGGTAAGCAAGCCGGACAGCGGCGGTACGACCGCTCGCGCGCCCGTGGCGAGCACGAGGACGTCGTAGCCGATCCGCTCGACCACCGCGGTCTCGTCCGCCACGCCGGCCCTGGACCCGGCGCCGGCCCTGGCCGCTGTCCCTGCACTCGCGCCCGCGCGGGCACGGTCGCGGGTCGAGGGGATAGCCGGACCGGCGGCAGCGCGCCGCGCGAGCACCGTCTTTCCCACCGCGTCGATGCCGATAACGGTCGTGCCGACGCGCAGAGTCATGGGCGCGTCGGGGTGCAACACGCTTCCGTTCGGGATACTGCTTATCTCCTGACCCGTGACTACCGGCAGTCCGACGACGACCCTGGCGGCGAAGTCCTCTTCCTTCATGACGCCGGAGAGCAGGTTCGGTAGCAGGACGCGGTTGTAGGCGGGCCGCGGCTCGGCGGCGAGGATCGTGAGGCGGACGCGGCGGCCCTCCGGGTCGTGCCTGCGGACCTCCTCGGCGAAGCGCGCGCCGACCATGCCGTGCCCGGCGACGACGACGTGGACCGGGCTCAAGCCGCCGCCTCGCTGTCCCCCGGCAGGGGATCTGCCTTCCTCGCGGGGGCGAGGCGGACGGCGCAGACCTTGAACTCGGGCATCCGGCTGGTCGGGTCGAGCGCCGGGTTGGTGATCGCGTTGGCCGCGCCGTCGCCGGGGAAGTGGAAGGGCAGGAAGACCGTGTCGAGGCGAAGCGAGGGGACGCAGCGCACCCGCGCCGTCACGGTGCCGCGCCGCGACTCGACCCGCGCAATTGTGCCGTCCCGCAGCCCGGCGCGCCTGGCGGTGTCCGGGTGGACCTCGACGAACGGCTCGGGCTGGGCGGCGAGCAGTTCCGGCACGCGGCGGGTCTGCGCACCGCTCTGGTAGTGCTGGAGCACCCGGCCGCTCGTGGCGTAGAGCGGGTAATCGGCGTCGGGCAGCTCGGCCGCGTCGCGGTGCGTGACGGGGACGAACCTGGCCTTCCCGTCCGGATGGGCGAACCGCTCGGTGAACAACCGGGGCGTGCCCGCGATCCCGCCGGTCGCCGCACGGTCCGCATCGGCCGCGGTGACCGGCCAGTAGAGCGGCACGCCGGCGTCGAGCAGCGCAGGCGTGACGCCGGAGTAGTCGGCGCGCCCGCCGGCCGAGGCACGCCGTAGCTCGGCGAGTACCTGGTCGGGGTCGGCGGGGAACTCGCCCGCGGACCGGCCAAGCCTGGTCGCGAGGTCGGCGATGACCGCGAGGTCGGTGCGCACCCCCGGCGGCGGCTCGACCGCCTTCCGGCGGCGCAGGACCCGGCCCTCCAGGCTGGTCATGGTCCCTGTTTCCTCGGCCCACTGGGCGACGGGGAAGACGACGTCGGCGAGTCGCGCCGTCTCTGAAGGGACGAAGTCGGCGACGACAAGCAGGTCGAGGGCCTGGAGCCGGTCCTTGACCTGCAGGGCCCTTGGCGCGGAGACGACGGGGTTCGCGCCGAAGACGAGCAGCGCCTTGGGGCCGGCCTCGGTACCGAGCGCGTCAAGCAGTTCGGCGGCGGACCGGCCTGGGCCAGGAATGTCGCGTGCGTCGATGCCCCAGACCTGCGCCACATGCGCGCGGTCCTGCTCGTTCGTGATCGACCGGTAGCCCGGGAGCTGGTCTGCCTTCTGGCCGTGCTCGCGACCGCCCTGGCCGTTGCCCTGCCCGGTGAGGCAGCCGTAG
>DASYAE010000096.1:0-1949 GCA_036501535.1 Actinocrinis sp. | reverse complement strand
GTGCTCGCGGATCAGCCGCCGCGCGGCGAGCTTCCCCTCGGCGCGGCGGCGCCGGTTCTCCTCGTCCCGCTCCAGGTCCTCCGTGGCCGCGAGGCCGGCGCAGACCGGCAGGCCGCCGATGTCTTCCGACATCCACTGCGGCGCCCACACGCATTCGGCCACCTCGGGGCCGCCGTCGGTGGCCACGAGGACCTTGTCGCCGATTTTCGGTTCGTGTCCGCCTGGGTCGAGATAGTAGAGGCGCCCGTACCGCTCGAAGCTCACTGCCATCATCATGCCCATCGGCCTAGACTAAGTCGGTTCCTGCCGGGAGCAACAGGTCAGCGGCCAACATAAGCGACCGCGGATGAACAGCGTCCGGCCGCAAACCGCGGTCAGCCGCGGACGAGCGAGACCGTCAGCTCCTCGACCGCGAGCAGCGGAGCGACGTTCAGCGTGACCCGTTCCCGGCACTTCATCACCGCCTGGATGCGGCGCAGCGTCGACTCCGGCGTCGTACCGCCGGCCAGCCGACGCAGGTCAGCGGACCGGTCGGAGTTGGCAAGTTCAACGTCCGCGCCGACTTGGATCATGAGCACGTCGCGGTAGAAGGCCGCCAGCTCGAGCAGCGCGCTGTCGAGAGTGTCCCGCTTGACCCGGGTGGCGCGGGACTTCTGCCGGTCTTCAAGGTCCTTCATGGCCCCGGCCATGCCGCGCATGGCCTTGGCGACGCCCTTGCCCGTCGATCCCTCGCCGAAGGCCTGCCGCAGCGCGTCCCGCTCCGGTTCGTCGAGCTGCTCCGTCATCGCTTTGGCCTCGTCCTCGGCGGTCTTCACCAGCGCGGCCGCCGCGGCGAGGGCCGGGCCGAGTGACACCGACTGCACCGGCACCTTGAGCACCGCCTCGCGGCGCGCGGCGGCGGCCGGGTCGGTCGCGAGCCGCCGCGCCCGGCCGATGTGCCCCTGCGCGGCCCGCGCGGCGGCGAGCGCGCGCTCGTAGTCGACCCCGTCCCGCTCGGCGAGCACCGAGGCGACCGCCTCCGACGGCGGCACCCGCAGCGTCATCACCCGGCAGCGGGACCTGATCGTCGTCACCAGGTCCTCGGCAGAAGGCGAGCACAGCAGCCAGACCGTGCGCGGCGCCGGCTCCTCGATCGCCTTGAGCAGCGCGTTGGCGGCGGCCTCGGTGCACCGGTCGGCGTCCTCGAAGAGCACCACGCGCCAGCGCCCGCCTGACGGGGCGCCCGCCGCGCGCAGCACCAGGTCCCTGGTCTGCTTCACACCGTAGGAAAGGCCATCGGGGCGGACGAGGAGCAGGTCGGCGTGCGTTCCGGCGTGCACCTGGCGGCAGGAGGGGCACTCGCCGCAGCCGCCGTAGGGGCAAAGCAGCGCGGCCGCGAAGGCCCGCGCCGCGACCGACCGCCCGGAACCTGGCGGCCCGGTGAACAGCCAGGCGTGCGTCATGCTCCCGGCGACGGCCTTGCGCAGCTGCGCGACGACCGCTTCCTGCCCGGCGAGCTCGTCCCAGACGCTCATCGGCGGTCCGTGAACTGATCGTGGACGGGGCCGGGAGCGTGGTCCGGGATGGCGGGGAAGGAACCGGTCACCGCCTCGGTGGTACGCGGTACCGGGTCAGGGAGGACCTCCCTGATCTTGTCCTTGATCTGCTCGGTGATCTCCTGGGTCGGCGTCGTCGCGTCGAGCACCAGGTACCGGTCCGGTTCCGCACGGGCCAGCACCAGGAACCCGGCCCGCACCCGGCGGTGGAACTCAAGCGGCTCGGCCTCGATCCGGTCGGCCGAGCGGACATGACGGCTTCGCCCGGCCTCCGGCGGCATGTCGAGCAGCACCGTGAGGTCGGGTGTCCGCCCGTCGGTCGCCCAGCTGTTCAGCCGCGCGATATCCGCCGTCGGGATGCCCCGCCCCGCGCCCTGGTAGGCGAGCGAGGAGTCGATGTACCGGTCGGTGATC
>DASYAE010000095.1:0-25124 GCA_036501535.1 Actinocrinis sp. | reverse complement strand
AGGCGCGCACCGCGTCCCTGGCGCCAGGCCCGCCGCGAGTTCCGCGAATACCACGTCCACCGGATCGGGATCTACACTGGCAGCGCCGGCCGCCTCAATGTCATCGTGCCTCACAACACCATGATCACGAGGCGGCCTGCGTGTGTCCAAACGCCCCACGGCCCTCGCCGACCACACATCCCTTGCAGCACAACGTACCTGGCCCCACGTCAGGTCACGATGTACGACTGGAGTATTAGCCTGGCTTGGTACGGTCGTCTCGGCGGCGCGGTTCTCGTCTCTCGTCCGGTCTGCCGGGCCGCCGGAAGGCGGTGTGCGATGGCTGATCGGGACGACGTCCCGGCGATCTCGGTGATGCTCGCGGTGCCGGACGCGACGGCGGCGGCGCAGTGGTATGTACGGGCGCTGGGTGCCACTGAGCTGTGGAACTTCGGCAGCGTGGTGGGGCTCACGGTGCGCGGCGCGCCGTTCTTCCTGGGCGAGCCGGAGAACAACGGGTGGGACACGCCCGGTGCCCTCGGCTCGCGGACCGTGCGCGTCGAAGTGTTCGTTGACGACCCCGACGAGTTCGTGCGCCGCGCTGTTGCGGCCGGGGCGCAGGGGCGCGCGGAGGACATCCGGGACTACGAGACGCCGTGGGGCGTTCACCGGCAGGGCGGCTTCACGGATCCGTTCGGGCACCTCTGGTTCGTCGGCGACCGCTCGCCGCTGGCTCGGTTCACCGGGCGGTAGCTGCAGGAGCATCGGGCTTCTGTCAGCGGAAGTCGCGGCTGCGCAGGTGCCCGGGCTGCGCGTCGAGGCGCAGGGGCGCGATGTGGCCGGCGATGACGTTGATTGCGCCGCCGTTGGGCTCGGAGCGCTCCAGGTGGCCGGTGATGCGCAGCGCTCCGTGGGTCAGGGCGACGCGCTGGTGCTTGGCCCAGACTTCGGGCGAGCAGACGATGTTGACCAGGCCGGTCTCGTCCTCCAGGGACAGGAAGCAGACGCCGCCTGCGGTCGGCGGGCGCTGGCGGTGGGTGACGATGCCGGCGATGCGGACCATGCGGCGGTCCGGGACGTCGGCGAGCCGGTCGATGGGGGTGTGGCCGGTGGCGTCGAGCAGGTCGCGCACGTGGCCGAGTGGGTGCGAGTCCGGGCTGGCGCCGGTCGACCACAGGTCGGCGAAGGTCTGCTCGACCGCGGTCATGGCGGCCAGCGGAGGGACGCTCCCGGTGCCCGCGGTGCCGGGCAGGTGGGCGGCGGTGGTGCCGGCCAGGGCGCCGGCCTGCCAGAGTGCCGCGCGGCGGGAGTGGCCGAAGCAGCCGAAGGCGCCGGCGGTGGCCAGGGCCTCGAGGGCGGCGCGCGGCAGGGTGGTGCGGCGCACGAAGTCCTCGAGGTCGGCGAACGGGCCGTTCTCGGTGCGCTGTGCGACGATCCGCTCGGCCGCCGTGGTGCCGAGGTCGCGCACCGCGGCCAGGCCGATTCGGATGGTCGGCTGTGGATACGGCGAGCTGTGTTTGTGCGTGCGCTCGTACGGCTCGTCGTCGGCGCGGTGTTCGAGGCCTGCTTTCGCGGCCGAGGCGTTGGCGTCGACGCCTCGGACCTGTACGTCGTGGTGGCGCGCGTCGGCGAGCAGGGAGGCGGGGCTGTAGAAACCCATCGGCTGGTTGCGCAGCAGTGCGGCGGTGAACGCGGCCGGGTGGTACCGCTTTAGGTACGAGCTGGCATATACGAGGTATGCGAACGAGATCGAGTGGCTCTCCGGGAAGCCGTAGGAGCTGAACGCCTCGAGCTTGCGGTAGATGTCCCCGGCCAGGTCCGGCCCGATCCCGTTGGCGGCCATCCCGGACATCAGCCGACGCTTGAGGGCGAGCATCTTCTCGGTCGAGCGCTTGGAGCCCATCGCCCGGCGCAGCTGGTCGGCCTCGACGGCGGAGAAGTTCGCCGCGGCGATGGCCATCTGCATCACCTGCTCCTGGAACAGCGGCACGCCCAGGGTGCGCGACAGCGCCTTCTCCAGCAGCTCGTGCGGGGCCTCGGGCTTCTCGTCCCCGCTGCGGCGGCGCAGGTAGGGGTGCACGGCGCCGCCCTGGATGGGGCCCGGGCGGATGAGGGCGACCTCGACGACCAGGTCGTAGAACTCCTTCGGCTTCAGCCGCGGCAGGGTGGCCATCTGCGCTCGCGACTCGACCTGGAACACCCCGACCGAGTCGGCGTCGCAGAGCATTTCGTAGACCGCCGGGTCCTCCGAGGGGACGGTGCCTAGCGTCATGTCGACGCCGTGGTAGTCGCGCACCAGGTCGAACGCGTCGTGCAGCGCGCCGAGCATGCCTAGGCCCAGCAGGTCGAACTTGACCAGGCCGGCGTCCGCGCAGTCGTCCTTGTCCCACTGCACCACCGAGCGGTTCTCCATCCGCGCCCACTCGGTGGGTACGACCTCGGCGACCGGCCGGTCGCACAGCACCATGCCGCCGGAGTGGATGCCCAGGTGCCGCGGCAGGCCGTGCAGCCGGGTGGCCAGGTCCAGCACGTCCTTCGGGATGTCGGTGGCCTGCAGGTCCTGCGCGCCGGCGTAGGGGCCCAGCTGCTTGGCCCAGGCGTCCTGCGCGCCGGGCGGGTAGCCCAGCGCGCGGGCGGCGTCCCGGATCGCCAGCCGGGCCCGGTAGGTGATCACGTTGGCGACCTGGGCGGCCCGCGCGCGGCCGTACTCGCCGTAGACGTGCTGGATGACCTCCTCGCGGCGGCCGGACTCGATGTCCAGGTCGATGTCCGGGTAGCCGTCCCGCTCGGGAGAGAGGAAGCGCTCGAAGACCAGGTTGTGCCCGACCGCGTCGACGTTGGTGATGTACAGCGCGTAGCAGACCGCCGAGTTCGCCGCCGAGCCGCGGCCCTGGGCCAGGATGTTGCTGTCCCGGCAGAACTTCGCGATCTCGTGCACGATCAGGAAGTAGCCGGCGAACTCCTGCTTCGCGATCACGCCGAGCTCGTAGTCCAGCTGCCGGTAGGCGTCGGGGCGCTGGCGGCGCGACCCGTAGCGGGCCTGCGCCCCCTGCTCGACCAGGTCGCGCAGGTAGGGGAACGCGTCGTCGTACCCTGCGGGCACCTCGCAGTCCGGCAGGCTCGGCGTCACCGCGGCGAAGTCGAACGCGCACTCGTGCGCCAGCTTCACGGTCCGCCCCAGGATTCCGGGGAAGCGGGCGAACCGCTCGGCCATCTCCTCGCCGCTGCGCAGGTGCGCGGTCGGGCCGGGCGGCAGCCAGCCGTCGATCTCGTCCAGGGTCCGGTTCGCCCGCAGCGCAGCCAGCGCGTTCGCGGTCAGGAAGTCCCCGGGCGCCGCGTAATGGACCTGATTCGTCGCCACGGTCGGCGCGCCGTGCCGCGCGGCCAGTTCGGCGAGGGCGTCGTTGCGCGCGTCGTCGCCGGGCATGTCGTGGTCCACCAGCTCGACCGCCACGCCGTCCCGGCCGAACAGCGCGCGCAGCCGGTCCAGCTCCCGCCCGGCCGCCTCCATCCCGGCCGCCCCGCCCGCCGCGAGCGCCGCCGGGATCAGGCCCTTGCGGCAGCCGGAGAGCACCGTCCAGCGGCCCGCCGCCCGCGCGCCCAGCTCTTCGAGGTCGTAGACCGCTCGGCCCTTGCCCGAGCCTGCGAGCCGCGCGTCGCCGATCGCCTTGGACAGCGACCGGTATCCGTCCAGGTCCCGGGCCAGCAGCAGCAGGTGCGCGCCCTCGGGGTCGTTGACCCCGGTGCGCTCGACCCGGTCCGCGGCCAGCGAGAGCTCCGCGCCGAACACCGTCTTCACCCCGGTGTCCCGCGCCGCCTGGGCCAGCCGCACCGCGCCGTACAGCCCGTCGTGGTCGGTGATGGCGAGGGCCTCCAGGCCCAGCCGCGCCGCCTCGGCCACCAGCGCCTCCGGCTCGCTGGCCCCGTCCAGGAAGGAGAAGTCCGAGTGGCAGTGCAGCTCCGCGTACGCCACCGGCGCGTCGGCCCGCCGGACCGGCCGCGCGGGCGGATCGGCCGCGCCGGGCTCGAGATCGCCGTGCTTGGTCCAGGACAGCGCCCGGTCCAGCTCCCGCCACGGCACCACCGGATTGTCGAATCCCACTACTGATACACCCCCTCCACCCGCCACGCCCCGCCCTCCACGGCCAGCAGCCAGGCCCGTCCATCGCCGGTGGCGCACTGCACCCGGGCCCGGCGCCGCCCGCCCTGCCGGCTCCAGGAGCGCTCGTCGAACGGCCACGGGCCGGCCCAGCCGGTCACCGCCAGCCGCTCGCCGCCCACCGCCAGCGTCGCCGGGACGCCGGACAGGCGGCTGCGGCCGGTGACCGACAGCAGCGCGCCGGACGCGTCGCGCAGCTCGGCGGCGGCCGGCTCGTCGGGCACCAGCGGGGGCGCGGGCGGCGGCACCGCGCCGGGCCAGGGCGCCCGCGGGTCTCGCGCCGCGGCCCGCCCCCGGGCCGACGCGCCTTGGACGGACGTGCCTTGAATGGACGTGCCTTGAATCAACACAGGCAGGTCGCCCCAGGGGACCGTCTCGACCCGCTCGGCCGGGTCCCGGCCGCCGACCGGCTCCAGCCGCACCACCCCGGCGTGCCCGAGCAGGGCCTGGACGTGCTCGGCCGCGCGGGCGACCCGGTCCGGGACCTGCTCGCGGCCCCACAGCGCCTGCTGCGCCCCGGCGTCGACCACCAGCTGGTCCGGCACCAGCCGCAGCAGCACCACCGGGTCGGCGTCCTGATCGGCGCCGTGATCAGTACCCTGGCCCGCCGGCGCCTCCCGGGTCCGCCAGCCGTCCAGCTGCCAGCGCACCCGCTCGGCCACCGCGAGCGAGGAGAGCGACCCGCCGGCCGCGTCCCCGTGCCGCCAGGTCCGCCCGCACTCGCGCCCGCCCGCGGTGATGGCCTGCACGTGGAGCCGCACGCACGACAGCCCCGCCCCGCCGAGCACCGCGTGCAGCCGGTCGGCCAGGGACTTGGCGACGAACACCACCGGCTCGTCCCGCTCGGCCGGCGGGTCGAAGGCGTGCTCGACGGCCAGGTCCTCGGCCGGGCGGCGCGGCGCGGGCGGGCGCGGGTCCAGGCCGCGGGCCAGCCGGTGCGCCAGGGTCCCGTCGGCCCCGAACCGGTTGGCCACGTCGCCGGCGGGCAGCGCGGCGAACGCCCCGAGCGTGTGCACGCCGAGCCGCTGCAGCAGCCCGGCCAGCTCCGGGCGCTCCAGGACCGCCACCGGATACGGCTCCAGGAACGCGGGGCTGCCGCCCGGCGGGACGACCAGGGGCGTGTCGCCGGGGCGGCGCGCGGCGAGGCCCGCGGCGAACATCCCGTCCGCGATCCCGACCCCGCAGCCGATCGGGCTGCCGGAGGGCGCGGCGACGTCGGCGATCCGGTCGCGCAGCAGCGCCGCCAGCACCGGCTCGCCGCCGTGGTAGCGGGCCGGTCCGCGGGCGGGCAGGGCGATCAGCCCGGGGCGCACCATCTCCACCGCCGCGGCCACCTCCTCGGCCGCGGCCATGACCGGCTCGAACACGCGGGCCTCGGCCTGCTCGTCGCGCGGGAGGACGGCCAGCTCCGGGCACAGGCGCTGGGCCTCGCGCACCCGCTGCCCGCGCCGCACCCCGGCCGCCCGCGCCGCGGGGGAGCAGGCCGCCACCGCCGCCCGCGACCCGGCGCCGTCGAGGACCGCGGCCGGGGCGTCCAGGTCCGCGCCGACGGCGAGGACCGGCCAGTCCGGGCACCACGCGATCAGCACCCGGGAGGCGGTCTGCCGATCCGGGTGCGGAGTCTGCGATGTACGAGGCATGATGCGGCTCGGCCCGGCTAGGCGACGGCGGTGAGGCGCCGCGGCGTGCCTGGTGCCGGTGCGTCTGCATCCCGTGCGGTGGCGGGCAGCTCGGTGAGAGCGGCGGCGGCGCCGGTGGCCGAGGGCAACCAGAGCCGGGCGGTGCGGGGCCGCCCGGCGCCGCGGGCCTCGGCGAGCACGGTGGCCCGGCCGCCGGCCAGGTGCCCGGTCCCCGCGGTCGGCCCGACCCCGTCCAGGCCGACCCACACGGTGCGGGCGGTGCGCAGGGTCAGCCGGGCGGTCGGCCAGGCCCCGAGCACGGCCATCGCGGCGCTGTGCCGGGTGCCGGAGGCGCGGCCCTGCCGCAGCCGCGCGTCGACCCGCCGCGCGATCTGCGCGTCGACGTGCGCGGGCGGGTGCACCAGCAGCAGATCCACGCCGTCGGCCAGCGCCGAGGCCACCTCGGCCCAGCGCGCCGCGGGATCCGGGACGATCAGCAGGCGGCTGAGCCCTTCGGCCCGGTCCGCGCCGGCGCCGAGCAGTTCGGCCACCGCGAGGCCGCCGAGCCCGGCCACGCCGACCGCGGCGCACCACAGCCCCGCGTGCAGCGCCCCGGCCAGCAGGCTCAGCGCGAGATAGTCCACCGCGCCGCCCCGGCTGAGCACCGAGACCGCCTCGCCGCGCCGCAGCCCCTCCGGCAGCAGCTCGCCCAGCACGTCGAGCACCGGTACCGACGAGTCCCGCGGGCGCGGGTCCGGGGCGTCGGCCGCCGTCCGGTCCGGGCCCGCGCCGTCCGATCCGCCCGCGAGCGCGCTGCGCAACGCGCCCCTCCGCCGCTCCAGCTCGGTGGAACGGGAGTCGAACGTTTGATCGGATGACACCCCACCAGTCTCTCCAAGCACACCCGCTTCGTCAACCTCCGTAGTTGCCTGATACCCTTTCAGGTGCACTGTTCCACGCATGTGGGCGCCGTTCACGGTCGTCTTCGGCCCAGGTTATCCACAGCCGTCATCCACACTGTGGATCGAACGGGTGAGCGAGTAGGCCATCCGGCGGCAGCCCGGCTCAGGCTCGAGCTCAGGCGTCCGGCAAGCCCCAGAAGGCTCCGGTCAGACCGACGCCGCGGAAGTAGTCGCGGACTTCCCGCGGGTCGCGGCGCTGGTAGGGCGAGTCGAGGCGGCCCTCGTACCAGTGCGCGGCCAGGCGCCAGAGCGTGGGCAGGCCGAAGATCGATCCGGCCGGGTTGCCGGTCTGCGCGAGCCAGTCCTCGACGCAGCCCTCGTCGCAGAAGATCCGCTGGTTGCTGCAGGTGTGCACCACGTCGTCCCAGATCCGCTCCACCGGCACGAGGAAGTGGGCGACGCCGGCTCCGGCTGGCGGCCCGGCGCGGTCCACGGTCCAGGCGAGCGGCGTGCCGCAGGCGGGGCAGGTCGTGGCGACGAGGGCGGAGGGCTCGTCGGGGACCAGATGCGGGATGGCGAACGCGTCCCAGGCGCAGCCGCCCCACCACAGGGTGCGCGCGCCCATCACCGAGAAGCCGAAGTTCCGGGTCGCGAAAGGGTGCGCGAGCACGATCCGCCGGTCCGCGCCGAGCACGAGGTGCCGGGCGGCGGCCAGTGCGTCGACCGCCTGGTCCACGGCCTGCTCGGTCAGGGAGAGCGCCGCGGCGAGGTGCGGGCGGTCCGGCGCCCGGCCGGTCGCGGCGAGGTGCCGGTAGATGGTGCGCCGCACCGGTTCGGTGGCGTCGCCGGGGCCGTCGGCAGAAGTGGTTGTCACGCCTGCCGCGTACCCGCTGACGGCCGGCGGATCGCAGCCGGGCCCGCGGCGGCTACTCTAGCTTGTCTACTTGGCTTGTTTACTTGGCTTGTTTACTTGGCCGCCTCGGGCGGCGTCCGCGGAACCGCCGGTCTGGCCGGGATCATGGGCCTGGCCGGGACGCCCTTGGTGGCGGGGACGGCGCGCGTGGCCGGGACGCCCCGGCTGGGCGTTCCCGGGACCTTCGCGCGCTGGCGCATCGGGACGGCCGCCGAACCCGCCAACGCCGCCGAGGCCGCCGCGACGCCTGCCGCGGCGACCGGATCGGTGGCCCAGAGCACGTCGCCGGCGTCGTTTTCGAGCACTGCGAACCCGTCGTCCCGCACGGACAGCCGGGCGGCCGGCCGGCCGTTGGTGCCCGTCGCCCACACGGCGCGCCCGTCGCGGTCGTAGACGACCAGGTTGCCGTCCTCCTGCAGCACGCACTCGCCGACGGACGCGCCCTGCGTGTTGCTCGCCCACAGCGCCCACTCCCGGTCGTACCGGTAGAGCACCAGGTTCCCGTCGTCCTGGTAGACCAGCGTGCACATGCCGTACGTCGAGGTCAGCGACTGGCGCCGGAGCGTCTGGCCGACGAGCATCTGCGCCCCGACCGCGCGGCTGGCCGGCCCGCGGCGCCGGTAGACCGGGGCGCCTGAAGCGGCCGGCGCGGGCGGCTCGGGATCCCGGTAGGACGCGGCCGCCTTCGCGTCCTGCGGATCCGGGGCGGCGGGACGGATTTCGTCCTCGTCCCCATCGTCCTCGTCATGCGCGGTCAGCGTCCTGAAGTCGGTGACGAAGCAGGCGATCTCCCCGGCGGCGGTGTATCCGACCCAGGTCCCGTAATGCCCGTCGCCGCCGCCCGAGCGGAACATCACGGTGTTGGTTCCGCTGTTCTCCTGGAGGTAGTCGCTGACGTCGTCGCTGTCGACGACGTCCATCGAGGCGTCGGAGAGCCCTTCGAAATCGTCGTTGTCCCGCGCCGCGTCCATGAACTCCGGCGAGCAGAACGCGCCCATGCCGCCGTCCACGGGATAGCCGTAGAACTCGTCCTCCGCCAGGTCCGCGTCGTCCTTGCCCGGCTGCAGGGCCATCCGCCAGACGGCGACCGGCTCGTCGCGCACAACCAGGCGGGCCGCGGCGACCTCGGAGAAGGCCGTGTTGCCCTGCGGATTGCCGGGGTCGTGGAAGTCGGCCATGACCAGCTCGACGGGGTAGGAGCCCGGCGCCACCTGCTGGACGAACGCGTAGTCCGACGCCGGGGCGGGCCAGATGGCCCACGGCTCGTGGGCTATCAGCCGGCCGCTCGGCAGCCGCAGGTCGGCGCCCTCCGCGATCCGGACCGTCACCGTGCAGCCGGCGCGGAAGTGGCTGAAGTCGTGTCGGGCGCCGACGGCGAACAGGCGGTTGAAGTCGGGCGGGCGAGGGCTCACGGGGGTCTCCTGCCTCTGTCAGGGCATTGCGTGCACGATCATCGCACCGGGGCGGCTGCCGCGGCGTGCGGGCCGGAAGCCTTGCCCGCTCGGTCACCGCTCGTCGCAGAGGCCCGCGATGAAACTCGCCGCGGTCTCCCCGGCCTCGGCGATCGGGCGGCCGGCCCGCGAGCCGAGCCGGCCGATCAGGGTGCCCAGATCCTCGGCCGAGCGGGCCCAGGGCGACAGGCCGCTGTCGTGCAGTACCTGTGCGTTGAGCAGGCCGTGGCCGGCGATCGGCATATAGGTGACGGCGGGCAGCCCCACGACGAGCGACTCGGTGAACGACAGGCCGCCGGAGTTGTGGACCAGGACGTCGGCGGCGTGCATCAGCCGGTGGACGTCGGTTCGCCAGCCGAGCGCCGTGATGCCGCGCGCCTGAAGCGTCCGGCGCAGCCGGTCGTTGCTGCCGCACAGCACCACTGGCGCCGCCCCGGCCCGGCGGACCGCGTCCGCGGCGTTTCCGATCTGGCCCATGCCGTGGGAGCCCGACATCAGCAGGGCCAGTACCCGGGACTGCGGGACGGCGAGCTCGGTGCGCAGCTCGGTCCGCTCCCCGGCGCTCAGGGGGCGGCGGAACTCCTTCGAGACCAGCGGGCCGACGACGGTGGCCTCGAATCCGTAGGCCTGGGCCGAGACGCGGGTGGGGTCCGTGACCACGAGATGGTGGTCGACCGCCGGGTGCAGCCATACGCGATGCGCTGCGGGGTCGGTGAGGTAGCTGGCCGTCACGGCGGGAAGGCCCTGGCCGCGCAGGCGGCCGATCGCCTGTGTGGCGAAGGGGAACGTGGAGACCACGACGCGTGCGCCCGCCAGGTCCGGCAGCAGTCTGCGGGCGGCGGTGCGAGCCATCAGCGCCATGGCCGCCGGCGGCTCGCCGCCGGACCACTGGCTGCTCCGGAACAGCGCCTCGAGCAGGAACGGCGCGTGCGACGCCGTCGCGTAGTACCCGGCGCGCATCGGGACGCTGATCGGGGACGGGACCCGGGAGAGATAGTCGATCACCGACGCCCGGATCTGCAGGTCGCGCAGGCGCAGGGCGAGCTCGGCGGCCGCGCTGTCGTGCCCGGCCCCCAGGCTGCCGGAGACGATGACCACCTCGCTGCGGCGCTCGGCGGCATCGGGCCCGCCCCGCTCGCGCGGCATCTCAGCGCACCCGCTTGATCGGCAGCACGAACCCCGCGCCGCTCAGCACGGTCAGCGCGCCCACGACGAACAGGACGGAGTAGTGCTTGGACCCGCCGAGCAGCACCGCGGCGACCGCCGGGGCGATGATCTGCGGCGCCGAGGTGGCGGTGTTCATGATCCCGAAGTCGCGGCCGTAAGCGTGCGAATTAGGCAGCACGTCGGCGCTGAGCGCCTGGTCCACCGCCAGGTACACGCCGTAACCCGCGCCGATCACCGCCGCCGCGACGAAGGCCCCCGGCACGCTCCGCCACCCGGCCAGCAGCAGCTCCCCGGCGCACATCAGCAGCACCGCCGCGATCACGAACGGGCGGCGGCGCTGCGAGCGGTCCGAGGCGCGGCCCGAGACGACCGCGCCGGCCGCGACCATCAGCGAGGTCAGCCCGGCCGCGAGCCCGACCAGGCGCTGCGGGTCCGCCGGGCGCAGCACGTCGGTGACGTAGTAGTTCAGGAACGTGACGACCAGGGTGTTGGAGAACGTCACGACGACGCGCACCGCCCAGGCCAGCGCCACATCCACGTAGAGACCCCGTCCGCGTCTCTCGCCCTGCGGGCCCGGCGCGGCCGGCGCGTCCGCCTGGTCCGGCGCGCGCTCGTTCTCGGTCTTCTGCTGGTCGTCCGGCATGGTCTGCGTCACGACGTCGTACGGCGGCCGCACCATCGGCATGACCGAGAGCACGAATATAAGGCCTCCGAGCGCGGCGGCGGCGGCCGGATGCGCCGCCAGCAGGACCACCATCAGGCTCGCGAGCGCCGCGCCCAGAACCTGCCCGAGCGCGGCGTAGGCGGAGGCCAGCCCGCGCCGCTCGACGCTGAACCAGTCGGCGAGCGCCGCCGTCACCACGCTCAGCACGCCGTTCAGCCCGAGCTGCGCGCCGCACCAGACGACGAGCAGCCACGGGACCGACGCGGTCGCCGGCAGCACGGCCAGCAGCACCCCGGTGAGCACCGCCCCCACGGCGAGCACCCCGCCGCGCGACCCGGTCGCCGCCCGCCGCCGGTCCGACAGGTGCCCCGCGCCGATCGCGGCGGCCAGCGCCACCAGCGCGCCGATCGCGGCGACCAGCGCGAGCACGTCCGTCTTGTGCGCGGAGCCGCCGACCCGCAGGGACTGGTCCGGCAGGATGACCAGGAGGCTGAGATAGAAGATCTGCCCGCAGCCGAGGTTCGCCAGCGTGATGCGGGCCAGCGGCCGCCGCACCGTGCGGCCCTCGCGCGCCCCGGCGGCGCTGCGCGATCCGGCCTGCTGCGTCGCGCCGCTACGGAGGATCACGCGCCGAACACCGCGCCGCGCGAACCGCCCGCGGGCCCGCTCCCGGCCCCCGTCGCCGGGCCCGAAGGTGAAGACATTCTAAAAGCCTATCGAACCCCATCCGCGCGCCACCGGCGGATCCGGCGGAGGGCGGGCGGCGGCCGGCTGGCGCGGGCGGCGTGCAGCGCACCCCGCGGGGTGAGCCCGGAACGCGGGCCCGGCTAGACTTCGCTCGCGTTCTGCCGCGCGGTTCAACGGGAACCTCATCGGGCAGGAACGTGACACGGCCCTGAGCGCACGCCCGCGGCAACCCGACAGTCGCCGACTGCCGCAGGGCTCTGAGAGGAGTCCCGGGGTGTCTCGGCTGGAGACGGCGGACGATGCGGGCGCGCCACGGGAGCGCCGCCGGCCGCTGGTGCTGATTCTCGGAGTGCCGTTGGGCGGCGGCCACATGACGGCCGCGCGGGTCATCCGGCGCCATCTGGAGGCCGGGGCGCCGGGCGTGTTCGAGATCCGGGTGCAGGACCTCGCGCTGCACCTGCGGGTGGGCAGCCGCTCCGCCTCGTGGATCTCCGCGCAGGTGTACTGGATCACCGTCGCGGCGTTCGGCGGCCGCACCTACGCGCGGCTGTACCAGTACGCGGACCGGCATCCGCGCTCGATCGCCCGCTGGGCGTGGCGGGTGTTCGGACGGCTCGCCACGACCTGGCTGGCCGAGCAGGACGCCGACCTGGTCATCGCGACGCACCCGGTGGCCACGCACCTCGCGGCGCGCGCGCTGCGCGGCCGGTCCACCGCCGTCGTCGGCGTCGTGACCGATGCCGGCCGGGTCAACCGGCTGTGGTGGGAGGGCGAGCCGGACCTGCTGCTGGTGACGCACCAGGACCTGGTGCGCCAGGCCGAGGCCGCCCGGTCCGGCGGCCTGCGGGTGCGCAACATCGGCCTGATCGCCGATCCGGACCTGTACACGGCCGAGGCCGCGCACGAGGCGCGCCGCCGCATCGGGCTCGACGGCGCGTTCACCGTGCTGCTGACCGGCGGCGGCCTGGGCTACGGCCCCAATCTCGAGCGGCTGGCGCACCGGCTGCGCGGAGCACAGCTGCCGGCCGGCACCCGGTTCCTCGTGGCGACCGGCCGGAACGCCGCGCTGCGCGCTTCGATCACCGAGGCGCTCGCGTCGTGGTCGCCGGTCGTCTGCCCCAGCGAGGGCATGACCGACATGCTGCTGGCGGCGGACCTGGTGATCGGCAAGGCGGGCTGGCTGACCGTGTCGGAGTGCATCACCGCGGGCAAGCCCGTCATCGTGGTCGACCAGGTGCCCGGCCAGGAGGACGAGAACGCCGCGCTCGTCGAGGCCCTCGGCATCGGCCGGCGCATGTCGGTCGAGCAGGCCGAGGACGCGCTGCACCGCTACGCGGCCGACCCGAGCCTGCTGCGCCGGGACTTCGCGGTCCGCCGCGATCTCTACGACCAGCGCATCGGCACCTACCTGAGCGACGTCGCCCGGGAGCTGACGCAGCGCCGCCTGCCCGCGCCGCCTGCGCGCATCGAGGAGATCGAGGAGAGCGCGCAGGCGGCGGATCCGGTGCTGCCGTCACTGCCTCAGGGGGCTTAGGCCGACGCCGACGACGAGGCGGGGACGTGCTCCTCGTGCGCGGCGAGCGGCGGCGCCGTGGCGCGAGGGCCGCAAACGAACCGCGAGACCAGGTTGTCCAGCGACCACGGCCCGGCCCCGAGCAGCGCGATGAGCAGCAGCGTCCAGCAGAACATGACGGACGCCTCGCCGCTGTTCTGGATCGGGAACAGCGCGATCTTGGCGTGCACGGAGAAGTACGCGTAGGCCATCGAGCCGGAGCCGAGCACCGCGGCCGGGCGGGAGACCAGGCCGACCAGCACCAGCGCGCCGCAGACCAGCTGGATCAGCGCGGCCCACCAGCCCGGCCAGGCGCCGACCTCGACCGTGCCGCCCTTGCCGCCGGCGCCGCCGAGGACGCCGAACATGGACGACAGGCCGTGGCACATGAACAGGAAGCCGACGATCGCACGGAAGAGCGAGAGTACGAGCCCTTGGGCTCTTTCCAGGGACGACAAGACTGTCACCTTCGTAGACGTGGGAAATCGGGGAGTCGTCGCCTTGACGCGTGCTGAGATGTGCGTGCTTGCGTGCGAGTGCGATCACATATAAGAGCACTGGGCTATAGCATGTGCCGAGCGGGGCTCGCGTCCGGCCCCGGCCGGCGTCCGCTCAGTGCTGGATCCCCATCGGCGTGTCGCACAGCACGTTGCGCAGCGCGAACCAGCCGTTCGACGGATCCGGCCCGGTCTGCGGCGGCACCTGCAGGGACACCAGGCTGATGACGCCGCGCGGGTCGGTCACGTACATGGACACCGTCTGCGAGACCGGCCCGTACCACGGCGAGCACTTGTAGACCGCCGGCATCGTGATCGTGGTCGGGTCGTCCACCTTGAGCGACACCGGCGCCTGCGCGTACGTCATGGCCAGGCCCGGCTGGATGATGGCGAGGCCGGACACGCTGACCGGGGCCGGGCCGCGGTCCACCAGCGTCAGCTTCAGGCTCAGCCCGGAGAACGTGGCCGACGGCACGTACGCGGCCGCGGTCGCCGTCACGGTGAACCGGTCGCGGTCCCGCTGCCGGGCCGCGTCGACCTGCCGGACGATCACGGCCGCCGCGCCGATCAGCAGCACCACGCAGCCGATGACCGCGGCGGGGCGCCAGTGCGCGGCGAGTTGCGCGCCGGCCCGTGACCTGAGCCGGGTCAGCCGGCGAACCGGTGCCCACGCCTCGATCCCGGAGCCGCCGCCGAGGATCTCGGTGCCGTCGGCCGCGCGGCCGCCGCCGTCCGCGGGCTCGTCGTCGTCCGGGAACTCGATGGTGAGCCCAGGCTGCGGCGGGCCGTCCGGATCCGGCTCCCGCCGGGCGCGTGAGCGGTGCCAGGTCACGAATCGATAATGCCGGGCGCACGGCGGATCGCGCCAGGCCCGGCCTTGCGCGGGGCTGAAAGCCGTGCCCAGGTGCGAGCTGACCCGCCGCCAGACCGCCACGGCCCGTCGCCGAGCCGCGCCGACCCCCGGGCAGTACGGTAGCCGCGACGAGCCGATCCGCCGACGTGCCGACGAGGTGCCGGGGAGCCGATGACCGAGAACGCGGGAGGACCCGCGCCGAACCCGAGCCCGAGCCTGCCGGCGCAGATGGACGCCTGGGTCGTGCAGAGCCCCGGGCCGATCGCCGCCGGGCCGCTGCGGCTGGTCCGCCGCGCGGTGCCCGAACCGGGCCCGCACGACCTGCTGGTCCGGGTCGAGGCCTGCGGGGTGTGCCGCACCGACCTGCACCTGGCCGAGGGCGACCTGGCGCCGCGCCGCCCGGCCTGCACGCCTGGGCACGAGACGGTGGGCCGGATCGCCGGGCTCGGCCACCAGGTCGCCGGGTTCGCGCACGGCCAGCGGGTCGGCATCGCCTGGCTCGCCGGCACCTGCGGCGTATGCGAATACTGCGAGCGCGGCGCGGAGAACCTGTGCCCGCGCTCCCGCTACACCGGATGGGACCTCGACGGCGGCTACGCGCCCTACGCCGTCGTCGACTCCTCATACGCCTACCGGCTGCCGGAATCCGCACCCCCGGAGGAGCTCGCCCCACTGCTGTGCGCCGGGATCATCGGCTACCGCGCGCTCAAGCTGGCCGACCTGCCCGAGGGCGGCCGGCTCGGCATCTACGGATTCGGCGCCTCCGCGCACCTGACCGCCCAACTGGCCATCCACCGCGGTGCGACCGTCCATGTGCTGACCCGCTCCGCCGAGGCGCAGCGCCTGGCGCTCAGCCTGGGCGCCGCCTCGGCCGCCGGCGCGTACGACCGCCCGCCGCAGCCGCTGGACGCCGCGATCCTGTTCGCGCCGGTCGGCGACCTGGTGCCGGTCGCGCTCGAAGCGCTCGCCCCGGGCGGCACCCTGGCGGTCGCCGGCATCCACCTCAGCGACATCCCGCCGCTGAACTACGCCCGCCACCTCTTCCAGGAGCGCACCCTGCGCAGCGTCACCGCGAACACGCGCGAAGACGGCCGGGAGCTGTTCGCGGCCGTCGAGGCGGCCCGCCCGCGCCTCGCCGTGACGCGCTACCCGCTCGCGCAGGCCGACCGGGCACTGGCCGACCTCGCCGGCGACCGGGTCAACGGAGTCGCCGTCCTGATCCCCTAGGCCGCGCCGGTCACGCCGGTCACGATCCGTCGGCCAGCGTCTTCTCGGCCAGCACCCGCAGCCGCTGCCGCTTCTGCTCCAGCCCGCGCCGCTGCGCCCGCCACTGCGCCCGGGCCCGCCGGCGCCACAGCGCGGGCCGGGCCGCCGCGAGCGTGTCCCGCGCGATCCGCCAGCACACCTCCTCGGCCGCGATCACCAACAATGTCGGCGACTCGGCGACCCGCCCGGCCGGGATGTACGTCCCGAGCAGCTCGAATCGCAGGTTCCAGATGTCCTGCGGCACACCGCGGGCCCGCCGCCGCCACCGCGCGCGCAGACCCGCGCGCCGTCGCGCCGGCACGACCCCGGCCGCCGACAGTGGAGACTCCGACCCGCTCATGTCCGCCTCCCGGCCTGGTTCGATGCGGGGGCGCCGGCCGCCCATCCGGCGCAACCGCCGTGGCTACCATCCGGTGCGGCACGAGGCTGCGGCCGTCCGCGGGCGGGCGCCCCGCGGACCTAGAACTAGGACCAGATGCACCAGTGCACGGCCGCGACCGCCCGATCGGTTCACCGGGGCTCGCTCTCGGACTCGGCCGGCCGTGGCTTCTCCGAAGGCCGAGTCACTACCGCCGCCGCGACCCCGGCGATCCTTCTCGAGGACGGCCTGGGCCGCGCACCGTCACGGAGGGCCGTTGGTCGGCAGCGGCTGCCCGTCGCCCCAGACGGTCACGTAGGCGGTGATGCCGGAGTAGTCGGTCGGGAACGCGTCGATGGTGATCACCGCGGTCTGGCCCTTCGCGGTGCGCAGGCACACGATCGAGCCGGTCTGCGCCCGCACGAGCCAGCTGTGGCTCGCTGCCAGCGCCGTCTGGCAGTCCGACCCGTCCGGCGTGCCCGACCCGGTCCACACCACCATGTTGGCCGCGTGCGGACCGTTGCTGGTCAGCACGCCGTCGGGAGCGGGATCGTACTCGCGCACGTCGCCGTGCACGTCGGTGTCGGCCACCAGCGGCGGCTGCTGGTCGAGCCAGAGCCCTGCGTCGGTGATGGTGACCGTGTCGTACCACACCTGCTCGGTCGCCGGGACCTCCCGCGGGGCCCCCGGCGGCGGGTTGCCCCCTCCGCCCCCGCCCCCGCCGCCGGGCGGTGGCGGCTGCCCGGTCTGGCCGAGGCCGTCCGGCGGCGGCGAGAGGCTGCCGATCGAGAGCGGGACCTCGCTGCTTGCCGCGCTCGGGCTCGCAGAGGCGGCGCTCGGCGTCTTGTGCGGCGTGCTGGTCTGCGCGGCGGTGTGGCTCGTCACGCTGTGCGCGCTGGCGTTCTGGGACGGCCCGTAGGACGTGAGCCCGAGCGTCAGCCCCACGCCGGTGGCGATCAGCGCCAGCGCCGCCACGGCGCCGACCGCGGCCCGGCGGGGCACGCGCCGTGCGCCGCCGCCGCGCTTATCGCCTGTGCCGCCGGCCGCTTCCGCCACATGCGTGGCGCTCGCCTGCTCGTCGTCCCGCGGTGCCCGGGCGGCCCCGGGGCCCGTCGCGTCCTCCGGCTCGTCCGGCTCGACGGGTATGACCGGCCGCGGTGCCGGCCGGTCGCGCTGCTCGGCAGCCTCCTGGTCCGCCCGGGCCTGCGCGGCGAACGTGGCCAGCGAGGTGCGGTAGGCCTGGATCGCGTAGCAGACCTCCGTCGGCAGCCAGTCCTCCGGGATCTGCGGCGGCTCGTCCGGCCGGCACGACTCGAGCACGTCCGCGGTGGTCGGCCGGTCCTCCGGCTCCTTGCTCAGGCAGTCCTGGATCAGGGCGCGCAGCTGCAGCGGGCAGCCGGCCAGGTCCGGCTCGGCGTTCACCACCCGGTACACCACGCTGAACTCCGGGCCGTCGCCGAACGCCGCCCGCCCGGTCGCCGCGTAGTAGGCCAGCGCGCCGAGTGCGAAGATGTCGCCGGCCGCGGTGGTGGGGTGGCCGAGAACCTGCTCCGGCGCGGCGTATTGCGGCGAGCCGACCATCATGCCGCTCAGCGTCAGCGCGGTGCCCTCGGTCGCCCGCGCGATGCCGAAGTCGATGACCTGCACCCCGTCGTTGCCGAGCACCACGTTGGCCGGCTTCAGGTCACGGTGCACCAGGCCGGCCTCGTGGATCACCCGCAGCGACTCGGCGATCGACGACATCAGCACGATCACGGACGCGACCGGCAGCGGGCCGTAGAGCTGCACCGTCTCGGCCAGCGTCGGCCCGGCCACGTACGCCGTCGCGAGCCACGGCGTCGCCGCGTCCGGCCCCGCGTCGAGCAGCTGCGCGATGTGGGTGCCGCTGACCCGCTGGGCGGCCCGCGCCTCGTGCATGAAGCGCGCGCGGAACCGCGGGTCGTCCGCGAACTCGCGCCGGATCATCTTCACCGCCACGGCCCGGCCGCCCGGGGTGAACGAGAGGAAGACCTCCCCCATCCCGCCCGCGCCGAGGCGCGCATACAGCCGATACCCGCCGATCCTGTCCGGATCCCCGCTGCGCAGGGGGTGGAAGGTCTCGGGAGGGGCGTGCACTACTCACCTCGCTTGGCGTGGCCGCTGCGCCGTCGGCTATTTTCAGCGTCGGAATGCGTCCTCGACTATAGCAACACTCCGTGGCCACATCACCAGTTGTCATGTTGTATCCGCCGGCGACGCGGTCATCTCCTGACCCGAGTCCGGAGGATGTCCGCCGGCCGTGCGATGATCGGCGGGTGGCTGCGAACGACCCTCCGGCCGGCGCGTCGGGCTCCCCGGCCGGGCGGCGCGCCCAGGCCGCGGCGCTGGTGGTCGCCGGCGCGCCGGGCGCCGGGAAGTCGACCGTCGCCGCGCTGCTGGCCGCCCGGCTCGACCCCCGGCCGGCCCTGCTGGACAAGGACACCGTCTACGGGCCCTTCGTCGCCGCGCTGCTGCGCGGCGCCGGCCGCCCGCCCGGCGAGCGCGAGGGCGCCTGGTACGACAGCCACATCAAGGTCCACGAATACGCCGGCCTGGCCGCCACCGCCCGCGAGATCCGCGCCCACGGCTGCCCGGTCCTGCTCGTCGGGCCGTTCACCGGGCAGATCCGCGACCCGGCCGCGTGGGCCGCGTGGTGCGCGCGCCTGGGCGGGGAGAGGTGCGGCTGGTGTGGGTCGGCTGCGCGCCGGATGTGCTGCGCCGCCGGCTGATCGCGCGCGGCAGCGAACGCGATGGAGCCAAGCTCGACGCCTATGCGGCCTTCGTCGACCGGATGCGGCCCGGCACGCCCCCGCCGGTCCCGCACCTCGCGCTCGACAACGGCGCCGAGGACGGGCCCGGCGCCCCGGCCGGATCCCGCCTGGCCGACCGGGTTCAGGCCGTCGTCTGCCGGATCCAGTCCAGATACGTCTGATTGGCGTAGAGGATCGGGAAGGCCAGGATCTCCGGCACGTCGTACGGGTGCCGCTCGGCGATGAACCGCACCAGGTCGTCCGCCTGGCCCATCAGCGTCTTGAACATCACCCGCCACTCCTCGGCCGTCTCGACCGCGCCGCCGGTGCGGTAGACCGACTCGATCGGGCGGCCGGAGATCTGGGCGCTGGCGGCGAGCCGGGCCTCCACCGCCGCGCGGGCGAGTTCCGCCGCCGCCTCGCGGTCCGGCAGGACGGTCGTGACCTGCGCGCAGTCGTGCGCGGAGGCGACCAGCCCGCCGGGCTGGGAATGTACGGATTCTTCGATTTCGACGGCACAGTCCTGGTTCACCACAACCGCGATGCTATCCGGCATATCTACCCTGCGTGTAGGGCCGCGACCGCGCGATCCGCGGAATCGCCCGAGCCGACCACGTCCAGCACCGGCGCGTCGACCGTGCCGCCCACGGCGAGCCGGAAGGCCAGGCCCGGCCAGCCGACCACGCTCACCGCGCCCGCCGTGGTGACCGGACGGTCCGCCGTCCACTGCTGGCGCACCGTCCCCACCCGCAGCCCGGCCGGCGCCACCGTCGCCGTGGTCAGCGCCGAGCGCGCGGCGCCGATCAGCCGGTCCGCCGCGGCCAGAGCGTTCGGCAGGATCTGCCACGGCGCCCCGCCCTGCCCGAGCACCACCCCGAGCACCCGCTGCGCCGGCCCCCCGGCCATCGGCACGTCCGCGGCGAACATCAAGCAGCCGCCGGCCGCCATCGTCGAGCCCGTCTTCACCCCGACCACGCCGTCCCGGCCGAGCAGCCGGTTGGTGTTCGGCACCGCGCCGGCCACCGGGACGACCGCCTGCTGCTCGCCGACCACGCCCGCCAGCACCGGCTCGGCCATCGCCGCCTTCTCCAGCAGCAGCTGGTCCGGCGCCGTCGAGACGGTCCCGGGATCGAGGCCGGAGGGATCGGTGTAGTGCGAGTGCGCCATGCCGAGCCGCGCCGCGGTCCGGTTCTCCCGGTCCAGGAACGCCGGCACGCTCCCGGCGTCCCAGCGGGCCAGGATCTGCGCGATGTTGTCGGCCGAGGGCAGCATCAGCGCCTCGAGGGCCTGGAACTCGGTCAGCCGCTCGCCGGCCGCGACCGGGACGACCGACTCGTTCGAGCGCACCTGCGCCGCATACTGCGCCGCCTCGACCGGCAGCACGGTGAGCGTCGGACCCTGCTGCCCGGCGCCGAGCGGGTGGTCGAGCAGCACCTGATACGCGGTCAGCACCTTGGCCACGCTGGCGATCGGCTGCGCGGTGCCGACGTCCCCGGAGACCCCGATCGTGCCGATCCCGTCGACCGCGAGCACCGCCTGTCCGCCCTGCGGCCACGGGATCTGCGGCGCGGGCCCGGGGATGGTGTACGAGCCCGGCACGTCCTGCACCACCTGCGCCTCCATACCGCCGGCCGCCATGAAGGCGCCGAAGTAGCCGGCGATGGTGATGCAGGCCACGGTCAGACACAGGACGCTCCAACGCAGCGCCAGGGTCCGGGGGCGCGGCCGGCTCATACCCGGGGACCGCCCGCGGGCGCGGCGGACCCGGCCCGGGCGGCGACGTGCGGTCTCAGCATGGCCGCAAAATATCGGCACAGCTATATAAAGTCACTACGGACACGCGTCGGACCGCCCGGTTCGTCCGGGTAGTCACCGAAATCTGATGATCATCGGTTCGGCCGATCATCGCACGCGGGGCGGCGGCCGAGGGCCGCGCGAAATCCCGGTGAACCGGCGCGACCGGCTCTGGCAGAGTTGCGCGGGTGACCGGGATGCCATGGCCGCGGCAGCTGACCTGGCGCGACGTCGATCCTCGGCAGCGGACCTACGACGCGGCGGAAGCGGCGGACGCGCTCGAGATCGTGCGCACGCTGCTGCCCGCGGCGGCCTCGGTCTGGTGCGACGCGCCCCCGCCGGACTTCGACGAGCCGGCCGAGTGGCACGGCTGGCCGGAGGACTGGACCGACACGGTCACCGGCGCCCTCGTCGAGCGCTTCGGGCCGTGGGCCGTCGGCTGGCGGTGGGCCCGCGACGAGGGTGAGATCGGCGGCGGACCGGTCGGCGCATGGTGCTGCCCGCACGATTCGCTGACAGCGCCTGAGGAGACCGCGCACCGCGTCCTCGGCGCACTCGCCGATTGGCGTGCGTGGCTGGAGGAGCTGGCCGCTCTGGTCGACCGGCTCGCCCCGCCGCCGGGCGCCGACGCGCCTGCCCGGCGGGACGCCTTTGAGCGCGCGACGGTCCGTCTGATCACCGTGGTCGCGGACCGCACCGAGGCCGGGGATGCCTGGTACCGCCACTGTCGGCAGGTCCTGGGCTGGTACCTGGTGTTCTGCGGTGAGGCCGAGGACGCGGCGCGGGCCCGCGTCGGCGAGGCGACCAGCGCAGTGTTCGACAGCTGGATCACCCCACCGGACGCGACCATCAACGACGTCGCGCGGCGTATCGCGGACGGCACCGAATAGGCAGGCAGCACCCGCGCATACCGGCTGCTATGACGCCCCGACTGCTATGACTATGACGTCGGATCCGGGTCGTAGAACAGCGCGCTCGACGACTCCTCCTCCTGCTCGATCGCCTGCGGGCTGCCGGGACCCTGCGTGATGTCGTTGCGCCGCTGCAGCTCCGCGATGTAGTCGGCGTTCAGGGCGGTCCACGCAGAGATCGGCTGGTGCATCAGGAAGTCGCGCGGCCCTTCGTAGAGGTAGCCGTCGACCCCTGGGTAGCCCGACTGGCCAGCTGGCTCGGAGTAGTACGACGAGTCCAGCTCGCCCAGCCAGGTGCCCGCCATCCGGGCGAGCGACGGCACCGGCCACCCGGCCATGCGCTGCTCGAGCGCGTCGTTGTCGGCGGCGAAGCCCCGGTGGTCGGCGATGACGAAGCTGCCGGAGCCTGGAAAGTCGTGCTCATAGATTCCGGCCGCCCCGCCGTCGTGCTGCACATGCGCGACGCCGAACAGCAGCAGCGCCTTGCGGTTGCGGGCCAGGATCTGCTGCTCGATCGCGGCGGCGATGTACGCGTCCCGGTCCATGAACGGCTGGAGGTCCTGCAGGGTGGTCACCGTGCTCCAGTCGACCGGCGAGTCGCACGCCACCACGCGCATCCTGCGCTCCGGCGGCAGGCGTGCGTTGATGCGCCGCACCAGCGGATAGAGCTCCTGGTAGAACGTCGAGAATCCGACTTTGGGCTGCGTGGTGTTCAGCCAGACCTGCTGGACCTCGGCGAACGGCACGTCCTGACCGGCGGTGTACTGGTCCAGGATCGGCTGGTAGAGCGAGTTGCCGCCCTCCACCGCGATGTCCTGGACCGTGTACGGCAGCCGCGGATTGCCCAGCAGGCCGATGAGGAAGTCGTCGGTGTTCCGCACGCCGTGGCCCGGGCTCCACCCGCCGACCAGCTCGTACTGGTCGAACAGGTCGAGGATCGCGTCTTGGGCGCTGCCCGGGAACAGCACGCCGCCGGATCCGGTGTCGTCGTCGGTCGACGCCGCGGCGAGTGCGGCTCCCGAACGCAGCGAGCCCGCCAGCAGCGCGGTACCGCCGGCCCCGAGGATGAAGCCGCGACGGTGCATGAGATTGCCTCCCGTGATGGTTCCGCAGGTGATGAGTCGTCGGCGTCGTCAGGAGATCTGTCGTACGCGGCGCACGGTAAGGAAGACCAGCAGCGCGGTCAGCGCGATGAAGATGCCGGTCTCGATGCCCTGGAACTCCCAGAACCGGCTGCTGGGCTGGTATCGGTACGCGTTGGCGAACGGTCCGGGGCCCAGCCCCTGCTGGAGCAGCGCCTGTCCGCAGCCTCCGCCGCCGCCGGCCGCGGCGCGGGCCGAGCCGGCAGGAGCGGAGCCGCAGCTGACGTTGCCGTTCTGCAGGACCGGCGTGCCCTTGCCGTTGACCACGCCCTGCGAGTAGACCCAAGCGCCGGACCACTGGTTGAACTGCGAACTGCTGTCGATCGGGATCGAGGCGGTCAGCGGGCTCATGTAGCGCGGCCGGGCCACCGCCTCGATCACGACGCGCACGACGACGTAGGCGGCCAGCGTGACGCCCATTGCCGGCAGGACCCGCTTGAACAGCGCCCCGGCGAACATCCCGGCCGCGACCGCGAAGAGCGTGTAGGCGACCGGGACGACGCCCTGTACGTCGAAGGAGATGTCGCCCATGCGCCCGCCGCCGTTCTGCACCAGCGGCGTGAACCACCACGTCATGCCCAGCGCGTAGACCACCGCGAGCACCAGCACGACCGTTCCGACCAGGCCGAACTTGACCAGCGCCCAGTGCCGTCGGCTGACCCCCTGGGTCCACACGAGCCGGTGCGTGCCGTGCTCGATCTCCCGGGCGACCAGCGGCGCGCCGAAGAAGATGCCGACGAACACCGGCAGGATCACGAACAGGATCCCGATGAACGTCATCCCGCTGTACTGGTTCGCGAACTGCTGGCTCAGGGAGTCGCAGGTGTTGGCGTCCGGGACGACGGCGGCCGTGCCGAGCTTGGCCAGGCACGCGGCCAGGCCGGAGCTCGTGAACGTGTGGTGCATCGCCAGGCCGGTCGGAATGAAGACGGCGGCCATCGCGACCAGCGCGACGAGCGTGTAAAAGGCCTGCTTGCGGTGTTGGCGCCAGGTCAGCCAGATCATGCGGACACCTGCCGGGTGGAGTCGGAGGGTTGCGACGGCGGGGCCGGCCGGGCGGCCACGCGCCGCTCGGCGGCCGCGAGGTAGGCCAGGACCAGGTCCTCGAGGCTGATCTCGTGGCTGGTCCACACGGTCGGGTCGATCGGGGCGTCGAGCCGGGCCAGCACGGTGCTCTGCCGGTCGGTGTAGCTGGCCCGGATCACCGCGGCGACGCCCGGGATCTCGGCGTCGGCGTCGATGCGCGGGCCGATCAGGGTGCGGTGTTCGGACAGCAGCTGCTCGACGTCGCCGGCCAGCTGGACGTGCGCGGTCTGCAGCACGATCAGGTAGTCGCAGGCGCGCTCGAGGTCGGCCAGCAGGTGCGAGGAGAGCAGGATGGTGGTCTCGCCGTCGCCCAGCGCGCCCATGAGGGTCTGCATGAACTCCCGGCGGGCCAGCGGGTCGAGCGCGGCGATCGGCTCGTCGAGCAGCAGCACGCGCGGGTGTTTGGCCAGGGCGAGGGCCAGGGCGACCTGCGCGCGCTGGCCGCCGGAGAGCTTGCCCGCCGCGCGGTCCAGCGGGATGTTCAGGTCGGCCAGGCGGGTGCGGGCGAAGGCGGCGTCCCAGCGCCGGTTCAGCTTGCCGCCCATGGTGATCAGGTCGGCGGCGGTGAAGTCGCGGTACAGCGGGGTGTCCTGCGCGACGAAGCCGATGTCGGCCAGGGCGTCCACGTCGTCGCGCGGCGACCGGCCGAAGATCCGCACCGTTCCGGCGTCCGGCTTGAGCAGGCCCACGGCCAGGTGCAGCAGCGTGGTCTTGCCCGCCCCGTTCGGGCCGACCAGCGCGGCGATCTTCCCGGCCGGCAGGTCCAGCGAACAGTCGCTCAGCGCCCATGTGCGCCCGTAGCGTTTGCCCAGCCCGTCGGTTTGTATCGCTGTATCCGTCATCCTCGTGTTCCTTCTGGGTTCATCGGATCCTGCGTTCCTGCGCGCCGTCGAGCACCGAGCGCGCGGTGGTCTCGATCAGGGCGGTGATGTCGTCGCGGCTAAGGCCCGCGTGTCCGGCCCGGCGCAGCCAGTCGGTCAGCTCGTCGCGCAGGACGCCCTGCCCGGCCAGCGCCGGCCCGGCCAGCGACCCGGTCACGAACGTGCCGACTCCCGGACGGCCCTCGGCCAGCCCCTCCAGCTCCAGCTCCCGATACGCCTTGAGCACCGTGTTCGGATTGATCGCCAGCGCCTGCGCCACCGAGCGCACCCGCGGCAGCTGATCGCCCGGCGCCAGCAGACCCATCGGCAGCGCCTGCTTGACCTGCTGCACCAGCTGCACATAGGTCGACACCCGGGAACGGCCGTCCAGCACGAACTCGATCACTGCCGGAGCTTCTTCCTATTGTCTTACGACAGTAAGACTACTCTGGCCGCAGCCGGTGCGCGCTGTCAAGCTTCATGTCCGTCGGCCTTC
>DASYAE010000094.1:0-16890 GCA_036501535.1 Actinocrinis sp. | reverse complement strand
GCACGTCGCAGTTCGCCATCAAGGGCTTCACCGAGGCGCTCGTCGAGGACCTGCGCTCCAATGCGCCGCAGGTCCGGGTCGTCCTGGCTATGCCGGGCGTCGTGATCACCGATATCAGCGCCAACTCCCGGCGCGTCCTCGGCCAGCCCGCGTGGGACGAGCTCACCGACGCCGAGCTGCTGGAGCTGCTGCCCGAGGCCGGGCGGGCCTTTTTCATCGCGACCGGCCTGCTGGCCGAGGACTACGGCCCCGACGACCTGCGCCGGCTGATCCCGCAGCTGAAGGACCGGTTCGAGGCCACGGGGTTCACCGCGGCGCAGGCGGCGTCCGCCATCCTGGACGGGGTGCGGTCCGGGGCGTGGCGGATCCTCGTCGGCGCGGAGGCCGGGATGCTCGACGCGCAGGTCCGTGCGAACCCTGAGGCTCCCTTCGACTACGAGAGGTACCCGGACATGTACGGGCCCTTGATAGAACGGGCGCAGGCGGCGCAAGCGCAGGAGCAGGCGGGAACACCGGAACAGGGATAGAGAATCGCAAATCGAGATACCGCAGCCGTAGTACCACCGACGCCATGGCCGGGCGCCGAACGGATGTCTCGACTTTTCTCCGGACTCTGGGATAGTATTGCGTAGTCTTGAGAAACTAGCTCTGCGATACCCCGCCGGTCGGCCGTGAAGTCGCGCAATGTCCACGGTTCCCGGCCGCGGGCCCTTTTCCGCAAAACCCGTCGCGCAGCGGACGGCCGCTGCGGGCAATTCCCGGCCCGCGTCTTTTCCCGGCGAAAGTTTACGAAAGTTTCGGCGTCACCGTGCATTGTGTCGGTGCTCACCCGTCGCATCTTTTCCTGGAGGGTCGGCTCTATGGACGGCGGCTTCCCGCTGGAGGTCGTGGCGTTCTTCCTGCCGCAGTTCCATCCGATACCCGAGAACGACCGCTGGTGGGGACCCGGCTTCACGGAGTGGACGCACGCCGCGGCGGCCCGGCCGCTGTTCGACGGCCACCTCCAGCCGCGCCTGCCCGCCGACCTCGGGTTCTACGACCTGCGCGTCCCGGAGACCCGCCGGGCGCAGTGGGAGCTCGCGGCCCGGTACGGCGTGACGGCGTTCTGCTACTGGCACTACTGGTTCGGCGGCGGCCGCCGGCTGCTGGCCCGGCCGGCCGCGGACCTGCTGGCGGACCCGGGGCTGCCGCACCGCTACTGCCTCGGCTGGGCGAACCAGAGCTGGACCGGGGTCTGGCACGGCCGTGGCGACGAGGTGCTGCAGGAGCAGCGCTACCCCGGGGACGCGGACCACGCCGACCATTTCAACGCCCTGCTGCCGCACTTCCTGGACCCGCGGTACCTCAGGATCGGCGGCCGGCCGGTGCTCTACCTCTTCCGCCCGGGCGACATCCCCGACCTGCCCAAGGCGGCGGCGCTCTGGCGGCAGATGGCCGCGGACGCGGGCCTGCCCGGCCTCTACCTGGTCGGCGACGCCGACGGCCGCTGGCTGCACGAGGCGGACCGGCCGCTCGACGCGGCGGTGTGGAACCCGGCCCCGCCCCCGCGCGGGCACGAGCTGGAGCGGCTGTTCCCCGGCGTCCCGCTGCGCGAGAACCCGAGGGCCTTCCGCTACGACGCCGTCTACGCCGACTGGCTGCTCGACGCGCCCGGCGCACCCGGCGCGCCCGTGCGCCGGCACCCCTGCGTGGTGCCGGGGTTCGACAACACGCCGCGCTCCGGCCGGTCCGGGATCCTCCTGCACCGCCCCGACCCGGACGTCTTCGAGTCCGCGGTCCGGCGCGCGGCACGCCGTGAGCGGGCCGAGCCGGGCCCGCGCATGATGTTCGTCAAGTCCTGGAACGAGTGGGCCGAGGGGGCGGTCATGGAGCCCGACCGGTACTTCGGCCGGGCTTTTCTCAGCGCCCTGGAACGCGGTTTGAAGCACGAGTGACAGCGTGCGGCGACACGACTAAGCTCAACTACATGGTTGAGCGTCACGCGGTTGCCGATGCGACGATCGACGTGGGTATCGGCACTGGCACTGGCATCGGCATGGACGCGGTGTTCCACGCGCTGGCCAGCGAGGCGCGCCGGGGCATGCTCGGCCGGCTCGCCGGCGGCGAGCTGACCGTCGGCCAGCTGGCCGAGCCGCTGTCGATGTCGCTGGCCGCGGCGTCCAAGCACGTCCAGGTGCTCGAGCGGGCCGGCCTGATCAGGCGCACCGTCACCGGCCGGCGCCACGTGTGCCGGCTGGATCCCGGCCCGCTGCGGTCCGCCTCCGCCTGGCTGCGCTTCTACGAGCACTTCTGGTCGCACCGGTTGGACGCCCTCGAGGCCTTACTCGGCGCGCAGCAGCCGGCGGAACCCCCGTCCGACGACTCGGACGCCTGCTGACGACGGATCCTGCGATTCCTGCCCCGGCCGTGCAACCCCGGGCCGGACACCTCTTGTCTTCTTGGTGCCCAAACGCCGATCACGGACACGAGGGAACCACATGGCGAATCGCCAGCGCGACGCCGACTTCACCGAGTACGTGCAGAACCGGACCGCATGGCTGCGCCGCGTCGCGGTCCTGCTGTGCCGCGACTGGGACCGGGCCGACGACCTGGTCCAGTCCGCGTTCCTCAAGCTCTACCTGAACTGGGACAAGGCGAGGCGGGCGGACAACTTCGACGCCTACGTCCGGGCGATCCTGGTCAACCTCTTTCTCAGCGAGCAGAGAACACCCTGGTGGCGGACGATCACCCTGCGCCGGGAACAGCTCGACGAGATCACCGCGGATCCGGCGGCGCCCGACGTGGACCACGCCGGATCGCTCGACGTGCTGGCCGCCCTCGGCGCCGTCCCGGCCCGCCAGCGCGCCGCCGTCGTGCTGCGCTTCTACTGCGACCTGTCGATCGAGGAGACCGCCGCGCTGCTGGCGTGCTCGCCGGGAACCGTCAAGAGCCAGACCTCGCGCGGTCTGGCCGCACTGCGCCAGGCCCTCGAGACATCGCACTCACCCCAGACCGGAACAGGAGGACTCCGCCATGTCCCAGGACGATGAGTTCGTGACCGCCGTGCTCGACAAGGTCTTCGACGGCCCGCTTCCGCCCACCGCCGTGAACGCCGAGCGGCTGCTGCGACGCGGCCGCCACCTGCTGCACCGGCGCCGTACGACACGTTCGCTTTCGGCGGCGGCAGCAGTCGCGGTCGCCGCGCTGCTGGTCACCACGCTACCCGGCGCCCGCCAGGCACAGCCCGGCACGACGGGAGGCGCCTCGTTGCTCGCTCCGGGGCGGTTCGGGTGGCTTCCGGAGCCCCCGAAGGCATACACCTATCTGGCCAACACCGACTCTTCCGAGATCTCCGCGGTGTGGGGGAACATGACCATCGGCGCGGGGCCACAGCTGACGCTGCTCCCGGCCGACGGTGACCAGGTGCTGCCCAACACTGCGCCGGTGGCGGGCGTCCCGGCCGATGAGAAGCCGACCCGGGTCGGGACCGTCGATGGCAACCCGGTCTGGTACTACTCCTACACCGCGGGACTGCAGACCGTCGTCCTGCAGGGCTCCATCGTGTGGAGGACGGCCTCGGGATACTGGGCCGTACTGTACGATCCGCAGGCGGACGGGGCGACCCTGCTGCACATCGCCGCCACGGCGGACACCACCCCCACACCGTTCAAAGTCCCGCTCGTACCCTCCGGCGCCCCGGCCGGGCTCAGCAACGAGAGCGTAATGCTGACACAGCCGGTGGACGACAGCGGCCTCGAGTTCAGCATCTCCGGATATCTGGGCCCCGGTCCGGGCGCCGAGCAGCTCATCATCACGGGATTCGCCGGCGACACCGGTCTGACCCGGCAGAACGGCACCAAGTGCGATTACCCGACGATCTCCTGGCTGGGCTCGTATCAGAGCGGGTGCCTGATACCGAACGGCGTCCCGGAGCGCGACCCGTTCGGCTCTTCCGCCGCCGCGCCCGGGTCGACGACGCCCGCAACCCGGCCGACCACGCCGCCTGCGCGGACGACTACATCACCGCCGACGACGTCTTCGTCCCAGCCGACGTCCCCATCGTCGTCGACGCCCTCGGAACCGGCCGGAAGCTCTACGGCGCCGACCGTGCAGGACACCGTGATCCCGCCCTCTCAGGGCACCCCTTCGCTCAAGCTGGCGTTCAGCGTTCTCAACGGCATCGACGTCTACGTAGGGGTTTTCGTGCACTCGCAGTACAGCCAGAGTCTGGCCAACACGGCGATCACCCAGCTGACCTCGTTCGGCACGAACCCCGCCGACTGGCAGCAGCCTTAGTGCCGCCGGGCCGCAGCCGGGTCACACCGGCTGCGGCTCCACGTCCCAGTCCAGCCGCACGCCCTCCCGCACCGCCAGCGCGTTGCCGTGGTGCTCGCCCAGCGCGTTCGTCACCAGGTTCAGCAGCCGCTCGCGCTGGGAGAGCACCCGGGCGGTGTCGCCGAGCGCCGCGATGGTCAGCAGCCGGTTGCTCTCGGCCGCCAGCGTGTCCGGGTGCTGCAGCCCGACCGTGGCCCGGAAGCCGTCGGCCACGGTCCGCTCCAGCTCCGCGGCCTTGGGCAGCTCGTCCGCGTCGGCCAGCGCGTTGGCCAGGTTGCCCGACGCGGCCAGCGAGTAGTGGTGCGCCGGGCCGAGCAGCGCGGTCAGGCCCGCCCTGGCCTGCTCGCACAGCGTCCGGGCCCGGTCCGGGTCGCCCTGCTTGCGCACGTAGGTCGCCAGGTTGTTGACCAGGGACAGGGTGAACGGGTGCTGCTCGCCGAGGCTGTGCCGGTAGCTTTCGAGCACCTCCTCCGCCATCCGGATCGCGCCGGCCTGGTCGCCGATCGCGGAGAGGTCCGCGGCCACCGCCGCCGCG
This sequence comes from Actinocrinis sp., assembly GCA_036501535.1. Classification (GTDB taxonomy): domain Bacteria; phylum Actinomycetota; class Actinomycetes; order Streptomycetales; family Catenulisporaceae; genus DASYAE01. The sequence continues at coordinate 12,041 of DASYAE010000094.1, read as the reverse complement.
CAGGCCAGCGAGTCCGGGTTCTCCCGGCCGAACTCGCGCTGGTAGCGCTCGTAGGTCTGCTGGCTGAGCGTCAGCGCCTCGTCCAGCCGGTCCGCCTTGCGCAGCGACACCGCCAGGCTCTTGGCCGCGCGCAGCGTCTCGATGCCGTTCTCGCCGAGCACCTCGCGGAAATCGTCCAGGATCGAGCGCAGGATGTTCGCCGACTGCGTGTACTGGCCGGTGTCGCGCAGGTCCCGGGCCAGGTTCGAGCGGGTCGCCAGGGTGTAGGGATGCCGGTCGCCGGAGACGACGCGGCGCCGGTTGACCGTGTCCTCGTCCAGTTCCAGCGCCTTGCTGAAGTCGCCGACCAGGCGCAGCGAGATGGCCAGGTTGTTCGCCGCGCTCAGGGTGCGCGAGTGGTCCTCGCCGAGGGCCCGCTTGTGGTCCTCGTACGTGGTCCGCTCCATGCCCAGCGACTCCTCGTAGCGGCCGAGCCCGCGCAGGTCGGCGGCCAGGCAGCTGGCGGTCAGCAGCGCGTGCGGGTGGCCCTGGAACAGCACCCGGTTCTGGTCCCCCAGCACCGCCAGGTCCAGGTCGTACGACTCCTGATAGCGGCCCTGCGAGCGCATGATGCTGGCGACGTGGGTGCGCAGGTTGAGCAGCTGCCGGTACAGCGACAGGCCGCCCGCCGTCTCCCGGCCGTACGTCTCGACGTTGGCCTCCCAGGCCGACTCCAGCGACCGGCCCAGATCCAGCCCCTGGTCGAACTCGCCGCGCTTCCACAGGTAGCGCACCCGGTCGATCAGCAGCTGCCTGACATGGTCCTGCAGGCACTCGACCGCCCGGGACGGGGTCAGGTGCGGCCAGATGTTGGCGTACAGCGGCCAGGTCGACGGGTCGTCGATGTCGCCGGACGGGGGGCGGGCGCCGGCCAGGATCTCGTGCACCGCGTGCGAGGTGGACTCCTGCTGGTCGTTGTCCAGCTGGTCGCGCACCGCCTGCTGCACCAGCCGGTGCATGACCAGCGCGTTCTGGTTCGGGTCCGCCTTGATCAGGGAGAGCAGCACCGCCTCCCGGGTCACCTTGCCGATGACCATCTTCTCGGTGACGAACTCGTTGTACGGCCGCAGCGCGGCGGCCATCTGGTCGGACTGCACCAGCTCGATCGAGATCGCGTTCGGGTTCATGAACGCGCACAGCTCCAGCAGCCGCCCGGCCGCCGGCTCGCGCTCCCGCAGCCGGCCGATGGCCAGGTTCCAGGCGGCCGCGACGGTCTCCGGGTAGTCCTGCGGCTTGTTCAGCGACAGCACCCGGGTCGACTCGGCGGCCAGCGCCTCGAGGTACTGGCTCGCCGGCACCGCGCTGCTGGCCAGCCACGCCGCCGCGGTCTCCACGGCCAGCGGCAGGTCGCCGACCAGCTCGCCGATCGCCGAGGCCTCCGCGTCGCCGAGCCCCGGCACCGCGCGGGTCAGGTGCTCGACCGTCTCGGCCCGGGTGAACACGTCCACCTCCAGCGCCTCGGCGCCCTGGTGCGCCCAGGTCTGGATGCGCGAGGTGACCAGGATGTGGCCGTTGCCGCCGCCGGGCAGGTCCGGCATGTGCGCGGCCAGCTCGCCCGGCTCCCGCGCGTTGTCGAAGACCAGCAGCCAGCGGTCGTACGGCTCGCCGCGGCGCAGCGCGTCGCGGGCCGCCGCCGCGGTCTCCGGCACGCTCTCGCTGCTGCCCAGGCCGAGCCGCGAGGCGAGGTCGGACATCGCGGTGTTGATGAACGCCGGGTCCTCCGCGTTGACCCACCAGACCAGGTCGTAGTCGGCCTTGAACCGGTGCGCGTACTCGAGCGCGAGCTGGGTCTTGCCGACGCCGCCGAGGCCGTGCAGGGCGACCGGCAGGATCACCGCGGGCGAGCCGCCGACCACCTGGTCGCGCAGCCGCTCCATCATCGAGTCGCGGCCGGTGAACGAGGCGTTGCGGGCCGGCACGTTGCCCCAGACCCGCGGCGTGATCGAGGGGAACCGGGCGCCGGAGCCGGTCGGCAGGCCCACCGGATCGGTGTCGCCGAGGCCCAGCCCGCGCAGCAGGGAGCTGAAAGCGTCCCGCTCGGCGAGGCCGGCGAGCTCGACCGTCGGGGTGTTGGACAGGCGCGCCTCGAGGCGCATCTCGGAGACCGCGACGGCGACGAGCCGGCCGGTGTCGGCCAGCGTGCGCGCGGTCGCCATCGCCTGCCGGTCCCGCTGGAAGTCCGCGGACATCACGGCGATCACGCGGTCGGCGTACCCGCCGTCCGGCGGCTGCGGCCCCTGGGCGGCGCGCAGCGCGGCGATGCCCGAGCGCACGCCGACCTGGCGCAGCGCCGACTCCACCCAGTCCGCCCACATCCGGTCCTGCGCCAGGTACAGCACGGTGACCTCGTCCGGCGCGGGCAGCCGGCGCCGGGAGACCTCGTCCAGCAGCACCTTGCGCTCGGTGTCGGTCATCGCCGGCAGTACGCTGACCTCGCCGTCGGTCAGCGCCGAGGTCAGCCGCTCGTAGGCGGCCAGCAGCGAGCCGGGCAGGCCGGGCTGGTCGCCGAAGACCGCCAGCGTCTCCTCGTAGTTGTAGAAAGCCTGGTAGGGCACCTCGACCGAGCCCCAGTAGCGCGAGGCCTGCCCCGGGTCGCCGTCGCCGACCAGGTCGCCGAACTGGGCCCGGGCCGCCGCCCGGCCCGCGTCCGCCTTGTCCTTCTCCGCGTCGTCGACCCGCATCGGCACCGGCAGGATCCTGATGACGTGGTCGTTGCTCTGGCCGGCCACGGTGCGCGCCACCCGCGCCGCGCCGTCGATGTTCTGGTTGTTCAGGGTGAAGCAGTTGACCAGCACGTCCGGCAGGTGCAGGGTGCAGATGTCGGCGACGTCGCTCAGCCCCGTGCGGCTGTCGACGAACGCGAAGTCGTAGTTCTCCTTCATGTCCTCGCGCATCGCGTCGAACAGGTCGCCGCCGCCGAGGTCCTCGTAGAACTTGTCCCAGTCCCGGCTGGCCACCGCGGCCGAGTAGTTGTTGTTCTGCAGCCCCGCGGACAGGAAGTGGATGTACCCGCCGCCGGAGAACGGCCAGCGCAGCCGGATGGCGTGGTCGTGGATCCGGGCGTACTCGCGCTGCCAGTGCAGCGGCCGGCCCGGCTCGTCGAGGGTGGCCGCGTACTCGAACTCGCGCACCATGTCGATCACGCCCTTGGTGTCGCCGAGCGACTCGGCCGGCAGCACCGACTGCGGGAAGTACCGGTGCAGGCCCGGCGACTCCAGGTCCCAGTCCACGATCAGCACGTGCTTGCCGTTCGCGGCCAGGATCCAGGCGACGTTGGCCAGCGCCATCGTGCGGCCGGTGCCGCCCTTGTAGGAGTAGAACGTGACGACCTGTCCGCCGTGCCTTCCGCCCGATCCGGACATGTCAGACCTCCTCGGTAGGCCGCCGGTCGGCCGCCCCGGTGTCCCCCTGGCTCAGCCGGGGCCGCGGCTTGAAGCCGCCGAGCGGCTGGTCGGACCGGTACGACGCGTTGATGTAGTGCTTTCGCGCGCGCTCCACCACGAGCGGCAGGGCCCGTTCGAACTCGTCGAGGTTGCGCAGGTGCTCCAGGCCGTGCGGGCAGCTGCTGCGCCAGGCCTGCAGGCTCCACGGCATGGCCTGCTGCAGCCGGCCGGTCAGCATCAGCTCGTTGTCCATGGTCTGCCGGTCCTCCGCGTTCCACGGGATCAGCACCCTGACCCAGGGTTTGCGGCGCTGGTCGAGCTCGGAGACGTTGCGCCGGGAGAGCTGGGTGTGGGTGACCCAGGGATCGACCAGGACCAGCCCCGGGCCGTCCGGGTCGAGGCCCCCGTGCCCGCCGGGGGCGTAGCGCCGGGCCGGCCGCAGCTCCGGCGACTCGCGCACCAGCGCCCCGGCGACCGGCTCGTAGCCGAGTTCGCGTACCGAGTGAGCCGCCCACTCGCACATCGACTGCAGGCTGTTCGGGTGATAGGGGTTCCAGTCGGCCGAATGGTCGCCGTAGTAGTCGCGGTCGCGGCCAGGCGGCAGGGTGCGCACGTCGGGGGCGGCGATGCTTATGTACAGCGGCAGCCGGTGCGAGCCCGATTCGGCGCGCATCCCGAACAGCGGCCTGACCCGGGAGAAGTCCGCGGCGCGGGCCGGCACCGGCGCCGCGTCGCGCGCCCTGCGGTCCACGTCCGCGGCCAGGTCCCGGATCACCTTCGCGTATTCGCCGTCCCGGTCGAGCCGGATCAGCTCGTAGATCCCGCGCTGCAGATACCGGCTGCTGCCGCCGTAGGAGGCGAGCGAGACCTCGCGGGACTGCACCGGCCGCATCGGGTCGGAGACCGGCTGCCACAGCACCGGCACGATCGCGTCGGCGAGCCAGGCGGTGCGCCGCAGGTGGTCCGCCTGCCGGTCGCGGAACACGGTCCACTCCCGGCCGCAGACCTCCCGGTTGAAGTACTCCGGGCTGTAGAGCGGGACGAACACCCGGCAGCCGGCCAGCTTCTGCGCCACCAGCCGGTCCCAGCGCGCCCCGAGCGGCACGTCCCAGTCGATGAAACCCGGCCCCTCGCCGCCGTACCAGCGCGGATCGATCCGGCACAGCTCCGCGCAGAGGTCCTTGAAGAATTCGCGCACCCAGTAGCCGGCCCGCGCGCCGCCGGACGGATCGCCGGGATCGGTCGCGTGCGCGTAACTGAGGTAGAAGCACGGGCCGTACTGCGGTGCCGGCGCGGCATCCTCCTGCGCCGCAGGACCCATTCGGCCATCCTCCCCAGCGTCGCGGTGCGGGAGCCCCGCGTTTATCTATCACTACTAGACGAAACATCAGCGATTGGAAAGGGCGCACTACCGCACCTGGCGGCGGTCGCGCGGGGTTGTCAGACTGGGCTGATGCAAACCCTCGGCAGCCCGCCCGCCGCGGGCGGATACGACCCGGCGCCGAACCAGGCGCCCCCGCTCGTCGACTACAACCCGTTCACCGCCGACGAGGCTCTGGTGGAGGCGGTGGAGCGGCACGGCGGCCGGGGGCCGCTGGACGGGCTGGCGCAGCTCGGCCGGCTGGCCGGCTCCGCGCAGACCCGGCACTGGGCCGACCAGGCGAACGCCTCGACGCCGGTCCTGCGCACGCACGACCGGTACGGCACCCGCATCGACGAGGTCGAGTTCCACCCGGCCTGGCACCGGCTCATGCAGGTCGCGGTCTCGCACGGGCTGGCCGGCGCGGCCTGGGACGCGGGGCCGGCCGCGCACGTGACCCGCGCCGCCGGGTTCATGCTCTGGGGCGGCGCCGAGTTCGGGCACTGCTGCCCGGTCTCGATGAGCTACGCCGCGGTCGCCGCGCTGCGCGCCGACCCGGAGGCCGCCTCGCCCTGGGAGCCGGGCCTGACCTCGGTGGTCTACGACTTCGGGCTGCGGCCCGCGGCGGCCAAGGCCGGGCTGATCGCCGGCATGGCGATGACCGAGAGGCAGGGCGGGTCGGACGTGCGCGCCAACGTCACGGCGGCCGCGCCGCTCGGCGCCGAGGGCGAGTTCCTGCTGCGCGGCCACAAGTGGTTCTGCTCGGCCCCGATGAGCGACCTGTTCCTCGTGCTCGCGCAGGCGCCCGGCGGCCTGACCTGCTTCGCCGTCCCGCGGGTGCTGCCGGACGGGACGCGCAACCCGTTCCGGCTGCAGCGGCTGAAGGACAAGCTGGGCAACCGGTCCAACGCCTCGGCCGAAGTCGAGTTCGACGGCACCTGGGCGCGCCGGATCGGCCCCGAGGGGCGCGGCGTGCCGACCATCATCGAGATGGTCTCGATGACCCGGCTGGACTGCGTGCTCGGCTCGGCCGCCATCATGCGCCGGGCGGTGGCCGAGGCGGCGCACCACGCGGCGCACCGCAGCGCCTTCGGCTCGACGCTGATCGACAAGCCCCTGATGCAGAACGTGCTGGCCGACCTCGCCGTCGAGTCCGAGGCCGCGACCGCCCTCGGCATCCGCCTGGCCGCCGCCTTCGACGCCGCCGACCCGGCCGAGCGCGCGTTCCGCCGGATCGCCGTGGCCGTGGGCAAGTACTGGGTCACCAAACGCGCGATCGCCGTGGCCGCCGAGGCCCTCGAATGCCTCGGCGGCAACGGCTACGTCGAGGAGTCCGGCATGCCCCGGCTGCTGCGCGAGGCGCCGGTCAACTCGGTCTGGGAGGGCTCCGGCAACGTCAATGCCCTCGACGTGCTGCGCGCGGCGCTGCGCGAGCCGGAGTCGGCCGAGGCGCTGTTCGCGGAGGCCGCCCGGGCGTCCGGCGCGGACCCGCGCTTCGACGCGGCGCTGGCCGGGGCCCGCGACGCCTTCGCCGGCCTGACGGACCCCCAGGAGGCCGAGTTCGGCGCCCGCCGCGTCGTCGAGCGCCTGGCCGTGCTGCTGCAGGGCTCGCTGCTGCTGCGGTTCGCGCCGCACGCGGTCGCCGACGCCTTCTGCGCCTCGCGGCTGGCCGGTGCGGGCGGCGCGACCTTCGGCACGCTGCCGTCAGGGACCGAGGCGAAGCTGATCGTCGAGAGGGCCACGCCGCGCCTCGAGGGATGACCAGCGCCGCCGTAACACCCGCATAGAGGCTCTTCGCAGCCGTCTTGACCCTGCCCCAAGGGAAGACCGCACACTGGCCCGGCATCGGGGAATTCGGTGCCGAGGCGCTTTGTGGTGCCTTCGACCAGCGGTGATGGTGGCGAAGAATGCGGCGGTTGACACGATGATCGAAGTACGAGACCTGATGAAGCGGTATGGCGAGACCCTCGCGGTGGACCATCTCAGCTTCACCGTGCAGCCCGGGCGGATCACCGGATTCCTCGGGCCGAACGGAGCCGGCAAGTCCACGACCATGCGCTTGATCCTGGGCCTGGACCGGCCGACGTCCGGCAGTGCCCTGATCGACGGCAAACCCTACCGCGACCTGGCCGACCCGTTGCGCCATGTGGGTGCGCTGCTGGAGGCCAGGGCGGTCCACCCCGGCCGCAGCGCCTACCACCACCTGCTCTACCTCGCGCAGACCCAGGGCGTCCCGAAGACCCGCGTCACGCAGGTGCTTGACATGGTGGGGCTCGCGGGCGTGGCGGACAAGCGCACCCGGGGGTTCTCCCTGGGCATGGGGCAGCGTCTCGGGATCGCGGCCGCGCTGCTGGCCGATCCGCGCCTGTTGCTGCTGGACGAACCGGTCAACGGCCTCGACCCCGAGGGCGTGGTGTGGATACGCACCCTGCTCAAGTCAGTGGCCGCCGAGGGCCGCACGGTCTTCGTCTCCTCACACCTGATGAACGAGATGGCGGTGACCGCGGAGCATGTCGTGGTCATCGGCCGCGGCAGGCTGATCGCCGACTGCCCGACGGACGAGTTCATCGCCCGTTTCTCCCGGCGGCTGGTCCTGGTACGCGCCCCGCGCGCGGACGAGTTGGCCGATGTCCTGCGCGCAGACGGCGCCGCGGTCACCGTCCAGCAGGACGGCGCGCTGCTGGTCGACGACAGAGAGGCGGCCGAGATCGGGCAGGCGGCGGCCGCCCGCGGGATCGCGCTGCACGAGCTGGGCCCGCAGCGTGCAACGTTGGAGGAGGCGTTCATGGAGACGACCAGGGAACTCGTCCAGTTCCACCAGCAGGCGCCCGCGCCCACAGCGACGCAGGCGAGCCGATGAGCACTGCCGACCTCTCCCCAGATACGACCGCTGCGACCGACGGCCACCCGGGCGGCCGGGCCACGGGAGCGGCCCCGGCCCCCGCCCCGGCCGGCACAGGACACTCCACCTTCGGCCGGTTGCTGATCAGCGAGTGGACCAAGCTGCGCACCGTGCGGTCGACCGTCTGGTCCCTCGTCGCGCTGGTCGCGGTCAGCGTCGGTTTCACGGTCCTGATCCTGTCGGTGACGGCGGCGACCTGGGCCAGTGCGCAGCGCAAGAACAGCGGTGCGCACGCGATACTGCTCGCCGACCCGGTCCCGACGCTCCTCGGCTCAGGGCTCATCTTCGGGCAGCTGGCGATCTGCGTGCTCGGCGTCTTGGCGGCCGCCAACGAGTACTCCACCGGCATGATCCGCTCGACGCTGCTCGCCTCGCCGCACCGGCTGCGCATGCTGGCCGCCAAGTGCGCCGCGTTCGCCGTCCTGGTCTTCCTGGTCGGGGAGGCGCTCAGCTTCTGTGTCTTCGCGATCGGCGGCGCGCTGCTCAAGTCCCACGTCTCCGTCGCCCTGACCGACCGCGACGTGCTGCGCGCCGTGATCGGCGTCGGCCTCTACCTCGCCGTCCTGGGACTGCTCTCGCTGGCCGTCGGCCAGATCGTCAGACACACGGCGGGCGCGATCACCGCCACCGTCGCCCTGATCATCGTCGTCGACCCGCTGGCCGGACTGCTGCCCGGCAGCTGGGGCGCCCACGTCTCGGGCTACCTGCCCAGCAGCGCCGGCGCCCAACTGCTGGATCCGAGCCCGACCGCCGGGCAGGTCCTGTCGGCCTGGGAGGGCTTCGCCGTCTTCGGGCTGTGGACGGCGCTCCTGCTCGCCGTCGCCGGCTGGCTGCTCGTCAAGCGCGACGCGTGACGATGACGACACGGCCGTCAGGCCTCGAGGCGGAGCCGATCGTCGAGCGGGCCGCGCCGCGCCCGGCTCGGCGAGGGGAAGCCGAGCCGGTGCTGAGCGAACCAGCCGCGGGCGAACTCCACCGCCTCCGGCATCGGGAAGTAGTAGCAGGGGGCTGACCCGACCGGGCCGGTGCGCACCCACTCCTGCTTGACCATGTGCTCGCCGAGCGTGCCGAAGTCGGAGTCGTTGAGCTCGATGCCCTCGAAGCGCACCCAGGCGGCGGCAGAACCGTCCGCACCGCCGCCGCCCGGGTCGCCGATCTTCGCGTGGTAGGCGCGCCGGCGCCGGCCCGGCCAGTACTCGGCCAGGTGGAAGACGGTCGCCCGGTCGAAGCCGACGCCGAGCAGCAGCGTCCGGGCGCCGCGCGCGTGCAGGCGGCCCAGCGGCGAGTCCTCGCCGAGGTGGCTGGCGAGCGGGTGCGGCCGGGCGATCTCGGCGGCGGCCGGGCCGAGCGCGGCGAACGAGGTCTGCGGGTGCGTGCTGCGGCAGGCGCCCGGCCGGGTCCGCACGTACTCGGCGAACGCACCCATGCCCTGCGATGGCGTCGCGTCCGGGTCGAAGCCGGGCAGCGCGCCGAGGTATTCGGACAGCTCGCCGGCCGTTATGCCGCGGGTGCTGCGGCGGTGGTCCGGAGAGCTCCACGAGTTGTACGTGGTCTGCGTCGGCACCGCCACCGTCGAGGCCGGCCCGAGCACGTCGCCGAGCGCTTCGAGCAGCGTGCGCGGACCGTGCTCCAGCCGGCCGATGCTGCGCAGCGAGCAGTGCACGAGCACGTCCTCGGTCGGCACCAGCCCGAGCCCGGCCAGGTCCTCCGCCAGCTTGGCCCGGGTCCAGCAAGGCGCCGGCCCGTCCCCGGGGCCGGCCCAGCCGCGTCCCGACATGTCAGACTGCTGCGTCGTTGCGCTGATCCGCCTCGAACTGGTCCCGGTGCCGCCGCCGGGCCGGCTCGGCCGTGCGCTGCGCCGCGGGGTCCACGGCCTCCTCCAGCCACGGCGCGACGGTGCGGCGCATCCCTTCCGCGAACCGCAGGCCCAGCGCGGTCAGCGAGCCCGAGCCGGCCAGCACTTCGATCGCCTCCGCGGTCAGCCCGCGCCAGCGCACGAAATGCGTCTCGGCCTCGCGCGCCTCCTCGGCCGAGACGGCCACGGTGCGCCGGACCCGCCAGAAGTCGGTGACCGCGATGTGCGCGTACGTGCCCTGCAACAGGCCCTCGAGCGGCCGCGGGTCCGGGCGCCAGGGCGCGTAGAAGCGGCGCCGGTCGGACTCGTCGTAGAGGTCGTAGAGGTCGAGCACGGCACCCATCTTCGAGTGCTGGAACTCGTGCATCAGCAGCAGCGCCAGCAGTTCCGGCGAGCGCGGCATCGCCGCGGCGACCGCGCCGAACGCGTGCCGGGCGGTGGCGCTGATCTCCGCGCCGCCGCCGGCCGGGGCCAGCGGGGTGACCGCGCGCAGGCCGGCGGCCAGCCCGGGCGCGTGGGCCGCATGGTCGATGCCGATCGCCTTCCATGCGGCGCTTATCGCCAGGCTCCATTCGAGGTAGTCCGACTCGGCGAGCCTCGGCAGGACCGGATAGTGGTGCGCGTCGCGCTCGGGGTCGGTGTCCTCGATCAGCACCGTCGCGTCGTCGCAGGACACGATCCGGGTCGGCTCCCAGCGCGCGCGGGCGGGGTCCGCCAGCAGTTCGCCGTCCTTCGTCGCGACAGTCACCGTGTGATCTGCGCCGGCTGCGACGAAGCGGCCGTGCCCGGGGACGGCCGCCGCGCCGTCCACGACCGGGACGGCCAGCTCGGCCTCGGCCCCCGCCCGCGCCGCCGCCGCCAGCGCGATCCCGGCCAGGTGCCCGGCGCCGGCCCGGTCCGGCCCGCCGTCGAGCAGTTGCACCGCCCAGGACCGGAAGTACGGGTTGGCCAGCGTCTGCGCCAGCGCCTCGGCCGGCCCCTCCCGGTCGAGCCGCACCAGCAGGTTCCAGGCCGGCCGCAGGGAGGGTGACTCGGCCAGCGCCCGCTGCCCCGCCTCGGCGAGCAGCGCACGGTTGATGCTGTCCTGCGCCGCCGCGAGCGCGCGCACGGCGGCCGCGCCGCCGAAGCCGGACGCCAGCTCGTCGAACAGGGCGGGGGCGAGGGTGTGGCCGTCGTGCGCTGGCGCGGTCACCGTGCGGCGCCTGCTCTCCGTGATGTGGCCGACGAGTTTGAGCAGGTCGGCGCAGAAGACTGACGGGTTGTCAAAGCCGTTCTCGCTGCGGTAGCGGTGCGGGTAGTAGCCGCCGCCGCAGCTCTGCAGCGCCGGGCAGGCCCGGCACTGCGCGCAGAGCCCTGCCGCGCCCTGCTGCCGGGCCCGCACGCCGGGGCTCTCGGCGGCGGCGTCCAGCGCGTCGCTCGCGATGTGCAGGCCGGTGGCGGGGGCGCGGTCGAACGAGATGCGCAGGGTGTCGACCTGCTCGATCTCGCCGTCGGTCTCGATGGTCAGCAGGTCGCTGGGGGCCAGGCCCAGCGCCTCGGTCAGCGGCGGACCGCCCGCCAGGGTGGATTCGACGGACTCGAACAGGCGCAGGCCGATCGGGCGACCGTCGGCGGTCCAGCGGTCATAGATGCAGATGAGCCAGTCGGCGTACGCGGTCGGGTTCGGCGCGCCGGTGGCTGGATCGTGCGGGCGCTTGGGCGGCGCGTCCCAGGTGGCGTGCGGAAGAAGCAGGTCGGTGCGCGGCGGCTGCTCGGCCACCAGCGCCTGGTAGACCTCGATCGGGTCGTTGGCGATGTCGACGGTGCACAGGATCCCGGCGTACAGGTGCCGGTGCTCAGGGCGGCGCAGCAGGGCCAGCGCCTGGCGCACCTGCTGGTGGCTGCTGCGTCCGTCGGCGTAGCGGCGGTGCCGGTCGTTGGCCTCGGCGTCGCCGTCAAGGCTGACCCCCACCTTGATGCCGTGCGCGTCGAAGACCCGGCAGAAGCGCTCGTCCAGCGTCACCGCGTTGGTGTGCAGGCGCAGGTCGAGCGTCGTGACGCCGTCGAGTGCGCCGTGCAGCTCGGCGGCGATCGCGTCGAGTTGCTGCGGACCGGCCAGCAGTGGTTCCCCCCCGTGTAACACCACGGTGACCCGCTCCAAGCCGTGTTCCTGAGCATGCTCGGCGATCCGCGCCCCGATCAGGGCCGCGGTCTCGACGGAAAGGACTTTCGGGCGCGCCCTCCAGCTCTGGTCCGCGAACTCGTATATGTAGCAGTGGTCGCAGGCCAGATCGCACCTGCTGTGCACCTTCACCACGAACTGACGGAACGGAAGGGGAGCGCTGCTCATGGATGGGACCACCGTGCCTTTCGGTGCGCGCCGGGCTAGATGTCCGACTGGAACGCCGCGACGGGCACCCTCGGCCGCGACGGCGAGGGCACGATCCGCCTCAGCGCCCGCAGGTCGGCCGCGGCCAGCTCGGCCAGCGGCACAGAGCGCAGGTCGGGCATTCCCGAGGCCGT
>DASYAE010000093.1:0-12871 GCA_036501535.1 Actinocrinis sp. | reverse complement strand
CCGGCGCGCCGCCCGGATCGCGGGCGGTCAGCGGCCGGCGGGCCGGCTGCGCGCGGAGCGCTGCCGCGTGCCCGTCCAGGGCACCGCGACCCGCTCGACCACCTGCATCGCCTGGCTGAGGACCCAGACGACGATCAGGAGCACGATGAGGCCGGCGAACAGCTGAGCGCTGTCGAAGTTGTTCGCGGCGTTGATGACGAACCAGCCGAGGCCGTTGCTGGCGGCGATGAACTCGCCGATGACCGCGCCGATCATGGCGAACGGCACGCCGAGCTTGAGGCCCATCATGATCGAGGGCAGCGCGCTGGGCAGGATGACGTTGCGCAGGATGGACAGCCGGCCGGCGCCGTTGATCGCGGCCTGCCGGACGAAGTCCTCCTTGACGTCGCGCACGCCGACGAAGGCGTTGAAGAACACGATGAAGAACAGCTCGAGGCCGACGATGGCGACCTTCGACCGGGTGCCGATGCCCAGCAGCACGATGAAGACCGGTGCGAGCGCCACCTTCGGCACCGAGTAGGCGGCCAGGATCAGCGGCTCGAACACCCGGGCCAGCCACTGGGTGCGGCCGAGCACGAACCCGCACAGCACGCCCGCCGCGGCGCCGACGACGTAGCCGAGCGCCATCTCCTGCAGCGTGGTGGCCAGGTTGGTGTAGACCGTGGTGCCGAACACCGTGTCGCCCTTGATCAGGTCCCACAGCGCGGAGAACACCCCGGAGGGGGCGCTGAACAGCAGCGGGGAGAGCACCTTGGTCGAGGACAGCAGCTGCCAGAGCCCGAGCACCGCCGCGACGAACAGCAGCCGGCAGGAGGCGATGAACACCGCCGAGTCGGTCAGCCGGCGGCGCGGTCTGCGCCGGGCCGTCGTCGCGTCCTTGTCGGACGGCTTGAAGGCGGCCGCCGAGGCGGTCGGGGCCGGGGAGGCGCGCTCGTCCGGGCTGCGCCGGTCGGCGGCCGGGCGGTCCCGGCGCTTGCGCGGCGCGCCGAGCGGCGGCGGCAGCTCGCGGCGCACGGCGGCGCCGTCGGTGTCGTCGCCCTCGACGAACTCGCGCTGCAGGCCCGCCCAGACCCGGTTGTAAACGTCCTTGTAGCCTTCCAGGTTCACGATGCCGGTGCTGGTGCGCGGGCGGGGCAGGTCGATGTCGATGATCGCCTTGACCCGCCCGGGCCGCCGGCCGATCACCACGACCCGGTCGGCCAGCGCGATCGCCTCGGTGATGTCGTGCGTCACCAGCACCACGGTCTTCGGGCGCTCGGCGAGCAGCCGCAGCAGCTCGTCGTGCAGCATGAGCCGGGTCGGGGTGTCGAGGCTGGCGAACGGCTCGTCCATGAGGATGAGGTTCGGCTCGTAGATCATCGTGCGGGCCAGCGCGCCGCGCTGGCGCATGCCGCCGGACAGCTGCCGGGGATAATGGTCTTCGAAGCCTGACAGGCCCACCAGCTCCAGGTACGCGGCGACCCTCCGGTCCCGCTCGGCTTTGGGGACGCCGAGTATGCGCAGCGGGAACTCGACGTTCTGGGCCAGGGTCATCCAGGGGAAGAGGTCCGCCTCCTGGGTCAGGTAGCCGACGCCGGTGTTGACCCGGTCGATCGGCCCGCCCTCGAACACGGCCCGCCCCTCGGTGGGGAAGTCGAAGCCGGCGCACATGCGCATGATCGTGGTCTTGCCGCATCCGCTGGGGCCGATGAGCGCGACCACCTCGCCGGCCGCGATGTCCAGCGACACGTCGTCGACGGCGACGACCTCCTGGGCGCCGAGCTGGAAGGACTTGGTGATCGACTCCAGCTCGAGGATCGAGTCGAGGCCCTCGGGAGTCGCCTTCTGGTCGAGCAGTCCGGTCACTGGACCGTTTCCTCCTTGCCGGGGGTCTTCCGCGGCCGGGACCCTCACGGCCTCGCTACTGCAGCGGGTATACCGCTGTATACTATGGTGCGCCTACGTGCTCATGTCAATGGCACGAGGGGGTCAAAGGGCTTGCGGCCTCAGCGTTTCACGCAGAAAAGGCGTCATCCGGACGGCGCCGCGCCCGTGGCGGCCGGCACAGGCCGACCGAGAATTCCCGATGAGCGCAGAATGTCGCCCAACGCGTCCAGCTGCCCGGGGAAATCGTGGATCGGGCTGAGCATCAGCAGCCGGTCCCCCGGGCCCTCGATCGATTCGAGGAATCCGGCGGCCGCGGCAAGGCCGTCGGCCACCTGCGCCGATGTGCCGTAGACGGCGACCTGTTCGGCCTGGCCGTGCTGGTGGCCGTAGCGCTGCAACCGCGTACGCATCCGCTCGCGCGCCGCCGCCTCGCTCTCCTCGACGGCGACGTAAAGCCGCTTGGCGATGGTGAACGGGGCGTCGCCGCGCCCGGCTTCGTCCAGGAACCCGCGCAGTTCGGCGACCTGGCTGCGGAACATCTCCATGGTCGAGGCGCCCGGCCCCATCCAGCCGGAGCCGTAGCGCGCGGCGCGGCGCAGCGCGTTCTCGCTGCGGCCGCCGAGCCAGAGCGGCGGGCCGGGCCGCTGCACCGGCTTCGGCTCCATCGGCAGGGCGTCCACGGCGTAGAAGTCGCCCTCGTACGAGGCCTGCGGCTCGGTCCACAGCGCGCGCATGACCTCGATGCACTCGACCAGCCGGCGCACCGCCCGGTCCCGCGGAAGGCCCTTGATCTCGTAGGTCGAGTTGGGCGAGCCGGTGCCCAGCCCGACCGTGAGCCGCCCGGCGCTGAGCCGGTCCAGCGAGGAGAGCTGCTTGGCCAGCTGGACCGGGTGGTACTCCGGGGCGATCAGCACCGACGCGCCGAGCCTGATCCGCTCGGTCGCCGCGGCCGCGAAGGCGAGCAGGGTGATCGGGTCGAGCACGGCGGCCTGGCCGATCAGCTGCGACTGCACCCAGAGCGAGTCGATGCCGAGGCTTTCCGCGCGGGCTGCGTAGTCCGCGATCATCTGCGGATCCGGCCGGCCGTCGGAGAA
Organism: Actinocrinis sp.; assembly: GCA_036501535.1. Classification (GTDB taxonomy): domain Bacteria; phylum Actinomycetota; class Actinomycetes; order Streptomycetales; family Catenulisporaceae; genus DASYAE01. Next base: position 9,911 of record DASYAE010000093.1, on the reverse strand, counting down.
GACCTGGGGCAGCGCCACGCCGATGCGGACGCCGCCGCCGGGCGGGGAATCAGTCGTCGACATATTCGACGCGCCCCTTCGCCAGCGTGTCGCGCATGGTGCCCATGTCGAGCGTCAGCGCGCCTTCCTCGTACTTCTTGCGCACGTCCCGCTCCCGGTCGGCCCGCTTGCGCGCGGCCTCCAGCGTCTCCTGCGCGGCCTCGCGTTCGACGACCACGACGCCGTCGCTGTCGCCGATCACGACGTCGCCCGGGAAAACGACGGCGCCCGCGCAGCTGACCGGGGTGTTGACCCAGCCGAGGCCTGCTTTGGTCGTGCCCTGCGCGGTGATGCCGCGGCTGAAGACCGGGTACTGCATCGCCCGCAGCTCGTCGACGTCGCGCACGGCCGAGTCGAGCACGACCCCGACGATGCCGCGCGCCCTGCAGCACGTGGCGACCAGCTCGCCGAGCATCCCGTGCAGCGAGGGCGCCGTCACCGCGACCACCAGCACGTCGCCGGGGCGGCAGACCTCGATGGCGGCGTGCAGCATCAGGTTGTCGCCGGGATAGTTGAGGCAGGTGACGGCGGGGCCGGCGAACCGGGTCCCCGGCACGGCGGCCGTGATCCCGTGCAGCAGCCCGCGCCTGCGGTAGGCCTCGTGCACGGTCGCCACGCCCAGCTCGCCGAGCGCGGCGGCGGTCTGGGCGTCGGCGCGCTCGATCTTGCGCACGACGCGCGGACCAAAACCTGACTGATACTGCGTCATCAGACACCTACCTCCTCGTTCGTGCGGGCCCATCGCTCGGCCAGCCGCGGGAAGAGGCGTAGCGCGTTGCCCGAGTAGATGGCCTCAAGGTCCTGCGACGTGACCGCGCCGGACTTCGCAAGCTCGTCGAGCATCCCGCCGACGTCGTCGAAGCCGCGGCCGGTGGCCGGGTCCGCGCCCTTGGCGGTGCCGAACATCTCGGTGCCGAACAGCACGTTGGCGCTGCCGACCTTGCGGATCATCATCTCCAGCGAGTCCGGGTCGTAGACCGAGGTGTCGAAGTGGATGCGCCGGACCGCGTCCTCGAACGGCGCGTCCTTCTGCGCGATGTGCAGCGCGCGGTGCCGGTTGAACTGGAACGGCACTCCCCCGCCGCCGTGCGGCACGATCAGCTTGAGCTGCGGGAAGTCCTCGAAGACCCGGGAGGCGGCCAGCTCCACCACGACCGCGTGGTCCCAGGCCAGGTAGTGCGAGCCGTTCAGATGCATCGCAGGGTTACGCGTCGAGCTGGCGTGCAGCATGCCGGGGACGTCGAGCTCGACCATCTTCTCCCACAGCGGGTACCAGTACTCGTCCGCGACCGAGGGGGTGAACGGCTGCAGGCCGCCGGAGATGTCGGGGTTGATGTTGCAGCCCACGAAGCCGAGCTCGGTGACGCAGCGCTCGAGTTCGGGCAGCCATGCCTCGGGCGGGGCCAGCGGGCTCTGCGGCAGCTGGCAGACCGGGGCGAACCGGTCCGGGTGCAGCTGGCAGACCCGGTGGATCAGGTCGTTGTTGACCTCGGTCCAGTACCGGCTGGTCAGCACGTCGCCGTAGTCGTGGCCCATGCCGGAGGCGCGCGGCGAGAACAGCACCAGGTCGATGCCGCGCTCGTCCATCGCCCGGAAGTTGGCGGCCAGCGACGCGGTGATCTCCTCGTCGCCGATCTTCATGGCCCGCTTGCGCGGCTTGTTCACGTCGGTCAGCTGCCGGCCGCGGAAGGCGTCGAGCTGCGGCGGCGCGGTGGTGTAGTGGCCGTGGATGTCGATCCGCACCGGAGTCACCCGGCCTTCGCGAGCTGCGGGTAGATGCGCAGCGCGGTCTCGGAGAAGATCTCCCGGCGGTCCGCCTCGGACAGGTGCGCCAGCGACCGCTCGGCATAGGCGACGAGTTCCGGCATGGTGCCCTTGGTGGCCGGGAAGTTGGTGCCCCAGGCGATCCGCCTCGCCCCGAAACGGCCGACCAGCGCGTCGATCAGGCCACTGATGCCACCCTCCTCCTTCTCGGCGCGCAGGAAGGTGTTGGAGGAGATCTTCAGGAAGATCCGCTCGAACCGGCTCAGCGCGAACAGCTGGGCGGCCTGCGGGTAGGGCGGGCCGCCGGCGAGCACCGGGCGCGCCGCGTGGTCGAGCACGAGGGTCAGGCCGGGGAAGCGGGCCAGCACGTTCTCCAGCTGCGGGATGCCGCTGGACTGCATCTGGAGGCAGACCGGCACCCCGTGCGACTCGGCCCACTTCCAGGCCGGGTCGCAGCGCGGGTCGTCGAGCCAGTCGCCCTGCTCGGGCATCGTGCTGCCGGTGGAGAACAGCCGCAGGCCGATCAGGCCGCGCTCGCCGACCCAGTAGTCCAGCTTCTGCACGGCGTCGTCGGCCAGGAAGTCGATCGAGCCGACGCCGCGCAGCCGCTCGCCGTGCGCGTCGAGGCTGTCGGCGAGGTAGCCGTTGTCGAACGAGTAGGCGGTGGAGGCCTGGACGACCGCGGCACGTTCGACCCCTGCGTCGTCCATCGCGGCGAGCAGCTGCTCGACGGTGGTCGGCCGGTCCCGGGACCAGGTGGACTGGACGCCGCCGAGCGGTGCGAGCGGGTACTTCGCCGTATCTGGCGAGATGACGTGTGTGTGGATGTCGATGTAGCGCATGCGCACGTCCCTGAGGTGAGGGTGGGGGGAGGGACCGGGATCTCAGTGCAGGTGCTCAGTCCACCGCGACGAACACGGCCTCCGGCTCTGGCCGGCCGGCCAGCAGGCCCTGGTCGTGGCTGAAGCGGATGATCGCCTCGATGCTCGGGCGGTTCGCCTCGAGGCCGAAGGGCAGCGGATCCGGCCCGACGATGTCACGCTGCGCACGGTATCGGACCACGTCCGCGTCGGTGTCGGCGGGATCCTCGATCCGGCGCAGGAGGTCGGCCTTGGCGTCGGTGAACAGCTGCCAGAGGTCTGCGACGAGCTCCGGGTGCCGGGCGACGGTGGCCGCCTTGACGGTCAGCACGCCGTGGATCGGGTAGCAGCCGGTCTGCGCGAACCAGTCGCGCTGCAGCTGCGCCGCCTTCTCGAACAGCGGGTACGCCTCGGCGCTCGTCGCGGGGGCGCGGTCCCAGCCCTCGGTCGGGGCGCCGGTGCGGCCGATCCCGGCCCGGCCGGAGAGCGCCGCGTCGATCCCGCCCTCGTTGAAGAGCTGCGCGACCGAGGTGCCCGCGCCGACGTGCTGCACGTTGCCGGGCAGCTGAAGCGACTCGACGTGCTCCTCGTCGTCGACGAGCCAGGTGATGCTGTCGAGGTCGACGCCGAACTGCTCGTGCAGGATGCCGCGCACCCACGCGCCGGTGGTCACCGAGTAGGCCCGCACGCCGACCTTGCGGCCCTCGAGGTCCTTGGGGCCGGTGATGCCGCTGCCGGGGCGGCACATGACGTCGCCGTGATGGAACTTGCGGTTGAGGAAGACCGGCAGCGCGATGATCGGGATGCCGGCCTCGCGGGCGACCAGGTACGTGGTGACGGCGACCTCGCAGACGTCGAACTCGAGGTCGCGGATCATCCGGCGGAAGGCGGCGATGATGGGTTTGACGGTGACCGGCGCGAGGGTCAGGCCGGACCGGGTTGTGACAGGACCCTGCGTGAGCTGCCGGGTGTGCGGGTACTGTGCGACGGCGAATGTCAGCGGCGTCGGCTCGGTCTGTGCTGGCTCAGTCGGTGTCGGCTCGGTCATCGGGTCTCCTTCTGCACCAGGTAGGCCGGGAACAGCGAATCGACGTCCGGCTGCTCGGACACGAGGCCCTGATGGGTCGCGTAGCGCGCCGCGATCTCCAGGGCCGGGCGGACCCGGTCCACGCCCTCCCGCACGACGCCGGGGATGCCCGGGCGCATCGAGCGCTGATCCTGCGGGCCGAGGGCCAGTTCGTGCGCGGCGCACAGCATCCGGTACAGCTCGAGCGTGAGCTGCTCGTCGTCGGCGATCTCCTGCTTCACGCACACCATGTGGTTGATGCCGACCGTCCGGTTCGCCTTGAACCAGGCGTCCTCCGCGTCCTGCACGTCGGCGATGACGGTCGCCGTGCCCTGCGCGCCGGCCCGGCCCAGCGCGGCCGCGACGACGTCCCCTCCTCGCAGCAGGCTCATCAGGGTGCTGCCCTCCGGCGCCCGGGTCACGTTCGGCGGGTCGTGGTACTCGGCGGCGTGCGAGCCCTCCAGCGTGACCCAGCGCAGTGCGCTGAGATCGACCCCGTACTGCTCCTCGAGGATGCCGCGGATCCACAGGCCGGTGGTCTGGCTGTAGGAGCGGATCGCCAGCGCGTTGCCGGCCAGGTCGGCGGGGCCGACCGGTCCGCTCTCGGCCCAGTAGAAGAGCCGCCCGTGGTGGAACCCGCCGACCGCGACGACCGGGAGCAGCGCGATCGGCTTGCCGGCGGCGCGCCCCTGCATGAACGCGCCGACGGCCATCTCGCCCACGTCGAAGGCCTGGTCCTGCACCATGGCGTCGAAGGAGTCGCTGACCGTGTCGTAGTGGACGAATTCGAGTTCGATGAGGTCGCTGGTGACCCGTCCGTCCCGCAGCGGCTCAGTGTGCGGATAGTCGCCGAGCACGATGGACAGCTTGCGCATCTGTTCCCTCTCTGATCAGGCCGGGATGGGCGGGCGGCTAGGCGGCCAGCGCCGGATACAGCCGTGCGGCGGTACCGCCGAAGACGTCGGCGCGCTCGTCCGGCGACAGGCTAGCCGTGCACCGTTCGCCGAACGCGACGAGGTCCTTCAGCTCTCCGTCCATGGCCGGGTAGTCCGAGCCCCACGCGACGCGCTGCGAGCCGATGCGGTCGCAGAGCACGCGCATGAACGCCGCGGCGCCGCCGGCCTCCTTCTCCGCGCGTCGCAGGGTGTTGGTCGTGACCTTGACATAGACCTCGCCGGCGGTCGCGAGGTCGAACAGCGCTGAGGCCGCGGGGTAGGGCGGGCCGCCGGCGGTCTCGACCCGGGCGGCGTTGTCGACCACGATCCGCAGCTGCGGGAAGGCCTCCAGCACCGTGCGCACCTGGGGGATCCCCGGCGGCCGCATCTGGACGCTGACCGGCACCCGGTGCTTCTCCAGGTAGGCCCAGGCCGGCCGGGCCGCCTCGTCGGTCATCCAGTCCGCCTGGCCGGTCATGGTCGAGCCGGAGGTGAACAGCCGCACTCCGGACAGGCCGCGCTCCTCGAGCCAGTACCCGAGCTTCGCGATCGCGTCCTCGGCGATCACGTCCACCGTACACACGCCGGTGAAGCGGTCGGGATGCGCGTCGACGGAGTCGGCCACATAGCTGTTGTCGTTGCCGTAGGCGGTGGCCGCCTGGACCAGCGCGGCGCGCTCGATGCCGGCCTGGTCCATCTGCGCGAGCAGCTGCTCGGTGTCAGCGGGCCGCTCCTGCGACCAGGCGGACTGCTTGCCGCCGAGCGGGGCGAGCGGGTACCCGGCCGTGTCCCGCGAGATGACGTGGGGGTGGATGTCGATCATCGGCTCGCGCTCCTCCGATTACCGCGAGGCAGCGATGCATACCGCTGTCGATGGCTGCATACAACATCGTAGTGAGAATGGTGGAACAGAGTCAATGAGATCACGCCTCTCAGAGTGTCGAAAGCGCCGGTATATCACATGGTGGATTCACAGGTCACTGCCCCGTCACTTCGATCCGCCCGCCCGCACCGGCGGCTGCGCCTCGATGCGGTCGCGCACGAGGGCCAGGTACCGGAATATCAGGTGCACGAACTTGCTGTAGGGCGCGGCGCCGAAGGTCATCGCGACCGCGGCGAAGTGCACGAGGAACATGACGCCGAAGGCGGCAGTGTCCCGGGTCAGCAGCACCAGCATGCCCGAGAGCGCCAGGAAGGCCAGGGAGAACAGGAATCCGTAGTCCTTGACGGTCATCGCGGCGAAGCTGGTCACCGGCGACGAGCGGCGCTTGAGCTCGATCAGGCCCACGCAGCCGGCGAGCAGCCCGACGCCGCCGACCGTGCCGCTGATCACCGGGACCGACAGCCAGGGATAAGGCGGCTGCGATCCCATGATGTCCTGGAGCACGCCCGCGGCCGCCGTCGACACAACACAGAGCATGAAGCCGTAGACAACAAGCATGTGAAGTCGTCGGCGCGCTGGTGAAGGGCGCTCGTCCTCCGGGTAGTAGCAGTCGACGCCGCCGCCGCGCAGATATCGCAGTCTCAGGCCGTCGAGCAGGGCACTGAGCACGGCGCCGGACGACAGTTGCCGCGGCGGTGGGCCGATCTCGCGCCAGTAGGCGCGCCCGGCCGCGGCCATGACGACCACCGAGAAGCACGCCGGCAGCAGGATCAGCAGCAACAGCACCGGGTACGGGATCAGCTCGTACGGCGACTGCGGCGTCTCGTGGTACGCGGTCAGGCCGCTGATGCCGGCGTGCGCCGCGGCGACCGCGGCGACGACCGCGCACGAGGCGACGGCCGAGGAGACGATCCCGCGCCAGCCGGACAGCAGCCGGGGCGCCGAGCGCGGCCAGACGTAGCGGCGGTAGTCCTCCACCCGGACCGCCGAGAGGACCTTCGGGATGTTGAGGTCGAACTCGTGCGGCGCGGTGTACATGCACGCGTCGAAGCAGGCCCGGCAGTCGTGGCAGAGGTTGGCGATCTGGCTGATGTCGCCGCCGTCGAGCACCCGGCGCCGCTCCAGGGCCGGGAACACCGCGCAGAGCCCTTCGCAGTAGCGGCAGGCGTTGCAGATGTTCAGCTGCTGGACGGCGTCCTCGACCAGAAGGTGGAGCCTGGTGCGTCCCTCGACCGGCGGCGGGGATGGGACGGCGGCGGGGTCAGTTCCCGAGAGCATGGCGCGCGGCCTCCGTTCCGGCCCGGCGGCCCCACACGGTGCCGATCGTCATGCCGAATCCGGCGAGGTAGCCGGTGCTCAGCACGTTCCCGGACATGATCTCGCCGGCCGCGAAGACGTTCGCGAACGGCGTGTCGTCCTGCCGCCGGATCCGCGCGTCCGGCTCTATGGCCACCCCCATATAGGTGAACGTGATGCCGGGCCGCATGACCACCGCGCAGAAGGGCGGCTTCTCCAGCTGCTGCGCCCAGTGCGATTTGGGTGGTGTGAGGCCATCTGTGTGACAGTCATCGAGCACGCGGTGGTCGAAGTGCATTCCCGGGACGACGGCGCGGTTGTACTCCTCGACCGTCCGAGTGAGGGCCGCCGGTTCGATGCCGACCTTGTCGGCCAGTTGGGCGATCGAGTCCGCGCAGACGAGTCCGTACATCGGGGGTAGGAAGAGGTCTGCCACCTGGTCGTCCCACAGCGCGATCGCGGTCTGCTCCGGCTGCACGGCGATGCGCGCTCCCCAGTGCGCGTAGCACTTCGGCCAGATGTTCTCGCCCTCGTCGTGGAAGCGGCGGCCGGACCGGTCCACCACGATGCCGAACGGGATGCAGTCCAGCCGGGTGGCGATGCCGCCGTCGAACCGGGGCGAGCGTGCGTCGACGGCGATCGCGTGGAAGCCGCGCTCCTGCCCGGCGCGGGCGGCGCCGGCCTCGTAGAGCCGGCCCAGGATGTGGCCGTCGTTGTACGGCGTGCCGCGGATGATGTACCGCTCGGCGGCGTCGCCCCAGTACCGGCGCAGCCAGTCGATGTTGGCCTCGAACCCGCCGCTGGCGCAGACGACGGCCCGCGTGCGCACGCGGTGCAGCGCGCCGCCGAAGCTCACGGCCAGCGTCTCGCAGCGGTCCCCGGCGAAGCCCAGCTCCTCGACCTTCGCGTCGTAGCCGACGGTGATGCCGGGCCGCCCGGCGATCCCGCGGTAGTACGAGTTCAGCAGGGCCTTGCCGCCGCCCAGGAAGAACCGGTTGGTGCGCCCGAGGTGCAGGGTCCCGGCCAGCGGCTGCTGCCAGCGCGCGCCGTGCGCCTCCATCCAGGCCGGCACGCTCTCGGAGTCGCGCACGGTGTACTCGGCCAGGCGCTCGTCGTTGGGCCCCTCCCCCACCTGGCACAGGTCGCCCCACAGCTCCTCGAACGGGTAGCTGCCGGTCACGAACGCGCCGCCGTGGTGCACGCAGCGGATGTTGCGCGTGTGCCGGCTGTTGCCGCCGCGCATGTGCTGCGGGGCGCGCTCCAGGATCAGCACCCGCGCACCGAGGTCGTTGGCCGCCATCGCCGCCACGACCGCCGCGTTTCCGCCGCCGACGACGACCACGTCCCACAGCTCTCGCGACCACGCCGGCGGGGCGGCGGCGCCGGCCCCCGCGCCGGCACCGGCGCCCGAGGGTGTCGAGGCGGCGGCAGCGCCGTGCGCCTCGGGACCGGGCCCGCCCGCCCGGCCGTCGATGACGCCGGTGGTCGAACTCGCGGCCGGCCGGGCCCGGTGCCCGGGGTCCGGGGCGGCGGGAGCCGGGCCGGCGGAGCCAGGGTCGATCACCGGCGGGTCTCCTCTCGATGTCCTCGGCGCCCTCGAGGTTCCGACGGCTGCTCGCACGCCGCGCCCAGGGGGTCGCGACGTCGGCAATACTAACGTATACAGCTGCACGCAGCTAGACCCGGCAGCCGCCGGAATGGGTCCGGTATGGCTTCGGAACGGCCCCGGATGCGGCCGGAGCGGTGAGCGGGAGTTGATGAGCAGGCCCGAACTCGCCCGTCCGGCACAGGGTCGGGAACGGCAGCGTGACGCCGCGGCCGAGTGGGCACGAGTTAGCCTGCCGCGTGACGGTTACCGCTGTGCCCTGATTCGCCGGAATTGCAGGCTGGCACGACATTCCGGATCCCCTCACCGGCCGAAAGACACCGACCATGTCATTGGCCTGCGGAAGTTCTCCGGGGCGCGCGGGGTGGGCTAGGCTCTCGCCCCGTCGGCTTCACGCATCACAAATCAGGGGTGTGATCATGGGGGATTCGTTCACAGCCGTCCCTGCTGCGATTGCGCAGATGGGCGCGCAGTTCATGGACGAGGGGGCGCAGCTAGGACAGGCCGCGTCCGGTTTCGGGGGCGGCGCCTTCCAGGTGGCGGACGCCTTCGGCCTGCTCGGGGCGTGCGACGGGGCGATGGAGAAGTACATATCGATGGCGCAGTCCACGGTGCAGGGCCTGGAACAGCTCGCGTCGCTCTGGGAGCAGAGCGGGCAGCAGCTCGTCGCCCAGGCCGAGGTGTATCAGGCCTGCGAGGAACAGCAGCGGCAGCGCATCGTGGCGGTCCAGCAGCAGCTCGCGCCGGCCGCGGGGAGCGGTCGCTGATGGACTGGAACGTCAACGGCGACATCATGAAGGTCCTGGACATGCTGGGCCTTCCGATGCCGGGCGGCAACGGCGGGGTGCTGCGCACCATCGCCCAGGACTGGACCAGCATGGCCGCCGCGCTCGAGAGCCAGGTCACCTCGCTCAACGGCGCGGTCGTGGCGGTGGGGGCGAGCGAATGGTCCGGCACCGCCGCGGACGCCTTCCACCAGCACTGGCAGACCCAGTCGGCGCAGGTGGCCAAGGGCCTGGCGAACTTCAAGCAGGTGGCCTCGTCGCTGGACGGCTACGCGAGCACCGTCGACTCGATCAACGAGGAGATCCTCAGCATCGTCGAGCAGATCCTGCTGGCCTCGGCGGCCGGGGCGCTGCTCACGGTCGTCACCGTGGGCATCTCCGACGCGGCGGCGGCTGCCGCGGACGCCGCCGAGGCGGCCCGGATCGCGGCACTGATCGCGAAGTTCACCGAGATGGCCGAGCAGGTCGGCGTCGACATCGACCGGATGGTCGAGGTCGTCGGCGAGGTGGTGTCGAAGATCAAGTCCATGGCCGAATCGCTCAAGACGATGCTGGAGGCCGTCGGCGACACCAAATACGGGAAGATCGGGGCGGAGCTTGCCGGGAACTTCGTAGCCGACTCGGGGGCGAACATCAGCTCCCAGTATCTGTCCGGGCAGCACGTCACGCTCGGCGCG
>DASYAE010000092.1:0-1629 GCA_036501535.1 Actinocrinis sp. | reverse complement strand
CTTCGGCGTGCTGCCGCGCTCGGCGCGCTGGATCGGCCACTACCCGATCCGGGTCCGGGGCACCTTCGGCGGCAGCATCGCGCACGCCGACGCGGCGTCCGAGTGGTGCCTGCTCGCCGTGCTGCTCGACGCGCGCATCCTGCTGCGCGGCCCCGACGGTGAGCGGACCGTGCCGGCCACCGAGTTCTTCCTCGGCCTGTACGAGACCGCCGCCGACCCCGGCGAGATGATCACGGAAATCTGGTTCCCGCGGCCCGCCCGGCACGCCGCGCTGACCGAGTTCGCGCAACGCCAAGGCGACTTCGCGATCGTCGCCGCCGCGGTATCCACGCAGGTCACGGACGGTACCTGCGACGCGGTCCGCGTCGTGCTCGGCGGAGTCGGCACCCGCCCGCTGCTGCTGGACACCGAGGAGCTGGCCGGGACGCCGGCCGGCCCCGCGACCTGGCAGGCCGCGGGCGAGCTGGCCGCCGCCGCGATCGACCCGCCGTCGGACGGGCACGCCAGCGGCGACTACCGCAAGAGGCTCGCCGCCACCTTGGTCACTCGCGCCCTCACCCAGTCGACCATTGGGGCGACCGGGGCATGACCGGCGGCGCGGGCGCGCAGACGACGACGCTGAACGGGAACCGGACGGCGCCGGAGGCGGCGCTCTCGCCGTCGGGACGCTGGGTGGGCGCCGCGCTGCCGCGCAAGGAAGACCGCCGGATGCTGACCGGCCGCGGCCGGTTCACCGGCGACTTCACCCGGCCGGGGATGCTGCACGCGGCGTTCGCGCGGAGCCCGTTCGCCGCGGCCACGGTGAGCGCGATCGATGCCGCCGCGGCGCTGGAGCTGCCCGGCGTCGCCGCCGTGTTCACCGCGGCCGACCTCGGCCGCCCGTTCCTGCGAGCGGTGCTCGAGCGGGACGAGTTCGTGCCCACGCCGATGCCGATGCTGGCCGGCGACGAGGTGCGCTTTGCCGGCGAGCCGGTCGCGGTGGTGCTGGCCGACGACCCCTATCTCGCCGAGGATGCCGCCGAACTACTGGACATCGACTGGACGCCGATGCCGGCCATCACCGGCATCGAGGCGGCCACGGCGGACGGCGCCAGGCAGGTCCACCAGGAGCTGACCGGCAACTGCATGGTGGACCTGACCATGTTCGAGAGCGCCTCGCTGCCGGGCATCTTCGCCGCCGCGCCGGTCATCGTCGGCGGCACGTTCACCAGCGCCCGGGTGGCCGCGCTGCCGCTGGAGGGCCGGGCCTGCGTGGCCGAATGGGACGATCGCGACGACCAGCTGGTCGCGCACGTGTCGACCCAGGTCCCGCACCAGGTCAGGTCCGGCATCGCCCAGGCGCTCGGGGTCGCCGAGGGCCGGATCCGGGTGATCGCGCCCGATGTCGGCGGCGGCTTCGGGCTCAAGTGCGTGGTCGGCCGGGAGGAAGTGGTGGTCGCCGCGGCCGCGATGCGGCTGCGCCGGCCGGTCGCCTGGGTCGAGGACCGTGGCGAGAACCTGACCGCCTCGTTCCACGGCCACCAGCAGCGCTACGAGGTACGGGCGGCGTTCGACGACGACGGCCGCATCCTGGGCCTGTCCGCGGACATCGACTGCGATGTCGGCGCCTACTCGGCGTTCGCGTTCACC
>DASYAE010000091.1:0-20736 GCA_036501535.1 Actinocrinis sp. | reverse complement strand
GTGCGGTTTTCTGGTTTCCCTGTCTGGGTAACGAATCGGGTGTTGGGGAAGTTCCCGGAATTATCCGCTGGTTATTATGGAAAAGCATTGTTTGTATGGTGGTTGTGCTGATATACTGGAGGTAGTCGGGGGACGGGAAGTAACGGGATCGGGAGCAGGTCATGACGCAGCCTCAGCAGGACGGTGACGAGCGCGAGCCGTGGGCGATCTCTGATATCGCGGCGGCGTTGCAGATGCAGCGTGCGGCGGTGGCGGGGGTGTTGGCTCAGGATCCTGCTGTGGCGCCGGTGGTGCTGCTGGAGCTGGCCCGGGCGATCGACGGTGTCGTGCGCAGTGGTCACGGGTTGCTGGTGCAGATCTTGGCGCGGATGGATGAGGTCAAGGCAGTGCGCGGTGGGGTTTCCACCTGGCTGACCGCGCAACTCGGCTACTCGCCGGGGCGGGCGCGGGGTCTGGCTTCGGATGCGCGGCGGCTACGCGGGCTGCCGCAGGTCACCGAGCAGTTGGCCTGCGGGGTGCTGCCGGTCGGGGCGGAACGGGTATTGGCCCGCGCCGCGCAGGCCGCCGGGGCCACCGAGCGCGATACCGCCGACACCGTGGCCGACACGCTGGACATTCTGCAGCGGGACGGGATGCAGGCTGCTGAGCGGGAGGTGCGCCACCTGGAGCACATGGTGCAGCCGGGCAAGGCCGAGCAGGACCGCGCCCGCCAGCGCACCGCAAGTTTCCTGCGCCTGAGTAGCTGTGAGTCGGGGATGCTGCGCCTGGATGCGCTGCTGGATGTCGAGCGTGGCACCGTGGTGCGCGCCGCACTCGACACCCTGACCTCTACCTGGCTGCGCGAACGCCAGTACGACCACACCACTCCGGTGCCGGATGACGTCTACTCCACCGAACAGCTCAATGCTGAGGCACTTTTCCGCATGGCGCAGGTGCTGCTGGGCGCGAGTGACGCGCAGCGTGCCGAGCGCACGGCTGGCACGGTCCTGTTCTACGGCCCGGAACCGGGATCGACACTGGCCCCCGTGCAGGAATCTGCCGCACAGTCAGATTCTCCGGATTCCGCGGATGCTGCGCCGAGCCCCGGCCCGGTCCTCCCGGTGGTTCCGGACGGCTGTTTGGAGACCTGCTACGGCCAACTGATTCCCGCCGCCCGGATCGTGCGGAAATCTACCGCACTGCACCTGACGCTCACCCCGACCGGCGACCCGCTCACCCTCAACGGCCAGCCGATCGACCAGAACCCTGACGCGCGCCTGGCCAGCAGAGCCCAACACATCGCGTTGAACTACCTGCACCGCACCTGTACCGAGCCGGGCTGCTCGAGACCTGCCATGTGGTCACTCCATGCTCACCATAAGATCCCGTACTCCGCAGGCGGACCCACCACAATCCACAACATGACGTCTTTGTGTTCCGAACACCATGTCCTGACTCACCAGCGCGATGCCGGGTGAGGTAAATATCTGCCGCACCCGCCGGACCAGACCCGCCGCCGATCCTTTGCCGGGCGCAGCCCACCACTCGAGCGAGGGCGGGGGCTCTCTGCGTCGGGCAGGCGCAGCCCGCATCAGTCCTCGAGTGGGGGCGCAAACACGATTCACCGTTTGCGCCCCCACTCGAGGACTGATGCGGGCTGCGCCTGCCCGACGCAGAGAGCCACCGACCGACCACACCAGACACAACGAAACCCCAGCTCAACCCACCCAACCCCCGCTCCCATCTCAGCGGAGGGCCCGCCGGAGGCACGCCGTTGATCTTCCAGTCATCGCTGCCTTTGACGTTTCTGTTACCGCCGCCTGATCACGGGCCGGTCGAAGTCCTCGTTGTCAATGACGATGGTGGCGCGGCTGGCCGGCTTGCATGAGCGCAGGTAGAGGCGTTGACCGCCGATGTGCCGGTGGGTGCGCGCGTCGGACGGGTCTGGGGGGATGCCGTCGCGCTGTGCCATGCGGGCGATCGCCGTTCTGGGCCTGATCGCCAGGAAGAGTGAGAAGTCCCAGGACTTGAGGAGTTCGTCGCGCAGAAGAAAGATTCCATCAACAATGAGAACGCACTCGTCGGGCGCCTGTTCCTGTTCCTGTTCCTGCTGCTCTTGTGGTTGGTCCGGCGGGGTGTCCGTGGCGACGTCGTGGACGGCTCGGCGGAATCGGCGGGTGCCCTCGGGTGCGAACGGTGCGAGAACCTGCTCGTCGAAGGCGGCGTAGTCGTAGGAGTCGAGCCAGTAGCCCTCTGCGGAAAGCACTCCGCGCGTGTACCGGTGCTCTCGGGGTGCGCGGAAGCCGTCGATCGAGATGCGGATCACCTTGCGGCCCAGGCGCTCCAGTGCGTCGGCGAGGCCGTCGGCGAACATCGTTTTGCCTGCGGCGTCGATTCCGTCGACGGCCAGTCGCACCGGGACGCCGCGCAGTGCCGGATCGGGCACTGCTGCGGCGACCTGCACTAGGAGGTGGTCTCGTTCGACGCTCAAGACCGCCTCCGCTTCGTGCATGCAGTGTTACGTGGTTCCGGGTGATATCTCCTGTAGCTTGCCATGTCCGGGTTCCGGCGCACGAGTTGGCACAGGTGCGGCCGCCTCGATCGATGCGCGCACCGTGAGTGCGTCCGCCGGTCTGGTGCGGCTGACTCGGAATGTGACCAGGCGGTCTTCGTCGTCAGTGATGGGGAACCTGAACTCGTCGACGCAGCCGGCGCGGCGGTATGCGGCGCGGTCGGCCAGCGGTCCGGCTGAGGCGGCCATGGCCTGGTAGATGCCGTGCATCCGCAGTTCGGCCGCGGTTCGGCGGCGCGGGAACCACAGCGGTCGGCGGCAGTTCGGCGTGCGCCATTCCAGGTCGACGCTTACCAGTAGCGCGAACGCAACGAGTGCGACGGCCGCCGCTGTCGCGCGGTCTACGCCGGCTACGGAGCCGCTTACGATCTGTGTGCCTGGCGCCGGGATCCTGGCCGCTGCCTCGGTGGCTCCGGCGGCTATCAGCACACACGCACGCAGCACTGCGCGCATCGGGACGACGTGGTCGGCGGTCGCCGCGGCGCGCTTCAGGCAGCCGCAGTCACCGGCGATGCCCGTCCGGCGGATGTAGACGAGCAACCCGGTGAAAGCAACGCCCTGAGCTGCCAGGACGATGCCGGCTGCGACCGGATGCCAGCCCGCGCAGACGGCGATACCCGTGGCGCACTCGAGGGTTCCGGCGCCTACCTGCACTGCACGCCATGAGCCCGCCTTCAGACGCAGCGCCCGCTGAACCGAACTAGCGCCGCTGCCACCACCACCACCACTGCTGCCACCACTGCCGTCGGCGCTGCGCGCGCTCCGGTTCCGGTAAAGCTTCAGCGCTCCGGTCAGGATCAGGAGCGCAGCACAGGCGGCGATGGCGCCGCACGCTGCCGCGTTGATCGTCGGCATCATGCGGCGCCATCACACGGAGAGGGGTCCCGGCGGCTCATGCGGGTCTGCCGCACTTGCCGCTGGTCCCGGTGGGGCTTCCGATCACGGGTTGGCGCTGAGCTTGAAGCAGTTGTTGCCGTACGTCGTGCCGGTCCTGCCTTCGTCGAGGTCGACGTTGGCCGAGAAGCCGCAGACGCCCTGCTCCACGTACTGCCACAGGTACGTGGTCACGCTCGCGCAGGAGTCTGCCGCCCACGCCGGCGCGCTCTTGATGCCGCCGGAGCAGTAGGAGGTCTTCTCCGGCTCGCTGGACCAGACCGCGTAGCAGCGCGATGACGTGCCGACGTATGCGTCGATGACCGAGCAGTTCGGCGGCGCGGCCGGCGGGTCGCAGTAGAGGCCGCTGTAGTGGTGGTAGGCACCGGTGTCGGACCCGTTGAGCGTGCTGGCGAAGCCGGACCAGTAGCCGTCGCTCATCGAGGTCGAGGCCTCCTGGTCGAGCCAGCAGTACAGCTCGCCGTTCGCCGGGTTGTCCAGCGGTGTCACGTTGTCGAACACGAACGTGATCGCGGCGCCGTAGGTCTGCGCGTCCGCGACGCCCTCAGCGGACGAGCCGCTCAGGCGGCTCTGCGTCGGCGCGCAGACCACGCCGAGGCAGGGCGAGTTGTTGTTGTACTTCCACAGTCCCTCGCACTCGGCGTTCGCGTCGGCGGCCGAGTCGTTGATGAGGTCGGCGGCGGGGCTGGGGCTGAAGTAGCGGACCCAGAACTGCGGGTTGACGCCGAATTCGGACAGGGCGCTGGCCCCGGTGTTCTGGATCCGTCCGGCGGTGTCGTAACCGGCCATCTAACGCGACCCTCTCTCTTCTGCCTCTTCTGCATCTTCTGCGTACACGAATACGTCCCTCGCGCTCGTCCGGCCGGCGTCAGAAGACACTGGCCACGAACACGCTGGTGGTCGCCCCGCCGAGATTGTCCAGCTGCGGGGAGAAGAAGCCGAGTGTCGACTGCACGCCGGGCTTGACCGCCAGCACGGTCCCGGAGGCGAGCTGGTACACGCCGGCGTAGGCGTCGCCGTGGCTGTAGGAGGCCGTCAGCTTGCCTGTGGCGATGCTGTACGCGTTGAGCCCGCCGGTGTTCGCGGCGCCGAGCGTGTAGAGCGTCGTGCCGTCGGCCGAGGGGGTCGTGCCCCGGATCGGGTACTTGACCTTCGGGTAGTCGATCGACGAGACCGCGCCGTAGGACGCCGCCGGGTCGACGATCGCCGCGCGTCCGAACGCCGAGTTGGTGATCAGCGTGTGGCCGGCGGGCAGGGTGTCGAGCGTGATCGAGCCGGGCTTGGCCGAGCCCAGCGGCTCCAGGGCGGCGATCGTCCGCTTGGTCAGCGCGCCGCTGTTGGGTGTGAAGGTCTCGAGGCCGCGGCCGGCTATCACTCGGGCGACGTCGCCGTTGGAGAGCAGGTGCGCCCGGTCGCCGCTCGGCCAGGGGCCGGCGGAGGCCGAGTTGAGCGCGGGCGAGCCCGAGCCCAGCGGGATGGCGAAGAACTCCGGGGTCAGCGTGGACTTCGGGCCGTTCTTGCTGACGCGGTTCTTGGTGTAGTCCTTGATCGCCCACAGGTACAGGTGATCGGCGTCGGCGACGGCGTCGGTCAGCGCCAGGTACGGCTCGTCGAACAAGCGGAACGGGCCGGCGATCGCCCCGCTCGCGCGGTCGAAGTAGGCCGTGAAGTGCGTCGTGGTCCAGACCAGCGGCTGGCCCAGCTTCAGCTTCGCCAGCGGGATCGAGGGCTCGCTGGCCGCGATGACCAGCGCGACCGTCGCGGTCTGCGCGAAGACCGGCGTCACCAGGACCGAGGCGTCGGCGGAGACGCCCGGCAGGGTCAGCGATCCGCCGCCGAGGCGCGCGCCGGAGCTGGCGTCGAGCAGGGTGAGCGCGACCGTCGCCGTCGAGCCGGTGGCGCCGGTCGAGACCAGGGCCAGGGTGCTGCCGTCCGGCGACTTGACCGGCGCGGCGTCAAGGCTCGTGGTCGCCACCTGGGGCGCGGCTCCCAGCGAGGTCTGGGCCCGGGCCGCGGGGGCCTGCCAGCCCTCGACGCCGGCCGGCGTGGTCACGCCGGTGGTCCCGTACAGGAAGAAGAAGCCCGCCGGGGCGGCGGGCGAGGTGCCGGCTGCGGCGGCGCCGCCGGGCAGTTGGGCGGCGGAGGCGGCCGGTCCGAGCAGCATGTCGGGCAGCGCCACCAGGGCGGTGACGCCGAGGCCGCCGAGCAGCGCCGCGCGGCGGCTGACCTGAGGCTGCGTGGGACCGGAAGCCTCTTCTGGCGCGGCATCGCCGCCGTGCGGGCGCGGGCGACTCTTGATCGCCATGCGTGAACCCCCATTTCGGGCTGTGGGCAAGGGTTGTCTCGAGCGCTGGTGCGGTGGGACCGAGACAGGACTCTGCGTTGGTGCGGGCAGAGCACTGCATCTTATGGCGGGGCCGCGGCGCGCCGGACCGCAGCGGTTGCGGGCTTTACCGTGCGCAAGAGCTTTCTTGCCCGGGAGATTACGGCCGGACCCCCGCATGAATTGCCCTTGATGTTCGCGGTGTTGCCAAAAAGGGTGGAGGTCCGCTCGAGCGCGGGGCGGCCGGGCGCCGCGGCGGGGGCGCCCGGATTGGTTCGGGCCGCTCGCGGCGCCGCCGCACAGTGATGTTCAGTT
Organism: Actinocrinis sp.; assembly: GCA_036501535.1. GTDB lineage: Bacteria > Actinomycetota > Actinomycetes > Streptomycetales > Catenulisporaceae > DASYAE01. The sequence goes on along the minus strand of DASYAE010000091.1, from coordinate 14,653 downwards.
TGGTACTCCGGTCCGGACTTGCGAAACGCGTGCCGCGACGCGGCGCCGCGCGGGTCCGAGAACTCGTCCCGGACCCGCCGGCGCTGTCGTCACGGGCTATCCGGCGACGCCGGGCAGGCTCGCGGCCCGGCCGAGCAGCTGCTCGCCCTCGGCGGTCAGCCGGTTCTCCGCGGCCGGCGTGGCGGCCTGGCTGCTGACGCCGGAGTCGCTGCCGAACGCGCTGCCGTCGAGGATCTGCTGAATCTGCGCGACCAGCGCGTCGCGCGCGTTACCCAGTGCCTTGAGCTGATTCTCGATGGTCGTGTAGTACGTATCGCCCGGAGTGTTGCTGGCCAGTGCCGCCGTCGAGGCCTTGAGCGTGTCCGTCGCGAAGGATCCGACCGGCGAGTCCAGCTGGCTGTAGAGCTCGCCGAGCGCGGTCAGCGCCGGCGCGGCGGGGCGCTGGAGCACCTCGGTCAGGACTCTGCCGTCCGGGGTGTAGTCGTCACGCAGGCCCAGCAGGTCCATCATCGTCGGCTGGATGTCGGCGTGCGAGGACCAGGTGGAATTGTCCACTCCTGCATGCTGGACGCCCGGGCCGACCAGGCCGAGCCAGGTGGTGTTGATCTCCGCTGCGAGGTCGCCGTGGTTCCACGCGTCGCCGCCGCTCTCCTGGCTCACGCAGGAACCCCCGCACGAGTCCGGGCCGCCGTAGACCCAGAAGTCGGGGTTGTCGAACGCGACGAAGCTCGGCGTGCGCTTCGGATCGCCGGTCTGCATGTGCAGGATGCCCAGCTCGACCGGATCGGCCAGGTACTCGGTCAGCGGCACCGACTGGCCGGTCGCCAGATCCTGTGCGGTCAGTTTCGACGTGTCCTGTTCCAGGGCCCGGACCGACGGATCGGATCGGCCGGGCTGTCCGTGCACGTAGACCGCCGGCGCCGAGTCCGCGGACACGTCGAACGGCGTCGTCACGCCGTCCTCGCCGGCCAGCAGGCCGTTGAGGTTCGCGTCGACCTCGCCGATGTCCGAGTACGTGCACGCGACGGTGACGCCGTTGCAGCCGGCCGGGGAGCCGGTGCCGCCGACGAAGTGGTCGCCCTCGTCCGCGGTGACCACGAACAGCGTGTTCTGCCTGGTGATCCCGTGCGCCGCAAGCTGGGTGAAGAAGTCTGCGAACGCCTGGTTCTCGGCCTTCAGCTGCGCCTCGTACTCGGTCTCGCCCGGGCCCAGCCCCGCGCCGGTGGCCCACGAGTCGTGCAGGTCACTGAGATAGGTGAAGGTGACGGGGACGTTGTGCTCCTGCATGTCCAGCGTGTACGCGAGGGCGTTCGAGCCGATCATCCCGTCATAGCCGGGGAACCCGACGTCGCCGCCGGAATCCTCGATCACGTTCCCGTCCAGGTCGCGCACCGGGCCGGACGGGCTGATCGCCGGCTGGACGGCGACGTTCCCGTACAGCGCCTTGTAGCCGTGGTAGCCGCCGGGCTCGTCGGGCAGCACGTCGGATACGCCGCCGGCGGCGCACACTGCCGAGCCGGCCGCGCAGTGCACCGACAGGCCCTCGAAGTCCGCGGCGGCCTTGTCCTGCTCGGCCGGGTTCTCCGCCTCCTTCGCCTGCCAAGAGTTCGCCCCGTAGACCAGGGGCACGTCAGGGGTCGTGTTCTCCAGCTCCGTGTCGGCCGCGGCCACCGACCCGAAGTCGCACCCGGCCCGGGTGTACGGGACCCACGGCGCGGGCGCGTTCCGGCCGCTCTGCGAGAGCACCGTCGGGCTGGAGTCGCCGGCCGGCGCGCCGGTCGCGGTGTCGTAGTCGACGATCGGGTCGGTCCAGTACGCGAACGAGCCGGCCTCGTCCGTGGTGCCGCCCGGCGTGTAGTACTGGTACGTGTTGGATATCGCCAGCCCCTGATCGGAGCCGTAGAGGCCGGTCTCGGAGGTGACGATGTCGTTCGCGGTGTGCGCGATCAGCGGCGTGTGCTCGTGGGTGACCAGCGTGCCGCCGCCGGTCAGGAAGCCGAGCAGCGCGGGCAGCTGCTCCAGGTCGCTGGGCACGTCCGGCGTGTCCCGCGTGTAGTGCACGTTGTCGAACTGGAGATAGATCACATGCTTGATCCCGTTGCCGAGCGAGCACGGACCGGATGACGCTCCGGCGGCGGAGGCGGTCCGGCCGGGCAGGGCGGCGCTGCTGAGCGACACGACGAGGCAGCCCGCGGCGGCCGCAGCTACCGCGGTTCTCAGAGATCTGCGGTGGTGCATGGACGCTCCTCGAGTCGGGAGGTGCGGACGTGCCGCAGCGTAGTCGCGCCGCCGACGATGCCAAGCCGCCCGCCGGTGACTTCGAGGCGAACAAACGGACCCTGCGGGCGGCGCCGGCGAGCGCACCGGCCCCGGGCGTCATTCCGCATCACACAAACCCCTGCGGCGGTACGCTTTTCCGCATGTCATCAGGGGTCGAAACAACGACGCGCACACCGTCTCTGCGGCCCGTCGCGCACAACTGGTGGTGGATCACCGGGGGACTGGTGCTGCAGCTCGTCGGCATCGGCACGCCGCTCGCGTACGTCTACACGAAGGCGAAGCACGAGAGCATCGGCGGCCTGCTCACCATCGCGACCGTCCGCCTGGCCTGGCACGAGTCCCTGCACGCGAAGGCGGGCATCGCGATCCTCGCGGCCGGAGCGGTCCTGTTCGCGATCGGCAGCATCCTGCTCGCCCGGCCCTTCGCCAAGAGCAGGCTCGCGCTGCTGCTGGCCGTGCCGCTCGCGGCGGTCTGCGGCGCGCTGGTGCTCGGCGTCGCCGCCGTCATCGTCACGCTGCTCATCCTGCTGTTCTGGAACAGCAACGGGGATCTCGGCGACTTCGGCGGCAGCTCCTCGACGAAGAAGAAGCGCAGCCAGCCTCAGGCCCAGCCCTAGGAACCAGCCCCTGACGATCGGTCAGTCGGCTCCCTGGGATCAGCGCCGCGGCCTGCGCTCGCGCCGCGCGCCCGGCCGGCCCCGGTCCTGGAACGCAGGGTCCTGCTGCTGCAGTCCGGCCTGGCCGAGCTGCGGATACTGCGTCCGCTCGTCCAGCGGCGCGCGGAACGAGTCCACGGAGATCTCGTCGCTCTGTGCCTGTCCCTGTCCCCCTGCCTGCGCCGGCAGGCTCGCGCGCCCGGGGAAGCCGCCGCCGGCCGCGCCCGGTCCCATCCCGGCGATCTCCGGGTTCACATCCACCGCGCGTACCCGCACGCCGTCGTGGGCGTGCTCGACGAGGACCATCGCGTAATCAGGAAGCTGCTGCAGCGTGCGCGGCTCGACAGCGTGCTCGTAGACGCGCTGCTGCGTCGTCGAGTCCGACCAGTTCTCGCTCTGCGCCGCCGACACGGTCTGGCCCCACGAGCGCTCGGTGGTCCACGCCCGGGTGTCCGACTGCGCCCAGCTGTGTGTACGGGGCTTGATCGCCTCGGTGCGGCTGCCGCCCTTCTCGCGGCCCTCGGCCTTGGTGAAGGAGCGCGCGCCGCCGGTCGTGTCCGCGGTGCCGTGCGTCTCGTCGCCGCCGACCGAGTGGGTCAGCCGGGAGAGCTCGAACCGGTACTCGCGGCCGATGTAGTCCGCGGCCCGGACCGCCTCCTCGTGGTTGCCCAGCTTCATGAAGCCGACCGGGCCCGCCCCGATGACCCGGGCCGAGGTCTCGCGCAGGTGCCGGAACAGCATCACCAGCCGCACGCCGCGCCGGTCGCAGAGGTCGGAGAGCCGCTCGATGTGCCGCACCGCCAGCTCGTCCGCGCCGGCCACCACCAGCGTGGCGACCGACCCGGCCGCGCCGGGGACGCCGGCGCCGACCCGCTGCGCCGCCCACCCGACGATCAGGTCGCTGAGGAAGTCCGCCCCGCCGCTGCGCCACTCGGAGGACATCGCGACGCAGCGCAGGTCCGCCGCCGCGCGCGGGCCGGCCTGCCCGCCGAGCGGGCCGAGGCTCTGCGCCACCGCCGCGATGCGCTGCAGCGTGTCGAACGAGCGGCGCCGGTACTCGGCGGAGAACAGCTCGTTCGCGAGGAACCCGCGCTCCTGCGGCGACAGGATCCCCTCCCGGGCGGGCTCGTCCATCAGGACCCGCATGCCCTCGGCGATGCGCGCCATGGACGGCGCCGCCCCGCCGGCCGCCAGGGCGCGGCAGACCTCGGTCAGGATGTGCGTGGTCATGCCGCGCTCGGCCCGGCTCGCCTGCCCCGCCTGGTCGTCCCCGCCGTACAGGGACTCGACGAACACCTCGGCGACCTGCTCCGGCCCCATGCCCGCAAGCAGGTCGCTGTGCGCCAGCTCGGTCGGCAGCAGCTGGAAGTCGACGCTCAGGCCCGAGGCGGCCGCCCCGCGCACCAGTTCGCGCACGACCACCTCGCCGGAGAGGTCCAGCACCACCGCCGGGCCGCGCGCGGCCAGCGTCGAGGCGCCGAAGACGGTGAGGAACGCCTCCCAGCCCCACAGGTTGCCGCCGACGATGTCGACCCGCCGGCTGCCCGGCGCGATCTGCGCGGAGGTCCACTCGCTGAGCGCGGCCACCCGGTGGTATTCGCCCTCGTCGAACTGCGTGCGCCGCTCCAGCCACGCGCCGTGCTGCGACTCGGCCGCCTGCTGGTGCCGTCCGCGGCGCTGCGACCAGAAGCCGTGCACGGCCCGCCGGTGCCCCCACACCAGCGCGCACCACAGCGCCGCGACGGCGAGACCGCCGACGATCCCGCTGACGAACACGGCCGGCGGGGAGAAGTGGTGGCGCGCACCCGCAGTGCGCAGATACACCGCGAACCCGACGACCACCCCGACCGCGAAGGCCCGGCCGCCGCCCTTCAGCACGCGCGCGGCGAACTTCTGGTCCACCGCCTGCTCGGCGGCGCTGAGCGTCGACGCGTCGCTCGCGTCGGGCGCCGGCTCGGGCTCGTCGAACCGCCGGCGGTGCCGGTCGCGGTCCGTGAAGACCCAGCCCATCCGCTCTTCCGGGCTGAACAAGGCGCGCCACGGCGCCTTCGCACCGCCGGCGCCGCGACCGGTTGCAGGCTCCGTCACGTCCCAGGCCCTCCCATCATCGCCCCAGATTACTGCGACGACTCCGACCTTCCGCGCGGCGCGCCGCTCCCGCGGGAGGACGCCGCCCTTCCAGCCTGATACCGGCGCCCGGACCGTTCTAATCCCGTCTGGCGGCCCGTCGGTTCGCCTCAGCCGCCGGGCACGTGTTCGCGCAGGGCGAGGATGGCGTCCAACGCCGGGTCCTGATTGCGGCGGTAAGCCTCGAACGTCGGGGGCGCGTAGATGTCCGGCGCGGTCCAGGTGCGGTAGTCGTCGGGCCAGGATGTCTGCCAGTACAGGTCGCTGGCGTTGGCCCGCACCTTGCTGTACGGCAGCTCGAAGTCGATCCGCTCGCCGATGAAGTTGGGCCGCGACCCGGTCGGCTCGCCGACGAAGATCGCGCCGGTCTCGCGTTCGATGGCGGTGACGGTGTTCTGCGCCGCCGAGAAGGTCAGCCGGCCGATGATGACGTACAGCGCGCCGCGCCGGCTCAGCCGCCTGCTGGCGATCAGATGATGCAGAAGGTGCTGGCTGAGGAACGTGTCGCCGCCGCCGTTCCACCGTATGTCGATGACGAGCCGTCCGACGTTGCGGTCCTCGACGAACCCGAACAGCCGGTCGCAGAACGCCGCGAACGTCTCCGCCGGATGGTCGCGCACGGAGTTGAACTGGAAGTAGACCAGGTCGTCGGCCGGAAGGTGCTCGAACCAGAACGGCAGCTCGCGGTTGCGCAGATGCAGCGGCCGGGGCGCGGGGACCGTGTCGGCCAGGGCCGTCCAGCCGGCCGGGTACCTGTCGAAGTGGAAGTCGGTGGGCACGGCCTCCAGCCGGACCTCGTCGCGGGTTCCGTCCGGCAGTTGGACGGACAGCGTGTGATCGAATCCCAGTACGTCGAGGATCGCCGTGCGGCGCACGAGTATCGCGAACAGCAGCGTGAGCTGGTGCTCGTTGTCCCGGGCGATGATCGGATCCAGCGCCGCCAGCGCCTCGTCGGGGGTCGGGCCGCCGATCCTCTCCACCCGGGCGCCCAGCAGGTGCTCGCAGCCGGGGCCGGCGCCGATCACGTACAGCCCCTCGGCGAACCAGAACATGTCCACCGGAAGCATCCGGGACATCGCCTTGTCGTCCTCCGGCCAGTCGATGTCGGCGTGTCCGTCGTCCAGATGGCGGACCAGCTTCTTCATGCCCACCACGATCTGCGCGTCGGTGAGGCCGGGGATCGCGCCCCCCAAATCGGCGACAGCCCGGTCGAACTCCGCCTCAGGCTGGAGGGCGAACGGCGCGTAGGCCAGCCGCTTGATCTCCCTGGCGAGGAACGCCAGGTCGTAACGCCAGCCGTCGTCCCGCGTCATGGCGTCGGCGTCGATGATGCCGGCCATGTCGCGGATCCGCTGGTCGGTCCGCAGCGGTTTCCAGCACTCCTCGGAATTCACTCGGACCAGATGGCGCATCCCCCGATCGAGTGCTGCCCTGAGTGCCGCGACAGCCGCTTCACCGTTGCCGGAGGCCGCCTCGCAGCAGGCGATGCGATAGGCGACCTCGCCCGGCATAAGCCACGGTTTGTCCGGCGAGACGAACCCGTCCCGCACTCCTCCCAGCCCCAGGACCTTCTCGTACGCCTCCCGCGCCCCCGCGTAATCCTGTGTGCCGAATCTGGCCTCGCCCAGGCGCGCCCAGTAGTCGCCGTTCACCGGATTGGCCGTGGTCACCTCGGTCCAAAGCTGCGCCGCTTCAGCCCATTCCTCGTTCGCCGTCCTGGCCCGCGCGCGGGCCACCAGCCCCATAAAGTCCGCCACCTGCTCTAGATTACGGATCGGGCCGGGTGCGCGATGTGGCCGGGCCGCGAGGAGCACGGGAGATGCAGCGCTGATAGCTGCGGGGAGAGGGGAAATCACGTGCCGACAGGGACTGACGAAGACGGCGGCAGAGACCTTGAGTGGGACGGCTGCCTCAACGCCCGCGACTTCGGCGGGCTGCCGCTGACCGGCGGAGGTGTGACGCCGCGCGGTCGGGTGGTGCGATCCGACAATCCGGACAAGTTGACCCTGGAGGGCTGGGCTGGCGTATGGGACTTCGGGGTGCGCACGATCGTGGATCTGCGGCGCGAGGACGAATGCGCGGCAGGCGTGGAGCGGCCAGCGGATCTGACAATGCTGCGCGTTTCCTGGGATGAGTATCCGGATGAGGACTGGAATACGCGCAACGAGCCACCCGGAATGCCCCCGAGCATGCGCGCATTCCTCCGCGATTATCCCGGCGCGCCCGCGGACGCCGCGCGGGCTCTGATCGAGGCGGCACCGGGCGCGGTGCTCTACCACTGCGCCGGAGGCCGGGACCGCAGCGGGCTGTTCACGATCCTGTTGGGCGCTCTGATCGGCGTGACGCCTGATGCGCTGTTCGACGACTACCGGCACAGCTTCGAGCGCCTGCTGCCTTACTCCCGCGCGGCCGGTATTCAGCAGGAGATCGACTTCATCGAATCGCCGGACAAGGCCGAACACCGCGCGCGGTTCTTCGGCGAGGTTCGGTCGGTCATCGCAGAACTCGATTCCATCGCCGCCGCGCGGGTGCTGATGGACGGCGGCCTGACCGAGGCTCAGGTCGATGCCCTGCGCAGCAGGCTCGTGGACGGGCCGTCCTGACGATGGCCGGCGCCGAGAGCCTGCCGGAGTGGTTCATGCCGCCGCGGATGATCGGCGGCCACGTCACAGGACCAGCTTTCATCAGCCGGTCGGACCGGGTCATGGTGGCCGTCCGTCAGGTACTGGCCTTTCCCGTCGGTGTCGAGTTCGAGATCGAAGCCCATGCGCGCGGACCGTCCGCCGCTGAGGCGCCACCTGAATCCGACCTGTTCGGCGGCCTTCCGCATCCGCGGTTCCGGCTCCGATTCGCCGACGGTACACAGGTCGTGCAGGACGACGACACCGGGCTGCGCGGTGGGCGCGGGCCCATGCTGTCGCGCAGCCGCGCCGAGGGCAGCTCAGGCGGTCCGGACAACGGCGAAAGCGTTCGCCTGAGCTTGTGGCTGTGGCCGCTGCCGCCGCCGGGTCCGCTGACCCTGACATGCTCTTGGCCGCACCGCGGGCTTCAGGACGCGAGCATCATCCTGGACGCGGATGCGATACGCGCCGCGGCCGACCGGGCCCGGCCGTTCTGGCCGGAGAAGTCCTGAGCCGCTCCGGTTCTTTTTCTGTTGACACAACAGAAAATAGCCGGGTACCTTCGTCATGTGTCCGCCGAACCGCCCCGCCGGGGCCGACCGCGTAAGGACCCTGACCGGCTTGCCGTGTGGAGTCCGCCGCCGGGCTGGTCGCGGCTGATCGCCTGGGTCGGGCCGGAGGACAAGCGCGCGCTGCGCGACGTCGCGGACCGGGCCGGGGTCTCGGTCGCCGACCTGGTCCGCTCGCTGGCGGCCGGGCTGGCCCACGGGGTCGTGGACGCCGGGGAACTGTTGACGCAAGTACGGAGGGGGAGTGCGGTCATGGAGAAGATTCCGACGATCTTCGACCGGGGCGAGCGGTTCGCCGTCCAGGACAAGCCGCGCGAGGGCTGCGAGTGGGTCTTCGCCGGGGAGGGGATCGCCACCGAGAAGCTGGACGGCACCAACGTCCGCCTGACCGTGCGCTCCGGCACGGTGGTGCGGCTGGAGAAGCGGCGCAACCCGAGCAAGGCGCAGAAGGCCGCCGGGATCATCGACGGCTGGTACGTGGACGCCGACCCGGACGGCCCGGAGGACCGGTGGATCCGCGAGGCCGCCGAGAACACGGACGTGAGCACGTGGCCGGACGGCGAGCACAGCGTCGAGGCGCTCGGCCCGCGCATCCAGGGCAACCCGCTCGGGCTGGAGCGGCACGTGTGCGTGCCGTTCAACCTCGAGATACCGCAGTATGCGGACGCCCCGCGCACCTACGATGAGCTGCAGTCCTGGCTGGCCGGCCTGGAGAGCCGCTACGCCCCCGGACACCCGGCCGAGGGCGTCGTCTTCCACCACGCCGACGGCCGCCGGGCGAAGATAAAGCGCAAGGACTTCGCCCGCGTGTAGCTGCGCCTTCCGCGAATCGAACACGCTGATGCGCCTGCGCGTTTGTCTGCCACATCCGCACCGTCGCCCCCGCGCGGCGAACCTACGGTGAAGGCGGTCCAGCGTTCTGGCATAGACCCTTGCATCCCGCAGGAAGGGATTAGAGCGTGCCCTGTATATATTCCCAATGCCCTGTCGTGGATGACGGGACCCAGATCTGGGTGAAGTGCATCGAGGCTCCCGACCATCACACGGCGCATCTCACCTGCTGGGTCACGCTGATGTACGCCAGAGGCATGTACAGGGGCACGGAGCATTTGTGCCCGATGGAGAACTGCGTCGGCGTGGTCGCGTGCGACACCATGCCCGACCTGGGCGACCTGGTGGCGTTGATCGAGGGGACCCTCGCCCAGGAGGGGCTGACCCTCGCCGAGTACGTGTACCGGGATGACGAGAGTTACGCACCGGATCTGGACGACAACGCAAATGCGGACGCAGCGTACGAGGACACAGCATACGAAGACGCTGCGTACCCGGAGTCTCCGGAGAGGCCGGACCCCGAGAGATCGCCGCGCAAGCGCCGTCGTGGGTCCGGCAGCGAGGCCAGCGATACCGACGAAGTGCCCAGTGACCATAACGACGACGACGGCAACGCCAGCGAATACGACGACATACTCAGCGCCAGCGATCGCGACAGCGACCGGGATTACGAGGAGATATCCAGCGGAGGCGAGGAGACCCCGCCCGGATCGCCGGGCTGATCAGCAGCCGGTCGAGGTCAGGTCCGACGAAAGTCCGGCGGGTTCGACGGGTGCCGCGGGCCCGGCGGTCGCAGTATCGTCCGTGGTGATCACGATGCTGGACCCTTTGCTCGTCGAACAGCCGGAAGAAGCCCGATGACCGCGTTGCGCAGCGATGCCTGGTATGCCGGACAGGATCGAAACTCCTACATACACCGGGCCTGGATGCACCGCGGACTGCCCGACTCGGCCTTCGAGGGCCGCCCGCAGATCGCGATCGCGAACACCGCCTCCGACCTGACGCCGTGCAACAGCCACCTGAACGAGGTCGCCGACCACGTCGCGCGCGGCGTGTGGGAGGCCGGCGGCGTCCCGCTCGTGCTGCCCGCCGTCTCCCTCGGCGAGACGCAGGTGCGGCCGACCGCGATGCTGTGGCGGAACATGGCCGCGATGGCGACCGAGGAGATGCTGCGGGCCAACCCGGTCGACGGCGCGGTGCTGCTCGGCGGCTGCGACAAGACGATCCCGTCGCTGCTCATGGCGGCCGCGTCGGTCGACCTGCCGGCCGTCGTCGTGCCCGGCGGGCCGATGCTGACCGGAACCTTCCGCGGCGCGCCGATCGGCTGCGGCACCGACGTGTGGCGGCTGTCCGAGGAGGTGCGCGCCGGCACGCTCGACCAGAATGCCTTCCTGCAGTCCGAGTCCTCGATGATACGGAGCCGCGGCCACTGCAACACGATGGGCACCGCCTCGACGATGGGCCTGCTGACCGAAGCCCTCGGCATGACGCTGCCGGGCATCGCGGGTACCCCGGCCCCCGACAGCCGCCTGCTGTCCCGGGCGCACGAGACCGGCCGCCTGGCCGTGCAGATGGTGCGCGAGGACCGCCGCCCGAGCCAGGTGATGACCGCCGGGTCCTTCCACAACGCGATCGTGGCCCTGGCCGCGCTCGGCGGGTCGACCAACGCGGTCGTCCACCTGCTGGCGATCGCCGGCCGGGTCGGCGTGCCGCTCGCCCTCGACGACTTCGACCGCATCGCCGCGCAGGTGCCGCTGCTGGCGGACCTGCAGCCCACCGGCAGGTTCCTGATGGACGACCTGTACCGGGCCGGAGGCCTCTCCGCGGTGCTGCGCGAGGTCGCCGATCTGCTCGACCCGGAGGCGATCGCCGTCACCGGCGAGCCGTTCGTCGCGCACCTGGCCGAGGCGCAGATCTGGGACCGCGAGGTCATCCGCGGCCGCGACGCCCCGCTCGCCCCCGACTCCGGAATCGCCGTGCTGCGCGGGAATCTCGCGCCCGCCGGCGCGATCGTCAAGCCGGTCGCGGCCTCCGCGCACCTGCTGCAACATCGCGGCCGCGCGCTCGTCTTCGACTCGGTCGAGGATTACCGCGCCCGGGTGGACGATCCGGACCTCGACGTCGACGCCGACTCGGTCCTGGTGCTGCGCGGCTGCGGGCCGAAGGGCTATCCGGGCATGCCGGAGGTCGCCAACATGCCGCTGCCCGCCAAGGTGCTGGAGCAGGGCGTGCGCGACATGGTGCGGGTCTGCGACGGCCGCATGAGCGGCACCGCCTACGGGACCGTCGTGCTGCACGTGGCGCCGGAGGCCGCGGCGGGCGGACCGCTGGCCCGGGTGCGCACCGGCGACTGGATCGTGCTGGACGTACCGGGCCGCCGGATCGAGGTGGACGTGCCGCAGGCCGAGCTCGACGCGCGTGAGCCCTCTAAGGAGCTGCTCGCAGCCTGCGCACAGCCCCGCCGCGGCTGGGAGCGGCTCTACGTCGAGACGGTGCTGGGCGCCGATACCGGGGCAGATCTGGACTTCCTGGTCGGCGCCAGCGGAGACCGGGTGGCGCGCGACTCGCACTGAAGTAGCAGGTACCAAGCGCTACTCACGTGACGCGAGGGCGAGAAAGCGGTGCGGCGCGTCGTCGTAATACGTCTGCCGCCAACCGGTCGCGGCCAGGTGCCGCGGCAATTCCCGCTCGGACAGCGGCTCGTCGGGGCGCAGCGTGCGGCCGTGGCGCGCGGCCAAGGCGGCGCGACCGGTCGGATGGAAGACGACCAGCTGCCCGCCGGGGCGCGTGACGCGGGCCAGTTCCCGCAGCCCGCCATGCAGATCGTGCAGATGGTTGATGAGCCCGGCGGCGATGATGGTGTCGATGCGCGCATCGGCGAAGGGCAGGCTCTGCGCGTCGGCGAGGACGAGAACACTGTGCCCGGCGCGGCCCGCGGCGCGCGCGGCCTCGAGCATCTGCGGCGTCAGATCCGCGGCTATCACCGTGCCTGCCGGGCCGACCGCTGAGCGCAGAGCGGGCAGCGCGCGTCCCGTGCCGCAGCCCAGATCGAGCACCGTGCTCCCGGGCGCTGGTGCCGCGTGGGCGACCGCGGCCGCATAGGCGGGCAGGTCGTCGCCGAACTTGCTGTCCCAGCTCGCGGCGCGGCCGGCGAAGAACGCCTGGCACTCGGCGACGTACCAGCCGGGCGGCGTGGGCAGCCGCGCGGCCATCCGCCGGATGACGGGCCAGCGCGGGTCGCTGAGATCGATGACGACGTCGGCGCGGCCACGCTGCCCGCCGCCTCCGCCTCCGGCGCCATTCCCGTCCCTGTCACTGTCCCTGCCGACCTCGCGTTTGTGACGGCTGTTCAGATAAACAGTCAGATCGCCGCGGCCGGGCGAGGCCGGCCGGACGCAGGTACGCCCGGCGGCTCGCTGGAATGCCTGCGCAAGTCGATCCGTGACGGCCGCCGCGCATATCCCCTCGACAGCCACGCCCACGCCCACGGCACCCGCAGCACCTGCATCGGAATCGCCTGTCGGCGCAAGCGCAACCATCGTCTCCACCAGCGTGCCGAGCACGGCCGTCCACCGGTCCTGCTGCGCCTCGGTCAGCTCCGGCCAGTCCGGCAGCTGCTCGGCGTCCGCGTCCTGTGCTCCGACCGTCATAGACCCATCATGCCCGGGGGAGCGCGCCGGCCGGCGGAGACAGTACGATCGCTCGGTGGCTGATGTGATCGAGACGACGCCCGGCTGGCTCCGCCGCGAGGACCTGGAGCAGGCCCGCGCCCAGATGCCGATCCTCTACGTCGAGGCCGTGCCCGTGCGGGTCGACGACAGCGGTGAGGTCACCAGTGTCGGCCTGCTGCTGCGCATAGCGCCGGACGGGACCATAAGCCGCATGCTCGTCTCCGGCCGGGTATTGCACCACGAGCGGATCCGCGACGCGCTGTTGCGCCACCTAGAGAAGGATCTCGGCCCGGTGGCCCTGCCCCGCGTCCCGGCCTCGCTTCAGCCTTTCACCGTGGCCGAATACTTCCCGACACAGGGCGTCACGCCCTACCACGACCCGCGTCAGCACGCCGTCGCGCTCGCCTACGTCGTCCCGGTCGCCGGCGACTGCCGCCCCCGGCAGGACGCGCTGGATCTCGTCTGGTTCACGCCCCAGGAGGCCTCCTCGACGGCGCTGCAGCAGGAGATGCCGGGCGGCCAGGGCGTGGTGCTGCGACAGGCCTTGGCGCACGTCGGCCGCCTGTCGTAGTTGTCTTAGGCCGAGCCGTCGAGCCGGTAGACGATCAGACGGCCGGTCAGCTTGCCCAGCGCCAGTTTCTCCACTCCGTCGCAGATCTCGCCGTCCACCGAATAGGGCAGGTCGCCGCCTCCGGGTGCCTCGACACGCAGCCGGGAGACCGACCGGTACTCGTAGACCGGGCAGGTCGAGAGCGTTCCGGTGGCCAGCGCGGTCAGCAGCCGGAGCCGGGCGAGCGGCCGCTGGCCGTCGACGATGCGCACGTCCAGATCCCCGTCGGCGAGCCGGGGCCGGAAGGACGGCGCCAGGCCGGACGGCTCGTACCGGCAGTTCCCGGCGAACAGCAGCCACACCTGGCGATCCACTCCGTCGAGGCGGACCTCCACCGGCTCGCCGTGGCGCATTACCGCCACCGCGCCGAGCAGCATGGCCGGCCACTTTCCCAGGCTGCGTTCGTGCTGCTCCCTCGCCCGCACGAGTTCCACGTAGGCCCCGATGCTGAAGGTGTTCATGAACACCCGGTCGTTCACGAGCCCCGCGTCCACCTCCACGGCCTGCCCGGCGGCCAGTGCGCTCACCGCGTCGTCGATGCCGTTGATGCCCAGCTCCACGGCGAAGTGGTTGAGCGTGCCCGCCGGGGCGACGAGCAGCGGCAGCCCGTGCTCGGCGGCGGCGCGCGCCGCGGTGTTCACCGTCCCGTCGCCGCCCGCGACACCGAGGACGACCGCCCGCTTGGCGGCCTCCTGGATCAGCCGGGCCGCCTCCTCCCCGTCCTGCGCCACGAGCACCTCGGCGTCGGGCAGGCCGCTCGCGAGCCGGCTCGCCGTGGTCTCGTCCGCGCCGCGCGCGGCGGTGTTCACGACCATGACCAAACCGCTGCCGGTCTTGAGCGCCGGTGCCTCCCGCGTCGCATCGGGCGCCTGAGCCGGAAGCGGGCCCGCCGTCGGCCACCAGCGCGTGGTGACCAGGCCCGCGGCGACGCCGATCGCGGCCCCCGCCACGACGTCCGAGGGATAGTGCACGCCGGTCACCACCCGGGAGAGCCCGACGCCCGCCGCCACCACCGCGACCGGGATCGCGAGCCGCGGGTGTTCGAGCGCCACGCCGGTGGCGAAGGCCGCGGCGGAGGCGGTGTGGCCGGACGGGAAGGACGAGGTGATCGGCGGCTGCCGCAGCCTCCTGATCAGCGGTACGGCGGCATGGCGGCCGGTCTGGCGGCCTTCGGCGTGTATTCGTGGTGTGAGGCACGCTGGCGTCGCCTGTAGCAGACGCGACATCTCAAAGCTGATCTCAGTCGGTGGCGGCGGCCGGTGCCGGCCAGCGGGACGTGCGCAGCGCC
>DASYAE010000090.1:0-9280 GCA_036501535.1 Actinocrinis sp. | reverse complement strand
AACATCGTCGGCCAGACGCGCACCGTCACCGGCGTCACCTCGATGCCCGGCACCGGCACCTGGTACCTCAACCTGCACCTCGGCGACAGCAACTCGATCCTGGTCGACGGCGCGCCCGCGGCGCCCTTCCGGCCCCTGCTGTGCGCGAACGGCTGACACCGGACCGGATCGCGCAACACAGGCGGCGCCGCCCGGTCTGCAAGAGGGGAACCGGGCGACGCCGCTTGTCGGACGCGGCGCCGCTCGGTCGGCAGGGGGATCGAGCGTCACCGTGAATCGGCAGCGGCACCCGCACGCGGGTGCCGCTGCGCGTTGCTGTGCGCCCTATGCGCTTATCTGGACGCCAGCCACCGGCGCCGGTGGACGGTGCCGGTCCGGATCCCGGGGACCCGCGCGGTCCGCGACGGCGCCCTCCTACCGCCGCCGGGGCACACCGCCGGCACCAGGACCTGGGAGCAGTTCCTCAGCGCGAGCCTGCGCAACTGAAAACAGCACCACACCTACCGAAGGAGCACCGTCATGCAGGCACGAATGAAGAATCCCGCCGTGGTCATCCCCGACGCCATGACCGCTATCAGGGCGCTGAACGAGGCGGTCAAGCAGGGCGGCGTGCCGCCGCGCACGCTCGACCTGGTCCACCTGAGGGCCAGCCAGATCAACGGCTGCAGCGTGTGCGTCGGCTCGGCGGCCCGGCTCCGGAAGGACGGCGAGACCGACGAGCGGCTGTTCACCCTGGTCGCGTGGCGGGACACGCCGTACTTCTCGGAGGCCGAGCGCGCCGCGCTGGCCCTGGCCGAGGCGGTCACCCGGATCGCCGACCGGACCGACCCGGTGCCCGACGAGATCTGGCGGGAGGCGGCCCGCCACTACGACGAGCAGGCGCTCGCCGCGCTGGTCCTCTGGATCGCCACGGTGAACGTCTTCAACCGGGTCAACGTCGCCACCAGGCAGGTTCCCGGCGAGTGGTCAGCCGGCCGTCCGGCGGCGGCGCCTGTGGCAGCAGCCTCATAGCCGACCCGGATCAGCGTTCGTCGAGCGCCGGGCCGCCGACCGCGTCGGCGCGCATCGTGGAGGCCAGCCAGGCCCGGAAGCCGGCCGCGTCGAAGTCGGTCCAGCGCGGCGCGTCGGCGACCTGGTCCCGGCCGATCCGCCGGCCGAGGTCCACGGCGGCGCGCCCGGCCGGCAGCCGGAGCGCCGCGTACCCGGCCAGCAGATCGGGCCAGCCGTCCGCGCCGTCCCACAGCCGGCCGAGCGTCGCAGCATCCTGCACCGCCTTGACCGCCCCGGCGCCGCTGTGCGGGCGGGCGACGGTCGCCGCGTCGCCGGCCAGCAGGACCCGCCGGCCGGTGTACCCGGGCGCTTCGAGGTCGTAGATCGGGTGGACGAAGATCCGCTCCCGGGCCGTCAGGCGGGCCATGGCGGCCCAGTACGGCGGCAGCATCTCGTCGGCCCGGCCGAGCAGATGGTCCAGCAGCGTGTCGGTCATCTTGCCCGGCGGGATGCTGGTCGGCTCGGAGAGCCCGTCGTCGAGCGCCGACACCGGCGCGTGCCCGTAGAGCAGCCAGTTCACCACCTGGCCGGCGCCCGTGCTGTCCGGGATGCGGTAGACCACCATGTGCCCGCCGGGCACGCCGATCGTGGCGGCCTCTCCGGCCGCCCACCGCTCCCCCGGTCCGAGCAGCCCGTCCAGGTCCTTGAGCCGCTCGGCCGGGAGGGTGCCGCGCCACACGAGGTATCCGGCGTAAACCGGCTGCGCATCGGGGAACAGGGCCGCGCGCGCCACCGACCGGTAGCCATCGGCTCCGGCCACGAGGTCGAACCGCTCCTCGCTGCCGTCGGCCAGCACGACCGCCGCGCCGCCCTCATCGTCGCGCACCTCGACCGCCGCCGCGCCGACTCGGTAGTCGACCGGCCGCGGGAGCCGGCCGCGCAGCTCGTGCCACAGCGAACCCCAGTTGTAGGTCCGCGCGCGGAACTCCATGTTCGCGATCTCGCGCCCGAGCGCGGATCCGCCGCCCTGCGTGAACCAGCGCCGGGAGTCCACCGCCGTCCACGGCACGGAGTCGTCGACGAACCCTGCGGCCGCCAGCTCCTCGAAACGCTCGGTGTTGAGGGCCACTCCCACGCCGCGCTCCCGCAGGCCGGCGGTGGCGCGCTCGAAGACGACCACCTCGTCCGCGTTCCCACGCGCCGCGGCGAGCGCGACCGCGCACCCTGCGATGCTGCCCCCGACGATGCCGACCCGGCCGCCTCGCATGATCTCTCACCCCTTTGCCCCGGAGCGCTCGTTCCTCGTCCACCGCGTCGCCGAACGTCCGAGAGCCGCCGTCGTCGCAGTCTACTGAAGCCGCACGGCGCGTACACAACACGGATTCGGGCCCCCGGTCTTCGAGGCCGGCGACGTTGCCTCGAAGGCCCGGGGGCCCGCTGCGGGCGGATCGACGCGCGCCCGGCGCGCCGTCCGTCCGAGATCAGTCCTCGATCAGCTTCAGCAGCGCGGCGGCGTCGAGCTTGCCGTTCGCCGTCAGCGGCAGCTCCGCGACCTCCGCGACCACGTCCGGCACGAGGTAGGCCGGCAGCACGTCGGCGAGCCGGTCGGTCACGTTCAGCCGGTCGAGGTCGAACGCGCCGGGGGCCTCGCCCTCGGGAGCGTCCGGCGTGGCGACGTAGAACAGCGCGAGCCGGTCGTAGACCTGCGTCTTGCCCGGGACCGGCACGACCGCGCAGGACTGCACGTCCTCCAGCTTCGCGGCGACCGTCTCGATCTCGCCCGGCTCGATGCGGTAGCCGCGGACCTTGACCTGGCGGTCGATCCGGCCCTGGAAGTGCAGCACGCCCTTCTCGTCGAAGCAGCCGAGGTCGCCGGTGCGGTAGACCCGGACCGCCTCGCCGTCGATGTCCACCTCGACGAACTTGGCCGAGGTCTGGTCCGGGTCGTTGAGGTAGCCGAGGGCCAGGCCGGTGCCGCTGATGCAGATCTCGCCGGGCGTGCCCGCCGGCAGCACCTCGCCGCCGTTGAGCACGTATACGCCGGTCGCCGGACAGGCGCTGCCGATCGGGATGCCGGACTTCAGCGCGCAGTCGTCCAGCTCGATCAGGTGCGAGGTGGCGATGACGCAGCTCTCCACCGGCCCGTAGCCGTTGCGCAGCTGGATCTCCGGGAAGCGGCGCAGGAAGCGCTCCATGTGGTTGACCGACAGGCGCTCGCCGCCGGTGTAGAGGTAGCGCAGGCCCTCGAAGCAGTCGATGTCCATGTCGATGAACGCGTTGAGCAGCGACGCGGTCAGGAACACGGTGTTGACGCCCTGGTCGCGGACCAGGTCCCGCAGCATGCCCGGCAGCAGGTAGTCGTCCTCGACGATGGCGACCGCGCCGCCGACCGTGAGCATGCCCCACAGCTCCCAGGTGAACGCGTCCCACGGGGCCGGGGCCGCCTGCGGACCGACCGCGCCCGCGTGGTAGCCGAGCAGGCCGGGGGTCTTCTGCGAGCCGAGGCCGCGGGCGAACAGCCGGGTGGTCGCCCGGTGCGGGGAGACCACGCCCTTCGGCTTGCCGGTGGTGCCGGAGGTGAAGAAGACGCAGGCGCCCTCCTCCGCCGACATCCGGACCCTGACGTCGTCGCCGGGCTCGGCCGCGGCCGCCTCGGCCAGGTCCAGCTGCGGCACGTACCAGACCAGGGACTTGACACCGTCGTCCACCGAGGTGACGTAGACCGGCGCGTCGAGCCGCTCGACCAGCTCGGCCCGGCGCTCGCCCGGCCAGCGCAGGTCGAACGCGGCGTAGGCGGCGCCGCAGCGCAGCACCGCGAGCAGCATCGCGACCAGCGCGGGCGAGCGGGGCAGCGCGACCGGGACGATGGCACCCGGGCCGACGCCAAAACCGCGCAGCACCGAGGCGTAACCGGCCGCGGCCGCGTCGAGGGTGGCGTAGTCGATCCGCTCGCCTCGGAAGAACAGGGCCGTGTCGCCCGGCGCGAGCGCCGCGCGGGCCGAGACCGCCTCGTGGATGAGGTCGAGGTCCCAGTCCGCGGTCGCGCCCGCGTCGGCGGCCAGCCCGGCCAGCACCTCGTCCGCGACCGAGAAGTCGGTCGTCGCGGTCATGAGGCCGCCCCGGCCGCCGCGAAGGCGTTGTAGACCGTGCGCAGGTCGCGGCTGCGCACGAGCCGGCCGACCGGCACGCGGTTGCCGGTGCGCCGCTCGACCTCGGCGACCAGCTTCAGCACGGTCAGCGAGTCCCAGTGCAGGCCGCGGTCCAAACTGTCCTCGGGCCCGCCGCCCAGCGGAAGCGACAGCTCGTCGCGCACCAGGTGCAGGAAGTCTTCTTCGGAGATCACGGGAAACCGCCCTCGTCGCTCGGGTCCGTCCGGCCGGACGGCCGGTCGCGGTGAGCAGGCCCGCGGCTCCGACTCCGGAGGCGCCGCGGCTCGGGCCCTCGGCCGATGCCTGCCGACCATGCATCCACGAAGATGCGCCCGCAGGCTCGAGAACCGCTTGGACACGGGTCGCACGGCCCGCTCGAGTCCGGCTCGAGCGGCCTTCCACTGCACCGTAGCACTCTGTAATGCGGGGCCATCGTGCCGTAGCGCACCCTGGTCCGCCGAAACGGGCGCTGCCGCGCTCCCATCGAGACACGAGGAAGTAGATGAGAACACACGGTGGTATCGCCGCCCGGGTCGCCGCGTGGAGCGTGCGAAGGCGCAAGATCGTGGTGGTCGGCTGGTTGGCGCTGGTCGTCCTGGTCTCCCTCCACGGCTCTATCGTCAAGACGGTCGACGCGAGCACCACGCAGGCCACGGTCGGCCAGTCCGGCCAGGCGCTGCGGATCCTCCAGCAGGCGGGCCTGACCCCGCCGGCCGCAGAGAGCGTCCTGATCCAGTCCGGAACCGAGACCAGCACCGACCCGGCGTTCAAGGCCGCGGTCGCCGACGTCGTCTCCGAGCTCGGCACCGTGCCGGCCGCGGTCGACGTCACGTCTCCCTACAAGGCCAGTGGACTGATTTCGGCCGACGGCCGCTCGGCCCTGGTCACCTTCAACGTCACCGGCTCGGCGGACACCGCCGACAGCCGGATCACGCCTGCTCTTCACGCGGTCGGCGTCGCCGCGGCGAAGAACCCGGGCTTCAGCATCAGCGAGGTCGGCGACGCGAGCGCGGCGCAGTACCTCAACACCACCTTCAACAGCGACTTCGCCAAGGCGGAGTGGACCGCGGTGCCGGTGGCGCTGATCATCCTGCTGCTCGCGTTCGGCACCCTGGTCGCGGCGAGCCTGCCGGTGATCCTGGCGCTGACCGCGTACATGATGGCGGCCGGCTTCATGGCGCAGATCAGCCACGCGCTTCCCACGACCTCCGACGCGGGCTCGGTCATGCTGCTGGTCGGCCTGGCCGTCGGCGTCGACTACTGTCTGTTCTTCCTGCGCCGCTCGCGCACCGAGCGAGCAGCCGGGCGCAGTGTCGAGGAGTCGATCGCGATCGCGGCGCAGACCTCCGGTCGCACGATTCTGATCTCCGGCCTGACGGTCGCGGCGGCCATGGCCGGGATGTTCCTGACCCGGATGGTCGACTTCGAGGCGATCGCGCTGTCCACCATCGTCGTGATCGTCATCGCCGTGATCGGCGCGATCACCGTGCTGCCGGCGTTGATGGCGATGCTCGGCGACAAGGTGGACAAGGGCCGGATCCCGGTGCTGGGCAGGATGCGGCAGGCCCAGATCGCGGCGGCGGCCACCGGCGGGCCGGTCACCCCGCGCGGCTGGCGCGGGCTGATGAAGGCGGTGCTGGGCAAGCCGGCGACCTTCGCCGTCGGCACCGTCGTGGTGCTGCTGGCGCTGGCCGTGCCGCTGCTGTCGATGCACACCGCGCAGCTGAGCACGCCCCAGGAGCTCGAGCCGGGCACCGGGATCGTGACCACGACCGAGGCGATCGCGGCGGCGTTCCCGGGCAGCGACGCCCCGGCGACGATCGTGGTGACCACCCCGGACCCGAACGGCTCGGCGGTCACCGCGGCCACGCAGCAGTTCGAGCAGCAGGCGCTGGCCAGCGGCAAGCTGTTCGACTCGAGCGTCGTCGTGCACGCAGACAAGGGCATCGTCGAGGTCTACACCAACCTGGCCGGCACGGGCACCGACCCGGCGAGCAACGCGGCGCTGGCTTACCTGCGCTCCGACCTGCTGCCGCAGACGTACGGCCAGGTGCCGGGCACGCACACGTATGTGGCAGGCGTGACGGCCCAGTCGGCCGACTTCGACAAGCAGCTCGACAACAGCGTGCTGCCGGTGTTCGGCTTCGTGCTGGTGCTGGCGTTCCTGCTGATGCTCAGCTCGTTCCGGTCGCTGACCATCGCCGTGGGCACGGTGCTGCTCAACCTGCTGTCGGTCGGCGCGGCCTACGGCGTGCTGACCCTGGTGTTCCAGCACAACGTCGGCGAGCAGCTGGTCGGCGCGCACCCGGTCGGCGCGATCAACGCCTGGGTGCCGCTGTTCCTGTTCGTGCTGCTGTTCGGCCTGAGCATGGACTACCACGTGTTCGTCATCTCGCGGATCACCGAGGGCCGCCGCCGCGGCCTGAGCGCCCGGCAGGCCATCGCCGAGGGCATCGGCTCGACGGCCGGCGTGATCAGCAGCGCGGCCCTGATCATGGTCGGCGTGTTCGCCATCTTCGCCACGCTCTCGGTGGAGAGCATGAAGCAGGTGGCGGTCGGCCTCGCGGTCGCCGTGTTCATCGACGCGACGATCATCCGGGCGCTGCTGCTCCCGGCCCTGATGACCCTGCTCGGCGACGCCAACTGGTACCTGCCCCGCTGGCTGAACTGGGTGCCCCAGCTCTCCCACGGCGAGGTCCAGGAGCCCGGCGAGCACGGCGCGGACGCCGCCCGGGCGTTAGAGTCAGTGGGCTGAGAGAACGGAGCACACGGCGCCCGGCTGCATTGCAGCCGGGCGCCGTTTCACGCATCTATATAAGCAGCCTTCGCGTCACCTCTTGCGCAGGTAGCCGCCGCCGGCGCCGGTGATCTCGACATCGAAGGCGATGTCCGCCCAGTGCATGTGCGCGTAGGTCTGCTGGATCTGGATCGTGCCGACGAGCACGCTGGTGTTGCCCCGCAGGTACGGATCGCCGAACGAGCCCTGGATGTCGAAGTTCTGCCCGAGCCCGGAGTAGTCGAGAATCGCCCAGAGGCGAGCCTCGTGCAGGAAGCGGCCCTGGCCCTGCAGCCGGCCGCCGTACCGCCAGGTGACGCCGATCCGCAGCGACGTGCCGGAGGACAGGCCGTGCTCCGACGCCCAGGACCCCCACGTCAGCGTGTACGTCTTGGTGTCCTCGGCCTCGTCGGCCCAGTCCAGGTCGCCCGGGTCATGGCCCTTCGGCACGGCGAACGCGGGGCTGGGGAAGTGCTGCGACTCGCCGTTCTGCATGATGCTGGCGACGTCCTTGACGGCGTTCCATACCTCGGTGAACGACGGCGAATCACCCATAGCTCTCTCCTGCCGCGCCGGACGCCGGTTCGTCGCTGAGCACGTCGCCGCCCTCCGCCGCCGAGGCGTCGTCCGGATACATGTCCGCATCCGGCTGGAAGTACGGCTTGGACCGCTCATCGAGCTGGTCCACGGTGGTGATCTGGGCGAGCTCTTCGTGGCTCATCCCACCCGAGTCGGCCGAGCCGGTGGAGGCCGAGCCCGTCGGGGCCGGGTTCGGGTCGGACGAGTTCGGGGTGGCCGAGCCGACGGAGGCCGAGTTCGCCGGGGCCGGCGTCGACGCCGACCGCTCGTCCTCGGGAATCTGCTGCCAGGCGGTCCCGTCCCACCAGTAATAGCCGTCCTCGGAGCGTTGCGCTCCCACGGGGACTGGAGCCATGTCCGCTCCTTACTGTCGGCGTTGCGCGGTCCTGAATGACAGTCTGTCGCGACGGATCAGCGGCGGTCTCGCTCGTTCGCGCAACACATCGGGCGGACTTTCCGGACCGGCCGGGCGCTTCGCCGCGATCATGGACGACCCGTCAGGCGATCGACGAGACTTGATGTCCGCAGACGACAGAACATATATTCGCGCGGTGAAGGATCCGGACGAGCGGCCGCAATCGGGCGAAGAACAGCCCGAACTCTCGATCGACGCGATGTACGAGGCACTGCTGCGGGACGTCGAGGGCCAGAAGAACCCGGGACCGCCCGCCGCCGCGGCGGCGGCGAACCGCAGCGTTCCCGTCCCGCCGCAGCGTCCTGCGCCAGGCCCGGGTGTCGCCGGCGCCTCCCCGGATCAGGGCACGAGCTCCGGCCCGCAACAGCGTCCGAAGAACGCCTGGGGGCGCAATATCCTGATCCTCGTGGTCATCATCGCGGCCGCCTACGGCTATGTGCACTACCGGCACCCGTTCGCGGCCAAGCCCGCGGCGAGCCCGACGCATCCGGCGGGATCCGCGAGCCCGACCGGCACGCACGTCCCCGCCATCACCGTGGCCCACGCCTTCCCGTCGACCGTGCCGGGCCAGAACGGCGAGACCTACAAGCTGGTCGGCGGCGTGAAGCTGACCAGCTGCAGCGAGCCGGACATGGTCGAGCCCTACCTCGCCGGCCTGCTGGCCCAGAGCGGCGGCTGTGCCGGAGCGGTCGCCGCGCTGTACGGCGACGGCGCCAAGAACGAGTTCACCATCGTCGTCTTCACCCTCGACAACCCGGCCGACGCCATGTCCATCACGGCCACCCTCACCACGGACCCGGCCGACTACCAGATCGGCGCCATCGTCCCGCCCGACTCCAGCGGCCTCGCCGCGCTGCCCGCGACATCAGGCCTCGTCCAGGCCTTCAGCGGCGAGTCGCACGCCCTGGTCATCGGCGTGGCCCAGTGGTCCGACGGCCGCAGCAGCGACTTCAACACGCTCGAATCCCTGCTCCAACCACTCCAGCAGGCCGTCACCACGAGGGCCGGCACCGCAGGGGGCTGACGGCGGCGGTCTCCGCCACGTGATCGGGCAGTCGCTTTCTGTCAGCGATCTTGTGTAGTGTAACCGCATGGCGCTGACTCGGATCCGGCTGATGAACTACCGCTGTTTCAAAGACACGGGCGACGTCGAATTGCGCCCCCTCACGCTCGTGCTCGGGAAGAACAACTCGGGCAAGAGCGCGCTCGTCCGTGCGCCCCTCGTCTGGAGCACCGGCTTCCGCGGCGCGCCTGATGAGCCGTTGAATCTGGACCTGGTCCAGGATCTGAACGTTGCAGACTCGTTCATTGATTTGGTGTATGGACGTAAGCTGCATGGCAGCACCTCGATGGCGCTGACGACGGAAAAGG
>DASYAE010000089.1:0-11514 GCA_036501535.1 Actinocrinis sp. | reverse complement strand
ATCCTCCGATCGCCCGAGGTCGCGAATGATCACCACCCCATGGTGGTCGGGCTCGGCAAGGACGTCGAAGGCCACAACGTCGCTGCGAATCTCACCCGGATGCCGCACATCCTCGTGGCGGGCGCGACCGGCGCGGGCAAGTCCACCTGCATCAACACTCTCATCACCTCGGTCCTCGCCCGGGCCACGCCGGACGAGGTCAGACTGCTCCTGGTGGATCCGAAGCGGGTCGAGCTGACCTCGTATGACGGCGTTCCGCACCTGATCTTCCCGATCATCACCTCGCCGAAGAAGGCCGCCGAGGCGCTGCAGTGGGTCGTGCGGGAGATGGACCTGCGCTACGACGACCTGGCCGAGTCCGGCTTCCGGCACATCGACGACTACAACACGGCGGTCCGCGCGGGCAAGGTCAAGGTCCCGCCCGGCAGCGACCGCGAGTACAAGCCCTATCCGTACCTCCTGGTGATCGTGGACGAGCTGGCCGACCTGATGATGGTCGCCCCCCGCGACGTCGAGGACTCCATCGTCCGGATCACCCAGCTGGCCCGCGCGGCCGGCATCCACCTGGTGCTGGCCACCCAGCGGCCGAGCGTCGACGTGGTCACCGGCCTGATCAAGGCGAACGTGCCGTCCCGGCTCGCCTTCGCCACCTCCTCGCTGGCCGACTCCCGGGTCATCCTGGACCAGCCGGGCGCGGAGAAGCTGGTCGGCAAGGGCGACGCGCTGTTCCTGCCGATGGGCGCCTCGAAGCCGACCCGGCTGCAGGGCGCGTTCGTCTCGGACGACGAGATCGCCGCCATCGTCGACCACTGCAAGGGCCAGCGCGAGACGACTTATCGCGAGGACGTGACGGCGGGCACCGACAAGCGCCGCGAGATCGACGAGGAGATCGGCGACGACCTCGAGCTGCTCGTCCAGGCCGCCGAGCTGATCGTGACGAGCCAGTTCGGCTCCACCTCGATGCTGCAGCGCAAGCTGCGGGTCGGCTTCGCGAAGGCGGGCCGGCTGATGGACCTGCTCGAGACCCGCGGCGTGGTCGGCCCCTCCGAGGGGGCGAAGGCCCGCGACGTGCTGATCCGTCCGGACGATCTCCCGCAGCTGATCGAATCGTTGCAGCCGTCTGAGTAACGGTTGGCTCTCTCGCGCGTTAGGCGGGGTGCTGCGGCACGGCCGATCGGGTGAGGACCGGTCCACTGAGGGGCAAGTCATACGAATCCCGGGCATAGCACCCTCCAGAACCTCAGTCAGGGGCGAATCAGGTATCGGCGGCATCGCGAGTCCGGGCGCGGCGCGGGAGAGGCGGGATCCAGGTGGCGGAACACGGCGGACGGCAGGACCCGCACATGCGGATCGGCGAGCGGCTGCGCGGGGCCCGGCTGGCCGCGGGGCTGACCGCTCGCCAGGTCGGCGATCGCACCCGGATCACCATCGACGTGCTGTACCGCGTCGAGGCGGGGGAGTTCGGCGACTGCGGCGGCGACATCTACGCCCGCGGCCACATCCGCGCCTACGCGCAGGCGGTGGGGCTCGATCCGGAGCCGCTGCTCGCCGACTTCGGCGCGGTCCGGCTGCCGCCGCTGACCAAGCGCGACCTGCGCAAGCCGCGGGTCGCCGCGCCGCCCAAGGAGAAGGCGGCGCCCCCGGCGGCCGCGGCCCAGCGCCGGGCCGCAGCCCAGCGGGCCCGGTCGGTGCTGCCCACGATCGTGCCCGGCGCGGTGCCCTCGCTGGTCCCGATGGCCGACGCGGCCGTCCCGCCGGAGCTGCCGCCGCTCAAGCAGGAGCGGCGCGAGGACTTCACCGACGCGGACGCCGGCTCGGCCGCGGTGCTCGACACCGGCCGGACGCTGCCCGCGGTCAACCGGCAGCCCTCCGCCTTCCTGGCCGGCGCGAAGCCCGCCGAGCGCGGCGGCCCCAACTGGACCCTGGCGCTGATCGGCGCGATCGCGGCGATCGGCCTGCTGGCCGTGCTCCAGCTCTGGCCGTCCGGCGGCAGCGCGGCGCCGCAGGCCGGCGGGAAGAACGTCGCGGACGTGGACCGCGCTCCGGCCCGGGCGGCGGCGAAGGCTCCGGCCGCCCCTGGCGCGCCCCCTGTGCACTCCACGTCCCCGACTCCTGCCGCCCCGGTCGACGTGAAGGTCGTCGCGGCCGCCGCCGGCAGCTGGCTGGGCGTCACGAACAGCACCGGACAGCAGTTGTACTGGAACATTCTGCAACCGGGGCAGAGCCGGGAGTTCACGGACGGGTCAAGAATCGACGTGATCTTGGGCAACGCCGCGGGGGCCGAACTGACCGTGAACGGCCGTGATCTCGGCCCGCAGGGCGGAACAGGCCAGGTGTTCAGGGGCAGTTACAGCAAGGACTCCTGAGCGGACGGAAAGTGTGCAGGCAGGCGCCCCAACACTGATCCATAGACACCGTTACGCTTGGGGCATGCCCTCCACTCGCCCTGAGTCCGCGCCGCGCACCGTCGCCCTGATCACCCTCGGCTGCGCCCGCAACGACGTGGACTCCGAGGAGCTGGCCGGCCGGCTGGCCGCGGACGGCTTCGAGCTGGTCGACGACGCCGCGCGGGCCGAGGTCGCCGTGGTCAACACATGCGGGTTCGTCGACGCGGCGAAGAAGGACTCGATCGACACCCTGCTGGCCGCCGCGGACCTGAAGCAGAGCGGCGCGACCAGGGCCGTGGTCGCGGTCGGCTGCCTGGCCGAGCGCTACGGCGTGCAGCTCGCGCAGGAGCTCCCCGAGGCCGACGCGGTGCTCGGATTCGACCACTACCGGGAGATCGGCGACCGGCTGCGCACGATTCTGGCGGGGGGTCACATCGAATCCCACACCCCGTCAGACCGCCGCAGGCTCCTGCCGCTCACCCCGGTCGACCGCGCCGCCGCGGCCGCCGCTGACGCACCGTCAGCCGCACCTGAGGCGCCCATCGCCGACCTGCCGGCCGGCCTCGCCCCCGCCTCGGGCCCGCGCACCCCGCGCCGCCGCCTCGACGGCGGCCCCTCGGCCCCGCTGAAGCTCGCCTCCGGCTGCGACCGCCGCTGTTCCTTCTGCGCGATCCCGTCCTTCCGCGGCGCGTTCCTCTCCCGCCGCCCCGCGGAGATCCTCGCCGAGGCGCGCTGGCTCGCCGGGCAGGGCGTGCGCGAGCTGGTGCTGGTCAGCGAGAACTCCACCTCGTACGGCAAGGACCTCGGCGACCTGCGGCTGCTGGAGACGCTGCTGCCCGAGATCGCCGGGATCGAAGGGGTCGAGTGGGTGCGCATCTCGTACCTCCAGCCGGCCGAGCTGCGCCCGAGCCTGGTCGAGGCGATGGCCTCGACGCCCGGCGTGGTGCCCTACTTCGACCTGTCCTTCCAGCACAGCGCGCCGGGCGTGCTGCGCCGGATGCGCCGCTTCGGCGACACGGAGCGCTTCCTCGGCCTGCTCGACACGATCCGGTCCAAGCAGCCCGAGGCCGGCGCCCGGTCCAACTTCATCGTCGGATTCCCCGGCGAGACCGAGGAGGACCTCGAGCAGCTCGCGGGCTTCCTGACCGGCGCGCGGCTCGACGCGATCGGCGTGTTCGGCTACTCCGACGAGGACGGCACCGAGGCGGCCGGCTTCGCCGACAAGCTGCCGCAGGACGAGATCGACGACCGGGTCGAGTACCTGGCGGACCTGGCCGAGCGGCTGACCGCGCAGCGCGCCGCGGAGCGGGTCGGCCAGAGCGTCGAGGTGCTGGTCGAGCAGACCGCCGGTCCGGACGGCGGGTTCGTGCTCGAAGACGCCGGCGACGGCCGGCCGTGCGTCGCCGAGGGCCGGGCCGCGCAGCAGGGTCCTGAGACCGACGGCTCGGTCCGGATCGTCGGCGCCGCCCCCGGATCCGGCCGCCCGGCACAGGGCCTGCGCGCCGGCGACTTCCTGAAGGCCGTCGTCGTCGGCAGCGACGGCGTGGACTTGATCGCGGCGCCGCTGTGAACACACCGGTCCAGCCCACCCCCGCCTCGGCGTCCGCAGGCGCGCGTCCGACGCCCGCCGCGCGTCCGCCCGCCGCACCCGTGCCGCTGATGAACATCGCCAACTACCTGACGGTGTTGCGGATCGCCCTCGTGCCGGTCTTCGCGGTGCTGGCGCTGCACGGCTCGGGCCGCGAGGCGGGCTGGCGGATCGCCGCGGCCGCCGTGTTCGCCGCCGCCTCGTTCACCGACCGGCTCGACGGCCAGCTCGCCCGCAAGCGCGGCCTGGTCACCGACTTCGGCAAGATCGCCGATCCGATCGCGGACAAGGCGCTGTGCGGCATGGCCCTGATCGCGCTCAGCGTGCTCGGCCAGCTGTGGTGGTGGGTGACCGTCGTCATCCTGGTCCGCGAGTGGGGCATCACCCTGATGCGGTTATGGGTCATCCGCTACGGGGTCATCGCGGCCAGCCGCGGCGGCAAGCTCAAGACGCTGCTGCAGACCCTGGCGATCTTCCTCTACCTGCTGCCGTTCGGCAGCGTGTCCGGCCTGGCGTGGCTGACCTGGGTCGGCACCGCCGTGATGGCCGTGGCGCTGGCGGTGACCGTGGTCACCGGCGCCGATTACGTGGTGAAAGCGATCAGGCTGCGCGGTTCTGCCCGCGCGCGGGAACTACAGGAGTGAGGGCGGAGTCGATGAACGGGTCGAACGCCGCTGCCGGGGCGACGGGCGCGGGCGCAACGCCGGGCCCGGCGACCGAGGAGGCCGTGGCCGAGCTGGCCACCGAGCTGCTCCGGCGGGCGCGTTACGTGCGCCGGACGATAGCCGTGGCCGAGTCGCTGACCGGCGGCATGGTGGCCGCAGCGCTGACCGCGGTGCCCGGCGCCTCGGCGGTGTTCCGGGGGTCGGTCACCGCCTACGCGACCGACGTGAAGGCCTCGCTGCTCGGCGTCGACACCGGGCTGCTCGACCGGGTCGGCGCGGTGCACCCCGACGTGGCCGGCCAGATGGCCGAGGGGGTGCGCCGGCTGTGCGGCGCCGACCTGGGCCTGGCGACCACCGGCGTGGCCGGCCCGGACCAGCAGGACGGCCGGGCGGTCGGCACCGTGTTCACCGCGCTGGCCTCGCCCGGCGGGGTCGAGCCGGCCGGATGGAGCTTCGGTGGAGAGCGGGACCGGATCCGGCTGGAGTCCACCGCCGCCGTGCTGCGGACGGCACTTCTGCGTCTTAACATGTGGACCCTAAGGTGACCTGAGGCTAACAGCTTCCTAAAAGATTCGTCCCGACCGCATGAACTGGAGCGATCGGTGGCACGTCCTCAGGTGAGGAAGCATGAACGCCACCACAAGCCCCGGAGAAATCGCCGTTCCCGCCCGAACCGCTCGTCGCGACCCGTCCCGGACCGTCGGCCGCCCGGCCCCGCGGGAATAACCGCAGGACGCGCACCGGTTGCAGGAGGTTGTACGCGGCCGGCGGGATTCACCGCTCCCGGTGAACCCCGCGACGCGGGCCGCGGAAAGCGGGTACGGTGGCCGGAAGAACTAGTGAGGGAGGGAGCGACGACATGATCCTGATCCGTCGCCTGCTCGGCGATGTGCTGCGGCGCAAGCGGCAGGTCGAGGGGCGCACGCTGCGCCAGCTCGCGGCCGAAGCGCGGATTTCGCCCGGCTACCTCTCCGAGATCGAGCGGGGCCAGAAGGAGCCCTCCTCAGAGCTTCTCGCGGCGATCTGCGACGCCCTGCACATCAACCTGTCCGACCTGCTGCGCGAGGTCTCCGTGGACCTGGCCGCGGCCGAGCTCGCCGCCCGTATCGAGGCCGAGCGCATGGGCGTTCCGGTGCCCGTGGGCGCCAGCGCGGTGCCCGGTGCCCGGGTCGGCACGGTGACCGGCTCGAACATCGGCGCGGTACCGGTCGGCAAGGCCGCGGTGCTGGCCAAGCCCGTGGCCAGGGCCGCCGCCCATCCGACCGGCCGGCCCGGCTCGCGCCCGGCGGTCGTGCGCACGCCGCCGACCCGCCGCACCGCCCAGCAGGTGGCCACGGCGCCGAGCGGGGCGCAGGTGGCCGTCCCGGTCTCGCAGGCCGGGACCTACGCGGGCGTGGGCGTCTTCGCGGACGCCGACCGCGTGATGACGTTTCCGCTGATCACGATGGGTGATCTGGCACTGCGCTGATGCGAGACGACGCAGGCGGCCCGGCGGGTGGAGACCCGGCCGGGCCGTCGTGCTTCGCGCCGGGCGGGGCCGAGCGGAAAACAGCCGCCGGCCGGAAAACAAATGGGCAGGGCGATCCCGAACGGGGACAATCGGGCCACGGGCTGCGCGGCAGCCGTGTGGGAAGTACAGCGAAGCCGCAGATGGCGGCGCATCGAAGGGAAGACATGACTGAATCGCACCGACTCGCGACGGACGGCATCGGCGAGGAGGAGCGTTACCGCGCGGACCGCAGTGCCGACCACGACATCAACGCCGGCTACGACAGCTACGACGGCGACCAGCTGGACCTGGCGGACCGCCAGGCGCTGCGCCGGGTGGCCGGACTCTCCACCGAGCTCGAGGACGTCACCGAGGTCGAGTACCGCCGGCTGCGGCTGGAGCGGGTCGTCCTGGTCGGGGTCTGGCACTCCGGCACCCCGGCCGACGCGGAGGCCTCGCTGCGAGAGCTCGCCGCGCTGGCCGAGACGGCCGGCTCGCAGGTCCTCGACGGCGTCATGCAGCGCCGCGACCGGCCCGACCCGGCCACCTACATCGGCTCCGGCAAGGCCCGCGAGCTGCGCGACCTGGTCGTCTCGACCGGCGCCGACACGGTGATCTGCGACGGCGAGCTGACCCCGGCCCAGCTGATCCACCTCGAGGACGTGGTCAAGGTCAAGGTGGTCGACCGCACCGCGCTGATCCTGGACATCTTCGCCCAGCACGCCAAGTCCCGGGAGGGCAAGGCGCAGGTCGCGCTCGCCCAGATGCAGTACATGCTGCCGAGGCTGCGCGGCTGGGGCCAGTCGCTCTCCCGCCAGATGGGTGGCGGCGGCACCTCCGGAGGCGGCGGCATCGCCACCCGCGGACCCGGCGAGACCAAGATCGAGCTGGACCGGCGGCGGATCCGGGAGAAGATGGCCCGGATGCGCCGGGAGCTGGCCGGCCTCGGCAAGTCCCGGCAGACCAAGCGTCAGGAGCGCAAGCGCGGCGCGGTGCCGGCGGTGGCCATCGCCGGGTACACCAACGCCGGAAAGTCCTCGCTGCTCAACCGGCTCACCGGGGCCGGGGTGCTGGTGGAGGACGCGCTGTTCGCCACGCTGGACCCGACCGTGCGCCGGGCGCAGACCTCGACCGGGCGCACGTTCACCCTGGCCGACACGGTCGGCTTCGTGCGGCACCTGCCGCACCTGCTGGTCGACGCCTTCCGGTCCACCCTGGAGGAGGTCGTCGACGCCGACCTGATCCTGCACGTGGTGGACGCCTCGCACGAGGACCCGGAGGGCCAGATCGCCGCGGTGCGCGAGGTGCTCGGCGAGATCGGCGCGGCGAAGGTGCCGGAGATCGTGGTCTTCAACAAGGCCGACGCGGCCGACCCGGAGACGCTGGCCAGGCTGCTGCGCCGGGAGCCGCACGCGGTGATCGTGTCCGCGCGCACCGGCGAGGGCGTCGACAAGCTGCTGGCCGCGCTGGAGGAGGACCTGCCGCGCCCCGCCATCGAGGTGGACGCGCTGGTCCCGTACGGCCGGGGCGACCTGGTCGCGCGCATCCACGCCTCCGGCGAGCTGCTCAGCGAGACGCACCTGGAGACCGGCACCCGGGTGCTGGCCCGGGTCGACCCCCAGCTGGCCGCCGCGCTCAGCGAGTTCGCCGCGACGAGCGCCTGACGCAGCGTCAGCCAATGCGTCACCCGCCCGGACGAACACCCTCCGCCCCGCCCGCGGCGTCGCGAGACGCCGGGTCCGGGGCGGGGGGCTGCGGGTCGTAGGGGTCCGGCCCGCGGCCTCTCGCGACCCGACTTGACAGAACACGACTTTTCTCAGGGGTGGTTCGCGGGGCGGGTCCGGGGGCCCGTCGATCTCTCGGCCACCGCGTTCTGACGTTCATCCGACAACTCACCCTTGGTAGCGAACCGGGTTTGACGCGTGACCGCCGACAAGTAAGGCTTACCTCACAAAGATCTTTTCGGTGACCGTCAGTGAGGTGGCCCGCATGCCGGCTCCCATGTCGGCCCCCATGTCGCAGAGCGCTGGGGACGTGCCCGCGGCGGCCCGGGACATGGCGGCGATCCTGGAGCGCCAGCGGCGCCGGGAGTCCTCGGCGCGCAGCTACGCCCGGCACCTGCCGATCGTGCCGGTCCGGGCCGAGGGCATGGCGGTGACCGGCGCGGACGGCCGCGAATACCTCGACTGCCTGGCCGGCGCCGGCTCGCTGCCGCTCGGGCACAACCATCCGGCCGCGGTCGCGGCGATCCGCCGGGTGCTCGACGACTCGGCGCCGATGCACGTGCTCGACCTCGCCACGCCGATCAAGGACGAGTTCACCGATACGCTGCTCGGCTGCCTGCCGCCGGAGCTGGCTCGAGACGCGCGGATCCAGTTCTGCGGACCGTCCGGCGCCGACGCCGTCGAGGCGGCGCTCAAGCTCGTGCGTACCGCGACCGGCAACACGGGCCTGATCTCCTTCAGCGGCGCCTACCACGGCATGACCGCGGCCGCGCTGGCCGCATCTGGCAACACGTCAGCCCGCACACCCGCCAAGGTGTCCGACGCCGGTATCACGCGCCTGCCTTTCCCTCAGGACTATCGGTGCCCTTACGGGGTCGGCTCCGGCGGCGGTGCACATATCGCGGCGGAGCAACTGCGCCGACTGCTCGATGACCCCTGCTCAGGTCTAACGCCTCCGGCCGCGCTTATCGTCGAGCCGGTACAAGGCGAGGGCGGCGTGATCCCTGCGCCGGACGCGTGGCTGCGCTCCATCCGCGAGACGACCCGTCAGCACGGCATCCCGATGATCGCCGACGAGGTGCAGACCGGGTTCGGCCGCACCGGCGAGCTGTGGGGCGTCGACCACGCCGGGGTCGTGCCGGACGTCATGGTCCTGTCGAAGGCGGTCGGCGGCGGCCTGCCGCTGGCCGTGGTCGTCTACCGGGCCGGGCTCGACCGCTGGGCCGAGGGCGCGCACGCGGGCACCTTCCGCGGCCACCAGCTCGCCATGGCCGCAGGCACCGCGACCATCAAGTACATCCGCGAACACGACCTGGCCACGCGTGCCCGCAAGGTCGGCGAACAGCTCGCCTGCACGTTCCGGGAGGCCGCCGACGGGCTTCCGGCGATCGGTGACGTGCGCGGCCGCGGCCTCATGCTCGGCCTGGAACTGGTCGACCCGGACGCGGCCCCCGACGCGCTCGGCGCCCGCCCGGCCGCCCCGGAGCTGGCCCGCGCGGTGCGGGCCGAGGCACTGGAGCGCGGGCTGCTGGTCGAGCTCGGCGGCCGGCACGGCGCGGTGCTGCGCCTGCTGCCCCCGCTCACCATCACCGACGCGCAGGCCGAGCAGGTCGCCGCCATCACGATCGCGGCGATCACGGCGGCGGTCGATACGGTGAGCGGAAACCGGCGCGGAGGTGGCCAATGAGTCAGGCTGTTGAGGACCCGCCAGAGCGGTCGGCGCAGCCGGAAGGACAACACAGCGACGAGGCCCACTGCGCCGCCTTCGACCGCCCGGCCGCGCCGCTGCCGCCGGGCGGTCCACAGGCCGTCGCCGCGCGGGTCCGCGCCGCGCTGGGTCCGGTGCTTCCCGAGCAGGGCGTCGGAGCCGAGGCGCTGATCCGGCTCGCGGCGCTGCTCGAGGCAGAGTCCGTACAGTCCCGGCACCCGCTGACCGCCGCGCACCTGCACTGCCCCGCCCTGCCCGTCGCGGTGGCCGCCGACGGCCTCACCGCGGCGCTCAACACCTCGCTCGACTCGTGGGACCAGTGCGCCGCGCCCGCCGTCATCGAGGACGAACTCGTCGCGACTATGTGCGGGCTCTGCTACGGTGCGCCGGGCGCCGGGCCGCCCCCCTCGGCCGAGCACGGCGGCTGGAACCCGGGCGGAACGGTCACCACCGGCGGCACCGAGTCGAACCTCATGGCCCTGCTGTTCGCCCGGGACGAGGCGGTGCGCCGGTCCTTCGACACCGATCCGGCCGAGGACGGCGTCCCCGGCATCGCGGCCGGCCGGATCAAGATCCTCGCCTCCGCGGTGGCGCACTTCTCGCTGGCCCGCAGCGCCGCGCAGCTCGGCCTCGGCGAGCGCGCCGTCGTGCCGGTCGAGGTCCTGCCGGACCACCGGATGGACCCGGCCGCTCTGGAGCGCGTTGCGTCCGTGCTGGCCGCCGACGGCAAGATCGTCGCCGCGGTCGTGGCCACCGCCGGCACGACGGACGCGGGCGCGATCGACCCGCTGGCCGCCTGCGCGCGAGTGGCCCGGCGGCACGGCGCCTGGTTCCACGTGGACGCGGCCTACGGCGGCGCGCTGCTGTTCAGCTCCCGCCGACGCGGCCTGCTGGCCGGCGTCGAGCAGGCCGACTCGGTCGCGCTGGACCTGCACAAGCTCGGCTGGCAGCCGATCCCGGCCGGGCTGTTCCTGGCCCGCGACCGGGCCGTGTTCGACCCGCTGGCCCGCCGCGTCGCGTACCTGTCAGCCCTCGACGACGAGCGGGCCGGGTACCCGAACCTGCTCGGCCGCTCGCTGCGCACCACCCGCCGCGCCGACGCGGTGAAGATCGCCGCGACCTGCCAGGCGCTCGGCCGCCGCGGCCTGGACGAGCTGATCGAGCGCTGCTTCGAGCTGGCCGCCTACGCCGCGCGGGCGCTGCGCGAGCGGCTGGAGTTTGAGCTCGTCGCCGAGCCCGCGCTGACCACGGTGCTGTTCCGGTACCGGGCCCGGTTCGGCGAGCCGGACCGGGTCAACGCGGCCGCGCGGCGCCGGCTGCTGGCCGAGGGCTCCGCCGTGGTCGGCCGCACCGAGCTGCCCGGCCCGGACGGCAAGCCGGCCGGCCCCGGTGCGCTGCGGCTCAAGCTCACCCTGATCAACCCGGACGCGACCGCGGCCGACCTGGACCGGCTGCTGGACCTGATCGCCGCCGCCGCGGCAGCTGAGGACCGCGCCTGAGGGCCGCCGCGCAGGGCCCGACCGACGAGGAGACCACGTGAGCAAGGAGACGCGTTGACCGAGGAGCGCTGGTGAGCACCGCCCCGCCGCCCCCGGCGCCGCTCGGCGGACCGGTCGCGCCCGAGGACCTACCCGCACCCGTGATCAGCACAGCGACCGGCGTCGCGGACCGCGTGCCGGTGTCGGGCGACCGGCTGGCCCTCGAGGCGCTGCTGCGCTGCTGGATCCGGGAGCGGCAGATCCCCGCTCCGCCGCAGGGCGCGCAGGCGGTGCTGCTCGACCTGGCCGGCGTGACCGTGGAGGTTCCGGTCGAGTACTGGTCCGCGTGCGGGCTGCACCGGCTCGGCCGGCCGCGCGGTCCGCTCGGCCCCCTCGGTCCCGGCGCCGCGGCCCGGCTGGTCGGCGAGGCGG
The DNA here is from genome assembly GCA_036501535.1 of Actinocrinis sp. Lineage (GTDB taxonomy): Bacteria > Actinomycetota > Actinomycetes > Streptomycetales > Catenulisporaceae > DASYAE01. Next base: position 43 of record DASYAE010000089.1, on the reverse strand, counting down.
CCGGGGCCGGGGGCGACGCGCTGGCGGACTTCGCCGACCGGAC
>DASYAE010000088.1:0-25350 GCA_036501535.1 Actinocrinis sp. | reverse complement strand
GCGAAGCTCCGGCAGCAGCGCGCCGCCAAACAGCGCGAGGTCACCATGGCCGCCGAGCAGGACGGCATGGCCACCCTCTTCCTGAACACCACCGCAGAACAAGCCACCGCCGTCTACGAACGGGTGGATCAGACGGCCCGGACCGAGGATCCGCAGGACGAACGTACCCTGGCGCAGCGCCGCGCGGATGTGATGTGCGCCATGATCCTGGACACCCCCAACACGACCCCGGGACAGGGCCCTGCCACACCGGCAGCCCTGGTCCAGGTCACGGTCTCACTCGAAACACTCCTGGCGCTCAACGCGCAACCCGGGGAGCTGGAGCGGTACGGGGCGATCTCCGCAGACACCGCCCGCGCGTTGGCCATGGCACCGGGCTCGCTGTGGCGCTGGTTCGCCTACGACCCCGATAGCGGCGCCCTGATCAAGACCGCACCGCGGGTGTACCAGCCAACCGCCGAGGTACGCCGGTTCGTGCAGGCACGCGACCGGGTGTGCGTGTTCCCGGGGTGCACGCGTCCGGCGTGCCGGTGCGATCTGGACCACGTCGAGCCGTTCGATCACGACTGCCCGCAGCACGGCGGACAGACCAGCAAGGAGAACCTGGTCCCCCTGTGCCGCCACCACCACCGGATCAAGACCGCCTGCGGCTTCACGGTCAAGGTCATCGTGCCCGGACGCAGCGTGGAATGGACCTCCCGACACACCGGACACACCTACCGCGTCGAGCACGCCCACGACTACCGACCCGACCAGGAACCCGACATCCTGACCGGATGGGAGCTTTGACCTGGGCGAACCGGAGTCATCCGTCGCACTGAAGCAGGCGGCTGACGCGGCCAACCCCCGCCCGGTGAACCAAGCTGGGCAAGGCTAGTCGACCTGCCAGTCGTCGGCCTCTGATGCGTCGTCGTTGTTTCGACCGCTGCCGATTCTTGCTGTCGTGTTCAGGCCGATGCGCTCGGCCAGGGCGCGTGCGGAGGCCAGTACCGGGTGTCCTTCCTGCAGGGCCGGGCGGCCGTGCTCGTACAGGCGGCGGTTTAGCAGGTCTCGCAGGAGTGGGGCTGCTGCGGCGAGGTCTGAGGATGCCACCAGCCTGCGTGCCTGGTCCAGGTCTGCGCGCAGCATCCAGGAGCGGGGGTCGTCGGCGTCGGGGCCGGCGAGTTCGCGCATCGTTCGGTAGTGCTTTGATGCGGCTTCCTGGTCTCCTAGGTCGTCGGCGCAGCGGGCCAGTGCGCGCAGCGTGTTTGCTGTGGCGGGGCAGAACCGGCCGCCGTCGAGTCGCTGCTCTGCCGCGCGCATCTCGGTCAGGAGTGCGATTGCGGTTCGTGGGTCTCCGGCTCGGCGCAGTGTCTCGGCTCGGACCAGGTCGAGGCTTAGTAGCAGTCGGTCCGGGTGCTCCGGGTCGGCCCGCGGGAGGTCCGCCATTGCTGTGTCCAGTACGGCGATCGCGTCGTCGCAGTGGCCTCGCCAGCTGTGTCCGACTGCTCGCAGGCCCCTGATCGATGCGGCTAGTCGGCGGGAGACTGTCTCGGCCAGCCATTGCGTCACGTCGTCGTCCGGGAGGGCTTGCTCGGCCGCCGCGGGGGAGTCGAGTGCGAGTGCTGCCCTTGCCAGGAGAACCCTGACCTGCTGTGCTGTGTAGCCGTAGGCCGGGAGCCTGCCTGAATAGGCGAGTTGTGCGAGCTCCAGGTGGTGCCGGGCCTCCAGCGGGTGCCCGGCACCGATCAGCGCTTCACCGAGCACTGTGCGCGCCGCTGCCACGCTCGCGTTCTGTGCGCCGCTGAATCGCGTGCTGCGCTCGTCTAGGGTTCGCTGCGCTTCGACGACCGCCCTTACTGTGCGTCCTGCGGCTCCTGCGATCCGGGCGTGTAGATCGGCCGTGATCGCGTATCTGCGCCAGGTCGCGGCGCCGCCGTCGAGCAGTCGTCGTCGGCGCTCCAGCGCCTGCTCGCACAGTTGCTCCGCCTCGGTCAGTGCACCCTGATCCAGGGCCACCTCGCTCAGGTTGGTCTCGGCCCGCGCGATGTAGGAGTCTGCGGCTCCGTCCGCCCGCGCACTGTCGAGTTGCGCGCTGTCGGATTGGGTACCGGCGTGTTCGACGCAGGCTCGGGCGATCCAGTGCGCCTCGACCGCTTCGTCCAGGTCGCCGAAGTGTTGTGCGGCCAGACCGGTTCGGCTTGCCGCGTCGCAGAGCTCGCGCAGGTCTGCCGGGTTCGCCGAGCGGCTGGTCAGTCCCTTGAGAGTCTGTTCGACTGCGTGCACGGACATGACCGGGTCGCCGTGCGATGTGCTCTCCGCCGAGTCTGCGGACGGATCAGGGAGCGCAAGCACATCTGCCGCGCTTTCGATCCCTCCGAACCCCAGTCCGGCGTGGTCTCCGTCAGGGTTCTGTAGCAGTTCCAGCAGCAGTCCGACCCGGAGGCGCCCCTCGGTCGCGGCCCGTGCGTTCAATGTGCCTGAGGCCATCAGTGCCTCGGCGAGGTAGCCGCTGGCCGTCGCCGCGGATCGGGGTTCCGAGGTGCGCTGGCCACGTCGCGCCGCGACCCGCTCGGCCGCCGCGACTTGGTGCACCCATGGGCCCGCCGTGCGGACCAGTTCGCGCTCGAACCAGTACGCTGCCAGGCCTTCGGCGATTCGGTCGAGCGGTCCGTCCTCGTCGCCGAGCAGTGCCCGGAAGACCAGATCGGACAGGGTCTGCGCCTGCGCCATCGCCTCGGCTTCGGGGAGTGGGCACGCGGCGCGGGACGCGGCGGCCAGGCTCGGGGCGAAGTGGTCGGCGAATACGGTGAAGCGTCCGGCGAAGCCGTCTGCGGCTACCCGGCCCCAGGCCGAGTCGGGCCAGACCGGCGGGGGCTGGTCCTCGGCGCGGGTGCGCTTCTCCGAGGTGGCGATGTCGCCGATCCCCAGGCCCACCTGGCGCATCAGGAACTTCGCGGCGCGGTGGAACCGGGCGGCGTCGAGTAGGGCCGAGGCGACCAGTTCGCGCGCCTGCGTCAGGGTATGGGCGCTCGGTTGCACGGGCTCGGCGCCGGCCACTGTGGCTGCGCGGGCCAGGTATTCCTCCCAGGCGTGCCGGGCGGCGAGGGTGACCAGGACCCGGCGGCTGCGCACCTCGTTGTAGAGCCAGACCGCGCTGCGGTTGCCGCGCACCGACCTGCCGTCGCCGGAGTCCTCGAGCCGCACCCGGGCCGCCACATCCTGTGTCCGGACCCTGTGATACTCGGTCTCGCCCAGCACGGCCGCCGCCGCCGCGGCGATCGCGGCCAGCCGCCTGTCCTGCGGTCCCATGCTCCCTCGCCCCTCTGAACACTCGTGATCAGCCGCGCCACCACGCGCGGCTCGCCCAGCGCGTCCCGACCGACCCACCCCGACCGGCCTGGGGCCGCACTGCGAATAATATCTGACTACGTAGGGGGTGCAAAAAATTACATTACCTGAGTTGACAATTTTAAGTACGGCGCACTCGACTCCACCGTATGTGGCTCCTGCTCATTCAGGAAACGGCAGTCGTCCAATCCTCGGACATTTGCTGCTGCGCCGCTGCCGATTCCGCTCAATCCCCGCCCACTGCCGGCCCGGTGCCGTCCCGCTTCCGCCCGGACGGCGCCCACCTGCCGACCGGGCCGCGCCCCGGATCCGGCCCAGCGCACCAAGTTAGCTGAGAAAACCTGACGACCCGTCAGATTCGGGTCGACCGAATGCGCCGCCGCGCCCGACCAGGAGGAGTTTCGCGTGCCGCCGCCCGCACCGGGAACCGGCCCATCCGGCACCGCGCCGTCCGGATCGGCCGAAACGTCGTCAACCGTCGGAATTCCACGCCGAGGCGATCGCGCGTTGTCGGGCCGCCGGCTTCCGGCTGCGGTCGTGGGGCTTCTCGGCACCGCTCGGCGGCAGCTGGCCGAGCGCGGCTGGACTCTGCTGCCCGCGATTGATTTCGGCCTGGTCGATCGGGGCTTGATCGCGTCCCACGAGCGCGCCGTCCTCGACCTCGCCTCGGAGTTCGGCGTCCCTTCGACGCGCGACGGCGGGCGCGCGGTCTGGCCGGTCACGCCCGCCGCGCCGCCGAACGCTGCATCGCCGAAGGCGACCTTCTCCGCCAGAGCGGGCGCGGCCGGCTTCCACACCGACGCGCAATATCACGACCGGCCCGAGGACTACGTCTGTCTGTTCGTCGTCCGTCCGGCTGTGGACGGCGGCCTCAGCCGGCTGCTGGCGGTCGAGCCGGCGATCAGCGCGCTGAAGGCTTGTGCGCATGGCGCCGAGTCGCTCGATCTGATGAGTCGGCCGATCTGGCGGTGGCGCATCCCGGCCGAATTCGACGCCGCCGCCGCGCCCGAGATGTCGGCCATGCCGGCCCTGACACCGGACCCCGCGACCGTCGGCGGCCTCCGGATCCGCTGGCGCACGGACAACCTCGACCCGGCGCTGCCCGCACGGCTCCATGACGCGGCAAGCCTCATCGGCACGGTGTTCAACCGCGCGCAGGGCGCCGTCGAACTCCAGCCAAGGCCCGGCGATGTGCTTATCCTCGACAACCACCGGGTCATGCACGCGCGCACCTGGTTCTCCGACCCGCGCCGCCTATTGCTTCGCGTGCGCCTATGGCGGTCATGACGACGAGCTCAGATCTCACTCCGCGTCATCCGCCAGCCGCGCGCCCTCCAACAGCAAGTGCTCGACGACCTGCTCAGCAAGCTGATGGTCCCGTACCGCGATATGCACCGCCCACGACGGATCGCGTCGCAGCTCCTCGCGCAACGCCCACCACAGCACGTTGATGCTGCTGTCCACGGGCATGCCGCCGCGTCCCGCGCCGAGCAACGGAAAACACAGCGAGGCGAGCGGCGGATCGTAGGAGTCACGCTCCTGCGAAGCGGTGGCGAAGACTCCCCGGACCGACTCGGCCACGGCCCACTCGTCCACCTTGTACGACATCCCCGCGCCCTCCGGAACCGCCACCGCGGCGTGGTAGATCCGGCGCGCGCCGTGCTCTGCCAGCGCGCCCGCACTCGTCGCGGCGATCGTCCCGGGACGCGTCGCGGTGCCCGGACCGCCGCGCTCGTCGACCCAGTCCGCCAGCTCGCGCCGGATGGCGTCGTCGACTACTCGTCCGGCCGCATCGCGCCATGCGCCCGCTCGGCGCAATGAAGCAGAGACCGTGTCACCGAAGATCCGCGAGATCTCGAAGTACACGTTCGAGGGACTCACATAGACGTCCACGCCGGTCAGCAGCTCGATCGGGAACGAGTGCACGACGATCCGGGCAACCTGTGAAACCGAGCCCTCCGCGTCGAGCCCCGCGCTGATCGCGAACGCCAATGCCACCTGCCGCCCCGGACCTATCGAGGCACGTTCCGTGTGTGACTGTGCACTGTGCGTCGCCATCGGTTCCGCGCACAGCTGCAGGATCTGCTCGGCGACCTGCTCGACCACGAACCGCTCCTGGTACTTCCGGAACCGGTCGACGCTCACCCCGTACACCTCGGCGGCACGACGCCGCCGATCCTGCCCCGGCCAATCTCGCGTGCCTTGTGTCAGCCCGAAGGTATACGCAGCAGACTCGCCCAAACTCCCCTCACCCAATCGATCCACCGCGCTACGCAGCATCGTCTCGATAGCCGCCGGACCGCTGTCACCGACCTGGATTCGCGCGGCCCGGCCCAGCCCGTCCGGGTTCAAGCGGCGTAGCCGCAGTAAACCCACCAGCCGCAACTCGCGGAGTTCGCCGACGAGCACGTCGAGGTTCGGGACGGGCTCCGCAGGCATGGCGGTAGCATCCAGCCCAGAACCCTGATGGGGCAAGCAGGTAACCTGCGACGGATGGCCGCTCACAGCCGCATGAACGGTCTAGAATGTCGTGCTGTGCCAGACCTTGTGACGGGGGACGACGGACGCGCCCGGTGCGCTTGGGGTGGTTCCGCGCTCGATTATGTGGCGTATCACGACGAAGAGTGGGGTCGACCCCTACACGGCGACGACGCGATGTACGAGCGCGTCGTGCTCGAGGGCTTCCAGGCGGGCCTGTCCTGGCTGACCATCCTGCGTAAGCGCGAAGCGTTCCGCACCGCGTACGGGGGGTTCCATATCGCCCAAGTCGCCCGTTTCACCGACCAGGACGTCGAACGACTGCTCGGCAACGCCGGGATCGTCCGCAGCCGGGCCAAGATCGAAGCCTCGATCCGCAACGCGCGCGTGGCTCTTGACCTGCCTGAAGGGCTCGACGCATTCGTCTGGAAGTTCGCTCCAGAACCGCGCAAGAAGCGCTTACGGGTGATGGCGGACGTGCCGGCGATCACCGCGGAGTCGACGGCGATGGCGAAAGCTTTGCGTAAGCACGGTTTCACGTTCATCGGTCCGACCGGCGCATATGCCCTGATGCAGGCGACCGGGATGGTCGACGATCACCTCGAGGGATGCCATAGGGCGACGTCCGCACATTGAGGGAAAGACAGCGTAAAGCAAGTCGCGCAAACGTCAAGGTGCTCTACCCTGATGCAATGAGAGATTCCGAAGGTGAAGCACCTCACCCATCCCCGCGGCGCTCGACGCCGCTGACCGCCGCGCTGGAGCGACTCGCGCTCGCGCAGGACGAGGAACTGGTCGAGTTCCGCCGGGACCTGCACCGACACCCGGAACTCTCGCTCGCCGAAACACGCACCACGGCGCGGATCGCCGAGCGGCTCGCCGCGGCCGGCCTGGCGCCGCAGCTGATCCCCGGCTCCGGACTGGTCTGCGACATCCCGGGCACCGGTCCCGAGGCACGGCCGATCGTCGCGCTGCGCGCGGACATCGACGCGCTGCCCGTGGCCGACGAGAAGGACGTGCCGTACCGATCGACTATTTCAGGCGTCTGCCATGCCTGCGGGCACGACGTGCACGCCTCCGTGCTGCTCGGCGCCGGCCTGCTGATCAAACAGCTGGCCGACGACTACGGGCTGCCGGTCCCGGTGCGGCTGATCTTCCAGCCGGCCGAGGAGGTGCTGCGCGGCGCCGCGCTGATGGTCAAGGAGGGCGCGCTCGACGGGGTCGGCCGCATCCTGGCGCTGCACTGCGATCCGCGCACCGAGGTCGGCCGGGTCGGGCTGCGCAGCGGGCCGATCACCTCCGCCTGCGACCTGATCCAGCTCACCCTGACCGGACCCGGCGGCCACTCCTCCCGGCCGCACCTGACCAGCGACGTGGTCTTCGCCCTGGCCTCCATGGTGACCGGCCTGCCCGCGGCGCTCTCCCGCCGGCTGGACCCGCGCTCCGGCACGTCCATCGTCTGGGGGCACGTCGAGGCCGGCAAGGCGGCGAACGCGATCCCCGTGCACGGCTTCGTGAAGGGCACCGTGCGCTGCACGGAGCTGGACGCCTGGAACCAGATCCCGGACCTGGTGCGCCGCACGGTCGACAGCATGAGCGACACCTTCGGGGTGAAGACCGAGCTCGAATACACCCGCGGGGTGCCGCCGGTGGTCAACGACGTCGAGTGCACCGAGCTGGTGCGCAAGGCCCTCACCGCGGTCCTCGGCGAGGGGGCGGTCAGCCAGACCGACCAGAGCCTCGGCGGCGAGGACTTCGCCTGGTACCTCGACCACGTGCCCGGCGCGATGGTCCGCCTCGGCGTCCGGTCGCCGGGCGCGACGCACGCCCCGGACCTGCACACCGGCGCCTTCGACGCGGACGAGCGCGCGATAGGCGTCGGCGCCCGCCTCTTCGCCGCGGTGCCCTTCCTGGCGGCCTGACCAGGGCCGAGAGCCCGGCCCGCCGCCGGACCGGGGCGGCCGCACGATTCGCCCGGGGCCGAATCGTCCTGTGCTTAGCATGGGAACCGTGCACGTCGGAGAACCGCGCGTTGATCATCGACGCGCCGCGTGCCCCCGAGAGCGAGGACGAACCATGATCACCTGTGTGATCCAGTACGAACTCGACCCGTACCGCATCGCCGACTTCGAGCAGTACGCCGCCGCCTGGCCGCCGACCCCGACGCGCAGGCCAATATCGAGCACTCCCGCCGCACCGAGTGCATCCGCGCCGAGCGCCGCTCCTTCCTGCGCCGGGTCTGATCATGGTTAGCACTCAGACCACTGCACGGCCGATGACTGCACGGCCCGGCGCCGGCCAGCTCGGCGACGCGGAACTCGCCGGCGTCGGCGCGCTGCTGTCCGACCGGGCCCGCTGCCGGGTGCTGCTGGCGCTCAACGACGGCCGCTCCCTGCCCGCCAGCGTGTTGGCCGACGAGGCGGGCGTCGCCCGGTCCACCGCGAGCGGCCATCTGGCCCAGCTCACCGACGCGGGCCTGCTCGCCGTCGAGACGCACGGCCGGCACCGCTACTACCGGCTCTCCGGCCCCCATGTGGGCGAACTGCTCGAGCAGATCCTCCGCCTGGCCCCGACTCGTCCGGTCCGCTCGCTGCGGGAAGGCACCCGCGCGGCCCAACTGCGCGCCGCCCGCACCTGCTACGACCATCTGGCCGGCCGCCTCGGCGCCGATCTGATGAAGGCACTGCTGACGGCGCATCACCTGGAAGGCGGAGACGGCGTCTACGACCCCGAGACGGCCGACCACGATCGCCCGTCCGCCTACGGACACGACATCGACTACACCCTGACCTCGTCCGGCCGCTTCTTCCTGGAACACTCCGCCGGAGTGAAAATCCCCGACGTGCCGCAGCGCATCCTCGTGCGCTACTGCGTCGACTGGACCGAGCAGCGCCACCACGCCTCCGGCCCGCTCGGCCGCGCGCTGCTCGCCGGATTCCTCGACGCCGACTGGATCCGCCGGCGGGACACCGGCCGCAGCATCAGCGTGACCCGCGGGGGTCGCGCCGCGTTGTCGGACCTGTTCGGCGTGGCCTTCGAGCGCTGACGGCCCCCGCTCAGCGGAACGGCCTGGCGCGGCCGCCGTGAGGCGTTCGCGCCAGGCCGTCCTAGGCTAGGTACTCAGCGCATCTAACTCAGTGCGTGCTGAAGTAGCCGTTGAGGTCCAGAAGCAGCTGGATCGAGCCCGCCGAGCTGTTGTAGAACTCGATGGACCCGTCGGTGTTCGGCAGGATCGCCAGGTTCGACGAGGACTGCCCGGCCGGGAAGTCCAGGCTCGACGGCGTCGGCCGGGGGATCGAGGCCGGGTACGCCGTCACGAAGCCGCTGTCCTGCGGGCTGATCGCCGCCAGGGTGCCGACCACGGCGCTCGACGAGGCCAGCGTGCTGCCCGCGTCGCCCAGGTTGAAGCCCATGGTGGCGCCCGCGGCGAGCGGGGTGGTGCTGCCCACGCCGATGCCGTTGGCCGTGTACATCAGCCGGACGGGCGCGCTCGCGTGGAACACCTCGCCGCCGGTGCCGGCGACGTAGTACCCGGAGACGTCCGCGACCATCTGCACGGCGCTGCTGCTGTTGTTGGCGAATGTCAGATCGCCGCTGGAGTCCAGCGGGACGATCGTCACGTTGGCGATCGTGTACGAACCGTAGTAGAGGTTTGGCACGCTCGGCTCGACCGTGGCGGACGGGTAGACGGTGATCGACCCGCTGGTGCCCGTGATGGCGATGGTGTTGATGGCCACCGCCGTCGCGTTCGCCGGAACGCCGTTCTTCCCGGCGACCGGGAGCGTCACCGAGCCGTCGGCGGGAACCGAACCCTCGCGCACGCCGGTCCCGTTGCGGGTGTCCATGAACCGGACCGGGGTGATCGCGTCATAGGTGTCGACCCCGGCGGCCGAGGACGACGAGGTGAAGTAGCCCTCGACGTCGCCGTACAGGTTGGTGGTGCCCGCCGCCCCGTTGTAGAGGCTGAGCTTGCCGGCCGCGCTCACCGGGACGATCACCAGGTTCGAGACCGTCGCGGTCGCCGGGAAGTGCAGGTTCGACGTGCCCGGCGTGGGCGTGCCGGTCGGGTACGCGGTGATGTAGCCGGTCGTCGTCGAGCCCGTGGCGGTCAGGTTGAGCACCACCGCGGTGACGCCGGACGTCGGGATGGTGCTGCTGCCGACCGTGTCGCCGCCCACCTGGAGCGTGACGACGCCGCCGCCCGCGACCGGAGCCTGCGGCGCGCCGGTGCCGGTCTGCGTGTCGAGGATGCGGGTCGGGGTGACCGGGACGTAGTAGCTCGCCGTCGGCGGCGCCACGGAGCCGCAGGCCGACTTGGTCACGCCGGTGCCGACCGGGCCGCCGAGGCCGGTGGTCAGGTCGTAGCCGTTGGTGACCGGGTACTCGCTGCCGGCGTAGCCGGAGCCGTTCAGCGCGTTGTCGTTGACGCTGCCGCTGATCCCGGTGTTCTGCGAGATGACGTCGTTCAGGATGCCGGTGTCGCCGGCGGCGGCGTCCTCGTAGAGCGTCGGGTTGACGAAGCCGACCGACCCGTTGCCCGCGCAGTCCTTGCTCGCGTCCGCGATGGCCAACACCGCGGCCCAGATCGGCGCGGCCAGCGAGGTCCCGCCGTACAGGAACGAGTACTCGCCGGGTCCGGCGGTGGGGTCGTTCGGGTTGTCGTAGTACACGGTGATCAGCACGCCGTCGTTCGGGTCGGCGAGCGCCGACACGTCAGGCACCTGACGGCACACGCTTCCGGTCGGGGCGTTGCAGAGGTTCGAGTAGCCCGATCCCTCGACACCGCCCTGTGGACCGCCGTTGACCGCGCTCCACGTCTCCGAGACGCCGCCGCCGGTCGCTCCGCCGCCGGTGTACTCGAAGCTGTTGTTCCACACGCTGATCTGCGGGGCGGCGGTGCCGGTCATCGAGGTCCCGCCCACGCCGAGCACGTAGGGCTGGCTGGCCGGGTCGTCCACGACCAGGCCGGCCTGCTGGGCCGCGGTCAGGTTGGTGTCGCCGGCGCAGGTCTCCGAGCCGTTGTCGCCGGAGGCCGCGACGACGGTCTGCCCCTGCAGCGCCGCCTCCTGGAAGATGGTGTTCTCGGCCGCGGCGAGCGACGGGCTCGAGGGGTCGAGCTCGCACTGGCCCCAGCTGGTCGAGATCACCTTGACCACGTCCTGGGTGACCATGGCGGAGTAGACGTCCTCGACGTTGGCGTCGGTCGCGTTCACCGCGTCCGGGCCCTCGTAGTCGATGATCGTCGAGCCCTGCGCGAGGGCGGCGATGTTCTCGATGTCGATGGCGCTCTCGACGCCGACGTTGTTCGCCAGGTTGGGGGCGGCGGTCGGGCCGCCGTCCACCTTGACCGCCTTGACCGGGTTCGACAGGCCGAAGCACTTCTCGTAGTCGGCCACGCCGGTCGGGTCGTAGCTCTCGAGTTCGAACACGCCGACGCTCACGCCGCCGCCGTCGTCCCCGGCGCCCAGCTCAGGGGTCAGCCCGTAAATGCTGTCGAGGGTCGAGGGCTCGTAGAAGTCGACGCCGTTCTCCAGGGTCAGGCCGCCCTGGTACGGGTAGAGGTTGATCTCGGAGTCCGAGCAGATCCCCGGGGCCTGGTAGTTCGGCGACGCCGTCGACTTCTGCGCACCCGTCCCCGTGGAGTGGATGGGCTTGGCGTCGGTGGTCTCCTCGGCGAGGTCGTCGAGGCCGATGACGCCGGCGACGTCGGAGGCGATCGAGGCGGGCAGCTGCGGGGCGCTGGTGTTCGCGTACACGTGGCGCGAGCCGAGCTGGTAACCGGCGAAGCCGGTGCCGAACGCGGCCTGCGCGCCGGCGAACGTCGTGGAAACGTGGATGGTCAGGTTGTCGGAGGAGACCGAGGAGACCTTCAGCCCCTTGGCCTCCAGCCCCGCCTCGACCGCGTCGACGGTGGCGGACGTCGGGCCGAAGAGCGAGGTGTACTGGCCCTTGGACAGGTAGTGGTGGAATTCGGGCGAGCCCGGCGTGGAGATCGCCGTGACCAGGTTGCCGATCGCGGCCTCGTTGCGCGGCTGGAGGTTGACGTCGACGGTGAGGGGCGTGCTCCCGGACGGGGCCGCGGCGTGTGTCGCCGCGCTTGGGACCACGGGCGCCGCGCCGACCTTCACCGGCGTGTTCGCCGTGGTCTGCGCGGAAGCCCCGGTCGCCCCGACCCAGATGCCGCACGCCACGAGCGCGGCGGCGCTGGCCCCGACGAATCCGGCCCGCGCCGCGGCGCGGGTTGTTCGCCTGTTTATGCTAAACAAGGTACCTGACTCTCTGGCGAGAAGCGGATACAGCCGCTTGGCAGCGGCACCGCTCCCGCAAGGAACCGGTCCCCGCGCCCGCGGTTCACCGACGACCGCCGCCAGACCCCCACACCCAAGGCGAAGACGCCTGATATCCCCCCGTACCCGTTTACCCGCCCGCACCGGTCAGCTTCGGTCTCCGGACGCGTGGTGAGGCACTTTCGAGACTCTGGTCGTATCCCCCTCGAGCTCGTCCGGACGACGCGCCGCAGGCCTCCGCGCGAGCTGCCCGTGCCAAGCCTCACATCTTTACCAGTGAACTGCTTCGAAGGTCCACAGGACCCTCCGACTGTCACAGGATCCGTACAAGAAAGTCTCCGGCGCGTTACGCCGCCTCGGATGAGGTGGCGGCATGGCATTCCGTGCCGATTCGGACAGGATCCGCCAACTCGCGGAGATCATGGCACTACCCCGGGTATAGTCCGATGCTGTGACGCAGGGAGGGCGGAGCATCACTGATTGTGCGGGGCGCGGCGACGACGCCCCCGCAATCGTCCGGTGTCGCGTGACCGGCACCGACGCGGCGCACATCGACGATGTCGAGAGCCTGCTCGCCCAGCTCGAACAGGCCGCCATCGAGCTCTTCCCGCGCTGGCTCCCGGACGCGGCGCTTTTCGAAGGTCCGCAGGGCGGCGCGATCGCCGCAGTCCGGGTCGCCGCGGCCGGAGTCGCCGCCGTATCAGAGCACTACGGTCCGTACCTCGCCGATCTGGCCGAGTGTGCGCTGCGCTCGCGGGGAAGTCCAGGCGACCACCCTGAAGCCGGAGCCGGAGCGGATATCGCGGTCACGACCGAGCTGGGAACTGCGGCCCTCCGCTCGAGATTCTCTGCCGCAGTGCGCTCGGCCGAACTCGCCAGGGTGATCGCGGAAGCGCATCAGTGCTCGAGTGCCGCGATGATCGTGGAGGTGCCGGCCGGGCTCTCGCGCAATGCCGAACGAGCGCTGACCGCAGCACTCGAATGGATCGCGCACCACGGCGCGTGGCAGGTCGGGCTGGCCGTGACCGAATCCCGTCCTGAGATATCGAGCCCTGATTTCTCCTGCGGCACAGCCGAGGGACGGCCTCGGCCGGACAGCCCGGCGGAGCTCGCCCTCGAAGCGGCGTTGCAGGCACAGCCTTGGGCGGCCGGCCGCGTCTGGAACCGGTTCTACCAGAGCGGTCTGCTGGCGCCGTCCTACCGGCTGGACCTCTGGTGGCAGGCAGAGCGCTGCGTCGTCGAGATCGACGGGCCGGAGCACCGGTCCACCGAGCGCTATGCCGCTGATCGCAGGCGTGACGTCCAACTCCAGCTCGACGGCCAGTGCGTCCTGCGCTTCACCAACGACGACGTCCTGACCGACGTGACCGCCGTGACGGCCCGTATCGAACGCCTCCTGCGCAGCCGCCGCCTCTAGCATTCGTGCCCGCATTCTCCGGAGAGGTTCCGACGTGTCAGAAGACCATCCGCTTCGCAAACTGTCCCAGCCCGAGATCGCGAGCCTCATCGTTCTGATGGCGACCGCCCGCGAGCTGACGAACCCCGAACTCAGGGAGCTGGCCGGGTTCGACCTGACCGGAGCCGGGCGACGCCGGTTGAACGACCTCGGCCTCGTCGCGTCCCACAGGACGGGGCGGCAGCCCTTCGTGCACGAGCTCACCGCAGAGGGCTGGCACGCAGCGCGCGAAGTGCTCACGTCCGGGCGTCCGGCCCGGGCGGGCTCCTTCGGCGGCGCGCTCTACGCCCTGATGGCCGCTCTGGGTGCCGGGCTCGACCGGCAGGGACTGAGCCCGGCCGTCTTCTTCGGCTCGCCCGCGGTCCGGCGCGCACAGACGCAGTCGCCCGCTGCGAAGACCGGGGAACGCGCCGGGGAACGCGCCGCGCCGACCGCCGATCTCGACGACCTCGAGTCCGCGATCCGCAAGGCCTACTCCGACCTCGCAGAGCGCGACGGGGACTGGGTCGGCCTTGCCCCGCTGCGCACACGGCTCGGCGGCTTTGACCGGACCGATGTGGACGAGGCGTTGCGCCGCCTGGCCATGGAGCCCCGCGTCCACATCATCCCGGTCGCCAATCTCAAGTCCCTCACCCAACAGGACCGGGACGCCGCGTTGCGGCTCGGCGGTGAGGACAACCACGCGATAGCCATCGAGACCCGATGAACGAGGAAGAGCGCAAGGCGCTGCGAGAACTGCGGTTCGACTCCGCCCAGACATCGGCCGGGGTGTGGAAGGCCTTGCCGTACCACGTCTCCGAGCTGCACCGGGAGGCCATGCGACGGATCGCCGACGGACTCGAGGACGCCGCCAGATGCGTCGACGACAGCCCGCTCGGAGTCGTGGTCCAGGGGCAGGCGGGCGCCGGCAAGACGCACCTGCTCGGATCGGCGCGCGAGCACACGCAGCGAAGCGGCGGATACTTCTCCCTGGTCGAGCTCAACGACGCGGTGCCGTTCTGGACCGGTGTGGCCGAGACCCTTCAGGCGGACCTGCTGCGACCCGGTGCCGAGAAGCGCAGCCAGCTGCACGAGTTCCTCGACCGCCTGGCCGTGTTGATCACGGTCCCGGCGGACGTGCGCGAGATCGTGCTCGGCGAACGTGGCGGGCTGACCAAGCGCGTCCTGGGCGTCTTCGTCGACGCCCTGCGCCGCCACGACGGGACTCTGGGCCTCGCGGCGCAGGACACGCTCCGGGCTCTGATCCTGCTGGGCTCGAACGACTTCGCGGCGCAGGACATCGGGCAGGCGCACCTTCAGAGCGTCCAGACGGCCGACGTGGACGACCGCGCCGCCTGGGGCTTGAGGCAGCCGCCCAAGACCCCGCTGCAGGTGGTGCACGACATCTCGTGCCTGCTCGCCCTGACCGGGCCCACCGTCATCGCGATCGACCAGCTCGACGGGCTGTTCGCGCGGACGAGCACGTCGACGCTGCATTCCGGCTCGAACGACGACCCGGCCTTCCGCAGGGTCCTCGGCGAGATCGCCGACGGCCTGCTCACGCTGCGCCAGATCACCCGGCGCACGCTCACCGTGATCACCTGCCTGCCCGACATCTGGGTGCTGATCAAGGAGCACGCGGCAGGTCCGGTGCCGCACAGATTCCGCGAGACGTACACGCTCGACCGGATCCCGACCGGCGAGGTGGCCCGGGCCATCGTGGCCAAGCGGTTCGCCGAGCGCTTCGCCGCGATCAGATTCGAGCCGCCGTATCCGACCTGGCCGATAGCCGCAGAGGCCTTCGACCGTCCCGTGATGTACACCCCGCGCAAGCTGATCCAGCGGGTCGAGGCGCACATCACCCAGTGCCTGCGGAACGATCGCGTCGTCGCGCTGCGGAACCTCGATGCCGGCGAACTCGAGCCGTTTGCAGCAGTGGCCGCCGCCTCGGGACACACCAGAACCGAGCCGGGATGCGCCGCGCCGAAGGCGGATCCGGCACTGTTCGCAGAGTTCGACGCGCGATTCGCAAGCTTGCGCGGCCAGAAGGACATCGCAGGCGCGCTCGATCCGGCGACCGAAGACAGGGTTCTGCCGACGTGGTTGGCCGCCGGACTGCGCTCGTGGATCATCGAAGCAGGGGTCAGCGAAGAGGTCTACAAGGCCGTCGCCACGGCGGCTCCCCGCCCGGGCGTGCACGCCACGCTGCGCTGCATCCTCGACCCGGACTACGAACTCGACCGGCGCTGGTCGTTCCGGGGTATCGCTGCCACGAACGCGATCGCCGCGATGAGCAGGATCAAGACGGCGAACACCGTGGGGGCGCCGACCTCGGGACAGTGCGCGCGCCGGCTGATCCTGCTGCGCAACACGCCTTGGCCGAGCGGCCGGAAGACCTCGGAGGTCGTCGAGGCGTTCCTGCGCGGCGGCGGCGAGGTGCGCACGCTCTCGGAGCCGGATCTGCGGACGTTCGCGGCCTTGGAGGTTCTCATCGCCGAGGATGACGAACGACTGCCGCTGTGGCTGGCCGACCGCCGACCGGCGATGGGCACCACGCTTCTGCGCGAGGTGCTCGGTGACGAGGCTCCAGTCGAAGCGCCGGCCGAACCGAGTACATCGCCGGAATCGGCACAGCCGCCGGTCCAGGTCGCCCAGACGCTGCCCGCACCGCCGCCCGCACAGACGGTTTTGCCGCCGCCCGAGGCTCAGGACACTGAAATCCCACTCGGCGCCGCGATCGCGGACGGAACCCCCTACCGCGTCGGCCTCGAAGCGCTGCGCAAACACACGATCGTCTTCGCCGGCTCGGGCTCCGGCAAGACGGTGCTGGTCCGCCGGCTGATCGAGGAGTGTGCGATCAAGGGCGTGTCGTCGATCGTCCTGGATCCCAACAACGACCTCGCCCGGCTCGGCGAGCCGTGGCCCCGGCCGCCCTCGGCGTGGGGAGATCAGGACGCTGGGAAAGCTGCGGAATACCTCGCCGCGGCGGACGTGGTGATCTGGACCCCCGGCGTGTCCGGCGGGCGCCCCCTCGTCCTGCCGAGTCTCCCGGACATATCCGCCGCACCCGAGGGCAGCGACGAGCAGCGCGAGCTGGTCGACGAGGCTGTCAGCATCCTGGCTCCGCGGGCGAGGCTGAGCGGTGCGAGCGGCAAGGCCGCGATCGGCGAGGCGGTGCTTCGCCAGGCCCTGCTTTATCACGCCAGGAACAACCCGGAGGACTGTACGTCGTTGCGCGCATTCATCGCGCAGCTCTCCCGTCTGCCCGAAACGGCGCTGTCCGCGTCCATTTCGGGCGGTCAGAAGATCGCCGGCGACCTGGCCGGGCTGCTGGAGGCGGCGCGAACCAACGACCCGCTGTTCGGCGGCAGCGGCACGCCGTTGGATCCGGGCGCCCTGCTCACCCCCGCGCCGGGCCGGCGCGCCCGCGTCTCGGTGATCAGCTTCGTCGGCCTGGGATCCGAGGAGCAGCGCCAGGCGTTCGTCAACCAGCTGCAGATCGCGCTGTTCGGCTGGATCAAGGCGCATCCGGCCCGGGAACGGCCGCTCAGCGGCCTCTACATCATGGACGAGGCGCAGACCTTCGCCCCGACGAGCGGCAAGACGGCCTGCACCGACAGCACGAACCGGCTCGTCTCGCAGGCGCGCAAGTACGGCCTGGGCCTGGTCTTCGCCACACAGGCACCCCGCAATCTGCAGACGAAGATCGCCAACAACTGCGCCACCCAGTTCCTCGGCGTGCTCAGCGGAACGGCGAATCTCGAGGCCGCCTGGGACCTGGCCAGGTCCAAAGGCAGCAGCATCGAGGACATCGGCGTGTTGGAAACAGGACAGTTCTACGCCGCCCGGCCGGGCGAGGGCTTCGCCAAGATCAGGACGCCGCTCTGCCTGACCCACCACACCTCGGCACTGACCCGCGAGGAGATCGTGCTGCGGGCGGCTCCGGGACCTGGCCGGCGCCGTAAACACGCAGCCGAGACCCGGTTTGTGCGCGGGGACGGTCGGTGAAGGGCCCGCCTGTCATCGAACCCTGAAGACCGGTCCCCGCGGGCTGAACGGCAGCGTTGCCCCGGCGGGCATGAGAAAGGCATGCTCCCGGCGGACTCTCAGCACGTCCGTGCCGCCGTCGGTGATGATGAGGATCGGCGCCTCGTCGGGGAAGTCCGCGGCGCGTTCGAGCAGGTTGACGGCCGGTTGCAGTACCGTCCCGCCGCGGCCCTTGACGCGGACCTTCCCGCTGATGTCCTCGACGCGCACGTATCCCGCGTCGTAGGCCACTGCGTCGCAGTAGACGACTCGCGCGGCCGGGACGTCGCGCGCCGCGGCGAACGACGCGATCGCGCCGAGGGCCTTGCCGAGCAGTTTGACGGGCATGGAGGCCGAGGTGTCGAGCACGACGCCGAACGTGACCCGCGGTACGAGATCCTCGGGGCGGCGGCGTCCGGGGCGCGGGATGTCCGGCGTGGCCGACTGGCGGCGCGACGCACGGGCGTAGCTGCGCACCGGTTCGACGCGCGGGACGAACTCGTCGAACCAGCGGGCGAGCTGCGCGTCCCACTTCGGCGGCGGGTGTTCCAGGGCCTTGATGGCCTGCTCCAGCCCGGCCGGCAGCAGTCCGCGTCCCTGGCCGCGGTGGTGGTCCAGGCCCGCGAGCAGGGCGCGGCGGTAGAAGTCGTCGAGGTCGCCGGCCTGCCGCGCCTCGCCGGGGCGCGGCAGCGGCGCGCTGAGGACGTCGCCGAGGCCGTGCCGTCCGCGCAGGGTCAGCAGCTTGCGCATCCGGCGCAGGTCCTTGGTGATGCGGTCGTAGACCTCCTCGGCGGACAGCCCGGCGAGTTCGGGGTCGTACAGGCCGATGCGCGGCATCGTCCCGACGCCCATCTCGATGAGCCAGCCGTTGATGACGAAGTCCGTGGCGACGTTCCACAGATACGGGTCGCGGCCGCCGACCCGCTCGCCGTGGCGCAGGGCGGCGTGCAGCATCTCGTGGGCCAGGATGAAGCACCACTCCCCGGCGGTGTGCACGGCGAGCGGGTTGATGTAGATCTCGCCGATCGACGCGTCGACCGCCGCGATCTGGATGTCGTGCGTCCGGACGAGGTCGGCGTCGGCCACGATCGTCATGCCGGAGGCGACCGAGCCGAGCAGCGGGTAGGAGGAGACGAACCAGCTCAGGGCGAGGTCCCACGGCTTGCGCGGGCGCGTGCCGTCGGTCATGTTCGTGCGCGCGCCGCCGGCGACCTCGACGGCTGCCCTGATCGTCTTGGACAGGGTCCGGGCGAACAGGGCCGTCCAGTCCGTCGGCCGGTCATGTCGGTGCGGCCAGGGGACCAGGATCTGGTCCGGCTCGGGTCCCGCGGCGCCGGCCTCGACCATCGCCGGCGGAATGCCGTCGCGCCTCCACCGCTCGGCCAGGCTGTGCTCGTCGGCCGTGGATCCTTCCAGCGCGCTAGGCGGCAGCGCGCCGTGAATGGTGAAGGCGGCGAGGAAGCGGTTGACCACCGCGCAGCGGGCGGCACGGTCGACCTCATTGGGCTGCGCCCGCTCGGAGCCGTCGGCGGGGATGTGCCCGAAGCCGAGGTGCAGGCGGGCGTGCGCGACGGCCCAGCACCACTCCTCGGCGGATGCGCGGCGCCAGATGTTGGCGTGGATCCAGCCGTTGGAGTCGACCGCGACCAGGCCCTGGCGCGGTGCGGATGTGCAGTCCGGGCGCACGCAGATGCTGCCGATGCGGATGTGCTGGAACGCCTTGTGCTCATCCAGCAGCGACATGCCGAGTTGGTAGTCCTCGAGACCGGGCGGCTCCGAGCGCGCGCCCCTGCCCTTTCCGCCGCCCACGGCTCAGGCCCGGGCGGCGACGAGGCGGGGCAGGTCGCGCGCCGCCTCGACGAGGAACCAGCTCGGCAGCACCGGGACGCCGTCCTCGTCGTCGGCGATGACGGTCTGCGCGATTTCCAGCGAGATCTCGGCCAGCTCGACGAGCAGCGCCTTGGCCCGGAACGCGAGCCTCCTGGCCGAGGCGGAGCCGTGCTCCTTGCTGGCCGGCAGCTCCTTGATGAGCCGGGCGCGGAAGGCCTCGGCGAGGTAGTACAGCAGATCGCGGTCCTGAGGCCGGCGCGGCCAGGAGGCGTCGCCCTTGAGGACGGCCTCGAACCCGAAGGAGTTGCGCACGATCTTGATGTAGCCGCAGAAGCCGGCCGCGTGCGAGGTCGTCAGCGCGCCCTGCGCCAGGATCGCCAGAACCTCCTCGTCCGGCGCGCCGCCCCACGAGTGCAGGGCGTCGGAGAGCATGTGCCACGAGCGCGGGGTGCTGAACGGCTCCTCGGTCTTCGGCGGCTGCGCCCACAGCTGGTCGGGCCGCTCGGTGAGGTAGTCCATGACCCAGGGGTGGATGCCGGCCCCGGCGGCCCAGGTGAACCGGTCGACGGCGCTGGCCCGCAGATGCACGTGGATCAGCCGGTTGATCAGGGCACTGGCCATCGGCCGCGCCAGGGCGTTGTCGGTGGCCCGGTTGCCCGCCCCGATGACGACAGAGCCCTGAGGAAGCGAGTAGGAGCCGATCCGCCGGTCGAGGATGAGCGAGTAGAAGGCCTTCTGCACATCCGGCGACGCGGCGTTCAGCTCGTCGAGGAAAAGGCAGTACGGCTCGTCGCGCGCGATGGACTCCGGCGGGCAGAAGCGGCTGCGCCCGTCCACGATCTGCGGCACGCCGATGAGGTCCTCGGGCGCGAGCTGGGTGCCGAGCAGGGACACGCAGTCCATGCCCAGGCTCTCCGCGAAGGCGCGTACGAGGCTTGACTTGCCGATCCCCGGCGCGCCCCAGAGGAACACCGGTCGGACGGTCGCCACATTGAGCAGCAGCTCAGGCAGCTGCGCCGGCGTGACCGTTAAAGAGGCCTGCATTGATCTCCCGTGTGTGATGCGTCTCGAGGTCAATGGTGCTGGCAGAGGCCGACCGCTGTCATCCGGTTTACCCCCGGGCGGCCCTTGCCGCGCAATCTGACCTCTGCGATGGTGGGTGGGTGGTGATGCGTGTTCTCGTCATCGGTGGCACCGGTCTGCTCGGCCAGCACATCATCGCGGAGCTGACGAAACGCGGCCACGAAGCACGGGCACTGGCCCGCCGGGCGGCGCCGGGAAGCGCGACGATCGTCTGCGACGTCCAGCAGGCGTCCGAGGACGCTTGGTCCGAACTGCTCGACGGTTTCGACGGCGTGGCCTTCGCCGCAGGCGTCGACGATCAACACGTGCCCCGCGCTCCCGCGGAACAGTACTTCCTCGAGGGCAACGTGGAACCGCTGCGCCGGCTGCTCCCGGCCGCCCGGCGGGCCGGGTGCCGCAGCGTGGTGGTGTGCGGCTCGTACTTCAGCACGCTGGATCGCTCCCATCCGCAATGGCGTCTGGCCGAGCGGCATCCCTACATCCGCAGCAGGGTGAGCCAATCGCAGCTCGCGACACAGCAGACTGACGATCTGCCCACCGTGGCGGTGCTCGAGATCCCGTTCGTCTTCGGCTCTGCCGAGGGCCGCCGCCCGCTGTGGGCACCCGTGGTCCCGTGGCTGAGATCGCGGCTCCCGTTGCTCGCCCCGGCAGGCGGCACAGCGGTCGCCGCGGCGGTGACCATCGGCCAGGCCGCCGCGGGCGCCCTCGAGCGCGCGGCAGGAGGCCGGTTCCCCGTGGCTGACACGAACCTCGCCTGGCGCGACCTGATCGCGAACCTGGCCGCCGCAGCCGGCCGCCGCGAGCCCGCCGTGCACCGCCTCCCGTCCGCCGTGGCGCGCCCCGCGCTGCGCAGCACCGCCCCGCGCTACCGCCTGACCGGCCGCGAACCGGGCCTCACCCCACGCTGGCTGCCCGACCTGCTGCTCTCCGAACTGTTCCTGGACGAATCGATCTGCCGCACCGAACTCGGCGTCACCGGCGGCGATCTCGACCTCGCCTTCCACGACACGATCGCCGCTTCATTGCGCCCCGGGTCCTGAGGTCTCGTCGTTCTGACCCGGGTGATCAGCCCGGCACGCCGGGCCGTCCTGATACTCTCGCTGGAGATAGTATCTCTAGCGATACTATCTTGACCGCACGTATGGAGTCGTGGAGTCGCCTCGTGGTGGAGTTCGTGGGCCGGCGTCGTGAGCTTGCCGTCCTTGATCGTGCGCTGGGTGAGGTCCGGAGCGCGACGGGTTCCTCGCAGCCGGGGCGATGCCTGATCCTGCGGGGCCGGCGTCGGATCGGGAAATCCGCACTGGTCGAGGAGTTCGTCCGACGCAGCGATGTGCCCTATGTCTTCCACACCGCGGAAATCGGGTTCGGCGACGACCCTCTGGTCGAGTTCGCGCGGGACGTGGCAGTGTCGTCGCTGCCTGAAGCCGAGCTGTTCACGGAGGCGGCGCCCGGGAACTGGGCGGCGGCGCTGCGACAGCTCGCCGGTATCCTTCCGGACGACCAGGCCAGCGTCGTGATTCTCGACGAGGTTCCCTACCTGATGGACCAGGCCGGGTCGTTCGAGAGTGCGCTGCAGCGTGCGTGGGACCGTGAGCTCTCACGTAAGCCCGTCCTCCTTCTGCTGATCGGCTCCGACCTGTCGATGATGAAGGCCCTCGCGTCCTATGGCCGTCCGTTTCATCAGCGCGGCATCGAGATGCCGATCGGGCCGTTGAACGTCGGCGACGTCGCCGCGATGACGGGCTTGGGCGCGGCGGACGCGTTCGATGCGGAGCTGGTCACCGGCGGACTGCCGATCGTGTGCGCGCGATGGCGACGCGGAGAGGACCTCTGGTCCTTCCTGGAGCACGAGCTCGCAGAGCCGGTCAGCCCGCTGATCGCCACGGCACAGCTTTCCCTGGCCGCGGAGTTCCCGGACCAGGCTCAGGCCCGTGCGGTGCTCGGGGCGATCGGGAGCGGTGAGCGGACCTTCACGAACATCGCCCGAGCCGCCGGTGGTATCGCCCACTCGACGCTCACGCGTGCCATGGAGCTGCTCATCGGCAAGCGGATCGTCGTCGGCGAACTGCCGGTCTCGCTCACGCCGTCGAAAGAGCGGCGCTATCGGATCACCGACCCTTACCTGCGTTTCTACTTCGCCTTCCTGGGATCGCACCTGGCCGAGATCGACCGCATGCGCTCGGATCTGACGCTGGAGCGGATCAGGCGAGGCTGGACGGCCTGGCGGGGCCGTGCCATCGAGCCGCTGGTACGGGAGTCACTCATGCGCCTGCTGCCCGACCACGGCATTCCCGCCGCGCCCGCAGTCGGCGGGTATTGGACCCGCAGCAACGACGTGGAGATCGACATCGTCGGCGCGGACAAGGAGCCGATAGCGAAAGAGCTGCTGTTCCTCGGGTCGGTCAAGTGGCTGGAGAACGCACCGTTCGATGCCCACGACCTGGCCGCGCTCCAGCGCCACCGCGATCGCGTGACCACGCAGCCGGTTCCGCTGCTCGCGGTGAGCCGCTCGGGCTGCAGCGCCGAGCACGTCGACGCCGTCTTCGGGCCGGATGATCTGGTGCGGCCCTGGATCTGACCGGTCGCGTATCGTCGGGCGGGACTTCCTGTGACGCGGAAAGAAGGGCGCCGCCCCCACGCGGGGAGCGGCGCCCGACCATAAACCAGAGCTTTGACTAGATGTCGTAGAAGTGTATGCACGTGCTTTTTACCTGCGCGCTTCGGTTGCGCATGGCTCATGACCTGTGGTTTTCCTGTCACCATTGGTCAACGTTGGGTGCTGTTGGCTGGCGTCCGGCGGCCCAGAGACGGCCCGAGCGTCTGCCGGTTCTCCATTGAATGGCGCTCGTGGTAGACGTGTGCGAGTGCCGCATGGCGACGCGTGTCCTGAGCAGTAGGGACGTCGCGTTGTGACACTTGTGACAAGATCGCGTAGGACTGTCACAACCGAAAATGGGCACTGAACTGCGGCTCCACAAGATTGTGACACTTGTGACAGGCAGGTGCCGGATCGTGATGGACGCGACGTGCCACGTCTCGTGACCCGGCTGCGTGGCGGCTAGCCAACAACTTCTGAAAGTCGGATGAGAGAGTCGGCTACGTGGAACAGCTACCAGCGCTAACGGCGGAGCGCCGTGATCAACTGTCCGTGTTCCTGAGCGACGACCAAGCACTCAGCGCCGCATACCCGAAGATCGCGGACTATCTCAGGACGGCATCGAGGCTGCCGGGATCCAGAGACAGTCAGGCAGACGGCGCGTTCGACCTGCGGTTGCTGCACTACATGACTGATGACCACAATTCGAGCACGAACCCGTATTGGGACATCGTTGCGCCGTCCGTATCCGATCACGAGGGGCGTCGCGTGGTGAACAATGGCTCGCCCGAGGGCAGCGCCCAACTCGCCTACGCGGCGACCATTCTGCAAGCTGCATACGCCTATGCGATCCCGTCGCCCGAGACGATCGAGTGGGTGACTCACTTTTGCGGCGGCCGATCGCTTATCGAGGTCGGAGCGGGTCGCGGGTACTGGGCGAGTCAGCTGTCTATGGCGGGTCTGACAGTCGAAGCGTATGAACTGGAGCCGCCAGATAAGGTCGAGAACATTTCGTTCCCACAGAGCGCCGGACAGACCGATGTCTGGTATCCCGTAACAGCCGTTGACGGGCTCGGCTTCGATGGCCGGGCGGATCACGTGCTTTTTCTCTGCTGGCCGCCTGGGTGGGGCAACACAATGGCGTCGGATGTGCTCGCCTCGTTCGAGTCATCGGGCGGTGAACAGCTTATCTATATTGGCGAACCGAAGGGCGGTAAGACCGGTGACGACGCATTCTTTGACGCGCTGGCAGCGCACTGGGAACTGAAGTCCGCCGACCCGAACTTCGTCTCGTGGTGGAATATGGGAGACGACGCCCAAGGCTGGGTCCGACAGTAATAGGCAGATAGAATAGATGGGCGAGGGCGGTCACGTAATCGGTGGCCGCCCATCGTCATTTCTGCGGGAGACTAGCTTCTGAGGTCCATGCGGAATAGGAACGCGTCATAGCGGCCCTGGGGGTAGGACACGTCGGACAGCATAATGAGCCGCCCGTCAGCGGCAAGGAAGCGCTGGTGGACCAACTTGACGAGGTCGCCCGGCGTCGTGCGCAGCCACTCAGCGTGCGCTGACACCGGAAGTCGGTCGGCGATGGTCTCTTCCAAATAGGTAGCGTCAGAGATGCCCGAAACTCCAATGGGCTGGTATGTGTCCGAGATCGAGATCGGCTGACGATCTTCGCTGGCACGGGTCACAACGTGTGTGAGCATGTCGCCGACTGCGAGACCAAAAGCTGTCGCCAGTTCCTCGGTCGCGGCCATCTGCTCTGTGTCACGATCGACAGCCACTTCTCGATCGGACTCGTTGCTGAAGGAAGCCTCAGCCGACTCCTTCTGACGTTCCGGGGACACGCGGATCAGATTCGGACGGTCCGCGACGAAGTTGCCACGACGGCGGACGGAACGAACGAGGCCCTGGCTCTGAAGTAGCTCGATGACCTTCCTCGCGACGATGTCCGACACCGCGTGACGCTCGACCATCTCGGAGAGGCTCGGCAACTGGGTGCCGGCCGCGAGCTCTCCGTTGCGGATTCGGCGAGCGTAGTGGCCCGCGATGGTGACGTAGGTCGGCTCTGACATGGGACTCGATCCTCTCGGCTCGGTGCGCCGTGTGGCGCCAAAATCATCGTATACGAAGGGTTGTGCGTATACGAAGCTTCGTATACGCTGAGTCTAGCAGCCGCTCCCCACCGGACAAACGTGGAGGCGGCCGGAGTTGGACAACTTCACAGCCCGCTTGGTCGGGGGTCTACCGGTTGACAGCGGTTCCGCGAGGGGCCGCAGGGC
>DASYAE010000087.1:0-6015 GCA_036501535.1 Actinocrinis sp. | reverse complement strand
CCGAGCCCCGGACCGAGGCCGAGGCCGAGACCGCGGAACGCCACTACGAGGAACGATAACCCCGGGCCCCGCCCGTCCCACGCCGCCGCTCCGGCGCCCCGCGCGGGCGCCGGGGACGGCGGGCTCAGCCCCCAACTCCGGCACTGATCAGTTTTCGAAGGGTGGATGTCGCAGGTGTATGTCGAACAGCAAGTGCAGGCACCGGCCGCACGAGCCGCGCGGCCCGGAGCGCCCGCCGTCTCTCCGCAGACCCCGCAGCCGCAGGTGCCGCGCGGGCCGCGGCGCAGGCTCAGCGCCCGCGAGGTCGAGGTGCTCGGCGAGATCGCGCAGGGCCGCACCAAGTCGGAGACCGCCAAGCACCTCGGCATCGCGCCGAACACGGTCAAGAGCCACGTGGGCAACATCTTCGACGCTCTCGGCGCGCGCAACGCAGCACACGCCGTCGCCATAGGGCACTGCCGCGGGATCCTCTCGCAGGGCAAGCTCTCGGTCCGGCTGCCGGAGGTCTCCCGCCAGGAGGTCGAACTGCTCAAAGCAGTCGCGCTCGGCATGACGGACGTTCAGGTCGGCCGCAAGCTCTCCCTGTCGCGCGATCGCGTCAAGGCGCATCTGCGGCGCATATATGTCGAGCTTGGCGTCTGTTCGCGCACCCAGGCCGTGGATACTGCGTTCCGCAGCGGCCTGCTGGTCGCCTATCCCGCCCGCCAGCATCAGGGTGCACACCGCCCGCAGCTGCGGCGCATAGGCGAGCACGCTGCGGCCTGAGCGTCACACACTTGGCCTCCGCCGTGTCCGGGCCGCGCATGTCCGCGGACGAGCGGGGCAGTCGAGTCCCATGAGCACATTGACCGAGAACCCGGCCGCCCTGGCCGAGACCGCGTCGACGCGGATCGCCGGCCGCGTGTCCCACGAGCGGCTCGAGGCGTCGTCCGGCGGCCGCCGCGCAGCGGCCGGACCGCCGGAGCCGGTGCGCCCGTTCCCGCCGACCCCGGGACCCCCGCCGACAGAACCCGGCCCGTTCCCGCCCGTCCCGGAACCGGCCCCGCCGCTGCCGGAGCCCGATCCGGTGCCGATCCCGCCGGACCCGGTGCCCGACCCGCTGCCGCCGACCCCCACGGAGCCGGACCCGGTCCGGCCGCGGCCCGATCCGGTGCCGCCGCCGCGCCCGCTGCCGAACCCGACGACGACCCGTGCGCGGCCGTGACCATGTGGCTCCGGCTTGATCTCGCACGTTTGACCCCCGCGAATGCGGAAACTCGCGGCGGGTGCGGCGGTCCGCCGAACCCGTTCTCGACCCGTCCGCAGCCAGGAGCGATACGTGTCCGTCCAAGACCGCAGCCAAGGCGCGAGCCCTGCTATAGGGTGGCCGCCGGAAGCCCCGTCAGAACCAGAACTCTCGCACAAGGGACCACCGATGGATCGCTTCGCCGCCAGCGTCGGGCAGACGGACGGGGGGCGCATCGTCGTCACCGTCAGCGGGGAGCTGGACCTCGGCACCGCCGACCGGCTCTGGGCCGACCTCGAGCCGCTGATCAGCCCGCGCTCGGTGGTGGTGCTCGACGGCACCGCGCTGAACTTCATGGACTCCAGCGGCCTGCGGGTGCTGCTGCGGGCCGGGAACCGCGCCGTGCGCGAGGGCGCCGCGTTCCGGCTGGTCGCCCCGCACCCCGCCGTGCAGCGGGTGCTGGAACTGGCCGGCACCGCGGGGCATCTGGAAACCCGAGGTACCGTCGAGGAAGCACTCGCCGGCTGAACGCGGCCCGCTCGAACGACGCGGCGCCCGAGAGGAGCACTGCCATGCAGGACGGGCCGATGGACCCGGATATCCCAAGCCTCGAGGCACCTCGGGCCGAGGAGTACGCGGGCTACGCCCGTCCGGCCCCGGACGGCGCCGTCCCCGCTCCCGCCACGGCCGCGGACACCCCGCGGGTGCCCTCGGTGCTGCTCGCCATCCCGGCCGACCGGGACTACGTCGTGCTGGTGCGCTCCGCGGCCGCGCACATCGCGGCCAAGCTGGACCTCGGCATGACCGACGTGACCGACCTGCGGCTCGCCGTCGACGAGGCCTGCGGCCTGTTCCTGCTGCACCCGGCGTTCAGCGGGGCCGAGGACGGCGGCGACCTGGAGTGCCGGTTCGAGGTGGGCCCGGCCGCGCTGCGCATCACGGTCAGCGCCTTCGTGCCGCCCGCCTTCGCGCCGGACCAGGAGGACATCGGCTGGATCATGCTCGGCGCCCTGGTCGACGAGCTCGGCTGGGACTCGGGCGGCGGGGTCGGCATGGTGACCCTGACGAAGCGGCTGACGGCGCGGGAGCGCTGAAGCCGTGGGAGCATCGCAGGCCTCGGTGCCCAAGAAGGCGCCGGCCCCGTCGGCGACCCCGCGGGAGGAGCAGCGCGCCGAGACGATGCGCGTTCTGCACCGCATCAAAACATTGCCACCCGATGACCCGGAGCGGGAGCGGCTGCGCCGCGAGGTCATCGAGGACCACATGGCCTACGCGCGGCACATCGCCACCCGGTACGGCGGGCACGGCGGGCTGGTCGAGGACTTCGAGCAGGTCGCCTATCTGGGCCTGGTCAAGGCCGTGGACAACTTCGACCCGGACCACGGCACCGGCTTCCTCGGGTACGCCACGCCGATGATCATCGGCGAGATCAAGCGGTACTTCCGGGACGCGACCTGGGACGTGCACGTGCCGCGCCGGATGCAGGAGCTGACCGGCTCGCTGCGCAAGGCGGTGGACGTGCTCACGCACGACCTCGGCCGCTCGCCGACCATCGACGAGCTGGCCGCCAAGCTCGGCGCCGACCGCGAGGAGGTGGTCGAGGCGCTCGACGCGGCCGACGCGTACACCACAGCCTCGCTGGACCGCCCGGTCGGCGCGGACGAGGGCGGCGCCACCCTGACCGACCTGCTCGGCGGCGAGGACCCGCAGTTCGAGGCGGTGATCAACCGGCAGGTGCTGGTCGACCTGGTGGCCACGCTGGAGGAGCGGGACAAGCGCATCCTGATGATGCGGTTCTTCCGCGGGATGACCCAGGCGGAGATCGGCGCCGAGCTCGGCGTGTCGCAGATGCAGGTCTCCCGGCTGCTCTCCCGGATCCTGGTCGAGCTGAGGGACGGATTCGGCTAGGCGGCACTAGTATCGGGCCCGGTCCCAGCGCGGATAATGACGGATGACCTGGATCGGGTAAGCCCCGCCCCGTTCCGCTAGAGAGGAACTCGGCGTGTCTGGAGCCGCCGCACGACGTGAAGACGGGGACGCCGGGACGAGCGCCGCGACCGACCCGGCCGGCGTCGAGGCGCTCGAGCGCGTCGTGGACGAGCAGCGCCGCGCCGAGGCCCGGCTGCGCGAGCGCCTTTTCGAGCACGGCCTGATCGACCAGGCCGTCGGCATCCTGGCCGAGCGCCTGCACTGCGACGTGCGCGAGGCCTTCGAGCAGCTGCTGGAGATCGAGCGGCGCTCCGGCCGCGCCCTGCTGGAGGTGGCCGCCGAGCTGGCCGGCCGCGGCGCCGAGGGGTCCGAGGCCGCCCCCGCCGGGCGCCTCCCGGCCGGCGCCGCCCGGATCCGCCGGCTGGACCGCAGCGCCGACGCGGACGAGCTGGCCCGGCTGCTGGTCAGCGACATACTGGCGCCGTCCGGGGCGGCGACCGCGGCGATCGCGCTGCTGCATCCGGACGGGGCCCTCGAACTGGCCGGCAGCTTCGGGCTGCCGCAGCGCACGGTCAGCCAGTGGCAGCGGATCCCGCCGCAGGTCGACTGCCTGCTGACGGCCGCGGTGCGGGAACGCGCCCCGGTCTGGTCGGACCCCTCCGCCGAGGCCGGCGCCGCCGCGCGCTCCGGCGTGCGCCAGCCCGCCCTGCCGCGCGTGTCCGCCACCACCGGCGGCGTGCACGTGGCCGTCCCGCTGCGGCTCGGCAGGGGCCTGATCGGCGCGGCCGAGATCGGCTGGCCGGCCGACACCCCGGTCCCGGCCGAGCAGCACGGGGGGATCGAGTCCCTGGTCGGCTCCGCCTCGCACGCCGTCGCGCGCACCCGCGCCGTGACCGGGCCGCGCGAGGGCGGGGCGCAGGAGTCCGAGCCGGGTTCTGCGGCGCAGGGCAAGGGCCTGGCCGCGCTGCTGCACGACGACCTGACGCTGCTGCGCGACGCGGTCAACGTCGCGTGGGAGCCGATGCTGCTGGCCCGGGTCGGCGGCGATCCCGGCGCGCCGGACCGCGGCCTGGTGGTCGAGGCGGTCAACAGCTCGGCGCTGGACCTGCTGGTCACCGGATCCTCCGGCCGCGACCTGATCGGCCGCCGGCTGGCCGAAGCGATGCCGTGGGCGGTGCGCTCAGGGCTCTTCGACGCCCTGAGCACCGTGCTGCGCACCGGCACGCCCATGCGCCGCCCGGCCCACTACTACGCGGTCGGCGAGGCCGGGCCCGAGAACCGGGCCCGCGCGGTCGGCGTCGGCGCCGCGCCGCTCGGCGAGTCCGTGCTGCTGATCACCCTGCGCCCGGAGGACGACACCCCGGCGCGGCGCGACCGCGAGGCCCGGCTGCACCGGATGACCGGCGTCGGCCCGTGGGAGTGGGACCCGGCCGCCGGGACGGTGTTCTGGTCCGCCGAGGCGCTGGCCATCCTCGGCGCCGGCGCCACGCCGCGCATCGCCCCCGATTCGCAGCCCCCGTACACGGTCCACCGGGACGACGAGGAGAGCCGGGACCGGTTCCTGCGCGGCCTCGCCGCCGGCCGCGCCGGTCGCGCCGAGTTCCGCATGCTGCACCAGGACGGCACGGTGCGGCACGTGCGGTTCTCCGGCGAGCCGGTGGCCGGCGAGAGCGGGCGCGCCGCCCTGGTCTTCGGCTCGGTCCAGGACGTCACCGAGCGGCGCCGGGCCGAGACCGCGCTGGAGATCGCCCAGGTGCAGCTGGCCGCCCGGCGCAGCCGGGCCGAGTCCGAGCGGCAGCTGGCCAACCTGCTGCAGCAGATCATCATGCCGGTCGAGCCGGAGAGCGTGCCGCGGGCCGCGGGCCTGGAGATCGCCGCCCGCTACCGCCCGGCCAGCGCCAGCGTCGGCGTCGGCGGGGACTGGTACGGCGTCTTCCCGCTGCCCGACGCCCGGCTGCTGCTGACCGTCGGCGACATCGCCGGGCACGGCTTCCCCGCGGCCACCGCGATGGCCCGGCTCTACCACGCGGTGCACGGCCTCGCGCTGACCGGCCGGGACAGCGGCCAGCTGCTGCGCTGGCTCAACCAGGTCACCTGCGCGCTGCCCGAGTTCACCATCGCCAGCGCCTGCTGCGCCATCTACGACCCGGCCGACCGGCGGCTGAGCCTGGCCAACGCCGGGCACCCCAGCCCGGTGCTGGTGCGCGGCGGCGAGGCGCACGAGCTGCCCCGCCCCTCCGGCGGCGTGCTCGGCGTCGACCCGGACGACGAGTACGGCGAGGAGACCGTCGTGCTCGAGCCCGGAGACGTGCTGCTGCTCTACACCGACGGCCTGGTCGAGCGGCGCCGGCACAGCCCGGAGGAGAACACCGCCTCGCTGCTGCACGAGGCCGCCCGGCCCCCGGCCGACCTGGATGCCTACGTCGACCGGATCCTGCGCCGGGTCCGCTCCGACACCGACGACGACACGTGCCTGCTGGCGGTGCGCTTCACGGCGTAGTGGCGACCCTCAGCCACGGGACCGCCCGCCGCCGCGGGCCGCCTTCGCGTACGTGGCCTTCCACTCGTGGCAGTACCGGGTCTCGGCGTGCGTCGCGCCGCGGACCCGGGTGTTGTCCCGCTCCAGCGTGGTGAACAGGTCGGCCGCCAGCGCCGGGTCCCCCGCCTGCCCGACGAAGCGGGCCTGCCAGAACCGGTCGTCCAGCGTCCCGGTGTGGTCCGCGCCGCGGATCCGGGCGTAGTCGTCGACGAGCATGGCGAACAGCTCGGCCGCCTGCGCGTGGTCTCCGGCGTCCGCGACGTAGCGCGCCTCCCGGAACCTGCTGTTCAGCGTCGTGGAGAAGTCGGCGCCGCAGACCACG
>DASYAE010000086.1:0-45317 GCA_036501535.1 Actinocrinis sp. | reverse complement strand
CAAGACGACGTTCGGCGATGTGGCCGGCGCGGACGAGGCGATCCAGGAACTCCACGAGATCAAGGAGTTTTTGCAGAACCCGGCGAAATTCCAGGCGATCGGCGCCAAGATCCCCAAGGGCGTGCTGCTGTACGGCCCGCCAGGCACCGGCAAGACGCTGCTGGCCCGCGCGGTGGCCGGCGAGGCGGGCGTGCCGTTCTACTCGATCTCCGGTTCCGACTTCGTGGAGATGTTCGTCGGCGTCGGCGCGTCCCGCGTCCGCGACCTGTTCGAGCAGGCCAAGGCGAACGCCCCGGCGATCGTGTTCGTGGACGAGATCGACGCGGTCGGCCGGCACCGCGGCGCCGGCCTCGGCGGCGGCCACGACGAGCGCGAGCAGACGCTGAACCAGCTGCTGGTCGAGATGGACGGCTTCGACGTCAAGGGCGGGGTCATCCTGATCGCCGCGACCAACCGGCCGGACATCCTGGACCCGGCGCTGCTGCGGCCCGGCCGGTTCGACCGGCAGATCGCGGTGGACGCCCCGGACCTGAACGGCCGTCAGCAGATCCTCCAGGTGCACGCCAAGGGCAAGCCGCTCACCCCGGACGTCGACCTGAACGCGGTGGCCCGGCGCACCCCCGGCTTCACCGGCGCGGACCTGGCGAACGTGCTGAACGAGGCGGCGCTGCTGACCGCCCGCTCGGACAAGAAGCTGATCGACAACGGCGCGCTGGACGAGGCGATCGACCGGGTGGTGGCCGGCCCGCAGAAGCGCACCCGGCTGATGAGCGACCACGAGAAGAAGAACACCGCGTACCACGAGGGCGGCCACGCGCTGGTGGCGCACGCACTGCCGAACATGGACCCGGTGCACAAGATCACGATCCTGCCGCGCGGCCGCGCCCTCGGCTACACGATGGTGCTGCCGGACGAGGACAAGTACTCCACCACCCGCAACGAGCTGCTCGACCAGCTCGCCTACGCGCTCGGCGGGCGGGCCGCGGAGGAGATGGTCTTCCACGACCCGACCACCGGCGCGAGCGACGACATCGACAAGGCGACCAAGATGGCCCGGGCCATGGTCACCCAGTACGGCATGACCGAGCGCCTCGGCACGATCAAGCTGGGCCAGGACAGCGGCGAGGTCTTCCTCGGCCGCGACATGGGCCACCAGCGCGACTACTCCGAGGAGGTCGCCGCGATGGTCGACGAGGAGGTCAAGAAGCTGATCGAGAACGCGCACGACGAGGCGTGGGAGGTCCTGCAGGAGAACCGGGACATCCTCGACCGGCTGGTCCTCGAGCTGCTCGAGAAGGAAGCCCTGAACAAGGAGCAGATCGCGGACGTCTTCCGGGACGTGCGCAAGCGTCCGGCCCGGCCGGCCTGGACCGGCTCGAGCCGCCGGATCCCGTCCGACCGGCCGCCGGTCAAGACCCCGAAGGAGCTGCTGGCCGCGGCCAACGGCTCCAGCCAGGCCAACGGCTCGCTGCCGGGGTCGGGCGACCCGGGCGACTCGGCCGGCGGATTCGGCGGAGTCCCGCTCGGCTGACCGCGACTCAGCGTGCTCGAGGCGGCCCCGGCTCCCAAGCCGGGGCCGTCCCGTCTCCCGGATGTAGGAAATCCCAGCGGAACGGATCGGTGCAGTGACATGGACGGACGCGTTGGCATGGACGGTCGCAGCGACATCGGGGGCCGTCCGGACGGCATAGATCCCATATCGCTGGGCGAGCAGCCGATCGGCGAGTTCGACGAGAAGCGGGTCGAGACCGCGATCCGGGAGATCCTCTTCGCGATCGGCGAGGACCCCGACCGCGACGGGCTGCGTGAAACCCCGGCGCGGGTGGCGCGCGCTTATCGGGAGATGTTCGCGGGCCTGCGACAGTCCCCGGACGACGTGCTGGCCACCACGTTCGACCTCGGCCACGACGAGATGGTTCTCGTTAAGGACATCGAGCTCTACAGTTGCTGCGAGCATCACCTGGTTCCGTTTCACGGAGTGGCCCACGTCGGCTACATTCCTTCGGTGGACGGCAGGATCACCGGCCTGTCGAAGCTGGCGCGGCTGGTGGACGTGTACGCCAGGCGTCCACAGGTCCAGGAACGGTTGACCACCCAGGTCGCGGACGCGCTCGTGCGGATACTCGAGCCGCGCGGGGTCATTGTCGTAGTGGAGTGCGAGCACCTGTGCATGTCGATGCGAGGGATCCGAAAGCCTGGCGCGAAGACGGTCACGTCCGCGGTCCGCGGGATGCTGCGCAACCCGGCGACGCGGGCGGAGGCAATGAGTCTCATCCTGGGTCGCTGAGGGGTGAGGCGCAGTCCGTGGCGGCAGCGCCCGATGATCCCGATCCCGCCGCCGACGCCGAGGATCGAGATCCGAACTCGTCCTCGCAGCCTGAGTCGGCCGACGGGCCCGAAGTGGCGGGTGAGCCTGAAGCGACCGGTGAGACTCGGCCGGATCCCGCCCCCGCCGAAGCCGCGGCGGAAGCCGGCGAAGCCAAAGATGCAGCGTGTGAGGACGAGTCCGATTCCCGTTCCGGTGTTTCGGATCCGTCACGCAACGGCCCCGCCCGGGAACGCGTCCGAGTAGACGTGGCAGCGCGTGTCGAAAACGCCGGGAAACCGGGCGGGCGGGCCGGTTCCCGCACCCCCGGCCCCGCGGCGTCCGAGGAAACCGCACGGACCGGCGCCCAGGAGCGCAGCCCGCTCGGCAGAGCCGAGGAGACGCCCGCCGCGTCTCCGGACCCTGAATCCGAGTCGTCGGCGCCGACCGTGCCGGCCCGCTTCACCCGGGTGCCGATCCCGGAGAGCCCGCGGTCGTGGGTGCCGCGCACCGCTGCGTGGCTGTGCTACCTGATCGGGTTGCTGGACATCGCGTCCGCGCTGTTCCCGAGGGTCCGCCACATGGGCACGCTCGCCCGCTACGGCCACTACGTCCCCGGCGTGCTCGACCCCTATGCGGTGGTCGCCAGCCTGATCGTCGGCGTCATGCTGGTCACGCTGGCGCACGCGCTGCGCCGCCGCAAGCACCGCGCCTGGATGGGCGTCATCGCGCTGCTCGCCGTCTCCATCGCCGCCCACGGGTTCCGGCACGACGCCTTCAGCGGTATGGCGCTCGCCGGCATCGTGCTGGTCCTGCTGATCGTGTACCGCAAGGAGTTCTACGCGCTCAGCGACCCGCGCTCGCGCTGGCGGGCCATCTTCACCTTCCTGGTCATGCTGGTCGGCGACTTCGCCATCGGCATGGTCCTGCTCTACGTGCGGCCCGCCGCGATCTCCGGCCGGCCGAGCTTCAACGCCCGCTTCGAGCAGGTCGTCTACGGCCTGGCCGGGATCAGCGGCCCGGTCGGCTTCCGGGACGACAGCTACAGCGACTACGTGTACTTCTCCCTGGTCGCCCTCGGCGCGGTCACCCTGCTGCTCGCGGTCTACCTGTTCCTGCGCCCGGCCGAGCCCGCCGCCCGGCTGACGCCGGCTCAGGAGGTCCGGGTCCGCGAGCTGCTGGCCAAGCACGGCGGCCGCGACTCGCTCGGCTACTTCGCGCTGCGCCGGGACAAGTCGGTGATCTTCTCGCCGACCGGGAAGGCCTGCGTCGGCTACCGGGTCGTCTCCGGCGTGATGCTGGCCAGCGGCGACCCGCTGGGCGACCCGGAGGCGTGGCCCGGCGCCATCAAGGCGTTCATCGAGCGCTCGGACCGCTACGCCTGGATCCCGGCCGTGATGGGCTGCTCCGAGCAGGCCGGCGAGATCTGGCGCCGGGAGGCCGGGATGGACGCCCTCGAGCTCGGCGACGAGGCCGTGGTCGAGGTGGCCGAGTTCTCGCTCGACGGCCGGCCGATGCGCAACGTGCGGCAGATGGTCAACCGGATCGAGCGGCAGGGCTACGCCTGCCAGGTGCGCCGGCTGGCCGAGATCCCGCCCGGCGAGGTGGCGCTGATCCGCCGGCTGGCCACGGACGGCCGCTCCACCGAGACCGAGCGCGGCTTCTCCATGGCGCTGGGCCGGTTCGGCGACCCCGCGGACAGCGAGTGCGTCGTGGTGACCGCGGTCAAGGACGGCGAGATCCGCGCCGTGCTCGACTTCGTGCCCTGGGGGAAGGACGGGCTCTCGCTCGACCTGATGCGCCGCGACCGCTCGGCCGACCCCGGCCTCAATGAGCTGATGATCGTGGCCGCGCTGCGCGAGGCGCCCCGGCTCGGCGTGGCCCGGATCTCGCTGAACTTCGCCGTCTTCCGCTCCGCCCTCGAGCGCGGCGAGCGGATCGGCGCCGGACCGGTGCTGCGCCGCTGGCGCGGCCTGCTGGTCTTCCTGTCCAGGTGGTTCCAGATCGAGTCGCTCTACCGGTTCAACGCGAAGTTCCGGCCGAACTGGGAGCCGCGCTTCGTGGCCTTCCGGCAGACCCGCGACCTGCCCCGGATCGCGGTCGCCGCGCTGGAGGCCGAGGCCTTCCTGGTGCTGCCCTCGCTGCTGCGCCGCGGGCCCAAAGAGCCGGTGGACGCCAGCTCGCTGGGGACCTGAGCGCCCGCCGTCCGTCCGCCGCCACTGCCCGCCGTGACTGTGCGGGTCCGGTCAAAGTCCGCCCCGCCGGGCATCGGCGCGCCGAACGGGTCACACCGTAGGACAACGAGATCCGGTTGCAGCACTAGGCTGTATCCCATGGCGACGCTGGCGGCCCGACCCGTCCGGCGGGTTGCGGGGCTGCCCGAGCTCGACCGGTGCGCGGTCATGGGTGTGGTCAACGTGACTCCGGACTCCTTCTCCGACGGCGGCAAGTACCTAGAGCCGGCCGCTGCGATAGGGCACGGGCTGGAACTTCTCGGCGCCGGGGTGGACTACCTCGACATCGGCGGCGAGTCCACCCGGCCCGGCGCCGTGCGCGTCACCGAGGAGGAGGAGCTGCGCCGCGTCTTGCCGGTCATCAGCGCGCTGGCCGGGGAAGGCGCCGTGGTGTCCGTCGACACGATGCGTGCCGCGGTCGCCCGCCGCGCGGTCGAGGCCGGCGCGGTGATCATCAACGACGTCAGCGGCGGCCAGGCGGATCCGGAGATGATCCCCTTCGTCGCGGCCGCGGGCGTCCCGTACATCCTCATGCACTGGCGCGGGCACAGCGCCGACATGAACAGCCGGGCCGTGTACAGCGACGTGGTGGCGGACGTGCGCCGCGAGCTGACCCACCTGGTGGAGCTGGCGGTGGCCGGCGGCATCGGCTTCGAGAGCATCGTGCTCGACCCCGGGCTCGGCTTCGCCAAGAACGCCGGGCACGACTGGTCCCTGGTCGGCCGGCTCGACGCGCTGCACGCGCCGGGCCGGCCGCTGCTGATCGGCGCGTCCCGCAAGCGCTTCCTCGGCCGCCTGCTGGCCGGCCCGGACGGCGAGCCCCGCCCGGCGCCGGACCGGGACGTGGCCACCATCGCGCTGACCGCCCTGGTGGCCGCGCACGGCGCCTGGGCTGTCCGGGTGCACGCCGCCGCCGAGGCGATCGACGCGGTGCGCGTGGCCGCCGCCGTGGGAGATCCCGACTACGCCACCCGAACGGGGGACCGTTGACGAGCCGGCCGCCGGTGCGTGAAGAGCCGTTGGACGACGAGCCGTTCACCGGCGAGCAGGCGGTCGTCGCCGCCGCCAACGAGGCGTTCTACCAGGCCGTCGAGGACGGCGACCTGGACCGGCTGCGCGCGCTGTGGATCGGCGGCGAGTACAGCGACACGGTCCACTGCGTGCACCCGGGCCAGCCCGCTGTGCACGGCCGTGCACGAGTGCTGATGTCCTGGGCCGTGGTGATGTCCCGGCTGACGTACCTCCAGTTCATCATCACCGACCTGCGCGTGGTGGTCGGCTCCGAGATCGCCGTGGTGACCTGCACCGAGAACGTGCTCACCGACCTGGCCCGGACCGAGCCGGGCGAGGACGCCCGGGACGCCGACGACGAGGCGCCGGCCGGCTTCGCCGGGGGCCGCGCCGAGGCCACCAACGTCTTCCGCCGCTGCGCCGACGGCCGCTGGCTGCTCTTCTCGCACCACTCCTCGCCGATCTTCCCCGAATAGGCCGATCTCCTCCCAACAGGCTTCGGCGGCGTCTCATCGGGGGATCCTCGCAGGCAGGCCGTCGGCGGTCGCGGATAACCTGGTAACACCGCCGTGATCCGTCGGCCGACCGGCCGAGCATGCGACAGGCAGCGTGGATTCGGCGGAGTGAGCTTGTGGACCCGACACCGGCAGGAGCGGCACATGAGCGAGGCTGTGGGCGGACGCGGGGACCGGCCCGACGGGTGGGCAGCGCTTGATCAGACGGTGCTTGATCGGATCGTGCTGCGCGGTGTGCGCGCCCAAGGCCGGCACGGCGTATACGAACACGAGCGGAACGATGGCCAGACCTTCGTCGTCGACGCGGCCCTTTACCTGGACACCCGGACCGCCGCGCGCGACGACGACCTCGCGGCCACCGCCGACTACGGCACGATCGCGCAGAAGATCGTCGCGGCGATCGAGGGCGAGCCGGTGAACCTCATCGAGACCCTGGCCGCGCGGGTCGCCGAGGCCTGCCTCGCCGACCCGGCCGTGCAGGCCGCCGAGGTGACCGTGCACAAGCCCGAAGCGCCCATCGCGGCGCCGTTCCAGGACGTGGCCGTGACGATCCGGCGGGAGGCCGGACGATGAGCGTGGCGCCCAAGGTGGTCCGCGGCCACGTCTACGCGCACAGCGCGGTCCTCGCACTCGGCGGGAACCTCGGCCGCCGGCTGGACAACCTCCAGGCGGCGCTCGACGCGCTGGTCGACACCCCCGGCCTGGTCGTCACCGGCATCTCCGCGGTGTACGAGACCGAGCCGTTCGGCGGCCCGCCCGGCGAGCCCGGCTCGCTGGACCTGAGCGGCCAGCCGAACTACCTCAACGCGGTCGTCGGCGTCGTCACGGACCTGCCCGCGCAGGTCCTGCTCGTGCGCACGCAGGCCATCGAGCAGGCCATGCACCGGGTCCGCGAGGAGCGCTGGGCGCCGCGCACCATCGACGTCGACATCATCGTCTACGACGACCTGGTCAGCGCCGACGCGGCGCTCACCGTCCCGCACCCGCACGCGCACGAGCGGCTCTTCGTCCTGCTGCCCTGGCGCGACGTCGACCCGGCGGCCGAGATCCCGGGCCGCGGCCCGATCGCCGTGCTGCTCGACTCGTTCGACGGCGCGCAGGGTGTAATGCGACGCGACGATCTCGCGCTGCAACTGTGATCTACGCAGCTGTCGGTGATCCTCGCGACACCCGTCCCGAACCCCACGCGTCAGGCCGGGGGATGTTCGCCCCAGCAGCGTGCCACCTGAGAAACTGGCGCCGTGAAGCCGACTAAGCCGCTCGCGCTCATCTCGACACTCGGTGTCGCGATCGTGGTCGCCTATGCGGTGTTCCGGATCTGGGACCACGCTGACCCCGGCGGTGTGCCGTCGGTCCCCATCTCCGCGCCCATCACCCTCGGCGTGCTCGCGGCCGCGGTGTTCGGCGTCGCGCTCGGCCTGCGCTCCCGGCTCAACGCGTTTCGCGAGGCGCGCCGGCGGATCGAGTCCGGCGCCCCGCGCAAGCCGCAGGACCGGCCGGTCAAGCCGATCGATCCGCTCCAGGCCGCCCGCGCGCTGGTGCTGGCCAAGGCGTCCGGGCTCGTCGGCGCGGTTTTCGGCGGGATTTACGGAGGATACGCGCTCTTCGTGCTCGGCCGACTTGAAATCTCCGCCTACCACTCGCAGGTGTTACCCAGCTGGCTCGCATTTGGCGCCGGTGTGGCGCTCCTGGCCGCCGCACTTTTTCTGGAGCGGATCCTAAAGGTGCCGCCGGACCAGCATGCCGAGGGGCAAGTTCCGACAGGCGCGTCAGGTGCGTAGGGGAAACCCTTCCGCTGGGCGCATTTTCCCCGCCATTAAGCTTTCTTGACTGATCGTCAGAAGTCTGGGTATTCCCTGTCGGCCGACGCGACCAGTAGAGTCCGTTTCATGCGTCATCGGCAGATATCGGGGGCCGGGCCGATAGGCACCCGGACGGGGATCACGATCGCCGTCCTGGTCGTCGTCGGCCTTGTGTGTACGGTGACCGTCGGACAGCCGGCCGGGCTGTGGATCGGCTACCTCCTGTCCGCCGGTGGAGCCGTCCTGGGCTTCAGCAGCCTGTGGTGGCGTCGCGGACTGCTCGAGCGGCAGGTCAAGGAGATGGCCAAGCGTCGGCGCGCCGACCTGGCCCGGATCGCCGTGGCCGAGCAGCGGCACCAGGCGGAGGCCGACCGGCTGCGCACCGAGCTCGAGCACGAGCAGCAGTACTCCGCGCTGGTCAAGGACCAGCTGCAGCGGGCCCGCCGCCAGCTCGACGAGCAGCGCACCGCCCGCCTCACCGCGGAGCGCGAGATCGACGCCCTGGCGGCCTGGCTCAGCGAGGGCGCGCCGGCCGGCCCGGCCAACTTCATGGCGGGCAACCCCCTGCTGGAAGCGCAGATGCCGGAGGACCCGATGCCGCCGGCCCCGGTCGGCGAGGACGGGCCGGATCCCGCGGACCCCGGGCCCGGGCCCTCGGCGGAATTATCGGGCAGCGGATCGTTCGGCACCGGATCGTTCGGCACTGCCGGACCGTTCGGCACTGCCGGGCCGCCGGTCGTCCAGGACCAGGAGCGGCCGGTAGCGCCGCCGCCCGCCCCGCGGCCGGATCCGAAGCCCGGTCCCGAGATGGGCCCCGGCACGATCGTGATCAACCCGGCCCCCGGCGTCTACGTCTCGCTGCCCCCCGAGGCGGCGGTCGCGCACCGGCAGAGGCAGCAGCAGAAGCAGAGCCGCAGGCGGGAGAAGCCGCCGGCCGCCGGCCGCCCCGCGGCGAGCGCGCCCGTCGAGCGGACGCCCGAGCCGGCGCCCGAAAGCCAGGTCCGCGCCTACCGGCCGTTCATCGACCAGCACATGGGCGCCGAGACCGTTCCCGAATCCGCGCTCGCCATGGCCCCGGTCATCGATTCCGGAAGCTCCGACGCGGTGCTCGACCTCACCGCTTATGACGAGACCGTCGAGTTCACCGTGCGCGAAATCCGGCACAGGCCCACCGCCTGACGCAGGCTCACCGGTACGGCGGCGCGGAAACCCCGCGCCGCCGCCGTCTTTTCCGCCCGGATCCGGATCCCGCCTACTTGCCTACTTGCCTACTTGTCGATGTCGCCGACCACGAAGAACATCGAGCCGAGGATGGCCACCATGTCCGCCACCAGATGGCCGGGCAGCAGCTCGCCGAGGATCTGCACGTTGCTGAACGAGGCCGAGCGCAGCTTGAGCCGCCACGGCGTCTTCTCTCCGCGCGAGACCAGGTAGTAGCCGTTGATGCCGAGCGGGTTCTCGGTCCACGTGTAGATCTCGCCCTCAGGCACCTTGAGTACCTTGGGCAGCCGCACATTGATCGGACCCTGCGGCAGCGTGCTGAGCCGGTCCGCGCAGGCCTCGGCCAGGTCGAGCGATACATACACCTGCTGCAACAGGCAGTCGAACCGGGCAAAGCAGTCACCGGTCGTCCGAGTGACCACGCGCAGCACGTCACCCAGGTCGCTGTAGGCCAGATAGGGGTCGTCGCGGCGCAGATCGAAGTCGACGCCCGCCGCCCGGGCGATCGGGCCGGACAGCCCGTACGCCGCCACCTGCTCCGGGGTCACCCGGCCGACGCCCACCGTGCGGGCGCGGAAGATCTCGTTGCCGTGGATCAGGTCCGTGAGGTCGCTCAGGCGCTTGCGCACAGTGTCGACAGCCAGCCGCACCCGGTCCAGCCACCCGGCCGGCAGGTCCTCCTTCAGGCCGCCGACCCGGTTGAACATGAAGTGCATGCGGCCGCCCGCGATCTCCTCCATCACCCGCTGGATCTCCTCCCGCTCCCGGAAGGCGTAGAACACCGGCGTGATCGCGCCGAGCTCCAGCGGGTACGAGCCGAGGAACATCAGGTGGTTGAGCACCCTGTTCAGCTCGGCCAGCAGGGTGCGGGCCCAGACCGCGCGCACCGGGACCTCCATGCCCAGCATCCGCTCGGCCGACATCACCACGCCGAGCTCGTTGCAGAACGCGGAGAGCCAGTCGTGCCGGTTGGCCAGCACCACGATCTGCCGGTAGTCGCGCACCTCGAACAGCTTCTCCGCACCGCGGTGCATGTAGCCGATGATCGGTTCGGCCTCGACGATCCGCTCGCCGTCGAGCACCAGGCGCAGCCGGAGCACCCCGTGCGTGGATGGGTGTTGCGGACCGATGTTCAGGATCATGTCCTCGGTGGCCAGACCGGCCCCGACGCCCGCGGTGCGCTCGACTAGCTGCTGTCCCATAAGGCGTAAGTCTGTCACCTCACCACGCCGTCGTGGCGCCGC
This sequence comes from Actinocrinis sp., assembly GCA_036501535.1. Classification (GTDB taxonomy): domain Bacteria; phylum Actinomycetota; class Actinomycetes; order Streptomycetales; family Catenulisporaceae; genus DASYAE01. The sequence goes on along the minus strand of DASYAE010000086.1, from coordinate 34,985 downwards.
AGTCCGCGCAGCGGCTCGAGAACCGGGCAGCCGACCGCTTGGATCAGGCAGCCGAACCCTCCGAGCCCGGCCGGATCAGTCAATTCGGCCGCCGCGCCGGCCCGGCTTAACGCGCGCAGGTATCCCGGCGGATCGGATTGTGCAAGTTCGAGCGGCGGCCTTTCTCCAGACACACTTAAGGCTCGCAAAAGGCTGCGTTGATTCGTCAGGATCGTCCAATCCGCGGCGGAAGCGGCCGCCGAACACGAATCCAGGGCCACATGCGCCGTGATATCGCAGGACCCGTCAGGAATCGGTTCGCATTCACGGCCGGCGCGATAGCCGGCCAGAGTGCCAAATGCCGGACGATCAGCCTTTGTGTGCGAATAGTCGAGGGCGACGGCGATACCGCGGCTCAGCGACCCGATCGCCTTGCTCCAGGCCGCGTCCCGCTGCGTGCCGATCTCGGCCCGCCGGCCCCGGACCGGCACGCCGGGCTGCTCGGCCAGCGGCCACCACTGCGCGAGCCAGGCCGCCTGCTGCGCGCTCGGCGCCGCCCCGACCCGTTCCGCGCCCGCCTCCTCGACCTCGAGGATCCGCCAGCCGTCCCCCGTCATCCGGGCGACGTCGAACGGCACGTTGTCGAGCCATTCGTTCGCGATCAGCAGGCCGGCGAACGATTCCGGCGGCTCGTCGCGCCAGGCGATCGGCCCGGCGAGGGTGTCCGGGCGCGGGGCGATGTCGACACCTGTGAGCGAAAGCCGCCGGGCGATCGGGTCGGCGGCGCACTGCGCCTGTACGGCTTCCAGCAACTCGCCGCGGCCGGCGCCCATGTCCACGAGAGAGATCTCGGCCGGATGACCGAGTGCCGCGTCCACCTCCCGCAGGAGAGCCGCCACGGCTCCCGCGAACAACGGCGACACATGGACTGACGTGCGGAAATGGGCGGCCGGGCCCGAACCCGTACGGTAGAACCCGTGCGGCCCGTACAACGCTCGTAGCAGCGCCTGCCTCCACGGCTCATATCCGGCTGCGACCACAGGATGAGACCGTACCGGTTCCGGCGCCCGAGAAATCCTCCTGCAGGCGAATACCCAACAGACCGGGCAGTTTCGTAGTCTCTAAGGGTGACCCGCGTCTACGCCTGGCTGCAGCGCCACCCCTTCCTCGTGGACGGGGTCATGGCTGCTGCGCTGGTGTTCTTCGGGCTGGCCAGCACCGCCACCGCCCGGAACGCGGCCGCCTCGTTCTTCGGCACCTTCATCGGCCTGCCGATCGTGCTGCGGCGGCGCCGTCCGGTCACCACCTTCTACATGGTGGCCGCGATAGCCCTGCTCCAGCTGGCTTTCTCGTCCACCCCGTCGGCCGCCGACTTCGCCGGGCCGGTCGCCCTCTATGCGGTCGCTGCATACGCGGACCGCCACGCGTCCCTGCCCGCACTCGGACTCAGCCTCGTCGGCGTCGTCTTCATCCTGGTGCGGTGGGTCGGTGCGACCGGGCACGAGCAGTCGTTCGACTGGAGCCAGTGGCTGTTCGTCTACGCGGTGCTGTGCACGCCGCTGACCATAGCGTGGGTGCTCGGGGACTCGATGCGATATCGCCGCGCCTACTACCTCGATCTCGAGGACAAGACTCGCCGCCTGGAGCGCGAACGCGACCAGCAGGCCCAGATCGGCGCTGCGCGCGAGCGCGCTCGAATAGCCCGCGAACTGCACGACGTCGTCGCGCACAACGTCTCGGTGATGGTCGTCCAGGCCGAGGGCGCCTCCTACGCCTTCGACTCCGCGCCCGAGTCCGCCCGGCAGGCCCTCGGGACGATAGCCGAGACCGGCCGCACCGCCCTGGCCGAGATGCGCCGGCTGCTCGGAGTGCTGCGCGCGCAGGCCAGCGAGGCGGACCGGGCCCCGCAGCCCGGTGTCGACCAGCTCGAGGACCTGCTCGAGCAGGTGCGCGCGACCGGCGTGCCGGTCGACTTCACGGTCGAGGGCGTGCCGGTGCCGCTGCCGCAGGGCATGGAGCTGGCCGCGTACCGGATCGTCCAGGAGTCGTTGACGAACACCCGCAAGCACGGCGGCCCGCGGGTGCGGGCGCAGGTCGCCCTGCAGTACCGCGAGGAGGGGCTGCGCATGGTCGTCAGCGACGACGGCAAGGGCGCCGCGGCGCCGGACGACGGCTTGGGCAGCGGCCTGAGCGGGATGCGAGAGCGGGTGGCGATGTACGGCGGGATGTTCCGGGCCGGCCCCCGGCCCGGCGCCGGAGGGTTCGAGGTCGAGGTCGAGCTGCCCTACCAGGGCGCGGCGGCCGTCCAGCAGGCGGCTGCCGCATGACCGGGGCGGGCGCGGCGGGAGCGCAGGGCGGTCCGGGCGCGGGGCCGGCCCCGAAGATCAGGATCGTGCTGGTGGACGACCAGGAGCTGCTGCGCACCGGCTTCCGGATGATCCTCGACGCGCAGCAGGACATGACGGTGGTCGGCGAGGCCGGCGACGGCTTGTCCGCGCTGGAGCTGCTGTCCCGAATCACCGCCGACGTGGTGCTGATGGACGTGCGGATGCCCGCTCTGGACGGGGTCGAGACGACCCGGCGGCTGCTGGACGGACGGCCTCTCGAGCCCGCGCCGGCGCAGGACGACCCGTCCTGCCCGATCGCCCCGGCCGGGCCCAAAGTCCTCATACTGACGACCTTCGACCTCGACGAATACGCCTTCGCCGCGATCAAGGCGGGCGCCTCGGGCTTCATGCTCAAGGACGCCCCGCCCACCGAACTGCTCTCCGCGATCCGCGCCGTTCACAGCGGCGACGCCGTGGTGGCCCCCTCGACCACGCGCCGCCTGCTCGACCGGTTCGCGCCGATGCTGCCCGACGGTCCGGGCACCCAGGCGCCGGGCGCAGCGAGCCAGGCCGCCGCGGCCTGCCTGACCGACCGGGAGCGCGAAGTGCTCGGCCTGGTCGCGCAAGGCATGTCGAACACGGAGATCGCCGCCCGGCTCGTGCTGTCCGAGGCGACGGTCAAGACCCACGTCGGCCGCATCCTGATGAAACTGGAGCTGCGCGACCGGGTCCAGGCCGTCGTGTTCGCCTACGAGACCGGACTGGTGCGGCCGGCATCCCGGTGAAGTGCACAGCTCAAGCGGCGGCACGTGCCGGATGCAGGGAGTAGGCCCGCAAGTCGGCAGGAATGCCGTCGCGGTGCGGGCCGTCGTCCGGGTCGAGCTCGTGCAGCATCCGGCGCGCATCGTCCAGCAGCGCGCCGTAAATGGACCAGAGAAGCTGCGGTGCGTCATTGTCCGGGAGCATCGCCTCGGCGGCCTGCCGGGTGTGCGGCTTCGCCGACTTGATCATCCTGCTGAGCTCGTCGTAGACGCGTGGATTGGCCCGGTCCGGCAGCTGGAGGCGGCCGAAGGCGTTGAGCGCCTTCGCCGTGTCGTCCAGCAGCAGCGTCAGCTCGTCCGGCACCTCGCTGTGCCCGGCCGGCAGCCCGTTGTCCGAGCCGCTCAGGTCCGACAGGCCGCGCATGAGGCTGTTGAGCTGCGTCGCGACGTGGTCCAGCGCGACCGCGGCCTCGTCGATCCGGTGCACCACGTCGAGGTGCACAGATCTGCGCGGGTGGTAGCGCAACGCCTCCTCGGCCTGCTGGGCGATCTTCCGCGCGCCGCGCGCCGAGTCCGACAGTCCCCGGCTGCGGGTCAGCCAGCTGCGGGCCCTGCCATGGTCCCAGTCCCCGCGCAGCGCCTTGGAAACGTCCACACAGAGCGAAGCCAGGTCGTCGGCGAGGTCCGCCAGCTCCTTCGCCGCGGTGCGGGAGAACGCGGGCGGGGCGATCAGCGTGTTCGTCAGCAGCCCGATGGCAGACCCGATCACGCTGTCCAGCACCCGCACCGTGCCGTAGTTGCGGCCGAAGGCCAGCACCAGCAGACCGGTGATCGCCACCTGGTTCACCTGGGTGCCCAGCTGTAGCGTGCGGCCGATCATCAGGCCCAGCAGCACGATCAGCGACATGGTCAGCATGTTCACGCCGAGATAGCGCCCGATGGCCAGCGCGCCGATCATGCCGGCGGTGATCCCGGCGCTGTACTGGACCGCCCGGCGCACCGACTGATAGACCGTCACCTGCACCACGACCAGCGCCGCGACCGAGGCCAGCACCGGATCGCTGATGCGCAGCACGGCCTCGCAGACCTCCCACGCCACCGCCGCGGCGACCGCCGCCTTCGCGGTCTGCATGAACGCGTCCCGCTCGCGGATCAGCCAGTGCCGCAGCCCGTGCAGCCGGAACGCCCGGACCGTGCTGGTGAACATGGTCGAGGAGTAAAGGCTCGCGGTGCCGCGGCGCACCCGCGTGCGCGCCCGGTCCATCATGGCCGAGACGAACCGGCCCTCCTCACCCGCCACTTGGCCATTCTCGCATCAGGGTGCCGGTGATCCGCCCGCGGAAATCCCCTCTCGGCAGCCAGTAGGGCGAGCGCGTAGGCTAGCCCCCGACGTCCGGTACCTCGCAGCGGGACTGGAACGGTTTGACGAAGGAGTAGCCGTGGACGCCGCGGAAGGCGACGCTCTGCCCGGCCCCGAGGACGGCGCGGCCGCCGGGGAAGGCTGCGGCGAGCCGGGCGGCGAGGGCGGGAACTACTTGTCCACAGATTCGGGCGAATCGGCCCGAAACGGCTTGACAACTGGCAGAATGGGTGTCGGGGAGGCCCCCTGGGTGGGTGGGGGAGGGTCTTCTTTGGGGAACGCAGGAACCGACGCAGCCTCCACCACCGCCCGCCCCGCTCGCTTCGCGGTCGGCGTGATCGGCGCGGGCCGGGTCGGCCCGACGCTCGGCGCGGCGCTCGAGCGCGCCGGCCACAGGGTGGTGGCCGCATCCGGGGTCTCGGAGGCCTCGCGTCGGCGCGCGGAGGAGATGCTGCCGGGCGTGCCGCTGCTGCCGGTGCCCGATGTCGCCGCCCGCGCGGACCTCGTCCTGCTGACCGTGCCCGACGACACCCTTGCCGACCTGGCCGCGGGCCTCGCCTCGACCGGCGCGATCCGGCAGGGGCACATCGTCGTGCACACCTCCGGGCGCTACGGCACCGCGGTGCTCGAGCCGGTCCTGCGGGTCGGCGCGCTGCCCCTCGCGCTGCACCCGGTGATGACTTTCAGCGGGACCTCCGTCGACCTGGCGCGGCTGGCCGGCTGCTCCTTCGGCGTCACCGCGCCGGAGGCGTTCCGGCCGATGGCCGAGGCGCTGGTGGTCGAGATGGGCGGCGAGCCGGAGTGGATCGCCGAGGAGAACCGGGCGCTCTACCACGCAGCCCTCGCCTCCGGCGCGAACCACCTGGTCACCCTCGTCACTCAGGCCGCCGACCTGCTGGGCGCCGCGGGCGTCGCGCACCCCGGGCACATGCTCGGCCCGCTGCTCGGCGCGGCGCTCGACAACGCCCTGCGCTCCGGCGACGCGGCGCTGACCGGACCGGTGGCCCGCGGCGACGCCGGAACCGTGGCCGCGCACCTCGCCGAGCTGGACCGGATCGCGCCGGACAACCCGGTGCGCGCCGCGTATCTCGCCATGGCGCGGCTGACCGCGGACCGGGCGCTGGCCGCCGGACTGCTCAGCCCGCAACAGGCCGAACCGCTGCTGGACGTGCTGGGTGGAGGCAACGCATGACCGCCGCCGGAAGGGGACTGCCCGCGATGACCCGTGTCGTGCACACCCGGGCCGACCTGGAGGCCGCCCGCGTCGGACGGTTCGGCGAGACAGCCGTCGTGATGACGATGGGCGCGCTGCACGAAGGGCACCTGGCCCTGATCCGGCAGGCGAGGCGCGCGGCGAACCACCTCATCGTGACGATCTTCGTCAATCCGCTGCAGTTCGGCCCGAACGAGGACTTCGACCGCTATCCGCGCACCCTCGACGCGGATCTGGCGATGTGCGAGGAAGCCGGGGTCGACGTCGTCTTCGCGCCGCCGGTCGAGGAGGTCTACCCGGGCGGTCGCCCGATCGTGACCGTCGACCCGGGCGCGATGGGGGAGCTGCTCGAGGGCGCCTTCCGGCCCGACTTCTTCACCGGCGTGCTCACCGTCGTGCACAAGCTGCTCAGCCTGACCGCGCCGGATCTGGCCTTCTTCGGCCAGAAGGACGGCCAGCAGGTGGCGATGATCCGCCGGATGGTGCTCGACCTGAATCTGCCAGTCCAGATCGTCAGTGTGCCGACGGTGCGTGAGCCGGACGGGTTGGCTCTCTCGAGCCGCAACCGTTATCTGACGCCCGAACAGCGGATCACCGCGCTCGCACTCAGTCGCGCGCTGGCCGCCGGCGTAGCCCAAACGGCGGCCGGGCCGAAGGCGATCCGCGCCGCCGCCGAGGCGGTGCTGGACCAGGCGGCGTCGGCCGACCCGCCGCTCGCGGTCGACTACCTCGCCCTGGTCGACCCGGCCACCTTCGAATCCGTGCCGGACGACTATCGCGGTGACGCCGTGCTCGCCGTCGCCGCCCGGGTCGGGACCACCCGGCTGATCGACAACGTTCCGCTCGCCGTTCCCGCGGACCCGGCCGTCGTCCCTGATCCGGCGCGGGCACCGCACGATCCCACGGGGGACAAGCAATGAAGAACCAAGCAATAGAGAACACAGCGATCGACTCGCCGGACCCGGACCCGGACCCGGCCGCCGGACCGGCCGTCCCGGCGCCGGAGTCGGCCCGCACGGCGATATCCCGTCTGCTCGCGCCGGATCCCGGCTGGACCGCGTACGCGGACACCGTCGTGGTCGGCTCGGGCATCGCCGGACTGACCGCGGCGCTGGCCGCGCGGCACGCCGGGTCGGTGCTGCTGGTGACCAAGGCCCAGCCGGCCGACGGCTCGACCCGGTGGGCGCAGGGCGGGATCGCCGCCGCGCTCGGTCTCGGAGACACGCCTGAGGCCCACCTCAAGGACACCCTCGTGGCCGGCGCCGGGCTGTGCGACCCGAGCGCGGTGCGCACCCTGGTGACCGAGGGACCCGCCGCGGTCCGCCGGCTGATCGACCGAGGCGCCGAGTTCGACCGCGGCGCCGACGGCAGCATCGCGCTGGGCCGCGAGGGCGGCCACCGGGCCGACCGGATACTGCACGCCGGCGGCGACGCGACCGGCGCCGAGGTCTCCCGCGCCCTGCTCGCCCGGCTCGACCAGCTGGTCGACGAGATCGAGGTCATCGACCACGCGCTGGTGCTCGACCTGCTCACCGACGCGGACGGCCGCGCTGCGGGTATGACGCTGCACGTCATGGGCGAGGGCGCGCGCGACGGCGTCGGCGCGGTGCGGGCCCGGGCCGTGGTGCTGGCCACCGGCGGCCTCGGCCAGGTCTTCACCGCGACCACGAACCCCGCGGTGGCCACCGGCGACGGCGTCGCGCTCGCGCTGCGCGCCGGGGCGGCCGTCGCCGACCTCGAATTCGTCCAGTTCCACCCGACCGTGCTCTGGCTCGGCGGGGCGGCGCGCGGCCAGCAGCCGCTCATCTCCGAGGCGGTGCGCGGCGAGGGCGCCTTCCTGGTCGGCGCCGAGGGCGAGCGGTTCATGACCGGGCTGCACGAGCTGGCCGACCTGGCGCCGCGGGACATCGTGGCCAAGGCGATCATGCGGCGGGCGAACGAGTCCGGCCTCGACCACCTCTGGCTGGACGCCCGCCACTTCGGCGAGGACAAGTGGCGCGGCCGCTTCCCGACCATCTGGGAGGCGCTGCAGCAGCACGGCATCGACCCCGTCAGGGACCTGATCCCGGTGGCGCCCGCCGCGCACTACTCCTCCGGCGGCGTGCTGACCGACCGGTGGGGCCACACCTCGATCCCCGGCCTCTACGCCTGCGGCGAGACCGCCTGCACCGGCGTGCACGGCGCCAACCGGCTGGCCTCCAACTCCCTGCTGGAGGGCCTGGTGTTCGCCGAGCGCATCGGCCGCGACCTGGTGCGCGCCTTCGGTCCGGGCGGCGACCCGGTGCCCGGCGATCCGGTCGCGGACACCCGCCCACAGGTACTGCTCGACCCTTCGGTGCGCGCTGCGACGCAGCAGGCGATGAGTGCCGGCGCGGGTGTGCTGCGCAGCGCGGACTCGTTGGCCGAGACCGCCGCGGTGCTCGACGCGCTCGGGCGCAAGACCGACACCGAGCCGTGCGCCGAAGCGTGGGAGGCGACGAACCTGCGGCAGGTCGCCTCCGTTCTGGCTTATGCGGCCGCGCTGCGGCAGGAGACCCGAGGCTCGCACTGGCGTGAGGACCGCCCGCAGCCGGACGACCGGAACTGGCGGGTGCGGCAGGCGGTGCAGGCTGGTCCGGACGGGTTGCGCGTGACCCGGCTCCCGGTGCACCCGGATCGATGACGCCGGCGCCGGCGATGACGACGAAGGACAACGAAGGGGTAATCGCGGTGATCACCGAACGCGTGGCGAAGTTGCTGGCCGACGCCGGGCTCGACCCGGTCCATGTGGAGCGCGTCGCGGCCGTCGCCCTGGACGAGGACCTCGACGGCGGGCTGGACGTGACCAGCTTCGCCACGGTCGGCGAGGACTCCCGCTCGGTCGCCGACTTCACCGCCCGGTCGCGCGGCGTGGCCGCCGGGATCCCGGTCGCCGCGACCGTGCTGGCCATGGCCACGGACGGGGCGGCGCAGTTCGAGTTCCGGGTCGGCGACGGCGAGCGGGTCGAGCCCGGCACGGTCCTGTTCACCGCCACGGGGCCGACCCGCGGCCTGCTGACCGGCGAGCGCTCGGCGCTGAACCTGCTGTGCCGGCTCTCCGGCATCGCCACGCTCACCCGGGCCTTCGTCGACGCCGTCGAGGGCACCGGCGCGCGCATCCGGGACACCCGCAAGACCACCCCGGGCCTGCGCCGGCTGGAGAAGTACGCGGTGCGCTGCGGCGGCGGCGCGAACCACCGGATGTCGCTGTCCGACGCCGCGCTGGTCAAGGACAACCACATCGTCGCGGCCGGCGGCGTCGTCGAGGCCTTCGCCGCGGTGCGCCGCCAGTTCCCCGGCGTCCCGGTGGAGGTCGAGGTGGACTCGCTGGACCAGCTGCTGCCGGTGGTCGAGGCCGGGGCCGACCTGGTGCTGCTGGACAACTTCACCCCCGAGCGGCTGCGCGCCGCGGTGCTGCTCGTCGGCCGCAATGAGCCGTACGGGCGAACCCGTCTTGAGGCCAGCGGCCGGCTCACCCTCGATCAGGCCCGCGCCGCCGCCCAGACGGGCGTCGACTATCTGTCCGTCGGGGCACTCACCCATTCCGCCCCGATCCTCGACGTCGGCTGCGACTTCCGCGCCGACGCCGCCGCTGTTTGAATGAGCCGGCGCGCCACCGCGCGAGACTGATCCGGCTGTCCGCCCGCCACCGTCCCTGACCCAGCCACCGTCCCCGACCCGCCGCCCGCCCCCCGACCCGCCGCCCGCCCCCCGACCCGCCGCCCGGCGCCTGTCGCAGCGTTCGACTCTCCCGGAGCCCCAGCGATGCTTCTGACCATCGACATCGGCAACACCCACACCGTCCTCGGCCTGTTCGAGGGCGAGGACATCGTCGAGCACTGGCGTGTCTCCACGGACCCGCGGCGCACCGCGGACGAGCTCGGGCTGCTGTTCCAGGGGCTGATGCACAACCATCCGCTGGTCGGATCGGGCGGCGTGGACGGAATCGCGGTCTGCTCGACCGTCCCGTCGGTGCTGCACGAGATGCGCGACATGATCCGGCGCTACTACGGCGACATCCCCTCGCTGGTGGTCGAGCCGGGGGTGAAGACCGGCATCCCGGTCCTGGTCGACAACCCCAAGGAGGTCGGCACCGACCGGATCATCAACGCCCTGGCCGCGGTCCACCTCTACGGCTCGCCCTGCATCGTGGTCGACCTCGGCACGGCGACCTCCTTCGACGCGGTCTCGGCGCGCGGCGAGTGGATCGGCGGCGCGATCGCCCCCGGTATCCAGATCTCGGTGGACGCGCTCAGCGGCAGCGGCGCGCAGCTGCGCAAGATCGAGCTGGCCCGGCCCCGCTCGGTGATCGGCAAGAACACCGTGGAATGCATGCAGGCCGGGATCCTGTTCGGCTTTGCCGGGCAGATCGACGGGGTGGTCAACAGGATGGCGGAGGAGCTGGCCGACGACCCGAACGACGTGACCGTGGTGGCCACCGGCGGGCTGGCCCCGCTGGTGCTCGACGAGGCCGACGTGATCGACGCGCACGAACCCTGGCTCACCCTGGTCGGCCTGCGCCTGGTCTACGAGCGGAACCTCGGCACGAGCTGAGAGATGGTGCTCGTTGCCGACGGTCAAAAGCGTTGGCCCCGCCCCCGTATCCTTTCTGCATGACCGACGAGCCGACTCCGCAGAGCCCTTTGACCGACGAGCCCGAGCAGATGCGGGTGCGCCGCGAGAAGCTGGAGCGGATCAAAGCTCGGGGCGCCGAGCCCTACCCGGTCGGATATCCGCGCACCGCGACCGTCGCCGAGGTGCGCGAGCAGTTCGCCGGGCTGGAGCCGGACGCGGCCACCGGCAAGACCGTCTCGGTGGCCGGCCGGGTGATCCTCTCGCGCACCGGCGGGAAGCTCTGCTTCGCCACGATCCGCGAGGCCGAGGCCGAGATCCAGGTGATGGCGTCGCTGGACCGGCTCGGCGAGGCCGGGCTGGCGGACTGGAAGGCGGACCTGGACCTCGGCGACCACGTCGGGGTGACCGGCGAGGTGATCACCTCGCGCCGCGGCGAGCTGTCGATCCTGGCCGACTCCTGGGCGGTCACGTCGAAGTGCCTGCGCCCGCTGCCGGACAAGCACAAGGGGCTGGCCGACCCGGAGGCGCGGGTCCGGCAGCGCTACGTCGACCTGATCGTCAATCCGGACGCGCGCTCGATGATGCGCAAGCGCTCTGCGATGGTGCGTTCGATCCGCGACACGATGCACGGCGAGGACTACATCGAGGTCGAGACGCCGGTGCTGCAGCTCGTGCACGGCGGGGCGAACGCGCGGCCGTTCGAGACCCACATCAACGCCTACGACATGGACCTGTACCTGCGCATCGCGACCGAGCTGCCGCTCAAGCGACTGATCGTGGGCGGCGCCGAGCGGGTGTTCGAGGTCGGCCGGCTGTTCCGCAACGAGGGCGCCGACTCGACCCACAACCCCGAGTTCACCACGATCGAGTGCTACGAGGCCTACGGCGACTACCGCACCCAGGCCGAGCTGGCCCGCAAGCTGCTCATCAACGCGGCGCTGGCGGTCAACGGGACCACGGTGATCCGCGGCCTGGACCCGCACGGCACCGAGCACGAGGTGGACCTGGCCGAGCCGTGGAGCGAGATCTCGATCTACCCCGGGATCTCCGAGCGGCTCGGTGAGGAGATCACCCCGGAGACGCCGGTGGAGCGGCTGCGCGTGCTGGCCGACAAGGCCGGGGTGCCTTATGAGGCCAAGTGGGGCCATGGGCAGATCGTGCTGGAGATGATCGAGCGGCTGCTCGAGGAGAACGTGGTCGGCCCGACCCTGCTGATCGACTACCCGACCGAGGTCTCGCCGCTCAGTCGCAAGCACCGCTCGATCCCCGGTGTGTCGGAGAAGTGGGACCTGGTGATCCTCGGCACCGAGATGGGCACCGCGTTCTCCGAGCTGACCGACCCGATCGACCAGCGCGAGCGGCTGACCCGCCAGTCGCTGCTAGCCGCGGCCGGCGACGAGGAGGCCATGCAGGTGGACGAGGACTTCTTGCGCGCGCTGGAGTACGGCATGCCGCCGACCGGCGGGATGGGCATCGGCATCGACCGGCTGATCATGAAGCTGACCGGCCGGAACATCCGCGAGACGATCCTCTTCCCGCTGGTGCGCCCCACCGCCTGACGGCCCCCGCCCGGGGCGGCTGTGGAGAACGCGCGTACAGTGCCCGGTTGGAGGTGCCGATGAAGAGCTTTCTGGCGGACGTCTCTGACTTGATACCACCCGCGGTGATGGCGATCCTGTTCGTCTGCCTCGTGGTGACGATCCTGCGGGTGCAGAACCCGCAGCGGCGCGCGGCCTCGAGGCGGCGCGAGGAGGACGCGGAGCTGTCCGACCCGCGCATCGCCGCCGAGCAGCCCTCGCTGTTGCAGGCCGCCAAAGCGGCGAAGAAGGAGTCTGCGAAGAAGGAGCGGGAGGCGGCGGCGAGGAGCGCTGCGGCGGGACCGGCCGGTCCGGGCGGTGCGAGCTGAGCTGACCCGGCGTCAGTCGGCTTAGCCCGGTCGGGTTTTCAGCTCACAGCGCTCGACTGAAAGTGCTCAACTCGCAGTGCTCAACTCAAGCGGCGTACGCGGGCCAGCACCGACCTGACCTCGGTCGTCCCGGCGACAGCCTGATCGGGCGCGGGCAAGCCGCCCCCGGTTCCGGTCCGGCGGCCCGGCGCGGTCCCGCCACCGGGCGGCCGCCCCGAGCCGACCCGGGCCAGGGCCCGCGCCACGGTCCGCGGACTGGTCGCCTTGGCCGCCGCGTCGTCGGCGAGCATCTCCACGAGTTCCGCGACCGCCGCCGTCGCCTGCCGCGCCGGGGCGAGGAACGGCAGCGCGCGCTGCCAGGCCACGAACGGCTGGATCACCAGCTCGTGCCGGCCGAGAGCGTGCGCGCGCTCGTGTGCGAGCACGGCGGTCAGCTCGTCCGGCGGAAGCGCGGCGATCGCCCCGCCGGTGATCACGATGCGCGGGCGCGGGCCCGGGAGGCAGTAGGCGAGCGGCTCGGGGTAGTCCAGGACGCGCAGTCCGTTCGCGCCCGGATGCGCGAGCAGGTCCACCGCGACCCGCTGCCGCCGCAGGTCCCGCTGCGCCTTGAGCGCGCCCGCGGCGAGCACCCCGACGAGCCAGGCGAACAGCAGGGCGGCCAGCAGCAGGAAGAGCGCGTTCACCGCGCCGACGCCGAAGGCGATCGGATGCCGGTCCATCGGGGCGAGGCCGACCAGCAGCAGCGAGGCGACCGCGCTCATCCCGCCGACCAGCTCGACCACCTGCCACAGTGCGATCGCGGAGCGGGGGTGCCGGCGGGTCCACTCCGCGCCGGCCAGGTACTGCGGCACCGGCCAGGCCAGCAGGACGGCCAGCAGCGCGCAGCCGGTTGAGGCGAGCAGCCATCCGCGCATCCGCGACCCCGACTCCTGTCGTAGTTGGTCCGGCGGTGTTCTCGTGCGCCCTGCGTTAATTACTGCGATGCCCGTCGCGCCGCGTCGATCCCGGCGGCGTTCCGCTCGTTCCCGGTGCTACGCCGTGCCCGCCCGCGCGTCCCCGGGCTCGTCGAGCAGCTCCCGCAGCAGCGCCTTCTCCTCCTCGGAGACCGAGCCGGCGAAGTGCACCAGCGCCGACCGGCGGTCGTCGGTGGTGCCGAGCGCTTCCAGCATGGTGCTCGCGATCAGCTCGCCGCGGCTGGTCGTCGCCCGGTAGCGGTAGGCGCGGCCGTGCCGCTCGCGGGTGACGAAGCCCTTGTGGCCGAGCCGGTCGAGCACGGTCAGGATCGTGGTCACCGCCGGGGTGTGCTCGCGCGGCAGGAGCTCGACGATCACCGTGGCGGCCAAGGGCTCCGGAGTGTTCCAGAGCACGTCCATCACCGCACGTTCGAGTTCGCCCAGCCTAGCCATGGCGACCACTCTACCGGTGATAGAACTTCTACGGCATGTAGAATTAGAGTCGCCCGGGGCACCCGGCCCCGGCAGCCGTCCGGTCCCGGGAGGGAACATGTCCGGACTCGATGTCGCACGCACGCAGACGGCGCTCTCGCTGTCCTTCCACATCCTGTTCGCCGTATTCGGCGTCGGGCTGCCCTGGCTGGTGCTCTACACGGAGGGCCGGTGGCTGAAGACCGGCGAGGCGGCCTGGTACCAGCTGACCCGCAAGTGGGCCCGGGTCATGGCGGTGCTCTTCGCCATCGGTGCCGTCTCCGGCACCGTGCTCTCCTTCGAGTTCGGCCTGCTGTGGCCGACCTTCATGGCGACCTACGGCGGCGCGATCGGCCTGCTGTTCACCCTGGAGGCCTTCGCCTTCTTCGCCGAGGCGATCTTCATGGGGCTCTACCTCTACGGCTGGAAGCGCCTTTCGCCGCGCGCGCACTGGCTGATCCTCTGGCCGATCGCCATCGCCGGCACGCTGTCCACGATGTTCATCGTCATGGCGAACGCCTGGATGAACGACCCGGTGGGCCTCGGCGTCTCGCACGGGCGGATCACCGCCGGCCCGTGGGCGATCTTCACCAGCCCGACCTCCTGGACCGAGGTCACGCACATGCTCGCCGCCGCGATGATGTGCACCGGCGGCATGGTCGCCGCCGTCTACGCGGCCGGGATGCTGCGCGGCCGGCGTGACGAATATCACCGCCGCGGCCTCAACGTCGGACTGGCCGTCATCCTGGTCCTGGCTCCGCTCCAGTTCCTCATCGGCGACTTCGCGGCGCGCGACGTGGCCACCACGCAGCCGGGCAAGCTGGCCGCGATGGAGGGGCTGTATCAGACCTCTGGGCACGTGCCGCTGGTCATCGGCGGCTACTACGACCCCTCGACGCACAAGGTGATCGGCGGGATCCCGATCCCGGACGGACTGTCGCTGCTGCTGCACTTCAATCCCGATGCCACGGTGCCCGGCCTGGACCAGTTGCCGGCGAATCAGCAGCCGATGACCACCGAGGTGCACTCCGCGTTCGACTCCATGGTCGGCCTCGGCACGCTGATCCTGCTCATCTCGCTGTGGGGCGCGCTGCGCTGGTGGCGCTGGCGCCGCGTCGTGCGCAGGAACGCGGCCGGCCGCGAGGTCGGCGGTGACGGCGGCAGCGGCAGCAGCGGCGGCAGAAGCCTGCGACAGCGCTTCGGGACTGGCGGCGCTCCGATGCCTAACACCCGGCCCTGGCTATGGGCAGCCGTCTGCACCGGGCCGGCCGCGATGCTGGCCATGCTGGCCGGCTGGGAGGTGACCGAAGGCGGGCGCCAGCCGTGGATCGTCTACGAGCACATGCTGGTGGCCCAGGCCGCGACCAGGAGCGCCGGGCTCGGCTGGGCGCTGGCCGCGACCATCGCGATCTATCTCGGCCTGTCCGTCGCGCTCGTGCTGATCCTGCGCCGGCTCGCCACCGGAGCGCCGCCCGATGACGCCGACCCGCCCGGCCCGACCGCGCCGGAGCCCGAACCGGCGGAGGTCCGCTCCGTGGAGGTCGCCTCATGACCGCCGTCAACGCGATGCTCGTCGTCATCGTGCTCAGCCTTCTGGCCTACGCGCTGCTTGCCGGCGCGGACTTCGGCGGCGGGGTCTGGGACCTGCTCGCAGGAGTGGGCGGGCCGCGCTCCGACCGCGCCGAGGGCGGCCGCTCCGACGGCAAACGCGCCGAGGAACGGCGAGCCCTGATCTCCGGGTCGCTCGGCCCGGTCTGGGAGGCCAACCACGTCTGGCTGATCTTCGTGATCGTGTGTCTGTTCAGCGGATTCCCCGCGGCCTTCGGCACGATCGCGACCGCCCTGGAGCTGCCGCTCGGCTTCGCGCTGGTCGGAATCGTGCTGCGCGGCGCGGCCTACGTGTATCGCGCGTACGGCGGCGGCGCCGCGCTGCCGGACCGGTGGTGGGGCCGGATCTTCGCCGGGGCCAGCGTGCTGACTCCGTTCATGCTCGGCGTGTCCGGCGCGGCACTGGCCACCGGCACCCTCGGCCCGCACAGCCCGCCCTCCGAGCCGTTCCGCTCCCCGTTCGCGCTCATGGCCGGAGCGCTGGCCGTCGTGGCGACCGCCTTCCTGGCCGCCGTCTACCTCTGCCGCGACGCCGCACAGTCCCCGGCGACCCGCCACCTCATCGCCGACTTCCGGCGGCGCGCGATGGGGTCCGCGGTGGCCTCCGGCGCGATCGCGCTGGCGATGCTGCCGTTCTTCTACCGCGACGCGCCGGTCGTCGCGGCGCGCTTCAGTGAGCGCTCCGTCCCCTTCGCCGTCGTCTCAGCCCTCTGCGGTGTGGCCGGCCTGGTGGTTTTGTGGCAGGAACGTTACGTTCTCGCCCGGGTGACCGCGGCCGCCGCGGTCGTCGGCGTGCTGGGCGGCTGGGCTGCGGCGCAGTACCCGGACCTGCTCGTCGGCGTCGCGACGGCGGCGCAGGCCGCGGCCGCGCCCGGCAGCATGGACGCTCTGCTGATCGCGATGTGCCTGGGGATGGCGGTCATCCTGCCCTCGTTCTACCTGCTGCTGAAGGTCTTCAACGGGCCGGTTGTGGAAGACCGCTGAGGGGAGCGCACGGGCCGTCAGTGCGCCCGGCACGCGAGAGGAAGCCGCCTTGGTCGCGCTGCGCTGCCCGGTAGTCTCATCCATGTGAGTGAAAGCAGCGTGGCGACAGGGCAGTCGGCGGGCGGCGGGTTCGGTGCGGATCCCGCTGCGGCGGCGCAGATCGGACCGTGGTCCGCCGCCGATCTCGTCAAGGAGATCCGCGAGACCTTCGCCCTGGTGGAGCCGAACGGCGTACCGGCCGCCGCCTATTTCTACGAGCACTTCTTCACCGCGAACCCGCGGTACCGCAAGTACTTCTCCGGCGACCCGCAGGACCAGGACCGCAGGCTCTTCCTCGCGGTGCAGCGGATCGTGGCCGATCTGGACCGGCCCGGCGACTTCCTGCCGTACCTGCAGCGGCTCGCCCTTCGGCACCGCAAGTTCGGCCTGCGCGCGGCGCACTACGAGGCCTTCGGCGCGAGCCTGCTGGCCACCATGGGGCGCTTCTGCGGCGAGCGCTGGGACGAGCAGGCGGCGGCCGCCTGGCAGGCCGGGTACGGCCTGGTCGCGGAGGTCATGCTGGACGCGGCGGCCGAGGCGGACGCGTCCGGCCCGCCGGTCTGGGAGGCCGAGGTCGTGCAGCACGAGTTGCTCGCCGCCGATATCGCCAAGGTCGTCCTACGCCCGCTGCCCACGTCCGGGCGCCCGGTGCCGTACGTGTTCCGCGCCGGGCAGTACGCCGCCGTCGAGGTCTCCTCGCTCGGCCGGGTCTGGCGCGACTTCTCCTTCGCGAACACGCCGGCCGCGCAGAACGCCGAGGACGGCGCGAGCGGCGGCGCGGATGTCGAGATCCACGTGCGCAGCGGCCGTGCCGGCGGCGTCAGCGAGACGCTCGTGCAGCGCACCGAGGTCGGCCACCGGCTGCGGATCGCCGCCGCCGAGGGGGAGCTGGCCTTCCCCCCGAAGGACCGCGTGCAGCGCTTGATCCTGGTGGGGCACGGGACCGGCGCCGCGCCGGTGCGAGCCCTGCTGGAGGCGGCGATCTCCGGCGGCGACAAGCGGCCGATGAGCATCCTGCTGGTCTCCGACGCCGGGCGGCACTACCTCTCGGCGGAATTCGCCGAGCTGGCCGGGCGGCGCACCACGATCACCCTCGAGGAGGTCGAGGGCGACCCGCTCGAGGCCGTGCGGTCGATGGCCGCCGCCGAATACGCGCGCGGCGGTTCCTATGGCGCGGTACTCGTCGGGGCGGGCGAATTGGTCGAGCAGTGCCGGCTCATCCTCACCGAGGCGGGCGTCGACCCGGAGGACATCTCCTCCGACCTGTTCGACTGACTGACTCCACGTCAGCTCAGCCGACCTCGCGCCGGTCGAAACTCCGGACCACCGCCGATCACTCTTGCGGCGGATGGGCACCGCGGCGCGGCGGGTGCCAGAGTGCACCGCGTGGTCTTATCTGTACCTTCGCGCGTCATGCGACCTATGCGGCATGTGCGGCATGTGCGACTCACCCGGCCGGATCGCACCGCCTGGTGCTCCCTCGCTCTGACGGTGGCTTTCACGGTGCCAGCCGGCCTGTGTCTGCTGCCGCTCGCCCTGCTGGCCCGGTACGCGCTCGGGGTGCCCCTGTCCGCGGTCTACGGCGCCTGGCTGGCCAGTGCGCTGTGTTACAACGTGCGGCCGGTCCAGCTGGCGATCGCCCGCCTGCTCTGGCCGATGCGCGAGCCGGCCGCGGCGGAGGCGCGCCGGCTCGCGGCGGTCTGGGGACGGGTCGCGGACCGGGCCGGCGTGCCCGGCGGGCGGTTCCGGATCCGGGTCGTCGACCTGCCGGAGGTCAACGCCCACTCGGTCGGCCGGGACGTGATCTGCGTGACCGCCGGGGCGCTCGAGCAGCTCGGCGACCGCGAGCTGGCCGGCGTGCTCGCCCACGAGCTGGGCCACCACCTGCGGATGCACACCAGCGCGGCGGCGTTCCTCGTCTGGGTCCTGCTGCCGCTGCAGGGCGCGGCGCTGGTCGGCGCGGCGCTCGCCTGCCCGCTCGAGGTCGCAGCACATTCATTGGACGACTGCGGGGCCGCCGCGGCCGTCCTGCTGGCCCGGTGCCTGAGCGCCGCGGCCGGCGCGCTGCGGGTCGCCTTCGCCGCGCCCGGCCTGGTCGCGCTGGCCGCGAAAAACGCCGCAGGGCGGGTCGCGGAATACCGGGTGGACGCCTTCGCGGTGGAGGTCGGGCTGGGCGCGGAACTGCTCAGCGCCCTGCGCTGGTTCGCGGCCGGCGAGGCGGCCGGGGCGGGGGTCCGCGGCCGGGCGCGTCCCGCCGGGCACGCCCGCCACGCGGCCGTTCGGGTGCCCCGCCCGACCCATCCGCCACTCGACCGGAGAATGGCCCGGATCGCCGCCCGCACGGCGGTGAAAAGCGCCGTCCCGGAACCGCTTACCGGGAAATGCTCGATTCCGGGGCTTCGCTGAACTCTGCCGAACTCGCGCGGTCCCGCGTCCGTACTCTGCGCCGTTATGCGGGCACGCGGTCACCGCTTCGGTGACGCGGGGGTGCCGGGTCCGCGGGATCCCGTCCGGGCGGCTAATCTCGGCGTCCGTGGAAGATCTCACCGTCCGCCGGGCGCGGACCGCAGACGTCGAAACGATCCGCGACCTGCTGGACGCGTATGCACGCCGGGGGATTCTGCTCGACAAGCCCACGGTCACCCTCTACGAGGACATTCAGGAGTTCTGGGTGGCCGAGCGGGATAAGGGCGGTCCGGTGATCGGGTGTGGGGCATTGCATGTGATGTGGCGCGATCTGGCCGAAGTGCGCACCGTCGCGGTTGATCCGGGCTGCCGCGGGCTGGGCGTGGGCCACGCCATTGTGGAAAAACTTCTCGACACCGCCGCGTGGTTGGGTGTACGCAGGGTGTTCTGCCTAACCTTCGAGACGGATTTCTTCGGCCGGCACGGTTTCCGGGCGCTGTCGCAGAACCCGGCGGCGGGCCGGGTGGTCGACTCGCAAATCGCCGCCGAACTGCTCCGGTCGCCGGACGAGGGCATCGCCGAGTTCCTGGATCTGGAACGGGTGAAACCGAACACTTTGGGTAACACCCGGATGCTCCGGCTGCTGTCGCCGTAACGGTTCGTACTACGGACGCAGTTCCACCGCCGAAGGCTATTACCGAAATTTTTCCTGGGCGAGTTGAACGGCTGGCGGGAATGCGCTTGTCTTGTCTCTGACGAGGGAAGCTAGCGAAAGGCGCCGTGATGGCCCAGAGACATGTGGTGTTGATGACCGACGATCTCGGTGACGGCGACGCCACCCAGACCATCCGATTCGGTCTGGACAACGCCGAGTACGAGATCGACTTGAATGACAAGAACGCGGACAGGCTGCGGGCCGATTTCAAGAAGTACATCGAAGCCGGGCGGGCCTACCGGGCGGACCAGGCCTCCGGGCGCGGCCGGCGCGGCAGTGCGCGCGCGGCGGTGCGCGGGCAGGATTCCGGCCTCGACACCGCGGCGGTGCGCGAGTGGGCGAAGGCCAACGGCCACGACGTGAACGCGCGCGGTCGGCTTTCCAAGAAGATCATCGACGCGTACCGCGCGGCGAACTGAGTGAGAAACTGAGAACTGAGTATTACGCAGTATCACCGGGTATCGGGCGCAATTCCGGCACGTCCCGGTGAGAGCAGGTCTCGGTGGGAAGCCGGCGGATCGGGCCGTCGGCCGGCGGTGATCCGAGAAGGCAGCCGGTGGAATTCGGGCCGGGCGCTGCCCCCGTACGCGGGGGCGCCGCCCGGCCCCGCCGTGTCCCCGGCCCGGTCCGGCCGTACCGCGCCGACACGCCGGCTCAGGCCGGCCAGCCGCGGCGGCCGAGCCGGTGCGTGGAGCACGCCTGGGCGATGGTCGCCAGCAGCGCGATCACCTCGGGGACGGCGCCGAGCGGGTCGTGCAGCCACTGGTCCCGGCGCGGCGCGGGCAGCCGGTCGCCCTCGCCGTACGCGCGCAGGCCGAGGTCGATGCCGCCCCAGTCCAGCCAGTCGAGCAGCTCCGGCAGGTCGTCCCGGGCGCCGGGCGCGACGAAGAACACGCAGCCGCCGGCCCCGGTCAGGCCCACCGGCCCGGGCGCCAGCGCCGCCTGGCCGTAGCCGAGCAGCCGCCGCAGCGCCCGCCGGCCGGCCTCCTCCGGCGCCTCCAGCGCGTCGAACCGGGACCCCGCGGGCAGCCAGAGGTCCGATGTCTCGCGCCGCTCGACCGGCCAGCCGCGCACCTCGGTGTACCACCGCTCCAGCTCGGCGCCCGCCGCCGCGCCCGGGCCGGCCGCGCAGGCCGCGGGTGATCCGGGAATGGCGCCGGCGAATGCGGCGTTGTGGGACATCGCGGGCCTCACTCGAGTCCGCGCCCGGCGGTGTGGCGGGGCGCGCGGGACGGCGAAGGGGACGGTTCCCCAGGGTAGGGCGCGGCGGTCGGCCACGGCGTGTCGGCACGCCGTTCGCTTCAGGCGTACAGCTCTCGGGCGTACTGCGTTGAGCTGCGGGAAGACCAATTCTGACGAGGTGTTTTGGCGCCCCGGCGCACAGTGCCGCCGGAGTGCTGGGCCTGCAGTCCCGTAAGGTCCGTCGTCATGCAGGACTAGCATTCGGAAGGACAGGCCGGGTGCAGGTGCAGGGATTCCCGGCACTGCCCGACCGCTCCGGGGAGCGAGAAGAAGATGTTCGAACGGTTCACCGACCGCGCGCGGCGTGTTGTCGTCTTGGCCCAAGAAGAGGCCCGGATGCTCAACCACAACTACATCGGCACCGAACACATCCTGCTCGGCCTCATTCACGAGGGCGAGGGTGTGGCGGCCAAGGCGCTCGAGTCTCTGGGCATCTCGCTCGAAGCGGTGCGCCAGCAGGTCGAGGAGATCATCGGCCAGGGCCAGCAGGCCCCGTCCGGCCACATCCCCTTCACGCCGCGGGCCAAGAAGGTGCTGGAGCTCTCGCTGCGCGAGGCCCTCCAACTCGGCCACAACTACATCGGCACCGAGCACATCCTGCTCGGCCTGATCCGCGAGGGCGAGGGCGTCGCCGCCCAGGTCCTGGTGAAGCTCGGCGCGGACCTCAACCGGGTGCGCCAGCAGGTCATCCAGCTGCTCTCCGGCTACTCCCAGCCGGGCAAGGAGGCGGCCACCGCCGGCGGCCCGGCCGAGGGCACCCCGGCCACCTCGCTGGTGCTCGACCAGTTCGGCCGCAACCTGACCCAGGCCGCCCGCGAGGGCAAGCTCGACCCGGTCATCGGCCGGGAGAAGGAGATCGAGCGGGTCATGCAGGTCCTGTCCCGACGCACCAAGAACAACCCGGTGCTGATCGGGGAGCCCGGCGTGGGCAAGACCGCCGTGGTGGAGGGCCTGGCCCAGGCCATCGTCAAGGGCGAGGTGCCCGAGACGCTCAAGGACAAGCACCTGTACACCCTCGACCTCGGCGCCCTGGTGGCCGGCTCGCGCTACCGCGGCGACTTCGAGGAGCGGCTGAAGAAGGTGCTCAAGGAGATCCGCACCCGCGGCGACATCATCCTGTTCATCGACGAGCTGCACACCCTGGTCGGCGCCGGCGCGGCCGAGGGCGCGATCGACGCGGCCTCCATCCTCAAGCCGATGCTGGCCCGCGGCGAGCTGCAGACCATCGGCGCCACCACGCTGGACGAGTACCGCAAGTACCTGGAGAAGGGCGCGGCGCTGGAGCGCCGGTTCCAGCCGATCCAGGTGGCCGAGCCGTCCCTGGCGCACACCATCGAGATCCTCAAGGGCCTGCGCGACCGGTACGAGGCGCACCACCGGGTCTCGATCACCGACGGCGCGCTGGTGGCCGCGGCCACCTTGGCCGACCGGTACATCTCCGACCGCTTCCTGCCGGACAAGGCGATCGACCTGATCGACGAGGCCGGCTCGCGGATGCGGATCCGCCGGATGACCGCCCCGCCGGACCTGCGCGAGTTCGACGAGAAGATCGCCACGGTGCGCCGGGACAAGGAGTCCGCGATCGACGCGCAGGACTTCGAGAAGGCCGCGTCCCTGCGCGACCAGGAGAAGCAGCTGCTCGGCGCGAAGGCCAAGCGGGAGAAGGAGTGGAAGGCCGGCGACATGGACGTCGTGGCCGAGGTGGACGAGGAGCTGATCGCCGAGGTCCTGGCCACCGCCACCGGCATCCCGGTGTTCAAGCTGACCGAGGAGGAGACCTCCCGGCTGCTGCGCATGGAGGACGAGCTGCACAAGCGCGTCATCGGCCAGGAGCAGGCGATCAAGGCGCTGTCCCAGTCGATCCGGCGCACCCGGGCGGGCCTGAAGGACCCGAAGCGCCCGGGCGGGTCGTTCATCTTCGCCGGGCCCTCCGGGGTCGGCAAGACGGAGCTGGCCAAGACGCTGGCCGAGTTCCTGTTCGGCGACGAGGACGCGCTGATCCAGATGGACATGTCGGAGTTCTCCGAGAAGCACACGGTCTCCCGGCTGTTCGGCTCCCCGCCCGGCTACGTCGGGTACGAGGAGGGCGGCCAGCTGACCGAGAAGGTGCGCCGCAAGCCGTTCTCCGTGGTGCTGTTCGACGAGGTGGAGAAGGCCCACCCGGACATCTTCAACTCGCTGCTGCAGATCCTCGAGGACGGCCGGCTGACCGACTCGCAGGGCCGGATCGTGGACTTCAAGAACACCGTGATCATCATGACCACGAACCTGGGCACCAAGGACATCTCGAAGGGCTTCAACCTCGGCTTCGCCGCCACCGGCGACGTGACCACGGGCTACGAGCGGATGAAGGCGAAGGTCAACGAAGAGCTCAAGCAGCACTTCCGGCCCGAGTTCCTCAACCGCGTGGACGACACCATCGTCTTCCCGCAGCTGCCCCGCGAGCACATCCTGACGATCGTGGACCTGTTCATCGCCCGGGTCGACGAGCGGCTCAAGGACCGGGACATGGGCATCGAGCTGACCGACCGGGCCAAGCAGCTCATGGCGGACAAGGGCTACGACCCGGTGCTCGGCGCCCGGCCGCTGCGCCGCGCGATCCAGCGCGAGATCGAGGACCCGCTGTCCGAGAAGATCCTGTTCGGCGAGGTGCGCCCGGGCAGCATCGTGCTGGTCGACGTGGTGGGCTCCGGCCCGGAGGCGACGTTCAGCTTCACTCCGTCGCCGAAGAGCACGCTGCCGCCGATCAGCACCCCGGCGGACCTGGTCCCGTCGGCGGCGGCGACGATCGAGGACGCCAAGCCGGAGGCGCCGCACAGCGCCGCCTGAGTGGCAGCCCCTGACGCGGATCGCCGGGTTGGCCGGGACGAGAGTCCTGACCACCCGGCGATCGGCCTTTTGGGCGTCGAGCCGGGTCCGGTCCGAGTCCTGGCGAATCTGGGCGGATGACCGAGTGAGGCGGAGCCTCATGGCCCGAAAACAAGCGAGCCGACCCCGGCGCAGAGCGTGCGCAGGGATCGGCTCAGGGGCCGCGACGGCTCGGCTTCCTACATGCCGAACCAGCGCTTGAACGAGCGAAGCGGAGCGAACAGCGAGAAGCGGCGCCTCGGCTGGGACTGCTGGGACGAGGCGGTGCGCGGGGAGATCTCGCGCAAAAGCTGCACGGCCTGCGCCGCGGTGTCCGCCTGCACGGCCCGGGAGTCGACCTGCGGCTCCGAGACCAGGACCGCCAGATGGCGGTCGAGACGCTCGGCGACCGAGCGAACACCTACGGTGATCGGGGGCACGTGAGCGGTCCGTCGGACCGCCTCGAAGCGGTCCGCACCGGTGATGGGATGGTCCATGCCTGATACGCCCACCCCGAAACGGTACCGCATCAACGGCTTCGGCGGCACGCGCCGCCGCATTGCGGATTGGCGGCGGTGCATGATCCTTACGGTTTCTTTACCGAGCGCGGACTCCGCCGCGCCCGCGCGCCGCCCTCCGCCGGGCCGTGGTGTCAGAGTTGGAATAAGGCACCCGCAAGTGCAAGGGCCCTGCTGGTGCAGGGGCGGCGTCCTGCTGTACATTCCGTGTCTGGCCCGGTGCGTTCGGTTCGGCGACCGCCCCGTGTACACCCCCTTGCCGTGTGCACGACGATCGGGCGGCGGCCGACCGGGTGGCCCCGGCCCCCTGGCGAGTGATCGGGATGAGAGCTGGTGGACGAGGTAGCGGAAGGCCACATACCTCTCTCCGGCCTGCGCACTGTCCACCGGGCCCTGTCGACGGTGAACGCCGCCGTGGGCCTCGGGGCCACGCTCCGGGCGATCGCCGACAGCGTGATCGCCTGTACCCCGTTCACCCTCGCCGTGGTCAACGTGGCCAACGCGGACGGCGACCTGACCTGCGCGGTCACCGCCGGCTCGGCCGAGATGGAGGCCGCCCTGCTGGGCGAGGAGCTTCCCCGCCGGGACGTCGAGGACATCCTCAAGCGTGGCGAGTGCTGGGGCAGCCTGTGCTTCGTGCGCGGGCTGGGCGCGAATCCGCCGGAGAACATCAGGGTCTACGTGCCGGAGGTGCCGCGCCGGCCGGAGACGGGCGAGTACTGGCAGCCGGACTACGACCTGCTCGCCCCCATGTACGACGCGGAGAGCCGGCTGGTCGGCCTGCTCTCGTTCGCCGAGCCCTCGGACGGCCTCATGCCCGCTCCGTGGGTGATCGAGGTGATCGAGATGTTCGCCGAGCAGGCCGCCATCGCGATCGGCAACGCCGCCCGCCACGACGAGGCGATGCAGCGCATGCAGAGCCTGGAGACCGAGAGCAGGGCGCTGCGCGAGGACATCGCGCAGCGTGTGGAGGCAGAGGCGCATCTGCGCCACCAGGCCAGGCACGACGCCCTGACCGGGCTGGCGAATCCGGTCGAGCTGGCCGAGCGGCTGACCGCTCTGCTGGCCGACCAGATCCCGCTGGCGGTGGTGTTCTGCGACCTCGACCGGTTCAAAGAGGTGAACGACACCAAGGGGCACGGCTTCGGCGACCAGGTGCTCAAGGTGGCCGCGGCCCGGCTGCGCGAACTGGTGCGCGGGGAGGACGTGGTCGCCCGCCCCGGCGGGGACGAGTTCGTGGTGGTGGCCGCCGGCATCGGGCCGGACGAGGCGCTGGCCCTGCTCGACCGGATCGACCAGGCCTTCTCCCACCCGATGCGGATCAACGGGGACAAGCTGCTGGTGCGCGCCTCGCTGGGGCTGGCCTACGAGCAGGCCCGGCCGGAGAACTCGGTCGACCCCGAGGTCCGCGCGATGGAACTGCTCGGCAACGCGGACCGGGAGATGTACGCGCACAAGCGTTCGCGGGCCGCCTTCACACAGCTGTCGGCGCGAGCGTGGGCGCATAGGGCGCCTGTAGCCGGATCACCGGGCCGTTGAGCCCGATCTGCGCGTAGCCGCGGCCGCGCGGCATGACCGCGGCGCCGCCGAGTTCCAGCGTCCCGCCGAACAGCAGCGTGGACGCCGCCGGGTCGACCCGGCCGAGCGCGACACGCGCGGTGAGCTGGCCGAGCAGCAGCGGGTACAGCTCGGAGAGCTTGTCGGTCGGCGCGGCCACCACCACCGTGGCCTGGGCGAACCGGGCCTTGCGGGCGGCGGCGGCCAGGACGTCGAGCGGATCGGGGCGGTCGAGCGAGGCCGCCGCCTCGGCGAGCTCCGACACGTCGTCGACCAGCAGCCACAGATGGGGCTCCACGGGGGCTGCTGGGGCCTCTGGCGCGCCTGGGGTGCCCGGGAGACCCGACGGTACCGCGGCGGCCGGATCGAGGCCTTCGACGGGCTTCAGGCGCGTTTGGGTGTCATCGGACTCGTCGCTGTAGATGCCTACCGGTACGCCCGGCGTGGGCACCGCGACGGGCTCGGGCGCGGGTGCGGGCAGCGCGGGCCTCTGCGCCGCGGCGGCGTGGCGGAACGGGGCCATCCGCAGCGCGCGCTGCTCGACCTCCGCGCCGAACCAGTCGATCAGGTCCAGCCACGCCCTGGCGTCCTCGGCGACCCGCAGCACTCCGGGCCGGCCGCCGAGCCCCGCGTAGTGCTCGCACCGGCCGGTGTCGAGCACCGCGATCCGGTGGCCGCTGGCCAGCGCCTGGGCGGCCAGCGAGCGCAGCGCGGTGGACTTGCCGGTGCCCGGCCCGCCGGCCACCAGCAGGTGCGGGTCCGTGGAGGCGACCCGCCAGATCACCGGGGCGAGCTGCTCCACCCGGAACCCGGGCGGCGCGGCGCCGGACGCGTCGCGCGCGCCGGCCGCGGGCTCGGCCGCCGCCTCGGCGCCGTCCGGCACCAGCACCGGGATGAGCCGGCCGGACGAGCCGGGGTCGGTGATGCCGAGCACGAACTCGATGTCCGCGACCGGCCAGGGCTGGATGCCGATGCCGGCGGTCAGCGGCGGCAGGATGCGCACGTCGAGGTGGTTGCCCTGCTCGTCCCAGTCGTACAGGTACTCGTTCGACTGCCCGACCTTGCCCTCGATCGCCCGCTCGACCTGGGCCCGGCAGTCGGCCAGGCCGTCCTTGACGTACTCCGAGTAGTCGAGCCGCAGGTGGACCAGCCGGTCCTGTTCGTCGAACGCCCAGGCGGTGAACGCGTCCCGGTAGCCGCCGCCGGGCTTGAAGTGCTGGTCCGGGTCGTCGCCGTTCTGCAGGTACGGCACCAGGCCGTTGTAGACGGCCTGCAGCCTGGTGATGTGCGTGGGCGCCTCCGGGTCGGCGTTCCGGCGGGAGGTGTCCCGGCCGAGCCAGGCGCAGGCGCCCACCGCGCCGAGGAACAGCAGCAGCGGGCCGTAGTGGATCAGCGCGACCGCCACCACGCAGGCCACCGCGACCAGGGCCTCGATGCGCCGCTTCTCCTTGCCGTCGCCCTTCCACCGATCGAGGATCAGCGCGAGGCCGCGCCGGGCGCCGCGGCCGAGCACGATCAGCGGGTAGCAGACGTCGAGCACCCGGACCCACGCCCGCCCGGTCACGCCGCGGGTGCGTGAGACCCCCGGGTGGTTGAGCACGTTGGCGTTGAGCCACGAGGCGGGTGCGGACTCGGCGACGCCGCGGCCGAGCCGGTTCCAGACCGAGTCGGCGGCTCGGGCCGCAGGTGCCACCGCCGCCGCCTAGAAGTGGATGCCGTCGATGAACCCGGCGATCGAGTTCGCACTGTCCCGGATCGAGGACGCGATCGTGGTGGACGCCAGGTAGAAGCCGAAGAGCATGCACACGATCATGTGTGACATCTTCAGGCCGTCCTTGCGGAACAGGATGAAGACGATGATCCCGAGCAGCAGCACACCGGAGACCGAGAGAACCATGGCCGTGCTCCCTCCGTAGTCGCGTTGGTTTGTCGCCGGACCGTTTCATGACGCGACGGCCACCTGAAAATGGTTGGCACGTTCACCCGGATTCTCTCAACCGGACAGACTTCCCAAAACCGGCGAACGGGCGCTGTGCGTGGTTCCTCACCCGTTCGGGTGGAAGACGGGCGCAGATGGCGCCACGGCGGTTCAGGCCGGGTTCAGGCCTGGTTCTGCACCCAGGCGCCGTGCCGCATGACGGCCTCGACCCGCAGGTCGTCGTCCAGCACGACGAGGTCGGCGGCCTTGCCCGGCTCGAGCGAGCCGATCCGGTCGGCCAGGCCCAGCGCCCGGGCCGGGGTGAGCGAGGCGGAGACCGCCGCCTGCTCGATCGGGATGCCCACCTCGCGCACGGTGTTGCGGAAGGCCTGGTCCATGGTCAGCGTCGAGCCGGCCAGCGTGTCGGTCCCGGCCACCCGGACCGCGCCGTTGGCCACCTCGACGGTCAGCGGCCCGAGCGGGTAGCGGCCGTCCGGGGCGCCGGCGGCCTCCATCGCGTCGGTGATCAGGGCGACCCGGTGCGCGCCGGCCGCGGAGAAGACCAGGCTGACCACCGAGGGGTGGACGTGCAGCCCGTCGTTGACCATCTCGACGAACACGTCCTCGTTCTCGAGCGCGGCGGTGACCGGGCCCGGCTCGCGGTGGTGCACCGGCCGCATCGCGTTGAACACGTGCGTGGCCACCCGGGCGCCGCGGCCGATGGCCTGGTTGGCCTGCGCGTAGGTGGCGTCGGTGTGGCCGAAGGCGGCGATCACGCCGCTGTCCGCGAGCACGGCGGTCGCGGCCAGGCCGTCGGGCAGCTCGGGGGCCAGGGTGACCATGCTCACCGTCCCGTGGCCGGCCTTCAGCAGCCGG
This sequence comes from Actinocrinis sp., assembly GCA_036501535.1. Classification (GTDB taxonomy): domain Bacteria; phylum Actinomycetota; class Actinomycetes; order Streptomycetales; family Catenulisporaceae; genus DASYAE01. Next base: position 6,712 of record DASYAE010000086.1, on the reverse strand, counting down.
CGCACCGTGGCCGGCTCCGGGTCGCGCAGCAGGCCCGGGTCGTGCGCGCCGCAGCGGGAGCGGGCGATGAACGGCCCCTCCAGGTGGATGCCGGCGATCTCGCCGTCCTCGACCAGCCCGGCCAGGTCGCCGATGTAGCGCTCGAGGTCGTCCAGCGCGCCGGTCACGGTCGAGGCGACGATCGTGGTGGTGCCGCGGCCGCGGTGGAACGCGATGGCCTCCCGGGCCCGGGCCACCTGCCCGGAGGTGAAGGCGCCGCCTCCGCCGCCGTGCACGTGCATGTCGACGAAGCCGGGCACGACGTGACGGCCGGTCAGGTCGAGCGCCGCGCCGATCTCGTCCGGGGTGGCCGGGATCGGGTCGCCGGGGCCGCCGACCGCCCGGATGAGCCCGCCGTCGGTGGCGAGCCAGCCGTCCTCGACGACGGCGCCGGGCAGGACGACTCGGGCATGGCGTAGGACTGGCATCGGGCGACCCTCGGCTCAGGCGGCCACTCGGCCGGATTGGTATAGACCTTAGCCCAATAGTCTAGGGGGTGGAAGATCCGGGCGGCCAGATTCGGGAGGAATGGGACGCACGGGCCGTCCTGGGCGCGGCCGCGTGTGACGCGTCGCACATGAAGCGCGAGCTGAGCACGGTTCGGGCGCTGCGCAGGGTACTGAATCAGACACGTGCGGTAGGCGCCGTCGGAGCGGCCGGACGGGTGTCGCATAATTATCTGATTTGCTGTCAGACCGGGCATGCCAGCACCACTCGATCAACTCAGTGTTCAACCCTGGTTCATCCACGTCCGCATCCGCCGTTCGGCCTATTCGACTTGTCTGAATGCGCCTCTACCATGCAGATGAGTGGACGGTCCGAGCGCGGCTGAGGAGTGATCGCATGGCGCCGCAGAAGTCCGGTGGCACGGAGTCCGAGAGCGAGCAGACGCAGTCGGCGCGGCAGGCCCCGCGTCCCGTCGTCCCGGCGCAGACCGACGCCGGGTCGGCCCGGGACTCGCTGCCGGCCGTCGATGGCGCCGCTGCCGTCCAAGGCGCGACCGCGGCTGAGGCGCCGGCCGACGGCGCGGCCGAGAGCGGCGAGAGCGCGCTGTCCGACCGGGACCGCGAAGTCCTGGAGTTCGAGAAGAAGTACTGGAAGTACGCCGGCTCGAAGGAACAGGCGATCCGGGAGCGCTTCGGCCTGTCCGCCTCCCGCTACTACCAGGTGCTCAACGCCCTGCTGGACCGGCCGGAGGCGCTGGAGCTCGAGCCGGCGCTGGTGAAGCGGCTGCGTCGGATGCGCGCGGTCCGGCAGCGCTCGCGCGGTGCGGCACCCGGCCAGACCTGATCACCCGATCGGATCACCCGATCACCCGATCTCTGGCGGCCCGGTCCGGTCCGGCCCTACGCAGCGCCCGCCACAGGGCGTCGCAGCGCGGCACAGTGCGTCACAGCTGCGCGAGCTGGTCCGCGAACCAGCGCTGCGGCGGCAGCGCCGAGCCCGCCGCGGCCAGCCGCCCGCAGCGCGCGCGGCGCTCGGCCGAGTCCATCTTCAGCGCCGTGTGCAGCGCCTCGGCCGTGGCGCAGACGTCGTACGGGTTGACCATCAGCGCGTCCTCGGACATCTCGGCGGCCGCGCCGGCCTCGCGCGAGAGCACCAGCGTGCACGCGCCGCCGGTGGCCGAGGCGACGATCGGGATCTCCTTCGCCACCAGGTTCATGCCGTCCCGGATCGGGTTGACAACCGCCACGTCGGCCATCCGGTACGCCGCCAGGGACCGCGCGAAGTCGTCCTCGACGTGCAGGATCAGCGGCTGCCAGCCGGGCCGGGCGAACTCCTCCTCGATCTCCTTCGCCAGCCGGGTCACCGCGGCCGTGTAGTCGCGGTACTCGGCCAGGTCGGTGCGGCTCGGGTAGGCGAACGCGACGTGCACCACCCGGCCGAGCCACTCCGGGTGCCGGCGCAGCAGCAGCGCGTACGCCTCGAGGCCGCGCACGATGTTCTTCGACAGCTCGGTGCGGTCCACCCGGACGATCACCTGCCGCGGCCCGGTCTCCGGGTCCTCGCCGACCGCCGCGCGCAGCCCGGCCAGCCGGTCCTCCACGTCGTCCCGGCGGGCCCGCTCGACCAGCGACGCCGCGTCGACGCCGAGCCCGTGCACGCCCACCCGCACCGGGCCGCGCGGCTGCTCCGGCGGCGTGTTGGCCAGCAGGGCCGGGCCGCCGTCCGCGCCGGCCTCTCCCGGCCCGTGGTCCGCGGCGCCGAACCGGCGGGTGCAGCAGTCCACGAAGGCCAGCGCCCAGCGCTCGGTCAGGAAGCCGAGGTAGTCCGCGCCGAGCATGCCCTCCAGGATCGCGTCGCCGACGTGGTCCGGCAGGATCCTGAAATAGTCCGGCGGCGCCCACGGCGTGTGCGAGAAGTGCCCGATCCGCAGGTCGGGCCGCAGCTCGCGGAGCATCGCCGGGACCAGGCACAGGTGGTAGTCCTGCACCACCACGTGCCCCTGCGGCCCGGCCTCCTCGGCCAGCGCCTCGGCGAACGCCCGGTTGTAGGCCCGGTAGGCGTCCCAGCCGGCGGCGAACTTCTCGGCGAAGACCGGGGCGGTCGGCGTCGCGTAGAGCATGTGGTGGATGAACCAGAGGGTCGAGTTCGCCACCGCGTTGTACGCGGCGTGCAGGATCCCCGGGCCGATGTCCAGCATGCGGACGGGGATGCCGGGATCCATCAGCCCGGCCCGGTCGAGCCGCCCGCGGGGGCTGCGGCGGGCCGCGATGCGGTCGCCGTCGGACAGCGCCGCGCAGACCCACACCTGCTCCTCGTCGGAGCTGACCGAGGACAGTCCGGAGACGAGCCCTCCGCCGCCGCGGCGGGCGTTGAGATCGCCGTCTTCGGTTACGGCGAAGGAAACGGGTCCCCGATTCGAGGCGACGAGGATCCGGGCGCTGCCCTTCCCGTCGTCGGAACCGCCTGTGTCGTCGGATTCAGTGCCGGTGCTGCCAGTGCCGAGCATGTTTCCGGTCGTTTCCACCATCCCGGCGATTAATCCTTCCGTCGGCAACTCGGCTCGAAACCGGTGCCCGCCCGCAGCGAGGCCAGCGGCGGCCGCTCGACCAGGGCCGTGTCGCGGGACGCGGGCGCGAATCCCGAGGCGGTGCGGGCGAACTGGGTCAGCAGCGTGGACTCGGGGGCGGCGGCGCCGAGCCGGTCCATCGCCACCTGGATGATCTCGGCGGCCATTCGGCCCAGCGCCAGGTCATCCTGATGGCGGTGCCGCCGCACGCCCGCGTCCACCTGGGCGATGGCGTCGAGGCCGTGCTGCCGGTAGGTGTCCACCAGCAGGGCGAATTCGACCCCGTATCCGCACGGGAAGGCCAGCGACTCCAGCAGGCTGCGCCGGCCGGCGTACTCGCCGCCCAGCGGCTGGACCACGCCCGCCAGCTCCGGCCAGTAGAGGTTCAGCAGCGGCCGCGCGACCAGCTCGGTGACCCGGCCGCCGCCGGCCGGGTGCACCGTGTCGCCGTTGGCCAGCGGGCGCTCGTAGGCCGCCTTGACCAGCTGTACCTCGGGATACGCGAGCACCGGCCCGACCACGGCGCGCACGACCGAGGAGGAGAACTCCAGCAGGTCCGCGTCGACGAAGCAGACCACGTCGCCGCAGGTCGCCGCGAGCGAGCGCCACAGCGCCTCGCCCTTGCCCGGCCGGACCGGCACCCCGGGCAGCGCGTCCTCGCGCCGCACCACCCGCGCCCCGGCCTGCACCGCCTCCCGCGCGGTCGCGTCGGTGGACCCCGAGTCGACCACCACCACCTCGTCGATCAGGCCCGGCGCGGCCAGGTCCCGGACGATCGCCCGGACGATCGCGCCGACCGTGGCCTCCTCGTCGAGCGCCGGGAGCACGACGCTCAGCTGCGCGGCGGACTCCTTCTTCAGCCGCAGCAGCCGGTCGAGCGGCCAGTCCGCCTCCCGGGAGGTACGGCTCGCCAGCCACTGCCGGGTGCGGTCGATGTGATTCACGGGTCCAAGCTTGCCCAAGCCCCGCCGCCGGTGCGTCATCGCCCACCCGATGTTCACCTACTGGAACGACTTCGGCGCCGGGACCGGCGTGCGCTACAGTGCCAGTGACCCGCGAAAGCCGTACATATCAGCATCGTGAGTCACCCCACAACTTCATACTGCACGTGCTCATCCAGAGGAGCTGAGGGAACGGCCCTGTGACGCTCCGGCAACCGCCCTGGCGGCTTCGCGCAGCGAGGCCCCGCCGGGGAGCTGGTGCCAAGTCCGTCCTGCCGAAAGCCGGCGGGGAAGATGAGGGAAAGGCCTCGCCATGACCATGACCCCAGCAGCCGCCCCGGTCGCCTCCGCGGCGGTCGGCGGCCCCGCCCCGTTCGGCCGCGCCGTCGCGCTCTCCTGCCGCGAGTGCGGGGAACGGGCGCCGCTGGGCCCCGACTACGTGTGCGCGCAGTGCTTCGGGCCGCTGGAGATCGCCTACGAGTTCGGCGCCGTCTCGCGCGCGGACATCGAGCGCGGGCCCAACTCGATCTGGCGTTACGCGCCGCTGCTGCCGGTGCCGGAGAACGTCGCGAGCCGCCGCAACCTGCACCCGGGCTACACCCGCCTCGTGCACGCCGAGGGACTGGCCCGCGAGCTCGGCCTGCGCTCCCTGTACGTCAAGGACGACTCGGGCAACCCGACCCACTCGTTCAAGGACCGGGTGGTCGCCATCGCGCTCGAGGCGGCCCGCTCGCTCGGCATCACCACCCTGTCCTGCTCCTCGACCGGGAACCTGGCCGGCGCGGTCGCCGCGGCCGCCACCCGGGCCGGCCTCGACTCCTGCGTGTTCGTCCCGGCCGGGCTGGAGCAGGCCAAGATCGTGATGGCCGCGGTCTACGGCGGCCGGCTGGTCGCGCTGGACGGCACCTACGACGAGGTCAGCCGGTTCTGCTCGGAGCTCATCGGGGACGAGGCCGGCGCCGGCTGGGGCTTCGTCAACGTGAACCTGCGGCCCTTCTACTCCGAGGGCTCCAAGACCCTGGCCTACGAGATCGCCGAGCAGCTCGGCTGGCGGCTGCCGGAGCAGATCGTGGTGCCGATCGCGTCCGGCTCCCAGCTCACCAAGATCGACAAGGGGTTCCGCGAGCTGATCGAGCTCGGGCTGGTCGAGGACCGGCCGTACCGGGTCTTCGGCGCCCAGGCGGCCGGCTGCTCGCCGGTCTCGGCCGCGTTCAAGGCCGGGCACGACGTGGTCCAGCCGGTGCGCCCGGACACCATCGCGAAGTCGCTGGCCATCGGCAACCCGGCGGACGGCCCGTACGTGCTCGACATCGCGCGGCGCACCGGCGGCGCGGTCGAGGACGTGACGGACGACGAGGTGGTCTCCGCGATCCGGCTGCTGGCCCGCACCGAGGGGATCTTCACCGAGACCGCCGGCGGGGTGACCGTCGGGGTGCTGCGCAAGCTGGTGCGCGAGGGCCTGCTCGACCCGGCGGCGCAGACCGTGGTGATCAACTCCGGCGACGGGCTCAAGACGCTCGACGCGGTCGCCGGCACCGGCGTCACGGCGACGATCGAGCCAAGCGTCGAGGCGTTCCGCAAAGCCGGCCTCGTGCGGGCGTAGCCTCGTGACCGGCGCGTCCCGCGTTTGATGACGGGCCGACCCGACTGAATACCCGCGGCCGCCGTCCCCGGCCGCGAAGGCGAACCCCTGTAAGGAGAACTCCGGTGGCTGTCACCGTCCGCATTCCGACCATCCTGCGCACCTATACCGGCGGGGCCGCCGAGGTCTCCGTCGAGGGCGCCAGCCTCGCCGGGGTGGTCGACGCCCTCGAGGCGTCCTACCCGGGCCTGCGCGCCCGGGTGCTGGACGACTCCGGCAAGCTGCGCCGGTTCGTCAACGTCTACGTGAACGACGACGACGTCCGTTTCGCCGAGGGGCTGGCGACCGAGACAAAGGACGGCTCGACCGTCTCGATCATCCCGGCGGTCGCCGGAGGCTGCTGAATTCCCACGCGGTGTCTTTATCCACTGACGGAACGTCACCCCCCGAGGCCGGGGTGGCGTGAACCGGGCGTGAACGGTCCAGCCGTTGAGATGATCAGTAACCGTCCGATTACAGTTTGGCTTACTGCCGCCGGATTTCATGGGACTCGTCGGTATTTGTCAGGTCGAATACCCGCTGTCGATTTCACTGAGGACTCGTCATTGACCTGTTGCGACGCGGTCCATTGAGGATACTCTCGGCGCCGGTCGCACAGTTCGGAAACCGCCGGTAACGGCGGGCACGACGCAGTCATCACCGGCCCCGGCTCGACAGAGGCGGAAGGGGGCGGGGGACACGACCCGGTCCCGCGACGTGCGGGATCAGCATGAGTGGGCCGGCAGCAAGGAGTTGGGAATGGCTCAGGGCACCGTCAAGTGGTTCAACGCGGAGAAGGGCTACGGTTTCATCGCCGTAGACCAGGGCAAAGACGTGTTTGTCCACTTCTCGGCTATTGAGGCGGACGGCTACCGTTCGCTTGAAGAGGGCCAGCGAGTGGAGTTCGAGATTACGCAGAGCGACCGAGGGCAGCAGGCTGAAGCTGTCCGCGTGATTTGAGGCTCTGACGTCGCAACCGGCCCGGCTCCCGTTCAGGGAGCCGGGCCGGTTCGCGTTTCCGTGGCCGCTTACTGCCGGTTGGCCGGCCGTTTGCACTCTCGGGGTGAGAGTGCTAAACATGGCGTTGGCACTCTCCCT
>DASYAE010000085.1:0-9264 GCA_036501535.1 Actinocrinis sp. | reverse complement strand
AGCCTCTCCGTTTGCATTACCAGCAGAGAACTGATTCGGGCTTCGCCTGCCCGACGCGGAGAGAGCACAGCCGACCAAACCGCACTCTACAGACCAACCCCACCACTACACCCGGCCCCCAACCAACCCACGCCGCCATCGCGACCCTCTCTCTGCGGAGGGCCCCCGCCGGAGGCGTCTTGGGTTCAACTCGCGTTTAGCGCTGACTGAACACTATGCGCTACTGGCGGATCCTTATTGCCATTACGGTTGCCGGTCGAGCCGCGGGTCGCGCAGTTCGATCCGGCCGTGGCCGCTCAGGAAGACGCCGAAGACGATGAGGCTGGTGTCGGGCGGAATCTCGGCGGTCACCTCGTACCGGGTCCAGTCACCGGTTCTGGTTCCGGTTCCGGCTCGAGCGACGAAGGCGAAGTGGTTCTCGGGATCATCCCGGGGATCGTGCCCGGCCGGTCGCTGCCGCCCCGGCCGTCCGTCACAGACGACGCGGAGCACCAGTCCGGCGTCGGCACCGCCGCCGACATTGACGTCAGTGGTGCGCAGGTCGGCGTGGAAGGTGATGGCGCCGCCGCGGTAGTCGTCGGCCTCGATCCGCTGGCTGAGTACGGCGAATCCGGCGGGTTCGGGCACTGCCGCGGCCAGGATCGCCCGGCCGCCCTCGGCGGTGCAGGAGTAGTCCTGGTCGTGGGATCCGGCCTGATGCAGGAAGGTGCCGTCGAACTGCCATCGGTGCAGGCCGTCGGCGAATGCCAGGTTGCGCGGTTCGAATCGCGTGTTCTCCGGCGGCCTGGGGGACTGCTGCCGGCTGCGGCCTCGGAACGGGCTGACCGGGTCGGGGCCGGTGACGGGCTCGGCGAGCCGGTCCATCATCGAGTCCTCGGCGGCCAGCGGGGCGCCGGTGATGATGGCCAGGGCCAGGCCGTCGGCCAGGCTGGTGGTGACCTGCTGCGTTCCGGCAGGCGTTCCGAGGCCGATTCGAGTGGCGGTGACCCCTGGGCCGAGCTCGGTGAGGGTCACGGCGGTCACGGCGATCCCGGCCGCGCGCAGCAGTCGATCGGTCATCTCTCCAGCGTCGTCGTATGAGTGTTCTGGGTTGTAGTCTTCCGGCCGGGCGAGCAGGCGCCAGAGAGCGCCGTCGCGGGCGGGCAGGCGGACCGGGAGCGCTCGGTGGCCGGCGTCGTCGGCGAATATGACGAGCATGGATATCTTCCCGTCCGGTGTGCGTGCGAGCCGGCGGTCGATGTGCGCGATGCGAACGGCAGTCACGGGAGTTCTCCGGGAGGCGGCGGGGATGAGGTCGGGGCGGTGCGCGGTGATGTATTCGCGCAGTCGGCGGCGGGCTTTGTGCAAGCTGGCCTTGGCGGCGCCGGGAGTGGCGGCGATCTGCCCGGCGGGCTGGTCGGCGTAGTAGAACTTTGCGACGGCGTGGCGCTGCCCCGGGGGCAGGTCGGCGACCGCGCGGCCCAGCACCTCTGCGCGGTCCAGGTCCTCGGCCGATGGCAGGTTGCCGGCCGAGGCCGGGTGCAGGTTCTCGGGCCAGTCGCCGAGCAGAGTCAGCTGGGCTCGGCGGTGCTGGGCGCGACAGACGTTGGCCACGATGCCGCCGAGCCAGCCGGCGAACCGGTCGGGGTCGCGCAGTCGGTCCAGCGCGATGAACGCCTGTAGGAACGCGTCCTGCACCGCGTCGTCGGCGTCGTCTGGCTGCGGGCACAGCCGTGCCGCGCGGGCGCGCGCCATCGGCAGGTGGCGTTCGACCAGCAGCCGGAACGCGGCCGGATCGCCATCGCGGGCCAGCTGGACCAGGTCGCCGTCCGGGATGTCCATGTGCTGCGTTACTCCTGGGGTTCCGGGGCCGGGGTGAGCTCCGGGTCGCGTAGCTCGATGCGACCGCGGCCTTCCAACCAGATGCCGAATCGGATGACGCCGGCGTCGTCGGGAACGGTCAATCTGACGTCGTGCGAGACCCAGTCGCCGGTGCCGGTGCCGGTGCCGGTGCCGGTGCCAGTGCCGGTGCCGGTGGCGATCAGGCTGCTGCCGCCGCGGTCGCGGTCGCGGTCGGGCAGGTTGGCACCGGGCTGCTCGTACGCTGCGCCGGCAGCCAGATGCAGCCCGGCGCCGCCGACGACGCCGGTGGCGCGCATCTGTCCGCGGAAGGTGATTGTGTGGCCGCGGTAATCGTCGGCGTGGATCTCCTGGAACAGGACGGCCGAGCCGGAGGGCTCCGGGACCGCGGAGGCCAGCGCGGCGCGCTGGTCGGCGGTGGCGCGGGAATAGTCCTGCCAGTGTTGCCGGCCGGCGTCCAGGAAGCTGCCGGCCAGCTCCCACCGGTCCAGGCCGTCGGTGAATGCCATGTTCCGCGGCTCGAAACGACGGCCCTGGCCGGGGCGGTCCGGCGGTCGGTCCGCTGCCGGGAGCAGGAACGGCGCGTGCACGTCCCCGTCTGGGACCGGGATCGCGAGCCGGTCCATCACCGCATCGGCCACCCGGACCGGCGCGCCGGCCACGACCGCCAGTCTGAGGCCGTAGCCGGCGCTCACCTGGACGTGCCGGGCGCCGGCGGTTGTGGTCAGCCCGACTCGTGCCGTGGCTGTGCCTGGTCGCAGGTCCGGCGCATCCCCGTCGGCTGGCTCTATGTCGACGGTGGTCACGGCGGCCCCGGCCACGTGCAGGACGCGCGCTGCGGTCTCCTCCAGGACACCGACCGCCACGTCGTCCCCGGCGGCAGGCCGATTCAGCAGCGCCAGCAGTAGTTTGGCGCCGATGACCGGCAGCCACAGCGGCACCGCCCGCTGGCCGGGGTCGTCGGCGAGCACGACGAGTTGGCGGCCGTTCACGGCGCTGCCGGCCGGCATCCGTCCGGACCGGGGATCGGCGAGCACGATGCGGACATTCGTCACAGCGGTCCTCCAGGGAGCGGCAAGAGGCGACTCGGGTCTTACTCATTAGTGTCCGGCGACACGCCATGGGTTACCCGCGCGGATCGGGGCGGCCCGGAGCAGCAGTTGTGTATGTGTACTGAATAAGTGTGAATGTCACGATGTAACAGCGGCCTGACTCTCTTGTCGGGCTCGGTGGGCGGCCGTGGCGGCTTGTTATTCGACGAATTCTTCTATGCGTCTCACTGTTCTCTCAGGCTTACTGAGCAGCGTGATCACTGCGAGGACAACGGTGGCTCTCAACGCGGGGATCGTCTTGGAGCCGAATCATTATGAGTATGCTGCGACAATATTCCTGCGCTTGTTTGAGCGTTGACACACGGACCGGGTCATGACGCGGGCCGGGCTCTCGCGGTCGTTGCAGGTGGCGGACGGCACGGCGATGGCGGCCGGCGCGGTCATGGGGCCGAGCATCCTGGTTCTGCCCGCGCTGACCGCTCGCACCGCCGGGCCGGGCTGCCTGATCGCGTGGGGCGGCATGTCGCTGTTCGCGCTGGCGCTGGCGGTCACGCTCGGCCGGGCGGGAGCGCGCATCCCGAGTGCCGGCGGCATCATCGCCTTCAGTCGGGCGGCGTTCGGTCCACGAGTCGCGGCGGTCACCGGGTGGTGGCTGCTCGGGTCGGTGCCTTTCGCAGTGCCCGTTATCGCTCTGGTCGGCGCGGACTACGTCACCTCGTACTTCGGATGGAGCGGCCGCTGTGCGGTGCTCATCGCCGGCGCCCTGCTGCTGGTCTCCTGCGCGCTGAACGCTCAGGGACTGCGCATGTCCGGGCGGGTCCAGATGCTGCTCGTCGCGCTGACCGGCGCGGTGCTGCTGGGCGTCTGCCTGCTCGGTCTGCCGCGGGTGAGCTCCGCGGCCTATGCGCCGTTCCTACCGTACGGCTGGGGTGCCGTCGGTACCAGTGCGCTGCTGATCTTCTGGTCGTACATCGGTTTCGAGATGACCGTCCACCTCGCCGAGGAGTTCCGGCGGCCGGCCCGCGACCTGCCGTTGAGCATGGCGCTGGCCTCGGTCGCGCTCTCCGTCCTCTACTGCCTCGCGGCCGCGGCGATGGTCGGCTCGGGTGTGTATCGGTCCGCCTCGGGTCTCGCGCCGGTCAGCGTGCTGGCCGAGGACGGGCTCGGGCGGGCGGCCGGGGCCACCGTCGCGGTGTTCGCACTCTGCTGCTCTGCCGTGTCGGTGCACACGAACATCGCCGGCTTCTCAAGGCTGCTCTATGCCGAGGCTCGCGACGGGCGGCTGCCCCGCGGCCTGGCTGCGCTGCATCCCCGGCGCGCCGTGCCCACTCGGGTGTTGGCGCTGTTGGCGGTCGTCTTCACCCTGCTGCTCGCGGTTGTCGCCGTCCTCGCGCCTGATCTGCAGGAGCTGATCGCCTGGCCGAGCGCCGACTTCGTCGCGGTCTACCTGGTGGGCGCCGCGGCTGCATTCAGGATCCTGCCGCGCGCCGACATCGGCCGGGCCACTGCCGCCGTGACTGTGCTGGTCTGCGCGGCGATCCTGCCGTTCAGCGCGCCTGCGGCGCTGTACCCCATAGGCATCGCAGTGTTCGGAGTCGCACTGACCCGGGGCCTGCGATCACCCGGTCCGCGGATCCGCGGGCCGGTCCTCTCACCGAAGGAGACGAACATGACCGAGGCTGTCACGACCAGCGCGACCGGTTCCGCGACTACGACCGCCCCACCCCGCGCGGCGCCGGCCGTCGCGTTCGACGGCGAGCGGCTCTGCCTGGCCGACGTGCGCCGGGTCGCCGAAGACGCAGCGTACTGCGAAGTGACCGGTCCGGTGCTGGCCAGGGCGGCGCGCACCCGGGAGATCTTCGAGAGCACCGTGCGCGCCGGAGTGCCGGTCTACGGCGTCACCACCGGCTACGGCGAGATGATCTACATGCTGGTGGACACGGAGAACGAGGTGAGCCTGCAGACCAACCTCGTGCGCAGCCACAGCGCCGGCGTCGGCCCGCTGTTCGACGAGCGCGAGTCCCGCGCCATTCTGGCGGCCCGGCTCAACGCGCTGGCCAAGGGATACTCGGCGGTCCGGCCGCAGATACTCGAACGCCTGGCGCTGTACCTGAACGAGCGCATCACTCCGGCCATCCCGCAGATCGGGTCGCTCGGCGCGAGCGGCGATCTGGCCCCGCTCGCGCACATCGCCGCGACCGTGATCGGCGAGGGATACCTGCTGCGCGACGGCGAGCGGGTGGAGACCGGGCCGGTGCTGCGCTCGCTGGGCATCGAACCGCTGGAGCTGCGGTTCAAGGAGGGCTTGGCGCTGATCAACGGCACCTCGGCGATGACCGGGCTGGGCTGCCTGGTGGTCGCCGCCGCGCTGGACCAGGTGCGCCAGGCCGAGATCGTCACCGCGCTCGTGGTCGAGGTGCTGCGCGCCTCCGCCGCCCCGTTCCGGCCCGAGGGGCACGACCTGGCCCGGCCGCACCCCGGCCAGATCGACACGGCCGCGAATCTGCGCACCCTGACCGGCGGGAGCCGGCTGCTGCGCGAGCACGCGGACCTGCGGCGCGAGTTCGAGCGCGGCAAGGGCGCTCAGGGCGCGCAGCGCGGCGACGGGGTGTACCGCACCGAGACCCACATGCAGAAGGCTTACTCGCTGCGGGCCATCCCGCAGATCCTGGGCGCCGTGCGGGACACGCTGGGGCACTGCCGGCAGAAGCTGGAGATCGAGCTGAACTCGGCCAACGACAACCCGCTCTTCTTCGAGGGCGAGCAGGAGGTGTTCCACGGCGCCAACTTCCACGGCCAGCCGATCGCGTTCGCGATGGACTTCGCCGTCATCGCGCTGACCCAGCTCGGCGTACTGTCCGAGCGGCAGACCAACCGCCTGCTCAACCGCCACCTCAGCGACGGGCTGCCGGAGTTCCTCGTCGCCGGGCACCCGGGTCTGAACAGCGGGTTCGCCGGTGCGCAGTACCCTGCGACGGCCCTGGTCGCGGAGAACCGCACCATCGGCCCGGCCAGCACGCAGTCCATCCCGTCCAACGGCGACAACCAGGACGTGGTGAGCATGGGCCTGATCGCGGCCCGCAACGCGCGCCGGGTGCTCGACAACAACCAGCGCATCCTGGCGGTGGAACTGCTCGCCGCCGCGCAGGCGGTCGACATCGCAGACCGCTTCGATGCGCTCGGCCCGGCGGGACAGGCCACGTACTCGGCGGTGCGCGCCATCGTCCCGCCGCTCGACCACGACCGCTGGATGAGCGACGACATTGAGGCCATCGCCGCCGCGCTGGCCCGCGGCGAGATCCTGTCGGCGGTGGCCGGGTGCGTCGCCGAGCCGTTGCGATGAGTCCGGCGTGAGCGGTTGAACTGTCATCCGGGCCCGGAGATGCTTGCGGCGGCCGTGCAGGGGCGGGCGCCGAAAGACAGCTGTGCGGAGAGCAGTCATGCCGCTCTCCGCACAGTGTCTTGCCGGGCAGATCAGGCGTCGCGTCTGACCATCTTCCAGGCGCCGACCACTGACCAGCCGACGATCCAGCCGCCGATGACGGCGACCAGCGCCCAGCCGGGCATCGGCGGCAGCACCGAGCCGAGGCCGCCGGTCGGACCGATCCGGGTGCCCCCGGCCAGCGCGGCCGGCTTCAGCTGGGCCATGGCGACCCCGGCGAAGAGCCGTTCGACGTTGACGAAGTGGGGCAGCGTGTGGTCGGTCAGCGCCGGAACGATGATCATCTCCAGCACGATCAGCAGGATGATCGGTACGGTGCGCTGGCTCATGAGCGAGGCGAGGCCGTGTCCGACCGTGTAGCCGATGGCGAGGTAGAGCTCGATCCACAGTCCGGCGTCGGCCAGGGCGCCCGCCGACGGGACGACCGTCCCGGGCGCCAGCGAGCCCGCGAGGAACGCGGTCGTCAGGGCTGCGATGGTGTAGCCGACGGCGGCCAGCCCGAGCAGGATCGCCAGCCCGGCCGGCAGGCGGGCCAGGTAGAGCGCGACCCTGGACCGGCCGGTGATCACGAGGTGGCGGAACATGCCCTCGGTCAGGTCGTCGGTCGCGGCGGTGGCGCCGAGCGCGACGGCCGCGATGTATCCGAACTCTGCCATCAGGGTGCCCGCGGTGGCGAGCGTGCCCGGGGCGCCGGCCGGCGCGTATCGCGTCGGGTCGCTCACGTGGTAGATCAGCCTGATGCCGTAGAAGATGATCGGCAGCGCCACGGTGAACAGCACTGTGACCAACATCAGGACGTTGCGCCTGCGCAGATCGAGGATCTTGGCGGCGATCAGGCGGGTCGAGGGCAGCCAGGCCGTCGCCGCGCCCCGGTTCGCGGTGAGGCCGTATCCGGTGGTCTCGGTCACGTCGGTCGTCACTACTCTTCCCCCAGACGGCTGGTCACGGACAGGAACCACTGCTCAAGACTGGCCCCTGAGGTCAGCTCTCTGATGGTGCCCTGGCGGACCACCTTGCCGCGGTCGACGATGGCGACGTGGTCGCAGGTGCGCTCCACCTCGTCGAGCAGGTGCGAGGAGAGCATGACCGTGCGCCCTTCGCCGACCAGGCCGCGGATGATGTCGCGCATCTCGTGGATGCCGGCCGGGTCCAGGCCGTTCATCGGCTCGTCTAGGAGGAGCAGCTGCGGGTCGCCGAGCATGCACGCGGCGATGCCGAGGCGCTGGCGCATGCCCATCGAGTAGGTGGACACCTTGTCGTCAGCCCTCTGGGTCATCCGGGTGCGCTCGAGCGCCGGGGCGATCCGGTCGGTGCGCCCTTCCCGCGCGGCGGCGAGGATCCTCAGGTTCTGCCGTCCGGTCAGGTGGCCGTGGAACCGGGGCTCGTCGACGATCGCGCCGACCCGGGCCAGCGCGCGCCCGCGCTCGGCGGGCACCGGGATCCCGAGCAGCGAGATGCTGCCGCCGTCGGCTCTGACCAGCCCGAGCAGGGCCCTGATCAGCGTGGTCTTGCCCGCGCCGTTCGGTCCCAGGTAGCCGAACGCGGAGCCGCGCGGCACGAGCAGGTCCACCGCGTCGACCGCGGTGCGGGCGCCGAAGCGTTTGGTGAGCCCGTGCACCTCGACGGCCCACTGCTCGGATGTCGATGCGGAATCGGGTGTGGATGCGGATGTGGATGCGGATCCAGTCGTCATGGCCTCGTTCCTCGTCGGTTCGTTCGTGGGCTGATGCCAGTGTCCCCGGCGCCGGACCGCCCGTCTGCGGCCGCCGGGACGAACCGATTCATCCGCAGGGATGAATCCGGACCCGCCTCGCGGCCGATGCATATGTCCTGGCCAGGCGTTATGTTCGGTGCATGAATGCATGGCGGCGTTTCGCGGGCGGTGACCCGGACGCGGTCCGGGACACCGGGTCGGCGGTCGCCGGGGCCGTGCTGACCGCCCTGGCTGCGTGGATGCCCACCGGCGTGATCGGCGCCCCGGTCACCGGGCCGCTGTGGCTGCGGGTGCTGCTACCCCCGCTCGTGGGTGCGCCGCTGCTGCTGCGACGCCGCGCGCCGCTGCTGATGTGGGCGGCGATCCTGGTGGTCGTCGCCGTGCAGTACGCGGTCACCCGGCACCTGCCGGAGGGCTTCGAGTGGTTCGTCCCGCTCGCCGGCGCCTACTCGCTGGGCGTATTCGTCAGCCTGCGCCGGTCCGCCGCCGCGCTGGTCGTCGGCATGGCCATGATCCTTGCCGCCCGCACCGGATTCTCGCTCATCCCGCTCGTCCTGTGCTGGCTGGTCGGCGTGCTCGTCCGGGCCGGCAGCGAGCACAGGGCGCTGACTCGCCGCAACGCCGAGCTCGAACACCAGGCCGAGCAGGCCAAGGCCGCCGAGCGTGCGCGGATCGCCCGCGAGCTGCACGACATCGTCGCCCACCACCTCAGCGTGGTGGTGCTGCAGGCGGCCGGCGCGCGGGCCTCGGGTTCGCCCGCCGACGCGGCCCTGGAGAAGATCGAGCGCAGCGGACGCCAGGCGCTGATCGAGACCCGCCGCCTGCTGGACGTGCTGCGCGACACCGACCTGGAGACCGAGCTCGCCCCGCAGCCGGGCATCGGCGAGCTGGACTCGCTGACCGCCAGCGTCCGCGCCGCCGGGCTGCCGGTGCGCCTGGTCGTCGAGGGCGACCGCTCGGCGGTGCCCGCGGCCGTGGACGTGTCGGTCTACCGCATCGTCCAGGAGGCGCTGACCAACGTCCTCAAGCACGCCGGCCCCGCCCGCGCGGACGTGACGATCGGCTGCGCGGCCGAGGCGGTCACCGTCGAGATCACCGACAACGGAACAGGGGAACTCCGCGACCGGACCTTGGCTGGCGGGCACGGGCTCGCCGGGATGCGCGAGCGGGCCGCGGTATTCGGCGGTGAACTGGCTGCCGGGCCCGGGCCCGGCGGC
>DASYAE010000084.1:0-11985 GCA_036501535.1 Actinocrinis sp. | reverse complement strand
CAGGCGCTAGAGGAGACCAGCCGCCTGCTGAACGTCCTGCGCGACCCGGACGAGGAGGCCAGGCTCGCACCGCAGCCCGGCACCGGCGAACTGGACGCGCTGGCCGCGCGCAGCGCCGAGCTGCAGCGCCAGGCCGGGCAGGCCGCGGCGGCCGAGCGGGCACGGATCGCCCGGGAACTGCACGACATCGTCGCCCATCACCTCAGCGTGATCGTGCTGCAGGCAGCCGCCGCCCGGCGACCGGGAAGACCCGCCGGC
Source organism: Actinocrinis sp. (assembly GCA_036501535.1). GTDB lineage: Bacteria > Actinomycetota > Actinomycetes > Streptomycetales > Catenulisporaceae > DASYAE01. The sequence continues at coordinate 11,727 of DASYAE010000084.1, read as the reverse complement.
CCGGCCCTGGAAAAGATCGAGAACAGCGGACGGCAGGCACTGACCGAAACCCGCCGCATGCTGGGCGTCCTGCACGGCAACGGCGAGGCGACCGGGCTCGCCCCGCAGCCGGGCATCAGCGAGCTCGACACGCTGGCCGGCACCGTCCGCGCGGCCGGGCTGCCGGTCAGCCTGGTCATCGACGGTGACCCCGCGGCGGTGCCCGCGGCCGTGGACGTGTCGGTCTACCGCATTGTCCAGGAGGCGCTGACCAACGTCCTCAAGCACGCCGGCCCGGCCCGCGCCGAGGTGGCGATCGGCTGCGCGGACGAGGCGGTCACGATCGAGGTCACCGACGACGGGACGACGGCTCCCGGCGGCCGGATCCAGGCCGGCGGGCACGGGCTGGTCGGGATGCGCGAGCGGGTCGCGATCTTCGGCGGCGAGCTGCGCGCGGGGCCGCGGCCCGGCGGCGGGTTCGCGGTGCGGGCCCGGCTGCCGCTCGGGGAGGGGCCGCTGTGATGAACGCCGGGACGGACGCCGCGACGAACGCTGTGACGAACACCGCGATCAGGGTCCTGATCGCCGACGACCAGGACCTGGTCCGCGAGGGGCTGCGGATGCTGCTGGAGGCCGAGCCGGACCTGGCCGTCGCCGGGGAGGCCGGCGACGGCGCCGAGACGCTGGCCCAGAGCCGGATCCTGGACCCGGACGTGATCCTGATGGACGTGCGCATGCCCCGGATGAACGGTATCGAGGCGACCGCCCGGCTGGTGCAGTCCGGCGCCCGGGCCAGGATCCTGATGCTGACGACCTTCAACCTGGACGAGTACGTCTACCACGCGCTCAAGGCCGGCGCGAGCGGCTTCCTGCTCAAGGACGCCAGCCGCGAGCAACTGGCCGGCGCGGTGCGCGCGGTGTCGGCTGGCGAGGTCCTGCTCGCCCCCGCCGTCACCCGGCGGCTGATCGAAGGCTTCTGCGGCGGGCCGGCCCCAGGTGCACTGGCCGACGGCGGGGCCGGGCGGCTGAGCGAGCGCGAACTCGGCGTCGTGCGGCTGGTGGCGCAGGGGATGTCGAACGCTGAGATCGCCGGCCGGCTCTTCCTGAGCGAGGCCACCGTCAAGAGCCACATCGCCCGCATCCTGGCCAAGCTCGGCCTGCGCGACCGCGTCCAGATCGCCGTCTACGCGTACGAACACGGCATCGTCCGGCCCGGCCAAGGCACCGCATCCCCAGGCCACTGAGAACGAAGCGCGGGGAGGAGCCCTCGCTCCTCCCCGCGCGGTCGCAGCCCTCAGCGAATCAGGGCCGGGCAGTCAGCGCTGCCGCTGCCGGATCAGCTCAGTTCCACAGCTGGAAGCCGTCGCTGCCGCTGCAGGTGTACTGCATGATCGTGCCGCCGTTGGCCACGTCGGCGCTGTCCACGTCGACGCAGTCCTTCGCATACGAGTCCTCGAGGCCCGCATTCGCGTTGCCGTTCGTGTTCAGCTGGCCGCTGCCGCGGAACCACCACTCCTGCGCGCTGTCGGTCTTGCTGCAGGCCCACTGGAATATCTTGCCGTCCTTGCCGACGTCGGAGCCGTCCACGTCGAGGCAGGTGCCGGAGCCGTTGTTCTTCAGGATGAACAGGCTGCCGACGGTGGATTCGACGGTCCACAGCTGGTAGCTGTCGCTGCTGTTGCAGGCCCACTGGAAGATCTTGCCGCCGTTGCCGACGTTCGAGGAGTCCGCGTCCAGGCAGTCGCCGCCCGAGTCGCTCTTGAGCTGGAAGTCGAAGCCGTCGTTGATCGCCGCCTTGGCGTCGCTGACGTAGTTCTCCCAGACGCCGCTGTCGAAGGTCGACCACGGCTGCCAGTCGCCGCCCTTGTCAGAGATGTTCCACGCCGCGTCCGCGTTGCACTGCACCTGGAAGGCGCAGGTGTTCGACACGTTCGGCCAGGCGGCGTTGTTGATCTGCCACAGGCCCCGGTCCTCGGAGCCGTTGGTGTTGTCGTTGGTCGCGCTCCCGTTGCAGCTCGACTCGGCCATCGCGACCGACAGCGCCACCACGATCTGCGGCTCTTGGCCGAGCGCGGTGGAGACCGTCACGTTGAACGAGAAGCCGGCCTTCGCGGCCACCTTCGCGCAGGTCGCGATGTTGCCGGAAGCGAGGTCGGGGGCCGCGACGCCAGCGCCGGCCGGGTTGAGCGAGGCCATCTTGACCCCGGCCGGCGCGGCCGGGGTCGCCGTCGCGGACGCGCTAGCCGTGCCGGCGAGGGCGAGGGCGAGCGCGGCGCCGCTCGCGACGGCGAGGGTCAGTGTGCGCCGCCCCGTGCGGGACTCCCCGCTTCTTGCTGATCGGATGAACCGCATGGTTTGCAGACCTCGATGTCCTGGTGCCGTATGCCGGACGGCGGGTGGGTGGTTCCGCCATCGCGCCGGCGGTCGAGTGCCGGCGCAGCTCGGACAGTGGCAGGAGGCTGTAGCAGCTGCGTAGCAGCGCAGGCCGGGACGGTTCCGCGCCCGGCGGAAGAATCATGCTCCGCGAGGCTTGAAAAGTGATATCACTATGATAGATTAGTGATAGTCGACGCGAGGGGCGCCGGCGCCGGGACCCATCCCACGGAGCCACAGATGACAGCGATCATCGAGGTCGAACACCTCCGCAAGACCTACCGCGGCACGACCGCGGTCGAGGACGTCTCGTTCACCGTCCGGGACGGCGAGATCTTCGGCATCCTCGGCCCGAACGGGGCCGGCAAGACCACCACCGTCGAGTGCCTGACCGGGCTGCGCCGGCCGGACGGCGGCTCGGCCCGCACGCTGGGCATCGACCCGCACGCCGGGAAGGCGCAGGCGCGCGAGGTGCACCGGCGCGTCGGCTCGCAGCTGCAGGAGGCCGCGGTGCCGGCCAGGATGACCGTCGCCGAGGCGGTCCACCTGTACGCGTCCTTCTACCCCCACCCGGCGGACGGCGACGAGCTGCTGCGCACCCTCGGCATCGAGGACAAGCGCGACACCTACTTCAAGAAGCTCTCCGGCGGCCAGAAGCAGCGCCTTTCCATCGCCCTCGCGCTGATCGGCAACCCGCGGGTGGCCGTGCTCGACGAGCTGACCACGGGCCTGGACCCGGCGGCCCGCCGGGAGACCTGGGCCCTGATCGAGCGGATCCGCGAGCGCGGCGTGACCGTCGTGCTGGTCACCCACTTCATGGACGAGGCCGAGCGGCTGTGCGACCGCATCGTCCTGATCGACCACGGCCGGGTGGCCGCCGAGGGCAGCCCGGCCGAGGTGGCCCGGCAGGCGGTCGGCGGCAAGGTGGTGCGCTTCCGGCCCTCGGCGCACGTCGACGACGCGGTGCTGGCCGCGCTGCCCGAGGTCGACCTGCTGGAGCGGCACGGCGAGCGGATCACCGTGCACGGCACCGCGGACCTGGCCAACGCCGTGGTGCTGACCCTGGACCGGATCGGGATCACCGCGCACGACATGACGATCGAGGCGCCGAACCTGGAGGACACCTTCCTGGCGCTGACCGAGCACCCGGTTCACCACGAGCCCGAGCACGTGACTGTGGAGAAGTGACGAGATGACCACGACCGACGAGCTGATTGAGGTCAGCGGGACGACAGAGCCGATCGACGGCGAGACCGGCAACGAGACCGGCGCCGAGGTTAACGCAGAGACCAACTCTGAGACCGACGCAGAGCTCGACGAGAGGGCGGTCGCGCGGCGGGCGCTGCGCGAGCTGGTGCGGATGGAGGCGAGGCTCGCCTGGCGCGAGCCGGCCGGACCGATCTTCGGCATCGGCCTGCCGGTGCTGCTGCTGGTGATCTTCGGCAACATCTCCTCGTTCCGGCAGCCGATCGCCCAGTACGGCGGCCTGACCGTGCTGCAGGTCTACCTGCCGCTGCTGATCGTCATGTCGCTGAGCCTGTTCGGGGTGATCGTGCTGCCCATCCCGCTGGCGAACTACCGGGAGCAGCGCATCCTGCGCCGGCTGGCGACGACCCCGATATCTCCGGCGAGCCTGCTCGGCGCGCAGCTCATCGTCGTCGCGGCGATGGCGCTGACCGCCATCGGGCTGATGCTCGGGATCGGAGCGGGCCTCTTCGGCCTGGCCATGCCGCGGCAGTCGGCCGGATTCGCGGTGACGGTCCTGCTGGGCATGGCCGGGCTGTCCTCGATGGGCCTGTGGATCGCCGCGGTCGCGCGGTCCGGGCGGGGCGCGCAGATCATCGGCGCCGGCGTGTTCTACCCGATGCAGTTCCTGGCCGGGATGTGGCTGCCGCAGCAGATGATGCCGAGCGTGCTGCGCGACATCAGCGAGTACAGCCCGCTCGGCGCGCTGGTGAACTCGATCCAGAGCACCGTCACCGGGTCGTTCCCGAGCGCGCGCGAGCTGCTGGTGCTGGCCGGCTACGCGGCGGTGTTCGGCTGCCTGTCGGTTCGGCAGTTCTCCTGGGAGTAGCCGATCAGCTCCGGGTCCGAAACCCGCCGGGACCGGCGGGCCCGGTCGGGCAGGCTGGAGCACATGACGAACGACACGGCGCAGATCCAGGCAGCGCAGATCCAGGCAGCACAGATCGACACGGCACAGATCGACACAGCGCAGGCGGAGGCCGGCGACCGGCTCGAGCACATCGAGTCGGAGCCGGCCATCCTCTACTTCGGCACCCCGGTCGTCCTGATCAGTACCCTGAATCCAGACGGCACGGCCAACCTGGCCCCGATGTCGTCCTGCTTCTGGCTCGGCTGGCGGGCCGTGCTCGGCATGAACGCCGGATCGCAGACCTCGCAGAACATGCTGCGCACCGGCGAGTGCGTGCTGAACCTGCCCTCGGTCCGGGAGGCGGACGCGGTGGACCGGCTGGCCCGCACCACCGGCAGCCGCGAGATCAGCGCGTCCAAGCTGGCCCGCGGCTACCGGCACGAGCCGGACAAGTTCGGCATCAGCGGCCTGACGGCGCGGGCGGCGCGCACGGTGGCGCCGCCGCGGGTGGCCGAGTGCCCGGTGAACCTGGAGGCGGTGGTGGAGGCCGCCGACCCGCTCGCCGCGGACGACGACCGGCTGCGCGGCTCGATCATCAAGTTCGAGGTGCGGGTCCAGCGGGTGCACATCCACCCGGAGATCGCGCTGCCGGGCCGGGAGAACCGGATCGACCCGGACCGCTGGCGGCCGCTGATCATGAGCTTCCAGCACTTCTACGGCCTCGGCCCGCGGGTGCGGCCGTCCACGCTGGCCCGGATCGACGAGGAGCTGTACCGCAGCCTCGACACCGAGCGGGCCCGGCAGGCGCCGCTGCGCGAGGCCGCGGCCGCGTGAGTCCGACCGACTGGCGAAACCTGGTGTCCTGACCCGACCGCCGGGTCAGGACACCGGGTCAGGACACTGGGGTCTGTTCGCCCTCGTCGCCGGCTTCGTCGCCGTCGTCGCTGGTGATGAACGTCCCGATGTCCTTGCCCTGACAGATCTCGACCATCGCGTTGTCCGCTGCGACGTCGAACACGTGCATCGGCAGCTTCTGCTCGTTGGCCAGCACGAAGGCACTCTCGTCCATCACCTTCACGTGCGCGGCCAGGGCCTGTGCGTGAGTCAGCCGGGTGAAGCGCATCGCGTGCGGGTCCACGTTCGGGTCGCGGTTGTAGACCCCGTCGACGCCGCGTTTGGCGACCAGCAGGGCGTCGGCCTCGAGTTCCAGCGCCCGCTGGACGGACGGGTAGTCGGTGGTCACGTACGGCTGCCCGATCCCGCCGGCCAGCAGGACGATCAGCTTGTGGCGCAGGTGCCGGTCGGCCCGAAGCCGGATGAATGGCTCTGCGACGCTCTGCATCGGGATCGCGGTCATCACCCGCACGTCGGTGTCGCAGCGCGACGTGAGCACGCCGCGCAGCATCAGCGCGTTCATGACCGTGCCGAGCATGCCGATGTTGTCCGCCTCGGCCCGGCCGATGCCCCAACCCTCGGCCATCCGGCCGCGGAAGAAGTTCCCGCCGCCGATCACCACCGCGAGCTCGACGCCGAGGTCGTGCACCGCGATCAGTTCGTTCGCGAGCCGCGCCAGGCTCGCCGGATCCACTCCGGAGCCGGCCGGGCCGGCCAGCGCTTCGCCGCTGAGCTTCACCACCACGCGTGAGTATCGGATCATTAGGCTCACCCCTCACCTTTGAGGGCCGCACCGGGGGCGACCTGATCCAGCCTACCTTGCTGCTGATCACCGAGGCGGCGCAGCGGTACGCAGGCGGGATACCGTGGTGCCGAGCCGATCATCCGAAGGACGTGCGATGGACCTGGTCATAGCCGCCGACGATCCGCGCGCGGACGACGTGCGCACGTTGATCACCAGACATTTGGCCTTCTCTTACACGGTCACGCCGCCCGACCACGTCTTCGCTCTCGACATCGGCGCGCTGGTCGGGCCGGCCGGGCAGATCGAGTTCTTCAGCGCCCGCCGCGACGGGCGGCTGTTGGGCATGGGCGCGCTCAAGCGGCTCGACGACGCGCACGCCGAGATCAAGTCGATGCACACGGCCGAGGCCGCCCGCGGGCAGGGCGTCGGCGAGGCCGTGGTGCGGCACCTGCTGGCCGTCGCCGTCGAGCGCGGGTACCGGCGGGTGAGCCTGGAGACCGGATCGATGGAGGCCTACGCCCCGGCCCGCGCCCTCTACCGCAAGCTCGGCTTCGAGCCCTGCGAGCCGTTCGGCGACTACGCGGCGAGCCCGCACAGCACTCACATGACCATGGAGACCGCGCCTCCGAGGTAACCTCACATCTCCCGGATCAGCCGGGTGCTCGGCTGGCCAAACACGACGCTGACGTTGTGCCCGCCGAACCCGAACGAGTTCGACATCGCGTGGGTGACCCGCGCCCGCCGCGGCGCCTTGCGGACGTGGTCGAGCTCGCAGGCCGGGTCCGGGTCGTCGAGGTTGTGCGTCGGCGGGAGCAGGCCGCGGCGCAGGGCCAGCACGGTGACCGCGGCCTCGGCCATTCCGGAGGCGCCGAGCATGTGGCCGGTGACCGCTTTGGTCGCGCTGACCGGTGGGCTGTACTCGCCGAAGGCCTTGCGGATGGCCAGCGCCTCGGCCTGATCGCCGAGCTTGGTGCTGGTGCCGTGCGCGTTGACGTAACCCACGTCGTGCGGCTCGATTCCGGCGTCGGCGAGCGCGATCCGCATGCACTGCGCCGCGCCCTCGCCTTCCGGATCCGGGGCGACGGGGTGGTGCGCGTCGTTGGTGGCGCCCCATCCGGCGACGTCCGCATAGCCGGACGCGCCGCGCCCGTCCGCGTGCGCCGCGCGTTCGAGGACGAAGACGCCGGCGCCCTCGGCCAGGACGAGGCCGTTGTGCCGCCGGTCGAACGGCCGGCACGCCGCCGTCGGGTCGGCGCCCCAACCCTGCGCGAGCGCCCGGGCGTTGCGGAAGTAGTCGACGATGGTCGGGAAGAGCGGCATCTCGCTGCAGCCGCACACCACGACGTCGGCGAGGCCCTCGCGCAGCAGCCGCGTCCCCTCGCCGATCGACTGCCCACCGGCCGCGCACGCCGTAGCGATCGCCGAGCTGTATCCGCGGATGCCGTGCTTGATCGCGATCCGGGAGGCGCCCATGTTGGGCAGGATCCCGGGCAGCATGTACGAGCTCACGCCGGCCCGTCCGCGCTCGGCGCGGGAGAGCACCTGCGCCTCGAGCGCGCTGAGCCCTCCGGTGCTCGAAACGACGACCGCGATCCGGAACGGATCGACGTCCCGCCCCACCACGATGCCCGAGTCGGCCAGCGCCTCCTCGGCCGCTTTCAGGACCATGATGACGTATCTGTCCACGACGACGGTCTCGTGCCGAGGCAGCACGCTGGCCGGATCGATCGCCGGCCCGAAGCCGCCCGCCTCGAGCGCGCCGGCCAGCGGATGGTCCGGCGGCGGGACGGTGATGCCCGAGCGCCCCGCGCACATCGCGTCCATGATGTCGGCGGCGCTGGTGCCTACCGAGGTCACCAGGCCCATGCCCGTCACGCACACGCTCGTACCGCCCATGGGTTCTCCTCGCTCGCTGACGATCGGGCCCGATCATCCGTCATCCGGTTGCGATTTGTCCGGCCCCTGCGTTTGGCACCACCGAGTCTGGCACGGACCGCGGGAAGATCAGTAGCCTCAAGCACTCATCGCCCTGGTAGCATCGCGACGCGATCCCCTCCGAGCGACGCTGCGTACGAAGGGCGAATTCGACGTGACCGAGACCGAGACCGAGACCGGGGCCGAGACCAGGCGCACGACCATCGGATACCACGGCCGCGGCTCCGGTTGCGGGCCGCTGACCCTCGGCCAGGACAACATGATCCGGTGCATCCTGCACGATGAGCCCTCTGAGATCAACAAGCAGATCGTGTTCCCGGTGCCGGACGGGGTCGGCCTCGAGGCCGCGCTGGACGCGCTGCGGGTGCTCGCCGAGCGGCACGAGTCGCTGCGCACCGTTTTCCTCGGCCCGCCCGGCGAACAGCCGGACCGCCAGGAGGTGCGCGCGGACGGCGAGTTCGAGGTCGAAATCGTCGCCGCCGCGCCGGATCAGGACCCGGACGCGGTGGCCGACGGGATCGGTCGGCGCAACCGCGCGGTCCGGTTCGACCTGGCCGCCGAGTTCCCGCTGCGGCTCGCGCTGGTCACCGTCTCCGGCAGGCCGGTGCGGCTGGTCGTCGTGGTCTGCCACGCCGCGGCGGACGGCGGCGCGACCGGCCTGCTGCTGCAGGAGTGGACCGAGCTGGTCACCGGGCACGGGCTGGAGCCCCCGTCCGGGCCGACGCCGCGTCAGATCGCCGAGCAGGAGCGGTCCGCCGCCGGACGGCGCCGGGCCAAAGCCGCGCTGCGGCACTGGGAGCGCATTCTGCGCGAGGCCCCGTTCGCGGTCTTCGCGGACAGCTCGCTCGGCCCCTCGGCCGGGCTGCTGCCGACCCTCGTCGTGCGGTCCGGGTCCGCCGCCGGCTCGCTCGACGCGGCGGCCCGGCGCACCGGTGCGAGTCCGTCCTCGATCATGCTCGCCGCGTTCGCCGCCCTGGTCGCGCACCGTGCCGCACAGCGCGAGATCGTCGTGGCGGCGCTCTCCGCGAACCGCAACCGCGCCGCGCTGCGCCAGTACGTCGGCACCCTCGCCCAAGACGCGCTGATCAGCCTCGAGACCGCGGCGCCCGACTTCGACGCGCTGATCGCGAAGTCCGGCGCGGCGGCCATGGCCGGCTACTGGAACAGCACCTTCGACGGCGAGCTGGTCTGGCGGCTGATCGACGACGTCGCGCAGCGGCGCGGCGCCCGCTTCGCCCGCCACCTCGTCTTCAACGACCTGAGCGGGACCATCCCCGAGGCGGCCGTGCGCAACCGGCCGGCGCCGCCGGAGGACCCGCAGTTCACCTGGCTGCCCGCGGAATACGTGCCGACCCGGCTCATGCTCAACATCTGGCGGCTGCGCGACTGCGTCGAGCTCACGCTGATGGCCGACCCGCAGCTGTTCGGCCGGGCCGAGGCGGAGCAGTTCGCGCACGGCCTGCTCGCGCTGGTGCGCGCGGCCGCCGACGGCCCGGTGCCGCTCGAAGATCTCAGCGCCCTGACCGGAATCACGCCGGGCCGGCGGGACGGCGGCTGGCTGCTGACCGGCGGCTCCTGGGTCGACCCGGCTGCGGTGCGGGCGCTGCTGCAGGTCGCGCTGGACAAACGCCCGGTCGGGCTCTTCGTGCAGGGCGGCACGCTCACCGCGCGGATCGCCGAGAACGGCCGGCCGATCACCCCGGAAGACGCGCACCGCGCGGTCATGGACGTGCTCTGCCACCAGGCCCGCCCCGCGATCCCGGTCGGAGCCGGGACATCGTCCGGGCCCGAGGACGACGCAGCGGACGGCAACAGCGCGGACAGCAGCGCGCTCTCCGGCTGGGAGACGGCGATGGCGCCGCATCGCTACGTCATCCACAGCGGCACACCGCGCGCGGCCGAGGAGCAGGAGGCCTGGACCGAGTTGCCGGTGATCGCGCAGGGCGACGGCCGAGTGCCCCCGGAGACTGACTGGGCCTCGCTGCTGGCCTGAAGGTGCGCGGTGCGCGTCCTACTCGCCCGGCACCATCAGGTACGTCCACCGCTCGGCCACCCGAAAGCCCATCGACTCGTAGAGATCGAAACCGGCTTCGCTGGACTGCAGATACACGTAGCGCGCACCCGCCGCCATCCCGTCCGCCGCCGCCCGCTCGGTGATCGCCCGGCCGTAGCCGCGGCCGCGGTGCTCCCGCAGCGTGGCGATGTTGTAGATGCCGACCGCGTCGCCCGTCGTCAGACCGAAACCGACCGCGACGATCTCGCCGCCGCTCTCGGCCACGTAACCCACGGCGCCCGGCGCGTTGAGGATCTCGGGCGCGGTGAGCATCGTCATGATGTCCAGCGGGGCCTCGAACGCCGTGGCCATGGTCGCAGCGTATCGCGCGTGGTCCTCGGCGCGGGTGACGCGCACGCTGCTCGCGGCTTTCTCAGGCGCCTCCGGCGACGCCTTGCCGCGGCGGATCATCAGCGGCTCGACATAACGCAGGGTCAGGCCGTACTTCGCGGCGGTCTTCCCGATCGAGGCGCCGGCCTTGGTCCTGGTGTCCAGCTCGCCGCGCAGCTGGATGGAGTAAGGGATCTTCAGGCCGGGCAGCTGCCTGGCCAGCGCGGCGATCTCGGCCGGATCGGGGTCTGTGGTCTCGGTCAGGATGCCGTTGACCGTCGGGACCGGCACTCCGCTGTACAGCAGGCTCACGCCGCCGCGGCCGATTCGCTCATACGCCCGGGGCACGGCCTTCGTCAGGACCCGCGCCGCGGCGAACCAGCCTCGGCTGGCGTCCTCTGCATCGGCCCGCAGTGTCGCGTCGGTCATGTCCGCCTCTCGTCGATCGTGTATCCGCGCGCGTACAGCAATAGCAATAGCAATAGCAATAGCAATAGCACTACCAGTAGCAGTAGCAGTACGCCGCTGTTGCCATATTGACGAGGCGCAAGGCAATCGAGTTCGACGCGTGATCACATTGTTCGGCGGCGCAGCGTCGCGGCGCCGAGCGCGAGTGCGAGGATCATCACCCCCACGATGATCGCCAGATCGCGGATAACCAGGGCGCCGACCCCGCCCGACTCGGTCAGCCTGGTCATCGCGTCGACCGCGTAGGAGAGCGGGAAGACGTCGGAGAGCCAGCTCAGCACGGTCTGCATCGAGCCGCGCGGGGCGAACAGGCCGGAGAGCAGCAGCTGCGGCAGCAGGAAGCCCGGCAGGAATTGCACCGCCTGGAACTCGGTGGCCGCGAAGGCGGAGGTGAACAGGCCCAGCGCGGTGCCGAGCAGCCCGTTGGCGACACTGACCGCGAACAGCAGCCAGGCCGGGCCGCGCACCTCGAGCCCGAGCAGGCCGACCGTCAGCCCGAACGCCGCGCCGGCCTGGACCAGAGCCACCAGGCCGAAGGCGAGCGCGTAGCCGAGCAGCAGGTCGATCTTGGCCATCGGCATGCTCAGCAGCCGCTCGAGCGTGCCCGACGTGCGCTCGCGCAGCGTGGTGACCGTCGCGACGACGAACATCACGATCATCGGGAAGATGCCGAGCAGCGCCGCGCCGGTGTGCTGGAAGGTCTGCGGACTGCCGTCGAACACGTACTTGAGCAGCGTGACCAGGACGCAGGGCACGACGATCAGCAGCGCGACCGTGCGCGGGTCGTGCCGCAGCTGGAGCAGCACCCTGAGGGCGGTGGCGCGGATCCGGGCGAAGCTCATCGGGAGGACTCCT
>DASYAE010000083.1:0-9857 GCA_036501535.1 Actinocrinis sp. | reverse complement strand
CCCTGGCCGGACACCGCGGACGGCCGGTTCCTGGCGGCCGAGTCGCTCGCCGCCGCCCGGTCGGTGGCGCAGCTGACCCGGTCCCCGGTGCTCAACCGGCCGAGTGCCGTTGCCCCGTGCGGCACCCTGCCGGCCGGATCGGCGCGGGCCGTCCGGTGGGTGCGGCACCTGCACCCCGCGGCCGTCCGCGCCGAGCGGTTCTCGGGCCGCTGGCCAGCCGGCGGGCAGCCGGCTGACCCGCTCGAGGTGTACGACTACGCGACTCACGGCAGCAGCTACGGACCGCCGCCTGTTGCCGCCGGGCCGTTTCGCTACCGCGCCGCGGCCGGCCTCGCTGCCGTGGTCAAGGTGCGGGTGGTCGGCGACCGCGCCGTCTGCGCCGCGGATGCCGACCCGGCGCTGCTGGACGCGAGCCTGCGGGTAGCCGCCGGGTACCAGCTCGACCTGGCCGCCGTGTGGTGGCTGGTCCCCGCCGACGGCACAAGGCGGACGCTCGCCCGTGTCGACTGCTGGGAATGGGACGCCGCCGCGGACGCGACGGACGCCGGAGCCGCGGCCGCCGCTGACCTGTCCGCCGCGCTAGCGGCCTGGATGGCCGACCGGCTCAGGCAGCCCGCGGAGGCGGGGCGGTGATCGGGCTCGCCGGCACCCGCGCGGATCCGGTGATGGTCCACTTCGCGGCGCGCTGCCTGCTGCGCGACATCCCGTTCGCGGTACTCGACCTGATGGAGACCGCCGACGCGGGCGACTGGCGGCTGTCGGTGCCGCCCGATCCGGCCGACTTCGTGTCGGGCGCCGAACGAGTCGAGCTCGCCGACCTGACCGGCCTGTACCTCCGGCCGATCTACCTGGGCAGTACCCCGCGCCAGGCCACCCGCTGGCACGGCTTGCTCGACGGCCTCGGCGCCTGGACCGACGAGGCCGAACTGCCGGTCGTCAACCGCCTGGGCGGACACCAGCTCAACGGCTACAAGCCGGCCCACTACGCCTGGCTCAGCGCCCACGGGCTGCTGGTACCGCCGAGCCTGCTGTCGGCCGACCCGGAGCGGGTCGGCGAGTTCATCGCCGGGGGGCGCACCGTGGTCAAGCCGGTGTGCGGTACCAGGGCGACCACCAGGGAGATCCGCGCGGACGACCTGGCCCGCCTGGCCGCCAGCGACGGCCCGGTCCTGGTCCAGCGCATGGTCCCCGGCGACGACGTGCGGGTGCACGTGGTCGGCGACGCGGTCTTGGCCGCCCGCTTCTCAAGCACCGCCCTCGACTACCGCTCAGACCCGCAGGCGAGCCGGACAGTCTTCGACATCCCCGCCGACCTGGCCGCCCTGCTAGTGACCAAGACGGCCGAGCAGGGCCTGATCTTCGCCGGCTGGGACTTCAAGCTCGACGCCAGCGGCCGGTACTGGTGCCTGGAGTGCAACCCGATGCCCGGCTACAGCTTCTACGACCGGGTCTGCGACGGAGCCATCAGCGACGCCCTGATCAAACTGCTCTCCGGCTAACCCGGCACCACGGACGGGTCGCTGCCGGTCAGCCCGCACCTGTGCGGCGACACCGGCAGCGCACCTCAGCCAGCCAGCCGCCGGCACCATCCTCGCCAGTGGTCTTCTCGGTCATGGCGCTGCGACGGGGGACCATGCTCACGCGGTCACTGCGGACTGCGGACAACCGCGCGCCGTTTCGTTCTTCCTTCCAGCTAGAGCAGATGATCTTGGAATATTTTCGTGGCATGGTACATATAAGTTTCCGATTAGATAAAAGTCTCCATATTATGGGTATCACCAGCAACATCAGACGCGCGCGGCGCGCGCGGACAGGCTCGGTTACCGGCTCAGTGACCTCGATGCTGATAACAGCATGAAAACGGTGCGCCGGGATGGCCCTGCCCTGCGTCGAATAGATAACAGCAAGAAGCGGTGCGCTGAATCGTCCCCGTCCGCGTCCGCGTCCGCGTCCCCGTCCCCGTCCCCGTCCTCAACCCCAGCGGATAACAGCAAGAAACATGGTGCCGGACGGGCTCGCAGCCGCCGAGCCCGGATTGTTCTGGACGCGCTACCTAGCAATCTTTATAAGGATTGCAATATCGTGGCCGGGTGGACTTCACGATGGGACCCGGCGCGTCGGCGCTCCGCGCTGAGCTGCGCCAGCTGGTGAGAGAGCACGTGCCGCCCGACTACCTGGGGGCGTTCACCGACGACCCGGCCGACCTGGAGACCGCCCAGCGGTTCTGCCGGCTGCTGGCCGAACGAGGCCAGCTCTGCCTGGCCTGGCCGGCGGAGTTCGGCGGCCGGGGCGCCACGGCCTGGGAGCAGACGGTGGTCCGCGAGGAGATGTGGGCGCACCACGAACCGCGCGGCGCGCAGTACATGGGCGTCAACTGGGTCGGCCCGACGATCATGCGGCACGGGACGCCCGGGCAGCAGCGGCTGCACCTGCCGCAGATCGCCCGGGGCGAGGTGATCTGGTGCCAGGGGTTCAGCGAGCCCGAGGCCGGGTCCGACCTCGCCTCGCTGCGCACCGCCGCGCGGCGCGAAGAAGGAACAGACGGCTGGCGGGTCTACGGCCAGAAGATCTGGACCTCCTACGCCACCATGGCGCAGTGGTGCTTCCTGCTCGCCCGCACCTCGACCGAGGAGAAGAAGCAGCAGGGCCTGACGATCTTCCTGGTGCCGATGTCCCGGCCCGGCATCGAGGTGCGCCCGATCCGCGCCATGCTGGGGCCGCACCACCTCAACGAGGTCTTCTTCGACGGCCTGCGGGTGACCGAGGCCGACGTGCTCGGCACGGTCGGCGAGGGCTGGCGGGTCGTGCAGGAAGTGCTGTCGTTCGAGCGGGTCGGCATCGCCAGGTACGCGCGCTGCGAGCGGCTGCTGCTGGCGGCGCCGCGGGTGCTCGGCGCGGACTGGGAGGCGCTGCCCGAAGAGCTGCGCGGCCGGTGGGCGCGGATGCTCACGCACTGCCGCCGGGCCCGGCTGCTCGCCTACCGGGTGATCGCGCTGCAGGGCGCGGGCACGGTGACCCCCGGAGACACCGCCGCCTACCGGATCGCGGTCACCCGCCTCGACCAGGAAAGCGCCGAGGTGCTGATGGAGATCCGTCACCTCGCGACGCTGGCCGGCGCGGACGGCGACTGGTTCCGCGGCGAGGTGGACGACCACTGGCGTTACTCGCAGGCGTCCACGGTCGCCTCAGGCAGCATCGAAATGCAGCGCATCCTGCTGGCCCGCACCCTGCTGAAGGCATCATGAACGAAGATCTCACGAGCGGAGGCATCCAGAACGACGGCGCGATGACCATCGACCTCAGCCGGGAAGCTCACGCTTACGGTGCGGCGGCGAGGCAGGCGCTCGAAGCCGCGGGCGGCGCCGCGCTGGTGGAGCGGGCCGAAGCGGAGCCGGAGCGGCGGGAGAGCGTCTTCGCCCCCGTCCTCGCCGAGCTCGGCGCGTGGGAGCTCGACCCGCGCGGTGACCAGGACGACCTCGAGGCGGCCGCGGCGCTGTGCCGCGCGGCCGGGTACTGGTGCTTCGCCTACCCGCTGGCCGAACGGCTGGCGCGGCCCGCCGACCTCAGCGTCGACGGACTTGCCGTGGTGGACGGGGCCAGGCCGGCCGCCGCGCTGGCCGGGCTCGGCCTGCGCTGGGCGACGGTGACCCTGGACGGGAAACGCGCCCTGGTCGACCGGGTGCGGCCCGACGGGCCGCCGCGCACCACGGCGTTCGCCGCGTCGCTTGAGCTGTCGCCCGCGGACGAAGCCGGGGCCAAGGACCTCGCGCTGGCGCTGACGCTGCCCAGCTGGACGCTGCTCGGGATGCTCGACCAGGCGATCGACCTGACGCGGGCGCACGTGCTCGCGCGGACGCAGTTCGGCCAGCCGCTGTCCGCCTTCCAGGGGGTGCAGTTCCAGCTCACCGAGGCCGAGGTGGAACGCAGCGGGCTGGACATGCTCGCCAGGTACACCCTGTGGAGCATCCAGGCGGGACTGCCAGAGGCGGCCGACGACGCGCTCGCGCTGCGGATGGCGGCGCTGGAGGCGGCCGACGTGGTGTTCCGGGTCGCGCACCAGCTGCACGGCGCGATGGGGTTCTGCGACGAGACCCCGCTGTCCTGGCTGTCGCGCTACAGCCAGCCGCTGCGTCGGCTGCCGCACGGGCTGTCCGCGACCCGGGCGGCGCTGACCAGCCGGCTCGGACGCCACGGGCTGACCGGGCTGTTCAACGCGGAATCGGCGGAGCCGTGAGCGAGCCGGTGAAATACGAGCTGCCAGCCGAGCTGACCGTCTCCGCCGAGGGCGCGGTCCGGGTGGTCACGATCAACAGGCCCGATGAGCTCAACGCGGTCAACCAGCCGCTGCACTGGGCGCTCGCCAACGTCTGGCGGCAGCTCGCCGCCGACCTCGACGCCAAGGTGGTCATCGTCACCGGCGCGGGCCGGGCGTTCAGCGCGGGCGGCGACCTGGACTGGATCAGCTCGTTTCCCGACGACCCGGCGGCGCGCGACGAGAGCCTGCGCGAGGGTGCCCAGATCATCGAGGAGCTGCTGCGCTTCCCGCTGCCGGTGATCGCCGCCGTCAACGGCCCCGCGGTCGGACTCGGCTGCAGCCTGGCGGTGCTGTGCGACATCGTGCTGATCGCCGACCGGGCGTTCCTGGCCGACCCGCACGTGTCGGTCGGCCTGGTGGCGGGAGACGGCGGCGCCGCGTTCTGGCCGCTGCTCACCCCGATCCTGCGGTCGCGCGAGTACCTCTACACCGGCGACCGCATCCCGGCCGCGACCGCGGTCGAGCTGGGGCTCGCCTCCCGGGTGGTGCCGGCCGGCGACCTGCTGCCAGCCGCCCGCCAGCTGGCCGGCCGGCTGGCGGCGCAGCCCACCGAGGCGCTGCGCGGCACCAAGCGGGTGGCCGGCATGTACCTGGCGCAGGCGCTCAGCGGCGCCGTCCAGGCGGGTTTCGCCGCCGAACGGGAGACCATGCAAAGCGCCGAGCACCGGGCCCGGCTCGCGGCGCTGCGCAGCGGGGGCGCCAGCAAGAAGACCAGGTCAGGGGAGGGCTCGTGACAGCGGCAACCGCGGAACTCGATGAGTTCCGGTCCGAAGTCCGCGCCTGGTGCCGCGCGCACGTGCCCGCGGGCTGGCGCGAGCGGCAGACGGGGGTGCCCGACGCGGAGTTCGTCGCCTTCCAGCAGTGGTGGTTCGCCGAGCTGCGCGCGGCCGGGTACGCGGTGCCGCACTGGCCGGCCGAATGGGGCGGCGGTATGCCGCTGGCCCGCCAGGTGATCCTCTACCAGGAGCTCGCCGCGCACGACGCGCCCCGGCTGGTGCTCGCGTTCGTGTCCATTCACCACGCCGCGGCCACGCTGCTCGCGGCCGGCACCGAGGAGCAGCGCCGGCGGCACCTCCCGGCCATCCTCGACGGCGAGATCTGGGTCCAGGGGTTCTCCGAACCGGAGGCCGGGTCGGACCTCGCTTCGCTGCGCACCACGGCCAGGCGCGAGGGCGGCCAGTACATTGTCAACGGGCAGAAGCTGTGGGCCAGCGGCGCCCGGCACGCCGACTGGTGCCTGCTGCTCGCCCGCACCGACCAGGACGCGCCGAAACGGCGCGGCATCTCCTACTTCCTGCTCGATATGCGTTCCCCTGGCCTCGACGTCCGGCCGATCAGGAACGCGGTCGGCGAGTCGCACTTCTGCGAGATTTTCCTGAACGACGTCGTGGTCCCCGCGGCCAACCTAGTCGGACCCGAGCACGCGGGCTGGCGGGTCGCCCAGGAGACCCTCGGCGCCGAACGCGGACTGACCATGCTCGAGCTGGCCGAACGGCTCGGCAACGCCGGCTTCCGCTGGCTGGTCGAGGCCTGCGCACGCCAGGAGCTACTCGGCGACGCGCGGGTCGCCGACCGGCTGGCGGCGTTCGAGACCGAGATCAGCGGCCTCCGCGCACTGTGCACCGACCTGGTGGAACGCCACGAGTCTGGCCGCGCCGGGCCGGCCGACGCGTCGGTCGTGAAGCTGTACTACAGCGAGCTGCTGCAGCGGATGACGGACTTCGGCACCGAGCTAGCCGGGCTGCCCGGCCAGACGGTGCTGCGCAAACCCGCGTCAAGCGGCTGGGAGTCGGGCGCCTGGCTGCTCGACTTCATCGGATCGTGGGAATGGACGATCCCCGGCGGCACCAGCGAAATCCAGCGGACGATCATCGCCGAGCGCGGACTCGGCCTGCCGAGGGAGCCAGCGGCATGACGACGAGTCCCGGCGCCGATCAGGCCGAGCTGGCCGAGGCCCGCGAGGAGCTGCGGGCCGTCGCACGCGACCTGCTCGGCAAAGTGCGCGCCCCGGCCGCACCCGACTGGGCGCTGCTGGCCTCGTCCGGCTGGCTCGGCCTGGAGGTGCCGTCCGCCCTGGACGGCGCCGGCGCCACGTTCGCCGAAGTCGCCGTGATCGCCGAAGAACTCGGCCGGGCCGCGGCGTCCGGCCCCTACCTGGGATCAACGGTCCTGGGAGCGGGCACGCTGCGCGCGCTGGCACCGTCCCCGGACGCGGACGCGCTGCTGCGCCAGGCCGCGGCCGGCCGCGCGGTGCCGGCGGCGGTGCTCGCCGACGGCGGCTCAGCCGACAGCGGCGTTCCGTTCCGGCTGGCCGACGGCCCGACCGGGCTGCGGCTGCACGGCCAGGCGGCCTTCGTCCCTGACGCGGCCGAGGCGACCAGGCTGCTGGTGCTGGCCCGCGCGGCCGGCGACGGCCCGCCGGTGATCGTGGCGGCCGACCCGCGCGCGGCCGGCCTCGTCGTCGACCCGCAACCGGTCGTCGACGAGACCCGCCGGCTCGCCGTCGTACGGGCCGACGGCGCCGAGGTCGACCCGGCGTCGGTATGGGAGTTCGCCGGCCGTCCGGAGGACGCCGTCCGGCGGCTGCTCGACCGGGCCGCGGTCGCGGTCGCCTGCGACAGCCTCGGCCTGGCCGAGGCGATGCTCGACGCGACCGTCGGCTACGCGAAGGTACGCGAGCAGTTCGGCCGGCCGGTCGGCTCGTTCCAGGCGGTCAAGCACGCCTGCGCCGACATGCTGGTCCAGCTCCGCGTCGCCCGCGCGCTCACCACGGCGGCGGTCACCGCGCTGGCGGACGCCGGCGCCGATCCCGCGGCGGTCAGCGCCGCGGCGTCGATGGCGAAGGCGTACGCGACCGAGACCGCGGTCGAAGTCGCGGGCAAGGCGATGCAGCTGCACGGCGGCATCGGCTACACCTGGGAAAGCGGCATCCACCGCTACCTCAAACGCGCGGCCCTGAACCGCTCGCTGTTCGGCTCCCCGGCCGGCCACCGCCGCCGCCTGGCGGCCCGCTATTAGCAGCCGGCTCACACCGCGCGGTTGGCACCGCCGTCCACGACGATCGTCTGGCCGTTGATGAAGCCCGCGCGGGACGAGCACAGGAAACCGGAAGCCGTCCGCGCCGTAGGCCTTGGTGTCGCCGAACAGCGATTCCTTCCGCCCGCCGAACGAGTGGTAGGCCACGGGGACCGGAATCGGGACGGAAGGCGGGGAGTGGACCGAGGTGCGCCCGGTCGGCGTGCTGTGGAGCGTCGCCACTACCACCGGGCCCTGGACCCCGCCTTCGCTGACGAGCTGCCCTATTCAGTGGCCCTGGTCGAGTTCGATGACGGCCCGCGTATGTACGGGCGGATCGCCGGGGTCCCGGAGCAGTTCGTGCTGGACGCGCGCGTCCGGGCGGCGTTTTACGACCTGGCGCCAGGAGTGACCCTCGTCGGCTGGGCGCCGGCCGATTCATAATTCAGGCCACCGGACATAGCGGAGCGCCGGGCCGAGTGTGCGGACGGCCCGGCGCTCATTCGCCAATCGGGTGCTTCAGGACTGCACAGGGGGGCACTGGAGGTTGGGATCCGCGGGCCCCATGCCTGCCATGGCAGCGGCCGCGGTAGCCCCGAAGTGCGGACCGTCGACGGTGCGGTGCGACTCGTAGACCCACTTGTTGCCTTCGCGCTGGAACACGCGCTCGTACCACAACGGGTGACCTGGAATGCAGTGGCCTAGACCTTTGATCTAAACCAATTTCCGCCTGATTTCGCGGTGCAAGAATTAAATCCATCGCCGTCGTGGCAAAAATAGCAAAAATTCACGACGCAGGACGACGTTGTCTCGCGCGCTCGCACCGCAGCATGGGTTCACGGCCAGCCGGGCAGGGCGGCCGAGGCGACCAGGAAGGCGTGATCAGCATGAGTGCGATCGGCGAGCAGGCGGCCCTCTTGCAGCACGAGTGGCGGACCGACCCGCGTTGGGCCGGCATCAGGCGCGACTACCGCGCGCAGGACGTGGTCCGGCTGCGCGACGGGATCGCGGTGGAACACCGCCTTGCCGGGAGCGGCGCCAGACGGCTCTGGAGCCTGCTGCACAGCCGGGATGCCGTGGAGACGTTCGGCATGGCAGGCGGCGACTACGCGGGCGAGCTGGCCGGGGCCGGGGTCGTGGCCGACGCAAGCGGTGCGCCGGACGCGTTCGAGCTGATGACGGCCATGATCGAGGCGGGCGCGGCCGGAGCGCTGTTCGAGGACCACCTGCCGGCGGATGAGTGGCGCGGGCACCCGGGCGGGAAGGCGCTTGTCCCGACCGGGCAGCACACCGGGCGGCTGGCCGCGGCCCGGCTTGCCGCCGACGTGCTCGGTGTCCCGTCGCTGGTGATCGCGCGGACCGGCGCGCTCGCGGCGTCCGTGCTGACATCGGACACCGACGAGCGGGATCACGAATTCCTGACCGGCGAGCGCACGGCGAACGGGTTCTGGCGGGTGCAGCCGGGTCTGTACGCGTGCGGCACGCGCGCGCTCGCGTTCGCCCCTTACGCCGACATGCTGTGGCTGGAGACCCCGGAGCCGGATCTCGCGGCGGCCCGCGCGTTCGCCTGCGTCATCCGTTCGCAGTACCCGGACAAGCTGCTCGCCTACAGCTGTGCGCCCACGTTCAACTGGCGGGCGCACCTGGACGACGGGTCCGCCGCGAGGTTCCTCAAGGAACTGGCCGGGATCGGCTACCGCTTCCAGGCCGCCAGCCCAGCCAGGTTCCACGCCCCGGACCAGACGCCGGACTGCCGCGCAGGTCAGCCTGGGCCTGCCGGCATGCCGGCCTGCGTCAAGCAGCGCGAGGAGGAGCTCGTCCTGCTGCCGTCCGGCTACACCGCGGCCCGGTCATAGCCGAGCGCATCGCCCGTCCGGGTAGCGGCTTCGGGCGGAACGCGCCGGAGGAGAAACAACGGGATTGACCGCTCGGTTCTGGCCGCGTACTCGGCGAGGACGGCGAACTGCGCGACGAGCTTGGACCAGAGCTCTGCACGGGCGGTGCCCGTCTGCTCCTCGGCTGCCGCACTGAATCTCCGGGTACCGATCTCGACGGTGATCAGCGGATTGGCTTTGAGGTTGCGGTACCACTGCGGGTGCTTCGGCGATCCCCCGTTCGAGGCGGCGATCGCGATGCAGCCGTCGTCCTGGGCTGCGTAGGCCAGTGGTGTGACGTGCACGGTCCCGGACCTGGCGCCGACGTGGTGGATGAGGACCAGCGGGGTGCCCGCCAGTACCCCGCCCGCCCTTCCGCCGCTGGCGCGGAACTCCTCGACCGTATCGCGGTCGAAGTCAGTCACTGCCGACCCCGTAGACCAGGGCCAGCCGGCCGTCCGGCAGCTGCCCGGCTTTACGCAGCTCGAGCCCGCGGCGAGTCGCCGACGACGTGAACAGCGCCCTGCCCTCGCCCGCGATCAGCGGGTAGACGAGCAGCCGTACCTCGTCCACGAGCCCGGCGTCGATCGCCGCGGCGGCGATTGTGCCGCCGCCCATCAGGTAGATGTCCTTGCCCGGTTCCAGCTTGAGCT
>DASYAE010000082.1:0-81916 GCA_036501535.1 Actinocrinis sp. | reverse complement strand
CAGCAGCCATCGCCCGCTGCCCGGCTCAGCAGCGATGTGCGCACGCAACAACGGCGCACTGCTCACATCAAAACTCGAGCCGCCCACCGCCGCCAACCTGGCCACCGCATCCACGGCGCCCAGATCGACCTGCGCCACCGGTAGCACTGCACGGCGCAGCACGACCTGCACCGGCTCCGGCAACCCCTGCCAGAACACCGCGGTACGCAGCACATCATGCCGATCGATCACCAGTTGCAGGGCACCCAGGAACCCGTCGAGCCGCGCCCGGGAATCAAACCCCAGCACATTGGAGACCACGTAGGGATCAGCACCCGCCTCGGCATCCGCGTCGAGCAGATGGTGGAAGAAGATGCCCTCCTGCAACGGAGAGAGCGGGTAGATATCCGCGATGTTCTCCACCCCGCCGGGCACCATCGCGACCAACTCTCGGAGCTGATCGTCACTCAACTCCACCAGCGGCAACATCAGCGGGGTCAGCTCACCACTGCCCGGCACGATCCGGTTCGGCGGGACCACTACGTCGCTCCGCCCGGCCACGGCCGCCATCGCGGCCACCGTCGGCGCCGTGAACACCGTGCGCACATCCAAACCCACGCCCCGGGCCCGCGCCAGCTCCACCAACCGAATCACCAGCAGGGAGTGCCCTCCCAGAGCAAAAAAATCATCATCCACCCCGACCCGCTCAACGCCGAGCACCTCGGCGAACAGCGCGCACAAGACCTCCTCGCGCACCGTCGCCGGACCCCGCCCGGCCCCGGCGACCACCTGCGGGACCGGCAGGGCTCGACGATCCAGCTTCCCGTTGGCCGAGAGTGGCAACGCCTCCAGCACCACGACCGCCGAAGGCACCATGTACTCAGGCAACGTCCCAGCCAACTCACCACGCACCACCGCCGGATCCACAGTGCTGCCTTCGACCGGCACCACATAGCCGACCAGCCGCCGCTCCCCCGGCACGTCCTCGCGCACCACCACCACGGCCTGATCAACCCCCGCCTGATCCCGCAGCGCGGCCTCGATCTCCCCCAGCTCGATGCGGAACCCGCGCAGCTTGACCTGGTCGTCCACCCGCCCCAGGAACTCCAGCTGCCCCGAGGCGTTCCACCGCACCACATCCCCCGTGCGGTACATCCGCTCACCGGCCCCACCGAACGGGCAAGCGACGAACCGCCCCGCGCTCAACCCCGCCCGCCCCAAATACCCCCGCGCCAACCCCACCCCGGCCAGGTACAGCTCGCCGGTCACCCCCACCGGCACCGGCCGCAAAGCGCCGTCCAACACGAACACCCGCATATTCGCGATCGGCCGACCGATCGGGACGACGCCACCGTCCACGCGCTGACACGGCCACGCCGTGACGTCCACCGAGGCCTCCGTCGGCCCGTACAGATTGTGCAGCCGCGCACCGAACAGACCCAGGAACCGCTCGACCAGCGCAGGCGGCAACGCCTCCCCGCTGCACACCACCACACGCAGCCCCGTGCACTCCGCGGCCGACGGCTCGCGCAGGAACACTTCCAACATCGACGGCACGAAATGCGCCACCGTCACGTGCCGCTGACGAATCAGCGCAGCCAGATACGCCGGATCACGATGCCCACCAGGCCTCGCCAACACCAAACCAGCACCCTGCAACAACGGCCAGAACAACTCCCACACCGAAACATCGAAACCGACAGGAGTCTTCTGCAACACCCGATCCGCACCGGTCAACCCGTACTCCGCCTGCATCCACCCCAAACGATTCACAATGCCCGCATGATCGACCATCACACCCTTCGGCCGACCCGTCGACCCCGAGGTGTAGATCACATACGCCGGATGCTCCGCCCGCAGAGCCGCGCGACGCTCGGCATCGCTCACCGGCGCGTCCGAGAGGTCGCCGAGGACTTCCGTCACCTGCGCGCCATCAAGCACCAGCACCGGCGCCGCATCCTGCACCATGAACGCGATCCGCTCACCGGGATAGTCCGGGTCGATCGGCAGGTACGCACCCCCGGCCTTGAGCACCGCGAGCAACGCCACCACCAGGTCCGCCGAACGCTGCATCAGCACCGCAACCACAGACTCCGGGCCCACCCCACGCCCGATCAGATACCGCGCCAGCCGGTTGGCACGGGCATCAAGCTGCGCATACGTCAGCTCGCTATCCCCATCGACCAGCGCCACCACATCGGGAGTACGCGCCACCTGCTCCTGGAACAACCCCGGCAACGTCCCGACCGGCATCTCAGCCGTCGTCTGATTCCACTGCTCCACCACCTGATGGCGCTGCCGGACATCGAGGACCTCAATGCCGGCCAACGCGCTCTCCGGGGCGCTTTCCAACGCGGTGACCAGCCGGGCCACGGCGCTCTGCACCAACCCAACCACACTGCCCGCATCGATCGGCGCGACAGCCTGCACACCCAAGGCGAATCCGGTACCGGAGTCGTCGACCATGAGCACCAGCGGATAGTTGGTGCGCTCATGGACGTAAAGCACTTCAACACCCGGCACGTCCAACGGGACGGCATCCGGGCCGCTGTGCCGGTAATTCAGCAGGCTGGTGAACAACGGGGCCGGGGCCGCGACACCACTGGCCGCCTGCGCCACAGCCAGCGGAGCATGCTCGTGCTCGAGCAGGGCGCCCAACTGCTCGCGCAACGCCCCCACCGCCTCGCGCACACCCACACCCGTAGGCACCCGCACCGGCAGAGTGTTGAGAAACATGCCCACACTGCGCTGCGCCGCCTGCCCGGCCAGCAACCGGCCGAACAGCACCGTGCCGAACACCACATCCTGCCGCCCACTGGTGACCGCCACAACCCGCGCCCACGCCAGATGGAACAACAACGCCGCACTGACCCCCAAGCCACGAGCCACGCTGCGCAACCGCGCCGCCAACTCCAAGTCCAGCTGTACCTCAGCCTGCTCGGCAGCCGACCCATCCCCCCGCACATCCACCACGCCGAACGGAGCCGTCGACTCGGTGACATCCCCGAGCAGACCCGCGAAAAACTCCTCATGCTCA
This sequence comes from Actinocrinis sp., assembly GCA_036501535.1. Taxonomy (GTDB): domain Bacteria; phylum Actinomycetota; class Actinomycetes; order Streptomycetales; family Catenulisporaceae; genus DASYAE01. The sequence continues at coordinate 78,900 of DASYAE010000082.1, read as the reverse complement.
GCACGCGACACACCCAACCGCGCCTGCGCCACCAGATCCCGATACGGCACCGGGACCGGCAACTCAGCCGCACCCCCAGCCAACACCACCCGGACCTCATCCAGGATCACTTCGAGGGTCGTGTGATCAAGCACCAGGTGATGATGGGCCAGCAACAGCAGCCACCGCTCGCTGCCAGGCTCGGCAGCGATATGCGCACGCACCAGCGGCGCACTGCTCACATCAAGATTCGAACCGCCTGCCGCCACCAACCGGGCCACCGCATCAGACCCCGCATCCGCGGCACCCAAATCTACCTGCACCACCGGCAGGACCACGCGGCGCAGCACCACCTGCACCGGTTCCGGCAACCCTTGCCAGAACACTGCGGTACGCAACACATCATGCCGATCGATCACCTGCTGCAGAGCACCGAGAAACTCCCCAAGCCGCACCCGGGAATCAAAACTCAGCACACTGGAAAGCACATACGGATCGGAACCCGCACCCGCACCCGCCTCGGCATCCGCGTCGAGCAGGTGATGGAAGAAGATCCCCTCCTGCAACGGGGACAGCGGATAGATATCCGCGATGTTCTCCACCCCGCCGGGCACCACCGCAACCAAGCCCTGGAGCTGACCGGCCGTCAAATCCACCAACGGCAGCATCTCCGGCGTCAGCTCACCCCCACCCGGCACGATCCGGTTCGGCGGAACCACCACGTCACCCCGACCGGCCACGGCGGCCATCGCCGCCACCGTCGGCGCCGTGAACACCGTGCGCACATCCAGGCTCACGCCCCGCGCCCGCGCCAACTCCACCAACCGAATCACCAACAGCGAATGCCCGCCCAAGGCGAAGAAGTCGTCATCCACCCCCACCCGCTCAACTCCGAGCACCTCGGCGAACAGTGCGCACAACACCTCCTCGCGCACCGTCGCCGCAGCCCGCCCGACCCCGGCGGTGATCTGCGGGGCCGGCAGGGCCCGACGATCCACCTTCCCATTGGTCGTGAGCGGCAACGCCTCCAACACCACCACCACCGAAGGCACCATGTAGTCGGGCAACACCCCGGCCACCTCGGCCCGCACCGCCACCGGATCCACCACGGCGCCCCCGGCCGGCACCACATACCCCACCAGCCGCCGATCCCCCGCCGTGTCCTCGCGCACCACCACCACGGCCTGCGCCACTCCCGCACGATCACTGAGCGCGGCCTCGATCTCCCCCACCTCGATACGGAAACCCCGCACCTTGACCTGGTCATCGGCCCGCCCCAGGTACTCCAGCTGCCCCGACGCGTTCCATCGCACCACATCCCCAGTGCGATACATCCGCTCACCGGCACCGGCCCCGCCGAACGGGCACGCGACAAACCGCCCCGCACTCAACCCCGGCCGGCGCAGATACCCGCGCGCCAAGCCGTAGCCCGCCACATACAGCTCCCCGGCCACCCCGACCGGCACCGGCTGCAGGCTCGAGTCCAGAACGTACGCGCCAAGACCCGGCACCGCCCGGCCGATCACGCTGGCGCGGTGGCCAGCGGCGCAGTGCTCGTCCAGATCGATCCGGGTCACGTGCACGGTGGTCTCGGTGATCCCATACATATTCACCAGCACCGGCGCATCGGCAGGATGGTGCGCATACCAGTCAGCAAGCCGACTCAGATCAAGGGCCTCACCGCCGAACACCACATATCGCAGCGCCAGATCCTGACCAGGAGCCTGAGCGTCGGCCTGAATGAGCTGGTAGAAAGCCGACGGCGTCTGATTCAGGACCGTGACCCGCTCACGAACGAGCAACCGCAGAAAATCGTCCGGAGAGCGCGAGACGTCGAAGGGAACCACGACCAGGCGCCCGCCGTACAGCAGCGGCCCCCACAGCTCCCACACCGAGAAGTCGAAGGCGTAGGAGTGAAACAGCGTCCACACATCATCCGCACCAAAGCCGAAGCCATCTCGCGTAGCGGCGAAGAGCCCGACCACGTTGCGGTGCGGGATCAGCACACCCTTGGGCCGCCCGGTGGATCCGGAGGTGTAGATCACATACGCCGGGTGCTGCGCCTGCAGGGCCGTGCGACGCTCGGCATCGCTCACCGGCGCGTCCGAGAAGCCCGAAGGGACCTCCGCCATCTGCGGGGCGTCGAGCGCCACCAACACCGCCCCGGCCCGCTCGGCCAGATCAGCAGCCTGCGCGGCGCCGCGGTCGGCCAGCAGCACCACCGGCCCGGCATCCTCGAGCATGTACGCGATCCGCTCGCCGGGATAGTCCGGATCGATCGGCAGATACGCACCCCCCGCCTTGAGCACCGCCAGCAGCGCGACGACCAGATCCGCAGAACGCTGCATCACCACCGCGACCAGGGACTCCGGGCCCACCCCACGCCCGATCAGATACCGCGCCAACCGATTCGCGCGGGCATCAAGCTGCGCATACGTCAGCTCGCTCTCCCCATCGACCAACGCCACCGCGTCAGGAGTACGCGCCACCTGCTCCTGGAACAACCCCGGCAACGTCCCGGCCGGCACCTCAACCGACACCGACGTCGTCTGATTCCACTGCTCCACGACCCGCCGGCGCTCATCCGCGTCCACTAGATCCAGACGGGCCAGCACAGTGTCCGAAGCGGCGTGGGAGAGGGTCTCCAGCAGCCCGACAAAGCGCTGCGCGTGCGCCTGCACCTCATCGGCCGTGTACAACGTAGGGTTGGCGTGGACCGTCAGCCCGATACCCTGCTCGGCACGGTCGAGGACCACGAAGTCCAGATCGTCGACGGTGCCGGTGGACAGATTGTGCACGGTGCAGCGATGGCCGGCCAGACGCAGATCCTGCGCGAAGCCCATCACGTTGACCAAGGACCCGAACAGCCGCCCGCCGCCGGCAACCAGGCCCGTGTCACGGCGCAGGTCCTCAAGCCGGTACTGCTGATGGCGCAGTGCACCACGCATCGCCTGCCCGGTGCGCGCCACCAGCTCGCCGAGCCCGGCACCGGCCGGCGCTGCAATGCGGATGGGCAGGGCATTGGCCGTCGTGCCCGGCACCGCGCGTTGCAGAGCGCTGGTACGAGCGGTCACCGACAGGCCCACGACCACCTCCCCGGCCCCCGTCAACCGCCCGATGTACAACCCGGCCGCGGCCGCCACCAGCACCGACAGCGCCGTGCGATGGCCACGGGCGGCCGCACGCAGCCGATCGGCCTGCTCGGGAGCGATCTGCACGCTGTGGCGCAGGAACGAGTGCGAAGCCGGGGCGAACCGCCCGGCCAGACTCACCGGCTCGGGCCGCCCGGCCAGCGCCTCGGCCCAATACGCGCGATCCGTGGCGAACTGCTCCGAGGCGCGGTAGGCCGCATCCGCCTCAAGCAGCTGGCGCAGCGGCGGCGACGCCGCGCCCACATCCTGCCGACCCTCGACCAGCGCGGTATAGATCTCCGCGACCCGCTGCGCCACCAGGAACCCGCTGTAACCGTCCATCGCCAGGTGATGGGCCCACTGATACCAGAAGTAACGCTCGGGCCCGGCCCGAAACAACGCGTTCTTGAACAGCGGGCCGTGCTCCAGGTCCACCGGGCGGGCCATGTCCGCGCGCATCCACGCCTGCGCCGCGGCCCACGGATCCGGCTGCGCGCTTACGTCCTCCACGTGCAGCGGCACGTCCGACACCGGCCCGACGAACTGGCGCACCGACCCGTCGGACTGCACGAACCGCAGCCGGGTCGCATCGACCTCTGCCACCATCTGCCGGTACGCCGCCTCGAACAACCCCACATCCACCGGACCGTGCACCTCGATGCACTCCGCGATCTGATGCGCCGGGCTGGCCGGGTCCAACTGCTGCGCGAACCACTGGCCCACCTGACTGGCCATCAGGTCCCAACCGGCGTCCTCGAAGCTTGACACGCGCGTACCTCGCAAATGTAAGCAATGTGTTTCTAGCGATGGATATCTGAGCACTGACTTTTAGCCTGCCGCAGTTCGACGCGAGCATTGCACAGCGAGCAGCCGCGTGCCAGGTCGATGGCATGGTTCTGGAGCGGTGCTCTAGCCGGCTCGCAAGCGGGCCGCGAGGTGCACCGGTCCGCCGTCCCACGCCGACCCTGAGGCGGCCTTGCGGCCCGCAAACCGGCTGGCTAGAGCGCGGCTGGAGAAGCGCGCCGCCGACCTGGAACGAGACCGGATGCTGTGCAATGCTCACGTCGAGCACTGATCAGGGCAAAAGATCAGCATTCATATACTCATGCCCTTCAGACAACCAGACCACCGCACTAAGTACTCTGCTTCGGCCCCAGAGATATACAAGGAGCCTTGCCATGGCCAATCCGTTCGAGGATCCGGACGGCACATACTTCGTGCTGACCAATGCGGAGGGTCAGCACTCGCTATGGCCGGTTTTCGCGGAGGTCCCCGAAGGCTGGCAGGTGGTGTTCGGCCAGGCCGGCCTGGCCGAGAGCCTGGAGTACGTCGAGCAGAACTGGACCGACATGCGCCCGAACAGCCTGGTCGCAGCCATGAACGGGCACTGAGCCGAGGCAGGTGCGAACCGTGACGACCTCCCCGGTGATCTGCAGACTGCGCGCTGCCGCCGAACCCGACTCGCCGCACGTGCTGTTCTTCCCCTTCGGCGGGGGGAATTCCTGGTCGGGAAGGCTGATCGAAGCCGCCCTGCCGACCGGGTACGGCCTCAGCGCGGTCCAGTATCCCGGCCGGGGTCCGCGGATCAACGAGCCGCACGCGCTCGACGTGACGCAGATCGCCGAGTCCGTGCTCGCAGAACTCGGCCCGACCGGCGGCCCGACCCTCTTCTTCGGCCACAGCCTCGGCGCGCTCATCGCGTTCGAGACGGCGCGGCTGCACCGCGAAGGCTCGATCGACCTTCTCATCGTGTCCGCCGCACGACCGCCCGGGATGCCGGAATCCGACGACTCCTCACTCGACGACGAATCCCTCACCAAGCTGATGGTGGCGCACGGCGGTACGCCGGAGGACGTCCTGCGAGATCCCGAGCTGATGGGGATGATGCTGCCGGTGATGCGGGCCGATTATCGGCTCGCCGGAGCCTATCGGCCGTACCCGCCGCCCGTGATCGAGACGCCGATCGTCGCCATCGGCGGCGACACCGACCCGACCGTTCCCCCGGAGCTCCTGGCCCTGTGGCAACGGCACACGCGGCAGTGGCTCGGAGCCCTGACGGCGCCGGGCGGCCACTTCTACCTGCAGCAGGAGCTGGACGCCGTGGCGGAGGCACTGCGGCAGTGCGAACTCTCGGCGGCGGGGAGGCCCGGGAGCGCGTGAGCATCGGGACGAACATCCGGGCGCTGACGCAACCGGTCGGACGGGGGATCATCCGTCATCCGCGCACCGGTGAGCTCTCCACGGCCCGACCGATGAGGCGAACACAGACGGAGGGTGAATACCGTGACGGACGGATCCACTGAGCCACCGGTGCAGTACGAGGCCGACGGCGAGCGATCCGAGCGCTGGTGGGCAGAGCGCCTGGACGGTGCCCGGCCGACGACCGTCCTGCCCGAGGCGGCGGCGGGCGGCGAACCGCTGCAGACCGGCGAGCTGCCGATCGAGATCACCGCGGCGCAGCTGCTCGTCCTGCGCGAGATCGCCCGGCGCAACCGGACGACGCTGATGTGCGTGCTGCTGACCGCGCACATGCTGACCCTGAGCACGTTCAGCGATGAGACCGACGTCGTGGCCGCGGTGTCCTGCGCGGATCCTGACGCGCCAGAGCTGGGACAACACGCTGTCGGCCCGCTGGCGAGTCTGGTTCCGATCCGAGCCGAGTTGAGCCAGGCGGGCCTGGAGGAGGACCTCCAGGCCGTCACGACGGCGTTGCGCGAGTCTCTCGTACACACGCGGCTGCCCTACGACCGCATGATCGCCTCGACCGGGCCATCGCCGGACGACGGCCCTGGGATCGTCCGGTCCGCCATCTGCCTGATACTGAGCCCACGCACCCCGGACGACAACAGCGGCTTGGCCCAATCACGTGCCGAGGCGGTGATTCCGAAGGCCGGACAGACGCCGTTCGACCTCGCGATCACCCTCGCCGAGGACGGACCGGCATTGCGCGGTGCGCTCATCTACCGCACCGATCTCTACACGGCCGACCTTGCCGCCGCGGTGCGCGACCAGTTCTACGCAGTGATCGGCCGAACCGCCGGCCCCGCGGCGCAGTGCAGCCCCCGGCCTGCGAGCGTGCCCGCGGAACCAGGCAGCCCGGCCGGCGAACTCGGCCGCATCAAGACCCTGCTTGCCCTGACGCGGTTCGCGCCCGGAGCGTTGGTGGCGTCGGACGAACACGGGACGCTCGACCGCGAAGCCTTCGAGGCGCGGGTAAACAGCTATGCGGCGGCCCTGGACGGTGTCGGCGCCAAACCGCGCGTCGGAGTCTGTCTCGGCTCGACCGTCGAGCAGGCGGCCGCGCTGTTCGCGACCTGGCGCGTGGGAGGCCAGGCGGTGCTGCTCGACCCGCGCCACTCGCGCGAGCGGCGGGCGGCCATCCTCGCACGGCTCCCGGTCGACGCGTTGTTCGACCGGCCCTCTGCCGCCGACGCCGAGAAAGCCGATGCCGGATTCACCGGATTCGCCGGCGAGCCCGACGACATCGCCTATGTCGTGCACACGTCGGGTACGGACGGCATCCCCAAGGCGGTCGCCGCGACCTACGCCAATCTCGAGTACCTGTTGGCGATCCTCGAAGCCGTCGACCTGCCGCATCCGGGCCAGAATCCGCTGGGCCCGGCGTTCGACGGCTGGATCTGGGCGACCCTGCTCCCGTGGATCTCCGGTCGCCAGGTGGTATTCCCGAAACGCGGGACCGGCGGGATCACAGCCCTCGTCGACGGCGTCGAGAGCTCCGTGACCCTCACCCCGACCATGCTGGCGCAGCTGGATCCCGGGCAGACGCCCGCGAACGTCGTCTGCGCGGGCGAGCCGCTCAGTGAGCCGCTGGCCCGCCGGTTCGCCGGAATCCGCCTGATCAACGCGTACGGGCCGACCGAGGCGACCGTCTGCGCGAGCTGGGCCGACTCGGCCCGGGGCGAGGACGTCACCACGATCGGGCGGCCCGCCCCCGGCGCGACGATGCGGATTCTGGACCGCCGTCTGCGCATGGTGCCGGCCGGGGCGGTGGGCGAGATCCACATCGGCGGGCCCGGAATCACCGACGGCTATCTGAACGACGCCGAGCTCACCGGCCGGCTCTTCGTGCCCGACCCGTTCGGCGCGGACGGCGATCGGCTGTACCGGACGGGCGACCTCGCGGTCGTCGGCGCCGACGGGCTCGTCAGGTTCCTGCGGCGCAGGGACAACCAGTCCAAGGTGGCCGGCGTGCGCATCGAGCTCGACGAGGTCGCCGCGGCGCTCATCGAGTGCGCCGGAGTGCGCGAAGCGGCCGCGGTCGTGGACGACTCCACCGGGAACGCCGAGGTTCTGGCGGCGGTCGTGCTCGACCCGGAGTCGGGACTCGCGCAGCACTGGAACCAGGACGTCGTCTTAGGGCACTGCGATCGGCTGCTGCCGGAGGCGCGGCCGGCCTGCGTGGTCCGGGTCGAGGCGTTCCCGCATTCGGTGGCGGGCAAGCTGGACCGGGCCGCGCTCGGACGGCTCCTCGCGGCGGCGACGACACGGCCGGCCCAGCCGGACCAGGCACCGGGCACGCACCAGATGCCGGCCCGGGTCGCGCAGATCTGGTCGCGCATCCTGAAGACCGAGATCACCGACTACGACCGGACCTTCTTCGAGTACGGCGGCCAGTCGCTGGCGGCCTCCCGCGTGATCGGCACCCTGCGCCGCGAGCTCGACCGGACCGTCCCCACCTTCACCCTGTTCGAGCATCCGACGGTCAACGAACTGGCCGCGTGGCTCCAGGCCAATCCGTGACCGGCGTGCACGGGCCCGAATCAACAGCGCTCCACCACGAGATCTCAATGCAGACAGGGAGGATCCGATATGGACACCCATGAGGCCGACGACGCCGACGTCGTCGTGGTCGGCGGCGGGCCGGGCGGCGCCACGCTCGCGGCCCTGGTCGCCAAGCGCGGCAACCGGGTCGTCCTGCTCGAGCGGGAGCGCTTTCCGCGGCACCAGGTCGGCGAGTCGCTGCTCCCGTCCACGGTGCACGGCGTGTGCCGGCTGAGCGGAGTCGCCGAGAAGGTGGCGCAGGCCGGGTTCACGGTCAAGCACGGGGGCACGTACCGCTGGGGCGCCAACCCGGATCCGTGGACGTTCTCCTTCGCGGTCTCGCCGAACATGCCCGGCGAGCGCTCCTTCGCCTACCAGGTCGACCGGGCCCGGTTCGACCAGATCCTGCTGGACCACGCACGCGGGCTCGGCGTCGACGTGCGGGAGCAGTGCGAGGTCGTGGACATCCTCGAGGGCGACGACCGGGTCCGCGGGGTGGCGTACCGGGACCCGGACGGCGTGCGGCGCGAGATCCGGGCCCGGTTCGTGGCCGACGCGTCGGGCAACGGCACGCGCATCTCGCGCAACGTCGGCGAGCGCAAGTACTCCGACTTCTTCCGCAGCCTCGCGCTGTACGGATACTTCGAGGGCGGCAAGCGGCTGCCCGAGCCGAACTCGGGCAACATCCTCTCGGCGGCCTTCGATGCGGGATGGTTCTGGTACATCCCGCTGAGCGAGACGCTGACCAGCGTCGGGGCCGTGGTGCGGCACGAGATGGCGCAGCTGGTCCAGGGCGATCCGGCCGCAGCGCTGACCGGGCTCATCGCGCAGTGCCCGATGATCAGCGAGTACCTCGCCGGGGCGACCCGGGTGACCGAGGGGCCACACGGAAAGGTCCGCACGCGCAAGGACTACTCGTACCGCAACACCAGCTTCTGGCGGCCGGGCATGGTCCTGGTCGGCGATGCGGCGTGCTTCGTCGATCCCGTGTTCTCCACCGGCGTCCACCTGGCCACCTACAGCGCACTGCTGGCCGCCAGGTCGATCAACGGCGTCCTGAAGGGAGAGGTCGCCGAGGAGCCGGCGTTCCAGGAGTTCGAGCGGCGCTACCGGCGCGAGTTCGCGGTCTTCTACGAGTACCTCATGTGTTTCTACGACATGCACGTCAGCGAGGACTCCTACTACTGGTCCGCGAAGAAGGTGACCAGGAGCACCCGCGGCGACCTCGAGTCCTTCGTCGACCTGGTGGGCGGGGTCTCGTCCGGCGACGCGGCGTTCTCCGACTCGCAGAGCCAGATCGAGCGGGTCGGTGCGCGCTCGCGCGAGTACGCGCTCGCTGTGGACGCGCTCGTCGCGAACCGCGAGACGAGCATGCTGCCGATCTTCCAGTCCTCGATAGTCCACGACGCGACCCTCGAGGGAGCGCAGATCCAGGCGCTCGCTGAGCTTGGCCCGGAACTGGAGGCCCCGCTGTTCGAGGGTGGCCTCATCCCGTCGGCCGATGGGCTCTCCTGGGCGCACGATGTCGATGTCTAGGGCCCGGCGAGCGCGTTGAAGATCACCGCACCGCAGCCGGACGCGCGCATCCGGCTCGAGGACATCGACCTGGCCGACACAGGGCTCTACACCGACCGCGATGCCCATCTCGTCTTTCAGACCCTGCGCTCCCAGTGCCCGGTGTTCTGGCAGTCCCGGGCCGGGGGCGAGGGGTTCTGGGCGGTGACCCGCCGGGCCGACGTGCGGCGGGTACTGTCCGAGTACGAGTCCTTCAGCTCGGAGGGCGGCACCGCGCTGTCCATGCTGGACACGCCGGATCCGGCCGCCGGGATCATGATGCACGCCACGGATCCGCCGCGGCACCGCGAACTGCGGCGGGAACTCGGCGGCAGGTTCTCGGCCCAGGTCGTGCCGGGCTACGAGGAGCGGATCGACGCGTGTGTGCGCAGAGCCATGGAGCCGGCCATGGACTGCGACGACTGGGACGTCGCGCAAGCGTTCCTCCGGCTGCCGATGGACGTCGGCGCCTTCCTGATGGGCCTGCCCGATGCCGACGTCGAGCCTCTGCTGCGCCTGGCCTACACCTCGCTCGCACCGCACGACCCGCATTACGCGATGGGCGCCGCTCCCCCGGCGGTCTGCGCGGCGGCGGCGCACACCGAGATCCTGGGCTACTTCGCGGACCACATCTGCGAGCGCCGCGCCCGGCCGGGCGACGACGTCATCAGCCATCTGATCTCGCTGCAGATCGACGGGGCGCCGCTGGACGAGAACGCGGTGGCGGTCAACTGCCTCAGCCTCCTGCTCGGCGCGGTGGTGACCACGTCGCAGGTGATCAGCAGCCTCATGCTCGCCCTCGCGGAACAGCACGGCGGCGAGGGCAGGTGGCCGGCCGGCGGGTCGGTCGCCGCGCTGGTGGAGGAGGGCCTGCGCTGGTCCTCCCCGGTCATCCACTTCATGCGGCGAGCGCGCCGCGACGTGGAGCTGCACGGCGTGACGCTGCGGGCCGGCGACGCGGTCACCGCATGGATCGCCTCGGCGAACCGGGACGAGAGCGCGTTCGACCGCCCGTACGCCCTCGACCCGGCCCGCTCGCCGAACCGGCACCTGGCCTTCGGCACCGGACCGCACCTGTGCCTCGGCGCCAACCTCGCCCGCCTGGTCCTCGCCACCGCTTTCAGACGGCTGATGGCGGTCGTCGAGACCTTCGAGATCGCCGGGCCCGCAGTCCACCTCGTGTCCAACGAGATCGCCGGCCTGGTCAGCCTGCCCGTGCGCACGAGCAGCCGGCCCGGTTCACAACTCCGCCACCTCGGCGCCCGCGTTAGTTCGTGACGGCTCCGCCGGTCAGGGCCGCCTGCGTGAGATAGAGCGGCATGGAGTCCTCCCACTGGCTGTCGGTCAGCAGCGTCTTGTCGGAGCCGTCCGCGTTCATGCTCAGGATCTGGCCGTAGGGCTGGAAGGTGTTGTCGTACAGGGCGCATTCCTCCCGGAAGCCGTACATGCCGCTGTTGTAGAGGATGCGGCCGTCCGCGTTCCAGACGCCGTGGGCGTCGTTCGCCGGGCTGGTGGTCAGCACCTGCAGATTGGTGCCGTCGGGATTGATGGTGCACACGTCGTAGCGGTCCGCGGTCGTGACGGTCCTGCGGGTGAACAGGATCACTCCGTCCGGGGACCAGTCGGGCAGGTTGTCCCACCCGGTGGTCAGCACGGTCGTCTCGCCGGTGGTCAGGTCGAGGATGCGCAGGCCGAACTCCGCGCCGAAGACGCGGTAGACGATCTGGTTCCCGTCCGGCGAGTAGCTCGGGAAGCCGGCGTTGGTGGAGCCGTCGGTGAGCGCCTCGGGGGGCGCCGAGCCGTCGCTGAGCACCCGCATCACGATGGCCGTCATCACGGCGCGCTCCTGGAACCAGCCGCCCAGGCCGAAGGCGATCCACCGGCCGTCCGGCGACCAGGCCGGCTGGAACGCGCCGGCCAGGCCTTCCGCGAGCAGCGTGGGGTCCAGGCTGCTGTCGGCGGTGTCGTAGACGACCGTCAGGTCCGTGCCGTCCGGGTTCATCGTGACGATCGACGAGTTGGCGAGCCCGGTCTGCTTCTGCGTGATCGCGAGCCGGTTCTGCTGCGAGAGCACCGGGAACACGTCGCAGAAGCGGTAGTCCCAGTCCGCGTCCCAGCTGTAGAGCGGCTGGTCGAGCGCGCGGTTCGGGGTGAAGTCGATCACCTCGTAGATCACCGACTTCCCGTCGGGCGTCCAGACCGGGCAGCGCATCCACGGCCGCTGCACGGCCGGCAGCGTGCCCGCGACGTAGGCCAGGCCCTCGTCGGCTCCGCCCTTGACGAGGTAGCCGATCTCGGTGTCGCCGACGTACTTGGGCGACACCTTCAGGTTGGCGCCGGAGGTGTGCTCGATGCGGTCGGTGCCGGTCGCGAAGTCCACCGAGACGATCTGGGATTCGACGATCCCGATGTCCTCGGGGCGGTGGGCCTGCCAGGTCCCTTCCAGGCTGACCTCGTAGAACGCGATCCGGCTGCCGTCCGGCGACCAGGTCGGCGAGCCCTGGCAGTAGCCGGGGTTGGTCGAGACCTGCCGGAAGCAGGTGCCGTCCCGCTTGATGGCGTAGATGCTCAGTTCCTGGGTGTGCTCCCAGCCGGTGCCGTTGTCGTGGCCGGTCCAGTCCGTGTTGCGGTCGCTGGAGAAGGCGATCCACTGGCTGTCCGGCGACCAGGCGGGCCGGAAGTGGCCGTCGGGGCTGGCGGTGCTGCCGGCCAGCGCCGCGGCGCCGGTCAGGTTGGTCAGTGCCTTGGTCCGCATGTCGAGCAGCCAGATCTGCGCCAGGTGGTCCGCCGAGCGGGTGGAGACGAAGGCGAGTTCGGTCCCGTCCGGCGACAGGACGCCGCAGTCGTCCACCGGGCGTCCGGTGACCAGGGGCTGGATGCCGACGAGCTGGCCCGATCCATTGATGCTGCCAGTGTAGATGCAGGCATTGCCGTCCCCGGTCCGCTCCGAGGTGAAGAACGCCGTCTTGCCGTCGGCGGAGACGGTGCAGTGCCGGTCGAATGCCGCGCCGGTCGGCTGGATCAGCATGCGCTCGTTCGAGCCGTCGATGTCGCTGATGTACAGGGTCGAGGTCTTCGGCGCGATCCGGTTCATCAGCATCACGCCCTTCTTGCCCGGGCCGGCGGCGGCCACGGCGAAGGGCTTGGGCAGCAGCACGGCGCCGGCCGCGGCCGCCCCGGCCACCAGGAATGCGCGGCGCCCGATTCCCTTGGTTCCGGTCTCCATCGTTCTTTCAGCTCCCATCGCTGAACGGTTGGTGCCGAGTGTTGTGCGGCGCGGCCGCGGATTGACGTGTGGACGGATCCCGAGGCGCGCGCGAGTGATCGGCGCCGGGCAGGTCGGCGTCGACGAACAGGAGGAGTGGGTGCAGGTCGCTGCGGGCTCTGCCGGTCGCGTCCGGCCAGAGCCCTGCGAAGCGATGTCAGACGGCGAACGTGATGCCGTCGGGGTTGGGGACCGGCAGGGACGCGCCGGTGGCGGCGAGCAGTCCGGTGCGCGGGTCACAGCTGAAAACATTGACGGTGTTGCTGACCTCGTTCGCGACCAGCAGCCAGCGGCCGGACGGGTGCAGGGTGAAGCTCCACGGGGTGGTGCCGCCGCAGGGCAGCCGCTGGACGAAGCCGAGCAGCCCGGTGCGCTGGTCGATCGCGTAGACGGCCAGGGTGTTCTCGCCGCGGTTCGAGGCGTAGGCGAAGCGCCCGTCGCGGCTGAGCGCGAGTTCTGCGGCGCTGCTGGTGCCGGTGAATCCGGCGGAGTTCGTGGACAGCGCCTGCACCTGGCCGAGCGCGGCCCTGCGCGGGTCCCAGGACAGCACCTGGAGCCCCGCCGTCAGCTCGCTGAGAAGGTACGCAGTACCCGTACTCGGGTGGAACCAGATCCGGCGCGGGCCGGACCCCGGCGTGACCGGGAAGGCCGCCGGACCGCCGGGGCCGGGCCGCAGTACCCGGGTCGCGCGGTCGAACGGGTAGATGAAGACGTGGTCCGCGCCGAAGTCGGGGACCAGCACGTAGCGGCCGCTCGGGTCGACGACCGCCTGGTGCGGGTGCGGGCCGGCCTGCCGGGCGTTCGGGCCCGAGCCGGTGTCCGCCACCGAGGAGACCGGATCGCCGAGCGCGCCGTCCGGGCCGAGCGGCAGCGTAATCGTCGTCCCGGCTTCGAAGTCTGCGACCAGCAGGGTGGATGAGGGCTCGTCCACGGCGATGTAGGACAGGCCGCCGCCGTTCGCGGTGCTCACGGAGTCCGTCGCGACGGTGCCGGTCTGGGTCAGCGCGCCGGTGGTCCGGTCGATGGCGAAGGAATATACGTACCCTCCGCTCAGCCCGCTGCCCACATAGAGGATGGGCAGCCGCGGATGCATCGTCGCCCAGTTGGACACCGCGGCGCCCACCGGACCGAGCGCGGTGAGCGTCCCGGTGGCGGGGTCGAACCGGGCGCCGTAGATCTCAGTTCCCTGCCAGGTGCCGATGAAGAGCAGGTCGCTGCGTCCGTCCGCGGCGGCCCGCGCCGGTTGCGCTGCGGGGCGCGCGGCGGCCTCGGCGCTCGGCGCGCCGGTCAGGACCGGCGCGGCGGCCGCGGCCGCAGTCGCCGCGGCGGCCGTGAGAACCGTCCGGCGGGTCACGGATCCCGCAATCGAATCAGTGGGCTCATACACGGTCGGCACGGCTCCTTGTCGTCTGCGTCTCGCTGTGGGCGGCGCGCGTCGCCCTGCCGCGCCGGGGTGCCCGGCGGGGGGCGAGGCCCAGCCGCCTCTGGGCGAAGCCGTCGAGGAACGAGAGCACCCCGTTGAGCACCAGGGTCATGGCCACCAGGATGATCAGGTAGGCGAACTCGTCCGGGGCGTCGAGGTTGGTCGAGGCGGTGAACAGCTCGTGGCCGACCCCGTTGATCGAGGCGACGAACTCCCCGCCGATGACGCCGAGGATGGCGAACGGGCCGGAGGTCTTGAGCGCCGCGACGAACGGCGCGGCCAGCGAGGGCAGCGTCACGAACGAGAGCACGTGGCGCCGCTTGCCGCCCATCACCTGCACGATCTCGACCAGCTCGCGCTCGCGCAGGCGCAGCCCGAGGTAGACGTTGTAGAAGACCACGAACGCCACCCCGGTCGCGGCGATCCAGATCTTCGACCACTGGCCGATCCCGAAGAACAGCAGGAACAGCGGGGCCAGCGCGATCTTCGGGATGCCGTTGACGGCGGCGACCAGCGGCTCGAGCACGCGGCCGGCCAGTGCGAGCGAGCCGAGTATCAGGCCCACGGCCAGCCCGAGGCCGACCCCGATCGCGAAGCCGGTCACCACCTCGCTCGCCGTGGTCTGGATGTCGGTCCAGCCCTGGGCCGAGCTGATCACCCGCCAGAGCGCTTTGGACACCTCGCCCGGATTGCTGATCGCGTAGTCCGGGACCAGCCGCCCGCTGGCCAGCTGCCACAGGCCCACACAGGCGGCGATCACGACCACGCGCATCGCCACGACGGAGCCGGTGGCGTTCCAGCGCTCGCCGCGCGAGCGCGGCGGGATGAGGGTCTGCGCCTCGGTCTCAATGCTGTTGTCGATGGCCATCGCCATGACCGGATCCCTTCTGTCCGCTCGTGTCGCCGGTCCGTATCAGGGCAGGTATTCGTTGGTCCAGTCGGCCGGGGAGACCGACGTGGAGCCCGACACGGTGCCGAGCGAGCGCACGAAGCTGACCGTGGTGGTCCAGTCTGCCGCGCTCATCGAGCTGTCCGTCGGCCAGGCGACCTGCGCGAGGCTGGCCTGGATCACCGAGGTCGGCACGCCGGGCAGGATCTGCTGGGCCGCGCTGAGCACGGCCGTGCCGGTCAGGTGGTCGTGGATGTACTGCGTCGCCTGCTGGATCGCGGTGGCGAACTCCTTGGCCACCGTGGGATTCCCCTTCAGGTAGCTCGGCTGCGCGACCTCGAAGATCCCGTATCCGGCCTTCGCCGCACCCCAGGCCGGCACGCTCAGGTTGTCGGCGACCACGACGCCGTCGCCGGAGTCCTGGATCTCCAGCGGGGTCGGCTCGGAGGTCAGGAACCAGTCGATCTGGTGCGAGACCAGCGCGGCCTTGTCCGCGGTCGGGCTCGGCAGCGAGACCCAGTTGATCTTGGACGCGTCGATCCCGTAGGCCTTCAGGTAGATCCCGGCCTCGGCCTTGGTGTTCGGCGAGCTGTACCCGGCGGTCGAGCCGGCCAGCGCCGAGGCTACCTTCGCGGCCGAGGTCTTCGAGGTCAGCGAGTGCTGCGAGGCGAAGTCCTTGTTGACGATCAGGCCGAGCGGGTTGCCGGAGGCCTCCACCGCGATGGCGGTCTCCGGGATGCTCTTGGACAGCGCGGTCAGATAGTCGTTCGGGCTGTCGTTGAGGAACTGCACCGAGCCGGACTGCAGCGCCGCGGTGCCGGTGGCCGAGGTCAGGGTCACGAAGGTGACCTTGAGGCCCTGCTTGGTGAAGAAGCCCTGGGACTCGGCGATCCGCTCGGGCAGGTCGAAGATGTTGCCCCCGACGCCGACGCTGATCGACGTGGTTCCGCCCGAGGCGGAGGACGTGGTCGAGGCGGCAGAGCTGCATGCGGTCAGCGCGCCGGCGCCGAGGGCGGCGGCGCCGGCCAGCGCGAGCGCCCGGCGTGCGCGGCGGATTTGTATGAAGCCGTGGCCCGCATCCTGCGGGTTCCTGTTCGTTGGCGTCGGCACTTGTGCTCTCCTTTGAGTCACCAGGCTGATTGGGTGTCGAAGAAGCGTTTCCAGAAGTCGATCCGCGGGGCCTCGGCCACCGGGATCGGCTGGAACGCGCCGCTGAGGCCCCCGCCGAGCTCCATGACCGCGCCCGCCTCGGCGGTGTAGCGCGGCCAGGCCGGCAGGCCGGGGCCGTTGGGGTCGCCGGTGGCGGCGAAGTTGGCCCAGTAGCCGGCCATGGTCTCGGCGACCTGCCGGTCCCGCTCGCTCCACGCGGCCTGGAGCGGGTCGTGGTTGCCGAAGACGAAGTCGATCTCCGAGCTGTGCGCGGCGCGGCGCGGCGCCGATCCGCGTCCGGGCGCCCGGTGCGTCCAGAAGTACGTGTACAGAGACCGGTCGCAGTGCTTCGACCAGTCCTGCGCCCACAGCCAGGTGGATATCCGGGCGTTGTCGCGGATCGCGTCGTTGCTCGCCCGGGCCGCCTCGTCGTCGGCGGCGGCCGGGTAGAGCCGCAGGAACTCCTCGGCCATCGGGCCGAACTTGCGCTCGGCCGCGGCCCGGAAGTCGTACACGGTCACGTGCGTCGGGGGCATGCCCGGCCGCGTGTGCCTGCGGTCGGCCCGGATGCTCGCGAAGCTCTCCTCGGGCACCGCGCCGCTCTCGTCGAGGTTGTTGCCGGCGAGGTAGCAGACCTCGTTCTGCAGGCCCTTGGCATAGGTCTGCTCGTATCCGGCCGGGACGGCCCAGCCGTCGACCACCGGGCGGAACAGCGGCGGCTTGGCCGTGCTGCCGGTCTCCACCGCGGTGTCGCCCGCGTCGTCCCCGGAGATCAGCTTGTGCCAGGGCAGCGCGCGCAGCAGTTGCGTCGTGCGCGCGCCGCGCTGCTCGGCGAAGCGGGCTCCGGCGGCCTCGGCCTCGGGCAGCGTCCGGTACGAGGTGGACAGGTAGCGCAGCTCGGGATCACGGCTGTAGCGGGCGTGGCTCTGCGCGATCACGCGTTGGAAAAGGCCGCGGGCCAGTGGGGACATGGCCAGGAAGTTGCACGCCCCGGCCCCGGCGGACTGCCCGGCGATGGTCACCCGGTCCGGGTCGCCGCCGAAGCCGGCGATGTTGCGCTGTACCCATTGCAGCGCTGCGATGCAGTCGAGCAGGCCGTAGTTGCCGGAGACCTGTCGGTCGTCCTCGGCGCTCAGCTCGGGGGTGGCCAGGAAGCCGAGCGCGCCGAGCCGGTAGTCGAAGGTCACCACGACCAGGCCGCTGCGGGCCAGGTTCTCCCCGTCGTAGCGCGCGCTCGACCCGCTGCCGGCCCGGAAGCCGCCGCCGTAGATCCACACCAGCACCGGGCGCCGCTCCCCCGCCTCGCGCGCCCCGCTCCACGCGTTCAGCCGCAGGCAGTCCTCGTGCATCGGCAGGTCCGTCCCGGCGATCTCGGGGTTCGGGGCCTGCGGGCACATCGGGCCGAAGCGGTGGGCCCTGCGCACCCCCTCCCACGGGAGCGGCGGCTGCGGCGGGCGCCAGCGCAGCGGGCCCACGGGCGCGGCGGCGTACGGGATGCCGCGGTAGACGGTGACCGAGCGGTCCCGTCCGGGCAGTCCTTCGACGAGGCCTGACTCGATGGGTACTGCTGCCGGGTGTTCCATGGTGCTCCTTGCCGGATTCTGCGGTGGTACGGCGGCTGCGCGGCCGTCGCGCGCGAAACGGACGCCGCCTCAGCTGCCGGGCTGCTGGTCCTGCTGGCGCAGGACCAGCGCGCGGCGCGCGGAGGCCACGTGGTGGCGCATCGCGGCGGTGGCCGCCTCGGGGTTGCGGGTGATGACCGCCAGCAGGATCGCCTGGTGCTCCTCGAGCGAGCCGGCGCGCGGGTGGTGCGCGGACAGGTCCCGGTACTGGCGCATCACCAGGGGATAGAGCAGGGTGTCGAACGCGCGGGCCAGGGTGTGCTGGTGCGCGGCCTCCTTGACCTGCTGGTGGAAGCGGCGGTTGCCCTGGGAGTAGGCGGCCTGGTCGCCGCGGGCCAGGCAGTCCGCCATCTCGTCCAGCGTCCCCTGCAGGGCCCTGACCTCGTCCTCGGTGGCGCGCTCGGCGGCCTTGCCGGCCAGCGCGGCCTCCAGGACCTCCCGGGCCTCGAGGATGTCGCGGGCCTCGTCGACCGAGAAGTCGCGGGTGCGCACGCCGCGGTTGACCTCGCTGGTGACGTACCCCTCCTGGGCCAGGCGGACCAGCACGGCCCGCATGGTGCTGCGCGAGACGTTGAACATCGTGGTCAGGTCCGCCTCGGTCAGCCGGGTGCCCGGCGCGAGGCTGCCGGAGAGCAGCAGCGAGCGCAGCCCCTCGTAGGCCTGGTTGTGCCGGGTCGGCGAGGCGCCGGCCTCGGTCAGCGGCGCGAAGTTGTCGGTTTCCACCGTGATCGCCGTTCGTGTCGTGGGAGTGTGTCGATCACTGATTGTCGAGCCCCGGGTAAAGGCGGCGTGCCGTTCCGGCGAGGATGTCGGCGATCTGATGTTCCGGCAGCGCGCCGAGCACGTCGCGGGCCAGGCCGAGCAGGTCCGGCAGCGGCTGTGCGGCGGCCGGGCAGTTCGAGCCCCAGGCGATCCGCGCGGCGCCGAAGGCCTCGAGCACCGGGTCGAGGAAGTCCGCGGCGCGGTCGCCGGCGTCGCTCAGCCGCTCCAGGTTCCGGTGCGTCAGCTTCAGGTACAGGCCCGGATGGCGGCCGAGCGAGGCCACCTCGCGGCCGGCGTCCGCGGGCGAGGCGGCGATGTCCGGATAGCCGCAGTGATCGAGCAGCACCCGTACGCTCGGGTAGCGTTCGAGCACGGACTCGAGCTGCTTGGTCGCGGACCCGAGGCGCATCTGCATGCAGACCGTGACGTCCAGGTCGGCCGCCGCCTGCCAGAACTCGAAGGTCTCCGGGGCGGCGAACCACTCCCCCTGGGTCGGCAGGGTGCTGCCGCTGGTGAACAGCCGCACCCCGGCCAGGCCGCCCGCCTGTTGCGCGCCGCCGGTCCCGACGGCCGCCGCGAGCCGCGCGGCCGCGCCGGCCTCCAGCGGGTTGAAGGTGCCGACCGCGACGAAGCGGCCGCCCGAGGCCCGCGCGCTGTCGAGCACGTAGGAGTTGTCGTAGCCGTAGGCCGTGGTGGCCTGGACCAGCACGGCCCGGCCGATGCCGACCTCGTCCATGCGCTGCGCCAGCTGCTCGGCGGTGACCGGGCGCGTCGTCGCCCAGTCCGACTGCTTGCCGCCCAGCGGCGCGCGCGGATACGCCGTCAGGTCCGGCGAGATGACGTGGCAGTGTGCGTCGACCACATCCACGATGCGGCTCCCTTGCTCTCGGCTCTCTCGTCTGTGCGTGGTTCGCGGCGGCTCACGCCGTCGGGTAGTCGCCCTGCGCGAACAGCGATCTCGGGCCGTCGAACTCGCCGGGATCGGCCAGGCCCTGGTCGTGGGCGTAGCGGGCGAGGGCGCGCACGCTCGGATCGTTGGCTTCCGTGCCGTACGGCACCGGGTCGCCGTGGACTTGGCGCGCCTGCCGGGCGAACCTCGGCTGCGCGTCCCAGCGCGGATCGCCGACCAGGTACTCGCGCTTGCTCTCGGCGAAGGCGGTGTAGAACTTGGCCGCCAGGTCCGGGTCCCGCTCGGCCAGCTCGCTGCGCAGCACGATCAGTGAGTGCACCGGGTAGATCCCGGTGCGCGTGAACCAGTCCGTGCTCAGCGCCTCGGCTTCGGCGAAGAGCGGATAGGGCTGGCCATCGGCCTGCTCTGACGCCTTGTCAGCGAGTGCGGACGCTGCCCAGTCGGCCCGGGGAGCGCCGGCTCGGCCGGTGCCGGCGTTCCCGGTCAACGCCGCGTCGATCCGTCCTTCGCGCAGCAGTTGGCCGAGCGAGACGCCTTCCGGCGCGCGCTCGACGTTCGCCGGGGTGCGGCCTTCGACGTGGTCTTCGTCATCGACCACCCAGGTGACCGTCTGGGGATCGACGCCGTACTCCTCTTGGAGGATGCCGCGCGCCCAAACGGCGGTGGTCACCGTGTATGCGCGCGCACCGACCCGCCGCCCCTCGAGGTCCCGCGGGACCTTGATGCCGGAGCGGGCGGCGCACTGCAGGTCGCCGTGGTGGAAGCGCCGGTTGAGGAACACCGGGATCGCCGTGAGGGCGACGCCGGCCTGGCGGGCCATCAGGTACGAGACCGGGGCCAGCTCGCAGACGTCGAACTCCAGGTCCCGGATCATCCGGCGATAGGCGCTGATGATCGGAGTGACCGAGACGGGGTCGAGCTGGTAGCCCGGCACCTGGACCCGGCCCTCGTTGAGCGCCCTCGTGTGGGGGTAGTCCCCGAGCACCACGGTGAGCTTCGTGTCCATCGTTCAGCCCCCCAGCCGGGACGCCGGCACGCCCAACGCCGCGCACGATCGTTCGATCAGCTCATCGAATTCCACCGGCTTGGGCAGTACTTCCTGCTCCACCGCGTATGCCGCCGCCTGGGTGAACGGGCCGCGCAGCGCCGCGAAGCCGACCGGGTGCCTGGTGATCGGCCCGGGTTCGGCGGCGGCCTCGGTAACCGCGCGCATCGCGTCATACGCGGCGAGGATCGCCGCGCTGTGCTCGCGCGCGGTCTGCTCGTTCACGCCGATGACGTGGTTGATCGGGATGAAGCCCTTCTCGCGCGACCACGTCTCGGCCGCCTGCTGCGCGTCCGCGATGACGGGGCGGATGCGCTCGTCCTTGGGCAGCTCGTTGCCGAGGATGCCCAGGTCGAGCCGCCCCTCCAGGAAGTCCGCCGCGAGCTTGGCGCCCTGCGCCGGCCGGTGCACCCATTCGGGGTCGCGGTGCTCGTATATGTGTCCGTCCTCGTAGGCGAACCATTCGGACGCGCGCAGGTCGATGCCGTACTGCTCGGTGAGGAACCCGCGCAGCCACACCCCCGTGGTCTGGCCCCACGAGCGCACCCCGATCCGCCTTCCGGCCAGGTCGGCCGTGGTCAGACCGCTGAGACTCACAAGCGTCTGGTGCTGGTAGCGGCCGTGCGCGGTGAGCGGCAGCAGCACCACCGGCTTTCCGTAGGCGGTCGCCTGCAGCAGCGTCACGATCGGGATCTCGCACACGTCCGGCGAGGACTCGTTCACGAAGCCCTTCGCCGCCTTGTAGACCGGACTGACGTCGAGCCGCTCGGCCGGCGCCCCGGCCTGCCGGGCGGCGCCCAGCGCGGCCTGCGCGAGGTCGTCGCGTCCCAGTACCACTTTCACGTCGAACTCCTTGCCTTGATCACTGCTGCCTCGATCACAGCCGCCTCGGTCACTGCTGCTCCGGACCGCGCGCCGCCGGCCGCCGGTGATGGCGCTCGTGGTGCTGCCGCAGCAGGTCCGCGCCGTAGTCGTTGCCGTTGGGAGTGCGCACGATGGTGTGCACGTGGTGCCGCAGCGGGACGTCGTTGTCGAACATCACGCCCCTCATGTGCTCGAACTCGATCAGCACGACGGGGCTGTGCACGCGGTAGTAGAAGACCGATTCGGGCCCGCCGTCCCCGGCCCAGGCGAAGTACGTCTCGCCCTCGTGCGCGCGCACCTCGTCCCACCGCACGCGGGCGTGTACGTCAGGCGCGCGCTCGATGTAAAGCCCGATCAGGTCGTGCAGGACCGCACGCTGGTTCGCGGTGAGTGCTCGCAGCGGTATCCCGGCGTAGTCGAGGTCGAGGTTGTCCGTGAACGCCCCGGCGTACGGAGCGAGCGGCAGCTCCCGGGCGATCACCGCCAGCCGGCGCTGGTCCTCGTCGAAGCTGTCGAACAGCCGCTGGCCGATGGCTTCCTCGGCTCGGAAGACGGCGGTGCCGGCGTATTTCCCGGATTCGGCGACCACCGGCTCGGCGCCCAGGAAACTCGGCGTCAACACCATCTGGTCGCCGGCGAAGACGCAGTTCACGTTGGCGTGGTGGCCGTCGAGCTGCCAGCCCCAGACCGGCGAGCCCGGCTCGCCGTACACGCTGAACCAGTACAGCCACTCGTTGAGCAGGCGCTCCTCGCCGCGCAGCTCGCCGATCGTCAGGTTCAGCCGCATGACGTCGGCGAGCTGCCGGTAGCCGGGTTCGCTCAGGCTGGCGCGCACGATCGCCAGCGCGCGCTCACGCCCGCGGTCGTCGAACTCTTCGAGGCACACGCCGTGGCGCAGGAAGTACCGCGCGCCGTTCGACCAGTGCCGCCAGGAGACGTCGTCGATCGGGAAGCGGCCCTCGGCCAGCTGCGGCGGCGTGAGCCCGGCCAGATAGTCGAGCGCCGCCGAGCGGGCGCCGGAGACGTCCGCGCCGGTGCCGCGCAGCGGGAACAGGCCGGGCCGCACGCCCTCCGACGCGGCCACGCCGCGGAACGGCTCGGCCGCCGCCCGCTTGCGCCACGCCACCTTCTCCAGCAGCTCGGGCGTCCACTCGGCCGGCCGCCGGGTCTGCGCACCGGGCCGGCGTCGCGGGCCCGGAATCCGGCCCTGGGTGGTCGTCGACATCAGACGTCCTCCCCGTAGAGCAGCCGCCGGTACGGGACGCTCACCACGTCGCGGGTGATCCGCACGTCGATGACGGTCGGGCGCGGCGCGCTCACGTATTCCGCGAGTGCGTCTCCCAGCTCCTGCGCGGTGCGCACGGTCGCCCCGCCGCCGCCCAGCGCCTCGGCGACCCGGCCCAGCTCGGGATTGGGGATCACCGCGAGCTGCGGGTCCAGGCCCTTCGCGGCGGCCTTGTGGTACTCGGCGCCCAGCGCCTCGTCGTTCATCACGACCACCAGCAGCGGCAGCCGGTACCGGCACGCGGTCTCGAACTCCGGCAGGTGCATCAGGAAGCTGGCGTCGCCCTCGACCACGAAGCCGGGCGCGCCGCCCTGCGCCACCACCTGGCCGATCGCCAGCAGCGGGGCCTGGCCGATCGCGCCGAACATGCCGTAGTTGGACAGCACGGCGCGGGAGCGCTGGAAGAGCATCGTGCCGAAGTCCACCTGGTGGCCGCTGCCGAGCACGAGGCCGAGCTCGCCGGGCAGCTGCTCGTCCAGGATCCGGATCGCCTCGCGCGGGTCCATCCGCCCCGGCTCGCCGGGGGAATCAGACGGCTCATACAGCGGCTCGGTCAGCCGGCGCAGCACGTCCTGCGTGTGGTAGCCCTCGAGCTGGACGTGGTCGCGCTCCAAGGCCTCGACGAGGGCTGCGACGCCGCTGACCGCGTCGGCCTGGATGTAGCAGTCGGCGACGGCCCCGTTGCCGAGCACCCGGTGCGGCGCCGTGTCGATCTGGACGTACCGCGCCTCAGGGTAGAGATATCCGTGCTCGATGGTGTATTTGTTCAGGCTCGCCCCGACCGCGATCACGCAGTCGGCCTCCTGAAGCAGCCCCATCGCCGGCTTGGCGCCGTAGAGCCCGGACAGGCCGACGTGGAACTCGGTGCGATCGCACAGCCAGTTCTTCGCCTGCAGCGTCGTGGCCAGCAGCGCGCCGGTGCGCCGATGCAGTTCCAGCAGCAGATCGCCAACGTCCGCGTGCCGCGCGCCGCGACCCACGATCAGAACCACGCGCTTGCTCGACTTGATCAGCTCGCAGGCTGCTGCGATCTGCCCCGGGTCCGGAGCCAGGTGCGCGGCGCGCACAAGGTTCTCCGAGGGCGTATACGGTCCCTCGTCCTCCGCCTCGCCCAGCTGGACGTCGATCGGAGCGCTCAGCATCACCGGCCGCGACTCGGACCGCGCCAGGTAGAACGCGCGCTGCGCGGCCTCCCAGGCCTGCCCCGGCTTCTCCAGCCGCACGAAGCCGCACTCGACGGCCGCGGCGAAGCGGCGCTGGTCGAGGTACTGCACCGCCTGCTCGTCGCCGAGCGCCGTCTCGCCGCAGAACGCCACCAGCGGGGTGCGCGCCCGGCTCGCCACGATCATCGAGGTGGCCAGCTGCGACACGCCCGGACCGCTGGTCGTGGTGACCACGCCGGGACGCCCGGCGGTCCGCGCCCATCCGTCCGCCATGCCGAGCCCGGAGCCTTCGTGGCGCACCTCGTAGAGCCGGACTCCGCGCTGGGCCAGCGCGTTCATCCAGTGCATGTTCGCGTCGCCCATCATCCCGAAGACGTCGCTCGCGCCCTCTCGGACGAACGCTTCGGCAAGAGCCTCATACGCCTTCACGGGCGACCTCCCTTGAGCACGCGCTCCAGCCGCCCGAAGACCCGCAGCGCGTTGTCGCCGTACACGGCGCGCCGGTCCTCGCCGCCGAGCGAGTCGATCGAGTCCAGCAGGAACTTGACGTCGTCGAAGCGGCGGCCGGTCTGCGGATCCACCGCGCGCACCGCGCCGATCATCTCCGAGGCGAACAGGACGTTGCCCGCCGGGATGACGTCGAGCAGCAGCTCGAGGCCGCGCCGATGGTAGACGCAGGTGTCGAAGAACACGTTGTTCAGGACATGCTCCTCCAGCGCGGGCCGGCCCTGGTCGAGCATCACGCCGCGATATCGCCCCCAGTGGTAGGGCACTGCGCCGCCGCCGTGCGGCAGGATGAGCTTGAGCGTCGGGAAGTCGCGGAAGAGGTCTGACATGCACAGCTGCATGAACACGGCGGTGTCGCCGTTGAGGTAGTGGGCGCAGGTTCCCTGCACCGCGTCGTTGCGCGACATCGCCACGTGGACCATCGCCGGCACGTCGAGCTCGACCAGCGTCTCGTAGAGCGGGTAGTAGACCTTGTCCGTCAGCGGCGGCGCCTGCCAGTAGCCGTCCGAGGGGTCGGGATTGAGCAGGCAGCCGACGAAGTCGAGTTCTTCCACACAGCGCCGCACCTCCTCTGCAGACCGGCGCACGCTCTCGGCGAGCCCGTCGCCGGGCGACTGCGGGAGCTGACAGGCCCCGACGAAGCGGCCGGGGAAGAGCCGGCACACCCGGGCGATCAGGTCGTTGCTGACCCGGGCCCAGTCCAGGCTGGTGCGCCCGTCGCCGTGGTGGTGGGCCATCTTTCCGGCGCCCGAGGAGAACACCGTCAGGTCCGTGCCGCGCTCCTGCTGAAGCTTGAGCTGCCCGCCCTCCACGGCCGCGCGGATCTCGTCGTCGCCGATCTCCAGCTCGCCCGGACCGACCCGCGCGCCGGAGCGCTCGAAGGCCTCGATCTGCCGCGCCCGCCACGCCCCGAGGGCCGACGGCGCCGTGGTGAAGTGCCCGTGGCAGTCGATCGTCATCCCGGCAGTCATCTCAGAGTCCTTTCTCAGCCGGCCCGGCGGCGTCGGCGTCCCGGCCGGTCAGCTCGCGGCCGAGGTCGAGGGCCGGGTGGGAGCGCACCGGCGCGGACATCAGGAACCGATAACCCTCGTCCAGCACCTGCTTCAGGTTCCCCGGCGTCACGTGCGGGTGTCCGACCGCGACCCCGTGCTCATGGCAGATCTCGGCGATGCGCCGCCGGCTCTCGGCGACCAGCGGGTGCTCGTACTGCCGCGGCACGCCGAGCTCCTGGCTCAGATCCCCCTCCCCGATCAGCACCAGCCCGATCCCGGGTACCCGATCGAGCATCTGCGGCAGGTTCCGGATCCCGTTCTGGTCCTCGATCATGAGCACGACCAGGACCTCGCCGTCCGGGTCGAGCGGCCACACCCCGCTGCGCGCGTAGTACTCGGCGGTGGACAGCCCCCAGTACCGCGCCGCCGCGACCGGACCGTCCCCGCGCAGACCGGCCGGCTCGTAGCGCTCTGCGTCCGGCAGCCGCGGATACCGGCAGGCCGCCACCGCGTTGTAGGCCTCTTCCACGGTCGAGACATGCGGCCACACCACGCCGTACGCCCCGAGGTCGAGCGCCTGCTTCGCCTGCCACTGCGCCCGCTCGCCCCCGTTGACCGGGATGCGCACCAGCGGCGTGACCGACGGCGCCAGGCTCGCGGACTCAGCAATCTGACGCCGGTTCAGCAGGTATTGCAGGCTGTCGCGCAGCGCGAGCACGTCCCACGGCTTGTGCTCGGCTTCGAAGACGATTGCGTCGTACTGCGAGGACGAATACTCGACGGCAGCGGACGGCTCGGGCGCCGCGAAACTCGCGAAGACGTGCCGCCCCTCCTCCAGCAGGCGGATCACACCGTTGAGCCGCTGCGGCTGTCGCGACTGTTCAGGCTGTTGCGGCTGCTGCGGCTGATTCATGACCGGCCTCCCGCCTCGGCGCCCGCACCCGGTCCGGCCACCGTCCGCCGACCCGCACCCCGACGCAGCCTCGCCCACATTCGCGCCCACCACGCCCGCACTCCGCTGCGCTGCGCGGCCGCAGCCATCTGACCAACGCCGACAGCCTCTCCCTCCGGTCGCTCCACCGCGACGGGCCCGACGCAGCGCTGCACCAATTGCGCCGAGAACTCCCGCGTCATCCGGGAGACCACGGCGGCGCTGCCCGATTCGACCAGCCCGGCGAGCTTCCCGTTCAGCTGCACCTCGCCATCCAGCACGACCCTCGAGCCGGTGCCATCCGGGTCCGGCAGCACCTGGAAGCGCGCGTCGCCGCGGAAGCGCGTGGCCTGCTGCCCGTCGCGTCCGGTGGCAGTGAGCCGGCCCTCCCGCAGCGCCGGGTCCAGCGCCAGCTCGACCCGCGCGCCGAACTTGACCCGCAGCCCGCCGAACCGGACCACCAGCGCGCCGTCGTAAGAGCCGTCCTCGTTGGCCCGCAGCAGTTCGGCCCCGCCGATGCAGGCGACGACCTCGGCCGGTTCGGACACCACCTCCCAGACCCGCTGCGGCGGGCTGGGCACGGCGATGCTCTCGGAAACAGAAATCAAGGCAATACCTCTCTGGCAGCCGTCGGCGACCGGGATCAGACGGTCGCGCCCGCACCCGAAGTCGTGCGCGAGGACGTGAACAGGGTCCACAGCTCCTGGTAGAGCTCGGCGAACTCGGGCGTCTCGACCAGCGAGCCGATGACGCGCGGACGCGGGAGGGGCACGGGCAGGATCCGCCGGACGGTGCCGGGCCCCTCGGACATCACCACCACCTCGTCGGCCAGATAGAGCGCCTCGTTCAGGTCGTGCGTGACGAACACGAGCGTGCCGCGCTGCTGCTCCCACAGGTTGAGCAGCTCCTGCTGCAACTCCAGCCGGGTGATCGCGTCGAGCGGCCCGAACGGCTCGTCCATCAGCACGATCGACGGCTCGTAGATCAGGGCCCGCGCAATCGAGCAGCGTTTCTGCATTCCGCCGGACAGCTCGCGCGGGAAGTAGTCCTCGAAACCGTCGAGGCCGACGCGGCCGACCCACTCGGCGATGCGCTGTTCGCGCTCGGCCTTGGGCATCCGCCGCAGGCGCAGCGCCAGGCCGACGTTGGCGCGCACGCTGAGCCAGGGCAGCAGGTTGGCCTTCTGGGTGACGTACGCGGCGGCCGAGTTGACCGAGGTCACCGGCTCGCCGCCGAAGTAGACCGCGCCGCGGCTCGGCGCGAGCAGCCCGGCGGCGAGGTTGAGCAGGGTGCTCTTGCCGCAGCCGCTCGGCCCGATCACCGCGACGAACTTTCCGCGCCCGACCGGGAAGGACACGTCGAGCACCGCGGGCCGGGCCGCGCCCGGGAACTGCAGGCTGACGTTCTCGAAGCGCAGGGCTTCGGCCTCGGCCTCGGGGCGAGGCCCGCGCGCAGTGATAGACACCATCGTCTCCTTGGCCGCGCCCGCCGGACCGGCCGGATATCCGGGCATGGCGACGCCACACCCGCCCTGAAGCAGACTGAATTCTTGTGCTGCCATCAATGCAGCGTCATGCCGCCGCGCCTGAGCGACCGGCGGCGGACCGGACTCCCGTGGAGTCCGGGCAGATGGATTGTCGGACAAGCTGTGCCGCGAATCTAACACCGCCGCCACAGCCCGGCAATACTCCGCAGGAAAAATCCATGATCGCTCTCAGTGACCGCGGTGAGGCTCAGGATTGAGCGACAATCTTCATGAGATCGCCAGCCGGGTCGAGGCGAGGCGGCTCACAGCGCAATGGCGGTAAGTACGAGCCCGGATATTGTGACCAGAGCCGCCAGCGCGGGCCAGAAGATCTGGGTGCTGCCGGTGACGCGTCGGCTCCAGCGGTACAGACGGTTGGAGTGGTGCTGTTCGTCCGCCTCCCGCAGGAGAGCGGCGATGGTGATCCCATCAGCGAGGAACTCGTCGTCGAGCGCCGTGCGCAGCATTGCCGCCCGGCGCCTGTTGCGCTCGAAGAGCTCGGTGTAGGACGCGGCGAAGGCGAGGCCGAGTATCCCGACGACGACCAGCGCCAGGCACAACGGGAGATCACTGCGGGAGACCTTCCCGTCCTTGGTGATCACCGCGATCAGGGCCGAGGCGATGAGGAGCATGAAGTTCACGACATTGGCGCGCAGCGTCTCGGCATGCCGGGCATGCGTCCGCAGGTCCGTGTACATGCCCCACAGCAAGTCTTTCCTGACCTTGGCCCGATCAGAAAGCTCGTCGGCCATAGCATCCCCTCTTCATTTGTCTGCGCGCCGCCCATTCAGTCGATCATTCTTGAAGTATAGATTCACAGGTAACCGGCTATCTGAGGTTTTGGGGGGTGGCATGGCGAGGCTGTATGACCAGGAGAAGTGGGCGACCGAACTGGGGGACGTCGTGACCGCGCTGGAAGCGTGGGTCGCGGATGAACCGTTCGACCTCAAGCACCGTCGATGGTTCGCCGACGGCCGAAGCGGCTCTCCGGTCGCGCTCGCCGTGCGGGTGCGAGAAGACGGCGATACCGATCAGGTGGTCGTCAAGTTCTTTTCCGAGGGCGGCACGGCGAGTATTCAGAATATGCATCGGGCCCGGCTGGAGGCGGGCGACTTCAGTCGGCATCTGGCAGCGATAGAGGAGCAGACGATCCGCCTCGGCAGCTGGAGGGCGGTCTTCCTCGATGTCGCCTATGGAGATCTCGACGGAATCAAGTCTTTGGCCGATCGTTTCGACGATCGCGATTTTCCAAAGCGATGCGCGACAATCGTCCGCTCCGTCGTGTCGGGCTGGAATCGCAATAAGGTTCCGGCCAGGGCACAGGGAACGGTCGGCGAGGTGCTCACCGGAATGATCAAGCGGCGGCGGAGCGAAGCCGAGAAGTGGGCGCGTGATCACAATGTCGAGGTCAAGGGGACCACTCACTTGGGAGCAGCGGACTGGCCAAGGGAGTTACCCAATCCGTTCCGCCTGCTCTACGACGACGTGAGCCGCGAAATCATCGAAGACCTCGTTGTCGGTAAAGCACACGGCGACCTCAGCGGTCGCAACGTCATCATTCCAGCAGTACGGGAACCGCGGCACGACGAATACATTCTCATCGACTACGACCGCTACTCCGATTCGGCATTGCTGACACGCGACCCGATGCACCTTCTGGTCGCACTCACCATAGATAGATTCGATCAATTCTTGCCAGAAATACGATGGGATGTCGCCAGGGTACTTGTAGACCCGGATTATCGTG
The DNA here is from genome assembly GCA_036501535.1 of Actinocrinis sp. Classification (GTDB taxonomy): domain Bacteria; phylum Actinomycetota; class Actinomycetes; order Streptomycetales; family Catenulisporaceae; genus DASYAE01. Next base: position 49,375 of record DASYAE010000082.1, on the reverse strand, counting down.
ACGTCTCCACGTCGATCGAATACATAAGAAAACTCAGCGTAGCGATTCATAAGGCGTCGAAAAGGCTCGCGACGAGCCGCGGAATGGGCGATGTGTGGACCCAGCAGTGCCTGCTCTCGCTGGTGGGCGCCGGGCTCGTCCATCTCGGTCGGGAACTGCGCTGCAGAGATCCGGAGGAGGCCAAACAGTGGTGCCTCCAGCTGGCGGCATGTGCCACTGAGGCTTACCTCCAGAAGCGCCCTAACCAGAGTCGGACCACCACCGCACCGCCACCGTCGGTCACGGCCCAGCGGGGAGACCTGGTGGACCGCAAGGATGATGTGCGCAACCTGTCGACGAGGTTGACCGGCGGCCCATGGGGCGTCGTCTTGGTGACCGGGGACCGCGGCATCGGCAAGACCAAACTGGTCGACGCGGTCCTGGCGGACCTGCCCGGGAAGACGGCCCAGGGAATTCGTCCGCGCATTCACTGCCATGACCTGCGCGCAGCCGATCGGCTGGACGTGACCAGGCTGATCGACTACGTCCAGGGCGATGACGATCCCACGGCTCCTCGCAAACCGGGACGTTCGTCGCTCGTGCGGTTGGAGTCCACCCTGCGCACGCTCGGCGACTCACCCGTCGTGGTGGCGGTGGACTCCGCCGAGGAACTGCTCGACCCGACGACCGGAAAGCTCGTGGATTCCGACCTGGACGAGGCCCTGGAGCTGATTGCAGGCGAGCAGGGACACCGGGTCGCGGTACTCCTGGTGACACAGCACAATCCGGTCTCTATCGACGGAACGTGGCCCACCGCCGAGCACCCTATACACGTGCGAAGTCTGCCCCGCGATGAGTTTCTCGGCCACCTGGCCAATCTGGATCGCCTACGCAGAACCGACCCTCGTACCCTCGCCGAGGACAAGCAGAGCGTGCTGTTCAGCAAACTGCAGGGCAATCCCCGTCTTGCCGAGCTGGCGTGCGCCGTCGTCGCGGTGGTGGAGAGCGGCCTCGACCTCGCCGCACTCACCGGGCTGCTCAGCCAACAAAACATCAAGGATGTGCAGACATTCCTGACCGGGCTCCTGGTCCAGCACGCGTCCGAGCTGCAGCTGCGCGTGCTCGAAGCGGTCGCCGCTCTCGGCACCCCGGTCCCCGAGTCCGCGATAGCCGGGCTCCTCGAAGACGAGTTTCCCGGGTGCCACTCCCCGGGGATGGTGAATCAGGCATTGAAGACACTCGCGGGCAGCCAGGTCGTCTATCGTCTGGGCGACGACCAGTACGTGATTCCGCCCGAGGACGGACACCTGATCATGCATCAGATAGAGGACAACAAGGAGAGGAGCGACCGCTACATGTTCGCGGCGGAGCAGCTGAGGAGACTCCGGAACGACGACCCACGACAGGTCGCCGGGCTCCGCCTGCACCTCGCCGAGCTCGCTGCGCTGATCAACGCCGAGCAGCCCAAAGCGGCCTACAGGTCGATCGAACGCATCGACAAGCTGCTGGAACGCCGGAGCTGCCGGCACCTGCTGCTCGAGCAGCGCAAGAAGCTCAAAGGGCGGCTCACACCGCTTCAGGAGCTGGCGAACGAGAACGGCCTCGGCATCATCTACACCGCACTCGAAAGGTTCCCGGAAGCGAGCGACGCCCTCGGAGAGGCCCTGAAACTCGCCGATCAGCGGCAGGATTCCGAGAATAAGCTTCTCGTCCACGGCAACCTCGCGAACCTGTACTGGGCGCAGCACGAAATCGGTCTCGCGCTCAGCCAGTACGAGCACGCGCGAGACGAGGCCGCCCGGCTGCACAAACCGGACGCCAGGATGGGCATGCTGGAGGGCATCGCCGACTGCCGCCGGCGCAACGGGGACTACGAACAGGCCATCAGGTACGCCCGGGAAGCACTCGCGACACGCGATCTCGACGACTACCCGGACACCGAGCAGGCACAATACGTCGCGACCTGGCGGGGCGTCGTGATCACGCTCAAGCTCGCCCGCTGGTTCGGTGAGCTCGGGCGGCCGGATCAGGCCGAACGGCACCTCGACAGCGCCGAGGAGTCGATCGGGAAGGCCGACTGGCTGCGCGCCTCGCTTCTCGACGCTCGCGCCGACTTTTTCTTCGACCGGGGCGAACTGGAACCGGCCGAACAGAAGGCGATGGAAGCCGAAGAAGTGGCGCTGCAAGATCAGGACCCGATCACTCTGATGCAGGCACGCACCACGCTCGGCCTCGTCTACCTGAAGAGGGGCACGACCAGGGAGGCGCATAACGCGATCGGCGGAGCGTGGCGCTACCGCCAGAATCGTCGCTCGCTCATCGTGCTGGCATTGCACGCCCTGGCCGTCCGGCAGAAGGGCGACCCTCGAGCGAACGAACTGTTCCGCCGACTCCACGAGGAGGCCTCCAGTCGCATCACGCGCAACCAGCTCGACTTCGCAGCGTTGCAGTACGATGCCTTCGCCATCTGCGGCCAGCACCTGGACGGCCGGAGCGACCTTTGCGACGCAGTCAAGGCGCTACAGGACGCGCGGCGCATCTCCCCGCCGACGCCAGCACTCGACAATCGTTTGGAGGTCATGTTCACCCGGCTCGACCAGTGCGGCAGCCGTCCAGGCAGGCTGGGCGACGTCATCGTCGAACTGAAGCAAGCCGACTGACTCAGAGCCAGCCGGCCTCCTTCGCGTGCATGATCGCCTCGAGCCGATTCGACACGCCCATCTGCTGATATAGCGCCTGCAGCAGCCGGAACATCGCACGCTCGGAGTATCCGGCCTCATCAGCGAGCCGGCCGACCGTCGAGCCGGTAGCCAGGCGCCGCAGCCAGGACAACTGCTGCGCCGAGGGAGTCGCGGCGGCGGGAGAACTCGCGGCGAGCGCGATCACGACGGCCGCGGGCATCACCGCCTGACCCTCGATCGTCGCGGCCACGGTCCGCCGCAGCGTCATATCGGTGACGTCGCGCGGTAGTACGGACCGCGCACCGGCCCGCACCGCCCGAACCCCGGCCGCCAGATCGTCGAGCAATGCGATCACCGGTATGGCCGCCGTACCGGCGCAGAGCCGTCCGAGCAGCTCCCAATGCCGTTCCGACACCACTGTCAGCAGCACGAGAGTCCCGGCCTGTTGTCGTGCCCACGCCACCACGTCGGCGGGAGTCTCCACCGTATGTCCGGCCTCTGTCAGGACGGTCGCGACTCCCTGCCGGAACATCGGCAGAGGCTCGACAACCGCGATGCGAACGACCACCGGATCGGCGAATCCCTTCCTGGGCTCCTCAGTGCGGGCGCCTCGGATCCTGCCACGTCACCTGAGCCGCCGAAGGCCGTCTGGTCAGGGATACGCCGACTCTTCGTCAGGATCCTGCTCGACTTCGGTCATGGACCCGCACCGCGCGCCTTTCTTAGCGTCATCGGTGAGGGGCGGTGACCATGGTCCACGATGACGACACCGGCAGGCGCAATGAGTTCCCGATCTCCGGCGCAGAGTCGCGGAGGCAGGTCGGCCCGCCGGCGGAGTTCCCGTCGGACGGGATTCAGGAAGAGATCATAGAGCTGCATGAGGACGGCGCGGATATCGAATACATCGTCGCCCGGATCGAGACAAAGTATGAACTCGAACTCAGTCCAGAGGCGATCATGTACATCCTGCAGCTGGATGCGGCCGCGGAACCGCCCGAGCTGGGGATGGACGGCCTCGGCTTCTAACGCAAGGGCTGCACCTACCCACCCTGACTGACCTGCACCCCGGTCAGCAGGACATCAGCGATCTGACCGTCGAGCTTCAGCCCGGAGACTCGACCGTGGTGATCCGGCCGGTCTTGATGTCGTAGGCGTATCCGCCGACCTTGAACTTCTCGATGCTCCCGGCCAGTGCGGGAGCCGAGCGGAGCAGTTCGACGTCGTGCCGTACGGTCTCGTGCAAGTCGAGCACGGCCATCGCCTCTGCGGTGGCCTCGTCGTATCCGCCGCGTGCCGCGTAACCGCGGCGCAATTCGGCGTCGGCGAACAGTCCGGAGCCGCACTCGGTGTGGTGGATGACTGCGACCTCGAACCATTCGGCGTCCGGGGTCTTGTTCTCGTGCAGGTGGCAGATCCAGGCGAGGTCGCGCACGACGCTGTCGGTGACGCGGCCACCGATGTTGCGCGCGACGATCGCCTCGCCGAACTCTGCGCCGACGATCGCCGCCGGCTCGACGCGCGGGTCGACGCAGGTGATCAGGTACAGCTGCTTGAACGGGACGAACGGGATCTCGGGGACGCGCAGCTTGGCGTCCGTGGCGGCGAACGCCTCGTTGCGCTCGAGATAGACGGCAAAGTTCGACGACGGCATAGGGCCGGGTTCCTCTCGTCAGGCCGAACGGCCTGTAGACGTAACGTTCGTTCTACCTACTTTCAGGAGGCTACGGGGCGGTCGAGGTAGAGTCAACAGAACGTTCTGTCTCTATACTCGGGGCCATGGCAGAGACCGCGTTGAGCCCCCGGGAGCGGCTGCTGGCGACCGCCCGCCGGCTCTTCTACACGGAGGGCATCCACACCGTGCCGGTCGACCGGCTCGTCACCGAGGCCGGAGTGACAAGAGCGACTTTCTACCGGCACTTTCCGGCCAAAGAGGACCTCGTCGAGGCCTATCTGCGCGCCACCGACGCCGACCTGCGCGGCGCCGTGGCCGCGGCGCTCGACCGGGGCAGCGCGCAGGACAGCGCCGCCGCGCTGCTCGACCTGATCGGCCGGACCACCTGCTCGGCGGGCTTCCGCGGCTGTCACTTCATCAACGCCGCCGCGGAGTACCCGGACCCGCAGAACTCGGTCCGCGCCGCGGTCGCCGACCACCGCACCTGGTTCCAGGAGACCGTCACCCGCCTCGCCGCAAGCGCCGGGCACCCGGACCCCGACTACGCCGGACGCGTCCTGGTGCTCCTGCACGACGGGGCTTTATCAGCGGCCGAACTCGACGACCCGCAGCAGGTGCGCGCCACCGTGGTCCGCGCCGGCCGCGACCTGCTCCGCCTCGACGCTTGAGCAGGCCCGCGCGGAATTGGCGCCGGGTCGCCACCCTACGCTCCGGTCGCGAGCGTTTTGCGCCGGAACGCTCTGCTCTATCCAATCAGTCGTGCCATCATCTGCTTTGAACCGATAGTGCATCAGGTGGTTCGGATGTTCGGCTTCTGGGAGTGGAGCATGGGTGTGGCCGGGGGCGGGATCGCAGTGCGCGACGTCGTGCGAGCCGTGGTGGAGACGGAAGCGCCCGAAGAACGGGCGATCGTCGGCGAGACGAGCGGGCTCGAGGACGGCGCGGCGATGCGTCGCCTCACCAAGCGTTCGCGCGGCAGGACGCTGGGGTTCGGTACCGCGGAGGCGGTGGCGCTGGTCGCGTCGGTCGTGTGGATGACCGTCGGCCAAGCCGCCCGGGAGCTCGGCGCGGGCGCGGGTCGTGGTGCCGATTCGCGGCTGCGGGCCCTGATACGGAGGCTGCGGCGTCGCCAGGCCGAGCCCGTGCGGATTCCGCCGCTCAGCCCCGCGCAGGTCGAAATGGTGCGCAACCGGGTCTACGAGGCGATGAAGGCGGCGAAGTTCGGCGAGAGGCGCGCGGTCGCGGTGGCCGACAGGGTGTTTCGAGAGCTCTCGATCCCTCCTTCGGCACCGCATCGGCCGACCGGCACGGCAGTGGCACCGCAGGCCGGTTCTCGGGATGAGCCGTGAGCGTGACACCGGCGGCCGGTTCCCTGCAGTCGGCTGCCCGTCGGGTCGATGAACGGCTGATGCCGGCCGGAACCAACGCGCGCTTTGCGCTGCTGCTCGTCCTGGTCCTGGTCAGCAGTGCTCGGATGTGCCTGGATTTCAGCTTCCCGAAGACCGCGTCCAGGATCACCGAATGCATGCTGGCCGCGGGCGCCGACCTGACCCACCCGGTGGACAGCGCAACGCTCATAGCCCGCACCACACAGTGGTACGCGTACACGGCGTGCGAGAACCGCTATGCCCCGCCACCGCCATGGTGGCTCACACTCGGATGGCCGCTGCTGATCCTGCTTGTCGCGGTCCTGCTGTTCCACGCCGACCGGCGGTGGAAGAGCCGTGAAGGGCGCGTCACCCCGCTCGAGCGCTACGCGGATGGGTCAGCCGACCGGGTCGTGAAGAGTCTGCTGCGCGATGCTGGCCTCGAAGGCAAGGCAAAGCTCGTTTATGACGCTTCACTGTCGAAGAGCGCGATGGTGTTCGGAAGCACGCGTAACCCTGTGCTCTGCCTGAACAGGGGCCTGTTGGTGGCGTTCTCGCAGAACACTGATCGCCGGGCGGAGGACGCCGACCGGCCCACAGGCGAGGAACTGCTCAAGGGAGTCGTGCTCCATGAACTGGCCCATATCCGCTACGGCGACGTCACGGCCGCGCGCGCCACGATCGCGGTGTGGCGGGCGTTTCTCCTGCTCGCGCTCATCCCGTATCTGATCTGGTGTGTTCTGCTGGTTCTGCACGGCTCGGCCTGGACGATCTGGTCCACGGCCGGCCCGATCGACAATCGGGCCCTGATCGCCACCCTGGCCCTGCTCGCCCTCGGCTATCTGGCCCGGTGCGACATCCTGCGCAGCCGCGAGATCTACGCGGACCTCGACGCTGTCCGGCGCGGGGCGAGTACGACGATCTGGAAACCCCTGCAGCGCGATACGAACCCTGGTCCGCCTGCGCCGGGGCGCCGGCTGGCGACCTCCTTCGTCCAGCTGTGGAGCACCCACCCACGCTGGAATCTGCGCAACGAGGCCCTCGACGACAACCGGCAGCTCTTCCTCGTCCAGGCCGTGCCGGTCTTTCTCAGCGGTGTGGCCGCTGCGCTGGTCTACACGAACATCGAGTACTTCATCGAGGCCTACGGACAGGATGGCAACTGGCTGACGTCTGCATGGGCCGTCCAGGGCGCCTCCGCGTTCGCGGCGGCACTTGTGACCGTGGTAGTCGCCGTCGCGCTGTGGCGGGCGGCGGCCCACCGCGCGTTGACCGATCCCGATCGGATGCCCACCGGCGTGCGTACCGGTCTGTGGCTTGGCGCCGGGCTCGTGATCGGTGATCTCGACAGCGGTCAGGGCACCATCGACCAGCTGTGGCCCACCCGGCCCGAGTTCCTGCTGGCCGCGGTGTTCGCGGCTGTGGGGTTTGCCTGGTGGACAACGCAGTGCGCGCGTCTGTGGCTCGCACGCTGGCGTGGCCGACGGCTGTGGCCGGCCATGCTGCCGTGCCTGGCCGGCGGCCTGCTCCTGCTGTCCTGGTGGTTCTTCTGGTGGTCGGAGGACGGTGAAGCCTACGCCGCCGGCTGGTATATCAGCCCTGGTGAATCGCGAGCAATCCTGCTTTACACGTATGCCGGACCGGTCGTCCACTCCACGGTGCTCACCGTGACCACCTGGATCCAACCCACACTCAGCCCGCTGGTTCTTCCGGCCGTCGACCTGCTCGCGGTGGCCGGAGTGTGGCTCGCGCCCTTGCTCGCCTGGATGCTCCGACGCAGCCATGAACAGGCTCGCCCGTGGGCATACGCACTCGACGGCGCCCAGGATGCGTGGCAGACCGAAGGCACCGACCTGCCTTCGCTGCGCACGCCGATGATCATCGCGGCGGGGGGAGCCGTCTCGTCCTGGGCGGCCGTGGTGGGCGTGCAGGTGTTCATGCATTCCTCCCAGCCGGCGACACCACGGCTCTATGGAATCTATGAACTGACATACTGGACGTTGCTGTTCCTCGCCCAGCTCCTCCCCGTCGTCGTGGTCGCGCTGCTCGTGAGTCTGCAGCCGGGGCCTTACCGGCTGGCGCGCACGCTGATCGCCGCCGAGGCCGCCGCATTGGCCGGTTTCGCCGGTTTGGCAGCGCTCGTATCCGCCGACGGGTGCATCAGCCCTCTGAACACCCTGGAAACCACCTGCGCGTGGCGGCCGAGCCTGATCCCGTGGGGTCTGCACATGCAGCTCGACGGCGTTCTGGTCGTCGGGGCCGTCGTCAGCTTCCTCGCCGCCGGGCTCGCAGCAACACCCGCAGCAACACCCGGCCTCTTGCGCAGGGTGCGCGGTCGCACGCCTCGGCATATCTCGCAGCAAGCTGCGATCGCCTCACCGCGGCTTCCGGCCGCTCGCCTAACCGGTCCAGGTCTGGCCGTCCTGGCGTTGCTCGCCAGCCTCGGCGCCGCCGCGGCGGGCATCGTCGAGCAGTGGCCGAGACAGATCAGCGGCCAGAACATCGCTGCGGTGCAAAGCGACTACCGCACCGCCGTGACGACCACCACACAGCAAGCCCCGCCCTGGGAGAAGGCCGAGCAGGTCCGATACTGGAGCGAGCTCGGCGGCAGCGCCTACATCACCCGCTTCACTGCGGACCTCCAGGAGATGGAGCGCCGGATCAGCGCCGATCCCACGTATCCCGCGCTGCCGGCCGAGATCACATCAGTATGCGAAGACCTTCGGACGATGGGCGGCCAGGCCGCGGCCTACTTCACCGTTCCCGACTTGCAGGCCCAAGCGTCCTGGGCCGCGTTCGTCGGCGAGACGCGTGCGGGAGCTGCGACCTGCATGTCAGGGCTCGCAGAGATCCGCGCCAAGCAGTACACGGAAGCGCTGCCCACCATGGATTCCTCGTTCCAGTCCTTCAGCGGGGCCACGGAATCCGGGCGTGCGGTCACCGCCAGAATCAACGCTGTCGAGGCGGCCGGCGGGGACTACTGAGCCGACCCGGCCTGGTCGGGCGCAGAACCAGAGCGGTTCAGCCTCACCACGGTCGGGTGGGCCGCAGGGCGCTGTCGTCGTCGCTTTCGATGTGCGCGGGGTGCTGGCGCGCCCGGCGCAGGAAGGCGAGCACGCCCGCGCTGCCGTAGCCGAAGCTGGCGAGACGGGTGGTCAAGGCGTCGGGCGGGGTCGGCGCCGCAGGGGCGCGGGTGGCGGCCAGGACGGCGATGCGGCGGGCCTGGCGGGTGAATTCCGCCTCGCCGGTCTCGTGTGCCAGGTCCAGCAGGAACTCGCCGAACCCGGCCATTCCACAGCACTGGTTGACGACGGCGGTGCGCTGCGCGAAGGGCGCGGCGGCGAGGCCTGCCTGCGCGGCGAGGTCGGTCAGGTCGGGCCGGTGCAGGATGCGGCCGGCGTACAGCAGGGTGTGGCCGACTCCGGCCAGGCCCTGGCACCACGACAGCACGAGCGGACGGCAGGTCGGCAGCGCGGTGGCGGCGATCATCTCGTGCGTTTGCCGGACCAGGGCCGTGGTCCACTGTTCGCAGGCCGCATCGCTCGCGGGGTGTTCCCGCCCTGATCCGCGGTAGGCCAACAGGAAACCCAGGAGCCCGGCGGTGCCGTGGGCGTGTCCGTGCCGCACGCTCGCGCCGGTGCCGGGCCGGTCGGTTTCGCTGCCGTCCGCGGCGGTCCGGCAGTCGCCGCCGGCCAGGCGGGTCAGACAGTGTTCTGCGACGGTCGCGTGCCGGGGGTCGCCGAGCAGGTCGGCCAGGCGCAGGTGCGCCAGTCCGAGGCCGGCCAGTCCGTGGGTACAGTCGTCGGTCGCCTGGTCGGGCCCGGGCAGCAGGGTGGGGTCGGGCGGGGCGAGCCGGGCGGCGGCCGCGGCCAGCGCGTCGGCGTTCGGCACATCCTCGGCATCGGCATCGGCACCGGTGACGGGCGCAGGGCCGGAGCGGATGTGGCGCGCGACGGCGGCGAGCGCCACCGCGGTGCCGGTGGCGCCGAACATCCAGCCCTCGGACGCCAGAACCCGGTCGGGGTGGGCCGCGTGGGCGGCCAGGCGCAGTGCTGCGCGCTGGGAGGCGGGGTCGGGGTGCCGGAGCAGTTCGAGGGCGATTCCGGCGGTGCCGCTGAACAGGGTCGTGGACGCCGGAGTGCCCCGCTGTGGGCCGGTGGTCTGCTGCGCGTAATGGTGAAGTTCGCGCAGCAGGCGCTCGGTGGTCCGGTCGAGTTCCCGGTCGGTCATCGACGTGTCGGCGATGCACGTGCTCTGCCCCGTGAGCTCTTCGGCTCCGGTACGCAGCCGCTCGGCAGCGCGGGCTCTGTGTGCTGCGTCCTCGTGCAGCAGATCCGGGATGAGGGCGAGCGCGCCGCGGGCGGTGCCCTCGGCCACGGCCGGGTACAGGTCGGCCAGGCGGGTCAGGGTCCGCTCGCGAGCCGGGCCGTCCTTCTCGTCGACGACGGGCTCCAGTCCGGTGGCGGCGTGGAAGAGGGTGGCGCCCAGGGAGTAGTAGTCGTCTTCGCTGCGCGCCGGAGGATTGTCCCGCTGCGCGGGCGCGGCGTAGCCGGGTGTGTGGCCTGGGAGTTGCAGGCCCCGGCAGGCGGCGATGTCGAGGTCGATGATGTGCAGCTTCCCGCCCTCGCCGAGGATGAGGTTCTTCGGCGCCAGGTCCCGCACGACGACGCCGCGGGCGTGCACGGCGTCCAGCAGTTCGAGGAGGCGGCGGGCCAGCCCGGACAGGGTCGCGCCGTCCACGCGGGCCGGGGCGGGGGTGTCGACCGGGTCCAGGTAGACACCGTGTTCGGCCACGTCGGCGCGCAGGGTGGACGCACCGAGATTCGGCGTGACGAGGTACTCGTCCGTGCCGTGCCGGAAGTGGTCCACGAGCCGGGGCGTGTTTCCGGCGCCGTCCAGGTGCGCGAGGATGCGCCGCCCGTTGCGCAGCAGCATGCGCGTATCCGAGCCATCGGGGCGTTCGCCCACCCACGCGTAGGCCTGTTTGACGAACACCGCGCCGCCGGAGGTGGTGTCGTGCGCCCGGTAGACCGCGCCGCGCGCCGTGCTCTGCACGCACCGCTCCAACCGGTAACGCCCGCCGAGCAGCGCCGCGGCGGGAGCGGCCCCCTCCGCTGGAGCGGACTTGGCGGGCACGGGTGCGCAGAACGGGTCGCCGGCCCAGGGCGGGCAGGAGTAGAACAGCCCTGCCAGCCCGGGGAAGTCCTGACCGTCCGGACCGTACATGATCAGTTCGGGCTCGCCGTTCGCGTCGATGCGCCAGCACTGGCCGAAGGGCCCGTAGCGGTAGTAGACCGGGGCGTCGCCGGCCACGCGGCGATCGCTGCGGATCACCGGCGCGGTCATTCCCGACAGAGCCCGGGCCAGCCGGCGGGCCAGCTCGGTGAGGGCATCGGGGTCCTGCGCGGGGTAGACGGTCACGGCCTTGCCCACAGACGCGGGATTGGCCGCCTGCGCGGAGTTCAGCTCGGCCAGGGCTTCGACGCTCGGCACCGTCTTGAAGTCGCACGCGGCGGCGGTCAGAACGGGCAGGGCGCGGTCGAGCGTCTCGCCGAGCGCGGCCGGGCGGGCGGACAGGTGCAGCTTCCAGCCGTGCGCCGGGCGCTGCGCATCGGGCCGTTCGACATAGGTCCACTGCGGTGTGGGGCGAAGACGCCGGCCGGCGCGGTCCGCGGCCGCGGCGACGGCGGGCAGGTAGCACGGGGTCGCGGCGCGATCGGTCGTCACGGCGGTCACGGAAGATCAGCCCATCTCGGTTGCGCGATCACATGGTTGGTTAACTTGATGTTAATTGCCGGATACATGGAGGTTCCGGGCGGCTTACGGCGCCGCCCGGAACCCGAGAGTCTGCGGACTCCTCAAACGCGACCCGGTGTTACCAGGTCGTGGTGTAGGAGTCGCAGAGGTAGGTGAAGCCCCAGGTGCAGGTCGTCAGGCACGACTCGATGATGTGCCGATCGACGTCCTCGAAGGAGCACTCCTCGAAGGGGTTCTGCTGGTCCAGTTCGCCGGCGTCGCGCGGCGCGACCTCGGTGAGCTCGAGCTCGAGAGTGGTCATGGGTTTCTCCTTTGCAGATGATCTCCGTACCGAACGCTGAACGACCCACGACCCCGAACGCGTCGGCGCCGCGGCCGTTCGACGAGCACCATCCCCAGCCAAGATCATCTCCAAAGCCGCAAACACCCGACTGGACGAGCCGCGGGGGCGTGCCGCAGGATCCGCCTCCGGCGCCGTATTCGGCCCGAGCAGCGGAAACGAGTGAGCCGCCACCGAGATCCGGTTAATCCATCCAGGCAATCGGAGGGGTTCGGCCTCATCGCCGACGGCGCCGGGACCGTCGGCCGAGCCTCGCGAGGACGACCCCCGCCGCCGGCAGTGGGGCGAGCAGGGCGAGGGCGGTGCGCAGGTCGAGCACGGCGACGAGCGCGCCGACGCCGGCCGCGCCGATCGAGCCCCCGGTGATGAAGACGAGCTGGAACAGCCCGGTCGCCACGCCCTGCCGCGACGCGGTGACGATGCCCGGCAGCGCGGCCATGAGCGTGACCTGCCCGGCGCTGAAGCCGGCGACGCACGCGGCGAGCGAGGCCACCACGGCGACGGGCGTCCGGCCCGCCGCCGCGGCGAGCAGCAGGCCGCACGTGCTGGCGATCGCCAGGGCGGTCGCCAGGGGCCACGGGCCGGTTCGCCGCACCACGGTCCCGGCGGCCCGCGAGACCGCGACGCTGACGAGCCTGGCGGGCAGCAGCACCAGCCCGACCGTGATCGAGCTGAGGTGGCGCCCGTCGTCGATCAGGAGCGGCGCAGCGAACACCATGATGAGGTAGCCGGCGAAGAGGGTGAAGCCGGTGGCGGCGGCGAGCCCGAACTCCCGCTCGCAGAGCACGTCGATCGGCAGGAAGCCGTCCGGTCTCGCCCGCACGTGTAAATAGACTGCGACGGCGGACACGCGACGAGCACGGCGACGGCGATCGTGACCGGAACCGCCAGGCCGGTGGTGCGCGCTTCGATGAGTACTGTCACTGCGGCGATTCCCGCAGCGGTGAGAGTCGCGCCGCGCACGTCCAGGCGCGCCGCACTCGGGGTCGCGGAGGGCGTGCGTCGCAGAACATTGCCGATGACGGCGACGCTGAGCAGCGGCAGCGCGAGTGCGCCCCGCCACGACCACCAGGCCGTCAGCGCACCGCCGAGCAGCGGGCCGGTGCCGGAGGCGACGCCGACGACGGACCCCATGACGCCGAGGGCGCGGCCGCGCAACCGGGCGTCCGAGATGAGCAGGCTGGGCAACCGGAACGCGGTCACGCCGACCGCGCCCGCGCCGACGCCCTGGACGAGCCGGCCGAGGACGACCAGCGGCAGGTCGCCGGCGGTGAGTATGAGCCCTGAGCCGACGATGAGGGCCGCCGCGGAGAGGACGGCCGGCGGCCGCAGGCCTCGACGGTCGGCGATGTTGCCGGCCAGCGCGGTCAGCACGGCGGTCGTCAGCGAGTAGGCGACCAGCGCCCAGGCACTCGATCCGCCGCTCGCGTGCAGGTCGGCGGCCAGTGTCGGCAGTGCCACGGGCGCAGCCGAGAACCCGAGGGCGGTCGGTGCGAGATACAGCCCGCAGAGGATGCCGACGCTCGTGGCCGTCGGTTCCGCGACTTCGGCGGGCGGCGCCTCGGCCGTGGAGAGCATCATGCGCCCAGGTGCAGGTAGACGGTCTTGGTCTGCAGATACTCGTCGATCCCCTCCGGACCGAGTTCTCGTCCGTAGCCGGACTTCTTGTAGCCGCCGAACGGGGTGCGAGCGGTGAACTCAGCCCACGTATTGACCCACACCATGCCGGCCTGCAGGCGGTGCGCGATGAGATGCGCGCGGGTCAGGTCGGTCGTGGCGACTCCGGCCGAGAGGCCGTAGGGGACGGCGTTTGCTATCCGCACGGCATGGTCGGCATCGTCAGCCCTGAGCACTGACAGTACGGGCCCGAAGATCTCCTCTTGGGCGACACGCATTGCCGGCGTCACGCCTGTCAGCAGTGTGAGTTCGTGGAAGTAGCCGCGGCCGCCGGTTGCGGCGACGGTGAGGGGCTCTCCCCCGCACTGAACGCGCGCTCCCTCTCGGCGCGAGATATCAACGTACTGCCGCACCTTGTCGAACTGGGCCTGGTGGGCGAGCGGTCCGACCTGCGTGGCGGCGTCGAACGGGTCGCCGACCCGGGCCCGGCCGATTCGGGCCACCAGCGCTTCGACGAGTTCGTCGTGGACGCCGCGCTCGACGATCAGCCGCGAGCAGCCCATGCAGAACTGGCCGCAGTTGAAGAAAGCCGCCTGGAAGATCGTCTCGACGAGCCGGTCGAGATCGGCGTCCGGTCCGCGGACGGCGTCGGCGAGCACGATCAGCGCGTTCTTGCCGCCGAGCTCGAGCGTCACCCGCTTCAGGCCGGCGGCCGCCGCCGTCTGCGTGCGGATGCCGACGCCGGTCGAGCCGGTGAACGCGATCTTGTCGACGCCCGGACCGGCGACGAGACGGTCGCCGACGACGGCGCCCTCGCCGGTGACCAGGTTGTAGACACCGGCCGGCAGGCCGGCCTCGGCGAAGATGTCGGGCAGCAGGAGTGCCGAGAGCGACGTCTGCAGGGCCGGCTTGTGCACGACGGTGTTCCCGGCGGCGAGCGCGGGGGCGATCTTGTTGACGGCGAGGTTCAGCGGGAAGTTGAACGGCGTGATCGCGCCGACCACACCGAGCGGCTCGCGTCGCGTGTAGGCCATGCTCGCGCCGGACCCGGGCCGGCTGGCGCCGTCGAGTTCGCCCGCGAGCGCGCCGTAGTAGCCGAACAGGACGGCGGCCTGGGGCACGTCGAAGGCCCGCGTCGGGGTGATCGGCTTTCCGACGTCGATCGTCTCCCGGATGGCGAGGTCCTCGGCGAAGTCGGCCATCAGCTCCCCGATCCGGGCGATGATCCTGCCCCGCTCGATCGGGTTCATGGCGCCCCACCCGCCCTCGTCGAAGGCCCGGCGGGCCGCGTCGACGGCCGCATCGGTGTCGGCGGGCGTCCCGCTCGCCACGGTGGTGACCGCGTTCTCGGTGGAGGGGTCGATGGTCGGCACGCGGGCGCCGTCGGACGCCTCGCGCCAGACGCCGTCGATGTAAAGCTGTCCGGCCGTCAGGCTGCGAACCTGCTCGCGCAGGGCGGCCGGGTCGTTCGTGATCGGCATGGTCGAAGTCGTCATCGTGATGCTCCGGTCTGGTCGCTGAGCGAGTTCGGCATGAGCAGCACCGCCTTGACGGCGATTCGCCGCTGCACGTCGGCCACCGCCTCGTTGATGCGTTCGAAGGGATATGTGGTGATGAGGCGGTCGAACGGAAACCGGCCCTGCGCGTGCAGCTCGACAAGGCGGTTGATCAGCAGGTCGCCCGGCCCGGCGTAGCCGTTCACCCCGACCACGCGGCGGCCGAGGATGATCGCGGCGTGATCGAGATGCACCTGTGTGCCGGGCGGCGAGACACCCACGAGCGCACATGTGCCCAGCGGACGTAAGGCATCGACTGCCTGCCGCACGACGTCGGGGTGGCCCATGCACTCAACCGTGAAATCGGCGCCTTCGCCGGTGAGCGCCGTGATCGCCACGACCGCGTCGTCGGCGCGCGTGTCGACGACGTCGGTCGCACCGAGGTCGAGTGCCTGTGCGAGCTGCCGGTCATTGCGCGCGACGGCGATGACGCGCGCGCATCCGGCGACGCGGGCGGCCATGATCGCCGACAGCCCGACCGCGCCCGGACCGAAGACGGCGAGCGTGGAGCCCGGAGGCGGCATCAGCGCATTGAAAACCGCGCCGGCGCCGGTGCCCACGCCGCAGCCGAGCGGCCCGAGCAGCGGAAGCGGCGCCGCGGACGGCACGCGGACGACGGTGCGCTCCTGGACGGTGGCGTATTCAGCGAAGCTCGACTGGCCGAAGAAGTGATCTGCGAGGGGAGCGCGGGACGACCCGGACCCGGAACCGGACCCGGCGCGAACCGCGGTCGTCCCGTCCGGGCGCGCGCCGCTGAAGCACAGGGTGAGAAACTCCGCGCAGTAGCTCGGCTCGCCGCCGCGGCAGTTGCGGCACGTGCCGCACGACGGCCAGCCGAGGACGACCGAGTCGCCCGGCGCCACGGTGCGCACCGAGCTGCCGACCGCGGCCACCACGCCGCTGCCCTCGTGGCCGAGCACCGCGGGCAGCGGGATCGGCAGATCACCGTCGCGAGCATGCAGGTCGGTCGCACACAGCCCGGACGCGACGATCCGGACGAGCACTTCGTCAGCCCGCGGCTCATCGAGGACGACTGACGTGAGGGCGAACGGGGCGTGCGGTGCGGTCGCCGCCGCGGCACGGATTTCGGGCATGAAGGAACGCCTATCAAGATTCGTAGATTGGCTGGGAGCAGCAGCGATGATGTGCCCTGCTCACAAAGATGGTCCTTCAGGCAGGCGCGGCCGATCAACGGCGCAGTCGGCAACACTGCCATTCCGCCAGGGCATCGATCCCGGCCGGCGGCATCACATCAGTATACGAGTATTAGTTTTCTGCTCATCATGTGGAGGTGCTGACACCGCCGCTGCCAGCGCATTGCCGATATCGTCGTGACCATGATCCAGTCGACGGGCTCCACCGTGGAGTTGGCAGACGTCCGCGTCTTCCTCGCCCTGTGCGACGAACTGCACTTCGGCCGGACCGCCCAGCGCCTGCACCTGACCCAGTCGCGGGTGAGCAAGACCATCGCGGCCCTCGAACGCAACCTCGGAGGGCGCCTCTTCGACCGCTCGAGCCGGCGCGTCGCCCTCACCCCGCTCGGCGAACGGTTCCGCGAGGAGGTCGCCCCGCCGTACGCGAGCCTGCTGGCAGCCGTGAATCGCACCAGGCGGGCAGTCCCCCAGCACCGTTCGACCGCCCGCATTGGCGCAGCCGGATCGACGATGCCTGCGCTACCCGCGCTCGTCGCCATGGCCCAGTGCGCTCAGGAAGACCTCGAATACCAATACATGGAGCTACCCTGGTCCCAACGCGACCCGCACGACGACCGCGACGGAACGGTCGACGTGCTCGCGATGTTCCGAACGGACAAGCTGACCGATCTCACGGAGGGCCCGGTCATCGCACGGCAGGGCCGCGCCGCCCTGGTGGGTTCAAACCACCGGCTCGCCGACCGGCGTTCGATCCGGCTGGCCGAGATCGACGTATGGGGGATCAATCAGGTCATGCGCTGCCCGCACATGGGAGACGCAGTCTTTCCCGAGGCGGCGTTCCCTCCCGGCCTGGCCTATCGGCGCAAGCCCTTCACGGCGAACGGCTACAACGACCTCGCAGCCGCACTTTAGGACGGCGACTGGGCCTGGCTGACCGGCGACCAGGTCGGCCCGATCTTCGGCAGCATCCTCCCGGTGCGCCTCATACCGATCGAGGACGACCTGCCGCCCTTCGAAAGCGTGCTGGTGACACGCCCGGGCGGCGGCCGACAGGCTGCTCACGTGAAGCCCTCGTGGCTCCGCACCTGCCGTCACCTACCTGCGATTCGCCGGGATGACCGGGCCTACCCACTCACCGCTGCCGTTCTCCATCGCCTCGTTTATTGCTGGAAACGCATCCGGCGAGAAGACGGATTGGAATGGAAGAACGGTGTGCTTCAGCTGCCCGGCATTTTCAAGCTGACTGACCAGGGAATCAGGCAGCCGGCATACGATGAAACACTCTGACTTCGGCCGCCAACCGAATGCGGCATCGATCGGAGTGTCAATATCACCTGGATCAACGACCTTGGCTGTAAAGAACGAGCCCGGGGCCTTTGATCCAGTCGAGTTTGCCGTCATACTCCTGATGTTCTCGCTGGAATCCAATCCATTGTTGATGATGTTGTTCGCCGACTCCAGGCTGGTCGCATGGATGAAGTCGGTTCTGCTACCCATCGGACATGTTTCGTCATCGTTGTTGTGAACCAGGACCGGCGTATTTCCGGCCACGACGTAGAACGTGTGCAGGCCGTCGATGGTCAGGTCGTAGGTGGTGGTGTCGGCGTGGAAGAGGTGGACTGCGGTGATCTGTGCGGCGCCGGTCGGGGTTTGCAGGTCGTCGCCGGGCTTGAGGTACTGGGCCTGGACGAATGCGCCTTGGGTGGGGTCGTAGAAGGGGTGGTGGAAGGTCGTGGTGATCGTTCCGCCGGATTGGCCGGCCGGAGCGGAGGCTGCAGTCGGTGCCTTCGGCTTGGCGGGCTTCGGTGCCGGGCTCGGCTTGGGGGCGGCGGCGTTGACGGTGACTTCGACGAAGTCGTGGTCTGTCGTGGTGACGATGACGGCGTCGACCTTGTGGGCCTGGGTGCCGGACTTGCCGGGGGCGGAGTTCTCGACCGTTTCGCCGACCTTGATCTGGTCGACGGGCCTGGTCGAGCCGCCGGCCATCAGGACGGGGGTGTCGCCGGTGAAGCTGTGTGTGCAACCGGGCCCGCTGCTCGTGTTCGCGGCGGTGGATTCGGTGTTCGCGGCGGCGTCGGACTCGGCCGGGGCTGCGGGGGCGTTCACCTTCGGGGGCGTGGCTTCGAGTGCGGGAGGTGCGTTTTCGGGCGTCATCGGGCCGGTGGCGTCGCCGGCCAGCTTCGCTTGGACGGCCTCGGCCGGTGGCGCGGTGTTGGTGCTGCTGCCGTCCGAGCTGCTGCTGGGCTTCGAAGTGGTGGCCGGGGGGACTTCGGCGGGCGGACCGTCCGCCAGGGCGCCCTCGAGGTCATCGATGGTGGAGTTGATGGTGTCGTTGACTGCTGAGACGTGCGTGGTCATGTAGTCCGCCACGCCGCTCTCTGCCGCGGCCTCCGCAGTGCCCTCATCGACCACTTCATCGGAGGGGATGTCCGACTCGAGGAGGCTCCCGAAACCATCGAGGAGCCGGCTGGCGGCGTAGGAGCCGACCATCGTGATGGCGGTCATCGCCACTCCGGTCGCCGCCCCGCCCATCGCGGTCTTCAGGAACGCGCCGAAGAAACAGTTCGTGTCATAGCCCTGGGCACACTCGAGTCCCTTCTGGGTGAGGCTGCTCGCCGCGCCGGCGCAGGCGCCTCCGGCGAACGCCGCGAAGGGGCCGCCGAGCGCGGAGCAGACCAGACCGGCGACGCCTCCGACGCCGAAAGAGATGACCTGGTCCGTGGTCTGGTTGTCGAGGTAGTGCTCCATCGCATCGTTGGCATCATCGTTCGCCACGTATTGCGCGAGGCTTGCCCTGAACATCTGACCCGGTACCGGCGGTCCGTCACCGCAGGCGTTGTGGCCTCCGCCGTCGACGCAGTCAGGGTCGTACCACTTGAAGGGAACGGGCGTGTAGTAGTGGTCGAACTCCGCTTCTTCCTGTTGCAGGATCGGAATGTCCGTTCGGATGTCGTACTTGATGATGTCGTGGAACCGGTTCCAGTAGGCGGTGGAGCCGTAGGCCGCGCTCGACATCGCGCGCAGTTCGGCCGCGTCCACGAGGCCTGAGGCGTCGTCGTCGCTGAACTTGAGCCAGTGGCCGGTGGGGTCGGTGCCGGTCAGCGAGTCGCCGTCGGCGTAGGCGAACGGGTTGGCGTTCGCGGTGTCCGGGACGGCGGAGTTGCTGACGGTGTCGGTCGAGGTGAACTGGCCGGTGGCGGGGTTGTACCAGCGCGCTGCCATGTTCACGTGGCCGGTGCCCGGATCGGTGTATTCGGACTGGTAGCCGAGGCTCAGGCCGGCGGTGGCGCCGGTGTCGCCGATCACGGCGCCGAGCGGCGTGTAGGTCTCGGTGCCGGTCAGCGCCGTGCCGGTCGCGGTGAATTCGCCGACCACGTCGGTGTGCAGGTCGGTCCAGATCAGGCCGCTGGTCTTGGCGGCGGGGTCGGCGGCGGCGACGAGGCCGCCTTCGGGGTCGCGGCTGTAGGTGTCGGTGCCGTCGCCGGCGACGTCGTTGCCGGTCCCGGAGTACTGCAGCGTCGTGTTCTTGCTGGTGCCGGTCTCGTTCGTGAGGCGGCCGAGGGCGTCGTACGCGTAGCCGACCGCGCCGGCGCCGGTCTGCTGGCCGAAGGCGTCGTCTTGGTAGGTGGTGGCGGCGGTGGCGCCGGTCGCGCTGACTGTGGAGACCTGAGCGGTGGTGCCGCGAGGGGTGTACGTGTACGAACTCGACGCGGTGGTCACCGAGTCGGTGGTGCCGGTCAGCTCGTCGCGCGCGTCGTAGGTGAACGTCTGGTTGCTGGTGACCGCTCCGGTGGCGATGGTGGTGGCCGTGGCGCTGGTCCGGTTCGAGTCCGCGTCGTAGCCGTACGTGGTCTGCGTGGTGCCGTTTGACCAGGTGGCCAGGCGCCCCGAGGCATCGTAGCCGTAGGTGTTGGCGGTGCCCGCGCTGTCGGTCTTGCCCATCAGGTCGCCGTCGGTGTCCCACGTGTACGACAGGGCACTGATCATCGTGCCGGAGGCGGTGGCGAGGGTGTCGCCGGTGACTTCGTGGGCTGCGTTGTAGCCGAAGGTCTGGGTGTCCGCGCCGTAGGTGATCCGCTGGACCTGGCCGAGGTCGTTGTAGGTGTAGCCGAGGGTCGTTCCGGTCGCGGCGTCGGTGAGGCCGGTGAGCTGGTCGTCGTTGTTGTAGCCGTATGCGGTGGTGCCTGAGGCGTCGGTACGTGAGCGCTTCAGGCCGTCGCCGTCGTAGGTGAAGCTCGAGGAGCCTGCGGATCCCGTGGCGGACAGAAGGTCGCCGCGGTCGTCGTAGCTGAACGACTCGGAGGTCAGTGTGCTGCCGGTGGCGCTCTGCGTGGAGGCGCCGGTGGGCATGCCACTGAGGTCGTAGGTGAACGAGCGGGTCGTGTCGGCGCCCTCCGCCCCGGAGCCGGCCTCGCTGAGCAACTCGTGGCACTCGCGGTCAGCACGGCGTAGTGCCACTCGCCGTCGTCGACTCTGTCCTTCGAGGAGATCGCGCTCGTCGTGTCCATGGAGAACGAGCCGTACAGGTGCCCGTTCGTGCCGACGTACAGCGCGTTCGTCGCAGTGCTCGGACTCTTGGTGAAGTCCCCGTTCTGCTCGCTCCACAGGGGACCGCTGACGCCCGAGGCCGCGTCGAACCAGAGCCCGATGCTCACCGGTGCGCTGGACATCAGGCCCGAGGGCAGCTGCACGAAGGAGGGTGCTGAGGCCGAGCCGCCGAACGTGGCGGCGTATCCGTCCCCGAATACGTTCGGGGTGGTTCCGAGAGTGACGGCGTTGTACGTCGCCGTCAGATCCGCGTTCGCCCACGCGTCGGTGTTCACCTCGTCGGCTGCATCGGTCGACTGTGCCGCGTCCCCCAGCCGGTAGTAGAACGCGGGCTGGTCGCCCATCACCGCCTCGGTGAACACCTGGCTCGAGCCCGTCACGGTCGGGTCCCCGAGCGTCCAGGTCGCCCCGTTCCCGTCGGTCACCGAGCCGACCCTGCCGTCGACCGTGTCGTAGGAGATCGCGTCGGCCGGAGCCTCGTTCGTGTTCTGACTCACCGCCCGCGGACGGGTGATCTTCGTGAGCCAGGCCGCGGGCGTCGTCGCCACCTGATACAGGCTCGCCGCCGCGGTGGCCGGGATCGCGGACTTGAACACCGCGACATCCGAGATCGAGCCGGTGAAGTACCAGTTTCCCTTCGTGGTGGGCGTGTCCGGCCAGTTGCCGAGGTTGTAGCCCGCGCCCGCGTAGGCATCGGTCATCGCGAGGTTGTTGATGGTCCCGGAGAGCGTGCCGACCGCGGCGCCGTTCAGGTAGAGCGTCTGGGTGCTGCCTTGGCCGGAGAGCAGCGCGTAATGCCAGGCGCCGTCGTCGACGACGCTCGGGCTCACGATCGACGTGGTCGAGCCGATGTACCAGCCCGCGTGCAGCTTCCCGTCCGTGCCGATGTACAGCGGGCAGGCCTGCTGGGTCGGCGTGCTAGCGATCGTGTTGTTCTGCTCGCACAGCAGCGGCCCCGGCTTGGCCGTCTTGAACCACAGGCCCACCGAGATGTACGTGTCGTTGAGCACCATGCCGGCGGGCAGGGTCATGAAGCTGTTCGAACCGTTGAACACCGCGCCGGTCGCCCCGGAGCCGATGTTCGCCATCGGGCCGACCGGGTACGCCGTGTCGCCGGTCAGGCTGGTGTAGTAGGCGCGCCCGGACCCGATGTTCTGGCCGACCAGCGACAGGCTCGAGGAGTTCCCGGTCGCGTCGTCCATCGGCCAGTACTGATAGGGCGAGGTGTCGAGCACCGCCTGCTGGTAGTCCGACCCGGCCTGGTAGCTGTAGCCGGTGTAAGGGGTCGAAGTGCCGGGTACCGACGCGGGCGCGTTCGGGTCGGGGGCGTACACCCGGGTCAGCTCGTCCCCGGAGTACGCATAGCCCCAGTACTGCGCGGTGGCGGCGTTCCCGCTGGTCGCGTACGAGGTCGTCACGGCCGAGACGTGCGGGTCGGCGGCGCCGGACGGCGTGGACCAGGTGAAGTAGAGGGTGCGGCCGGTGACGGTGTTCGACTCCGACAGCACGTGCGTGCCGGCCACGCCGTTGGTCACGCCCCAGGCGAAGGTGCCCGTGTGCTCGGCCGCGTCGGCGACCTTAGAGATGCCGAACACGCCGGCCGTGGTGTAGACCGCGGAGCCGCTGCCGGCCACCGGCGCGGTGGTCTCGTGGCCGTACGTGTACGTGGTGCCGGACTTGTCGGTGAGGGTGTATCCGACTACTGCGCCGCCGGAGGTGGTCGGCAGCAGTGTGCTGAATTGGCCTTCGGGCGGGGAGTACGATCCGTCGCTCGGGTTGTATCCGAACACGGCGACCGCGCCGTCCGGGTCGCGCACCGCGACGGCCAGCAGGTTGCCCGCGGCGTCGAGCTCCTGGGTCGCGTCGGCGTCCACCATCGAGGACCAGCCCTGGCCGAACGCGTCGGTGCGCCGGGTGTCGAGCGAGTTGTAGTAGCGCTCCACGGTCAGCTCCGGCCCGACCCCGGCGATGCCGGCGTCCTGGGCGGAGGTGGTGTAGTTCCCGATGGCCACGTCGAAGCCGTGGCCGGAGCTCGACTGCGAGAGATCCTGGGTCAGGGCCGGGCCGGGCGTGTTGGTCTGGAAGGAGTCGAACGTCTGCGCGGCGCACTCGTACCCGTCCCACACGCACACGGTCCACTGATACGACTCGCCCCATTTCAGCGTGTCCTTCGGCACGGTCCACGAACCGGTCGACAACAGCGGGGACTTCGCGATCGCGGCGCCGCCGGAGGCGTCGAAGACCTCGAACTCGTACGACACCGAGGAGTCCGGCCAGGCGTCCGGGTCGGTGCCCGTCGCCGTCAGCTGCGGGGTCAGCGTCTGGACCACCTGGCCGTTCGACGGCGACATCGTCGAGACCGTGGGCGCCACGTCCGGCGTGTACGTCAATGAGATGTACGGCGAGCACGAGCCGTTGCTCGCCGAGCCGAACACCCGGTACTCCCCTGTGTCGGTCGTGCTGTCCGACGCGAGCATCACGCCGTACCACTGGAGTCCGCCGAGCGCGAACGCCTCCATATCAGAGGCCGACAACGGCGTGTAGAGCCAGGACCCGGACGAGGGCTCGTTCGGGACCGTGCAGGAGGCCGCGCTCGCCGAACCGGCGTATGTGCCGAGCTTCTGGTAGAGGCTGAACGTGTCGTCCTGGTAGTCGAACGTGGAGGGCGTCCACGGCTCGCCGACCGAATACACGTCGAAGGGCTCGGATCCGCTCGTCGAGCCGGCGGCCATGTACGCCGCGAGCTGCGCCGAGGTGATGTGGAAGCCGGTGCGCTGCAGGTCCGAGGAGATGGCCGCGGCCGGGAAGTTGACGTACGCGAAGTCGGCGTCCGTGCCGCTGTATCCGACGTCGAGCACGCCGGCGGTCGAGTTGGTCTGGGTCGGATGCGCGGCGGATACGTAGGTGGACAGCCCTGATCCGGCGGTCGAGACCGTGATCGTCGGGTCCACCGTCACCGGGAAGACGCGCCCGGGCGCGTCGAGCCACGCGGCCGAGAGCGTCATGGTGAGCTGCTCGTCGCCGTCGACCGTGGCCAGCGAATACGACACGTCGCGCGTCTGAGCGGCCGCGGCCTTGCCGGAATCCGTGTCAGAGTCCAGAGCGAACGGCGTGCCGAGCGTGGCGGCGACGCTCCCGGACGGGTCCTGCAGCTGCCAGACGCCGGCCGGGGTCTGGACGAGTGACAGGCCCTTGAGTGCCAGCGGGAAGGTCCACGAGTGCGCCGCCGCGGCCGAGGTCAGCACCAGGGACTCCTTGACCCCGGAGGGACCGGCGGCGAGCACGAGGTTCGTGGCAGGCAGGATCGAGGGGTAGGTCAGCGCATCGCCGGAAGCGGTCACGGCCACCGGCGCGGCTCCCGCGAGCGACCACGAGACGCTCTGCCCGGCGCCGGTCGTCAGCGTCGCCAGCGTCCCGGCGGAGCCCGCCGCCGCGGAACCCGCACCGGGCGCGGACGAGCGGGACGACCCGGGGGCGAGGGAGAGCCCGTATCCGGCCGCCGTGACGCCCCACCGACCGTCGGACCCGCGTACCAGCGTCGTGTCGATCGGCTGCCAGCCGCCCGAGGAGTCCCGGTAGTTGACCACCGAATCAGAGATCTGCTCGGTCTGTGACCCGTCGGTGTTCTGCCACCAGGTGGCGTACGCGCTCGATTTCGCCGGCAGGCGGGTGGACGTCTTGGGGTCGAAGCCCTTCGCCGCGGTCGCCGACTGCCCGCCGGCCACCCGCGGGCCGTGCGGGGTGTCCAGCGGCGACTGGCCCGCGCCAATGCCCGGCGCATGTCCGACGCCTGCGTCCGCGTGCGTGTCGTGGGCGCCGGTGCCGGTCCCGCGCTGCTGGCTCGGCAGCGACGCCGAGACCGGGTCCACCCAGTTCCGCGCATGCCGCATGAGGGAGGCGAGCGCCTGCGCCCCGATCGAGACCGGCGAGCGGCCCGGCGTCAGCTGCCCGGCGTTCGCAGACTGCGTCGCCGCTGTCAGCACCATGAAGAGGAACACCAGCGCGGCGGCCGCCTGTAGCCGCCGCCGCGTCCACACCCGCCGCTGCCGTCGTCCACGTCCCCGCCCACGCGCCATCCGTCGACTCCCTCGAAAAGTGCGGACCCGCAATCGCGGCAGGTCTACCAGCGGCGCGCGTTGTCTAGAAGGCCACTGATTCGAGGTGGACAGCCGTTGACGCTCTTCGGCGGGTGCGGTTAGCGTCCGACCGAATTCGGCACACTTCGGCGTGGGGGCGGGGGTTCCAGTGGGCGGTCCAGCGGGCGGGCTCCTGCGATCGGCCGGGCGCCGCCGACGGCTCGTCCTCGGCGCCGTGCTCGGCGCGGCGGCCCTCGTCGCCGGCGCGCTCCTCGCCTGGCCGCGGCCGCACGCCGCCGCCGTGACGCCCGTCCAGACGGCCCCGGCTCGCGCGCGGGTCTATCTCGGTTTCACCGCGTGCCTCCTCACCGGTCCCGGCGGGATCGAGGACGCGGGCGCCGCCCCGGTGTGGTCCGGCCTGCAGGCCGCCTCGGCCGCAACCCGCGCGCAGATCAGCTACGTTCCGCTGCAGGGGCCGCAGACCGCGGCGAACGCAGACGCCTACATCACCGCGCTCGCGCTGCGCGGCTGCTCGCTGATCCTCACCGACGGAGCCGTCCCCGGCCAGGGCGCCGAGGACCGCGCGGGAGCCCTGCCGCGCACCCGATTCATCGTCGTCGACACACCGGCCACCACAGCGCCGAATGTCACCGCCGTCGGCACGACCACCGCTGCCGCGGTGACCGGTCAGATCGACTCCCTGGTCACGTCGGCTGTGCAGCAGAGCACCGCCCTGACGCAGGGCACTGCCACACGCACCGGCACGCCCACGCCCTGAACCGTCACGGCTTCCGTGCATCCGGGCCGGCCGAACGGGGGCGGCCCGGATGCACGGACGGACACAACCACGCACCCAGAGATCGGAGCATCCGCACGTGTCCAGACTCTCGCTCGCCGCCCTCTCGGGCGGCACCGCACTCGCATTGACGCTCGGCGCCGGCGCAGCCCAGGCCCAGGCGCGATCCGGCCCGCATGTGCACCGCCAGTACCGACACGTCCTCCACGATCACCGGCTACACCTTCGACTACGGAGACGGCAGCGCGGCGGTGACCGATACCACCGGGACGGCCGCGTACACGTACGCGCGCGCCGGAACCTACACGGTCACGCTCACGGTCGCCGACGCCGCGGGCAACTCCGCCAGCGTCACGACGACCGTGACGACGAGCGGCTCAGACTTCACGCCCTACGGTCCCGCCCGCGTTCTCGACACCCGCTCCGGCCTCGGCCAGGGCGGAACCGTCGCCCCCGCCAAGGCCGGCGGCACCCTCAAACTCGAGATCGCCGGCAACGGCTCGATCCCGGCCGGCGTGACCGCCGTGGTCGTCAACATCACGGTCGTGGACCAGAGCGCCAACGGCGTCATCGTCGCCTATCCGGACGGCCAGTCCCTGCCCGCCACCAGCAACCTCAACTACTTCTCCAGCAACGGGCCGACCTCGGCGCTGGTCACCATGGCCGTCGGCTCCGACGGCTACATCGACCTCTACAACAACGCGAAGGGCACCGTCGACGTCGTCGGCGACGTGACCGGCTACTACACCAGGACCTCAGCCAGCGGATTCACCCCGCTCGCTCCCGCGCGGGTGCTCGACACCCGGACCACCACCGGCGGCCACAAGGGCGCGCTCGGGTCCAATGCGGCGCTCACCCTCACCATCGCGGGAGCCGACGGCGGCGCCCTGCCGCCTGGCGGCATCACCGCGGTGGCGCTGAACCTCACCGCCACCGGCGAGACGAAGATCGGCGACCTGACCGCGTACCCGGACGGCGGCGCCCTCCCCGCGAGCAGCAGCCTCGATTACCGCGCGGGCGTGGACACGGCCAACTACGCGGTCGTCCCGGTCGGCGCGGACGGGAAGATCGACATCGACAACGAGAGCGGCGGCACCACGAACGTCGTCGCCGACGTCACCGGGTACTTCTCGGCGGACGGCGCGAGCAGCTACCTGCCGGTGGCCCCCACGCGCAGCCTCGACACCCGGACGCTGCCGGCCGGTACCGTGTGTGCCGACTGCGCCGCCCAGGACGACCAGCTCACGTCCTCGGCCGGCGACGCGACCGCCTACTCCCTCACCGTGACGGCGATCGCGCCGTCCGCGAACGGCGCCGCGATCGTCTACCCGGCCGACAGCCCGCTGCCCGCCACCAGCGAGATGAACTGGCTCGTCGGGGAGAGCATCGCGAACTTCGTCTACATCGCGCCGAGCCCCACGGGAATCTACGTCTACAACGACAGTGCCGGCACGGTGAACTTCACGGTCGACGAGTACGGATACTTTTCAAACCACTGATTCACCGGCCCGCCCGGCTGTCGAGCCCGCCACCGTCGGCGGGCTCGACAGCCGCTTACCTCCGCTCCCTCTCGGCCGTGTCCCCCGCCCGACTGCGTGACTTCCGCAGCTGGACACATCAGGGTCATGCGGCCGAGGATCCGCCGGCGCTCTCGAGGCCCTGATTCACCCGCGCCGCAGCCCGATCGGCCAGCTCGCGCCAGGCCTCGGCGTGTGCCGCGGCCAGCCGATGGAGATCGGCCAGCGCGTGCGGCGGAACGGCCCCGACGAGTCGGTCGGCCTCCCGCACCAGCACCGGGTAAGCGCTCAGCAGCCGTAGCAGCAGCCTGCCGGTATCGCTCGAGCGCAGCGCCGGGTCCTGGACGAGCAGGTGCAGCCACCGGCGCGGGTCGCGCAGCACGCCGCCCCCGCCGGCCCGACGCTGCGGCACCGGCGGCATCACCGACGTCCCGTTCTCGGTCTCCCTGCCCAGCGCGGCCTTCACCGAGCGGACGGTCTCCGGCGAGACGCCGGCGCGCGCCGCGATCCGGCGCAGCGAGGATCCCGGCTCCTGCGCGAGCAGGCGCGCCACCTCGCTTCTGCGGCCGCCGCCGTCGACCGGCCTGGCCCGCTCGTCCAGCCCGACCCGCCGGCCGGCGCCGTCCGGCCCGCGCGGATCGATGCGCGCGCGGATCGCGGCGACCGTCTTGTCGGACAGCCCCGCCGCGAGCGCGATCCGCCGATTCGACCAGTGCGCGTGGCTGCCCAGGATGCGCGCGGCCGCGACCTTGCGGTCCCTGAGCGGCAGCGGGAGCCCGTGCGCCACGTTCGCGCTCACGGCGAGCACGAACGCGCTGGCTTCGTCGCCGTCGACATAGCGGGCCGCGATCGTCTCCTGTCCGCGGCGCCGCGCGGCCAGCAGCCGGTGCATCCCGTCGATCACCCGGTTCGTCGGCCGGTGGAGCAGGATCGGCGGCAGCGCGCGGCCGGTCGCGCAGAGCAGTTCGACGTTCGCCTCGCTCTGGCCGTCCAGCCGCGGCGAGAAGCCGGGCAGCACCATGTCGGTGGCCACCTCCCCGATAGGCAGCACACTGATATCGAGTTCCGCGCTGGTCAACGGTCCCTCCCCCTGATCCGCCCCCGACCGCCGGGACGTTCGCACGCCACGGTCAGTGTGGGAAGCGGCGGTGGCGTCCGTGTCACAACCGCGTCACACGGGCCGACGACACCGTGCCGGTCTCGAGAATCGAACAGATCTTGGTCGACGGCACGACCGACAAGACCCACTTCTCGCAGTATCGTGCGCTCCAGGCGGCTGCTCCGGCGGTCCAGGGCATCCGGGTCCGGCAACTGTCACCGGCCGCCTACGTCCGCTGACCCCGGGCGCGGCACCCTGCCGCGCCACGACACAGGCGCACAGCGTCACCCGCAAGCAGGAGTCACCATGCCGGAGATGGACCGCAGATCATTCACCGCGCTCGCCGCCGGAGCAGCCGCCTCGCTCGCCGTGCCGTCGGGGCGCAGCGGGCTGATACTGCCGCAGAGCGCGCCGACGCCGGCGCACGCGCACGCCGCCTCGCACACCGTCTCCTTCGACAAGTACTCGCTGATCATCGACGGCGGCAGGACGGCCGTGTGGTCGGGCGAGATGCACCCGTTCCGGCTGCCGAGCCCGTCGCTGTGGACCGACGTGCTGCAGAAGCTGCGCGCCAACGGCTACAACACGGTGAGCATCTACGTGAACTGGAGCTATCACAGCCCCGCGCCGGGCGTGTACGACTTCACCGGGGTGCGGGACCTGGGGCGGTTTCTGACGGCGGCGGCGCAGGCAGGACTCTTCGTCACGGTGCGTCCGGGCCCGTACATCAACGCGGAGGTGGACGCGGGCGGGTTCCCCGGCTGGCTGACCGCGACCAGCGGGACTGCGCGCACGAACAACGCCACGTATCTCGGGTACGTGGACGAGTGGCTGACCGCCGTCGACGCGGTCATCGCGCGGCATCAGTACACCGACGGCGGCGGCACGGTGCTGTTCTACCAGCTGGAGAACGAATACGCCTCGCACCTGGGCGACGGGGTCGGCGCGGCGTACATGGCGCATCTGTACGCGAAGGTGCGCGCGGACGGGATCACCGTGCCCCTGTTCCACAACGACAAGGGCCGCAACGGCGACTGGGTACCCGGCAGCTTCAACACCGACGGCGAATCAGGCCGCTACCTCTATGCCTTCGACGGCTATCCGTCGCCGACGAGCACGCCGCCGGACTGGGGCTACTTCGGCTCGGGCGGGAAGACCGGCGGTTCGACGGCCAGCCCGAACACGCCCGGGTTCGAGGCCGAATACGGCGGCGGCTGGTTCGACCCCTGGGGCGGCGCGGAGTTCCCCGGGCAGGGCTACGCCGGCGCCCGCTCCTCCCGCGACGCGGTGTACGAACGCCGCTTCTACCTGACCAACCTGGCCAATGGCATCAAGATCCACAACGTGTACATGACCTTCGGCGGCACCTCGTGGGGCTGGCTGCCCGCGCCGGTGGTGTACACCTCGTACGACTACGGCGCGGCACTGGACGAGGCCAGGAACCAGACCTCGAAGCTGGTGCCGATGAAGCAGATCGGACTGATGCTCGAGTCGGTGCCCGACCTCGGCATGCTGGACGCGGCGCCGGCGGTCTCCGCCTCCGCAAGCAGCATCAAGGTCTACCACCTGGCCAACCCGGACACCGGCGCGCACGTCTACTTCCTGCGCAACGACTCCAGCAGCACGGTCTCGTCGGTCACGCTGCCGGTCACCACAAGCGCCGGGACGCTGACCGTGCCCGCGTCGGGCGGCATGCAGTTCCCCGGCAAGGACATGAAGGTCCTGGCCACCGGGATCAAACTCGGAAGCCGGACCCTGCTCTACACCACCGCGCAGCCGATGTATCAGGCCACGATCGGAAGCCGGGACATCGGCGTGCTCGTGGGCCGTACCGGCGACCCCGTCGAAACCGCGCTGGCAACGTCGTCCACGCCCGCCGTGACCATGCTCGAAGGCACCGCCACCTCGGCATACGACTCGTCCGCAGGAATGCTGCGCATCAACGCGACGCTCTCCGGCATCACCAGGGTCCTGATCGACTTCGGCGATGCGGCGGCCCCGCTGCTACTCCTGCTGGCCGACGACGCGGCGAGCGCGACCCTGTGGCGGCAGCCGACCGCGGCGGGACCGGTGCTGGTCCGCGGACCGGCTCTCCTGCGCGCCGCCCGAAGCTCGCGTTCGGGCGTACAGCTGGCCGGCGACACCGCCGCCGCGAGCGACCTGGAGGTCTGGGCTTCGGCCGGCATCAGGTCACTGACGTGGAACGGCGCTCCGGTGGCGGCCAGGCGGACGCCCTCGGGCAGCCTGCTGAAGTCCTCCCAGCTGGCCGGTCCGCCGAGCGTGACGCTGCCGGCGCTCAGCTCGTGGCGCTTCGCGGCGGAGAGCCCGGAGTCCGCGCCAGGGTTCGACGACTCCGGCTGGACCCCGGCGAACAAGACCTCCTCGGCCAGCACCACGCCGGTGCCGTCCGGCCAGCCGGTCCTGTTCGCCGACGACTACGGCTTCCACTACGGTGACATCTGGTACCGCGGGCACTACACCGGCACGTCCGGCGCGACCGCGATCAACCTGTCGTACTCGTCCGGCACCCAGGGCATGCTGATGGCCTGGCTCGACGGCGAGCCGCTGGGCACGCACCGGCAGCCGGTGCCGAACCTGTCGCAGGTCAGTGTCCAGACGTGGACGGCGACCGCGACCTTCGCCGTCCCGTCCGGCCTGAGCGGCGACGACACCCACTTGCTTTCCGTTCTCATCCGGCCCATGGGGCACAGCGAAGACGGCGGGGCGAACGACGCGCAGAAGGCCGCGCGCGGGCTGACGAGCGTCACCTTCGCCGGGGCGACGCCGTCGCTCAGTTGGCTTATCCAGGGCGGCGACCCGAGCGCCGACCGGATCCGCGGCCCGCTGAACACCGGCGGCCTCTACGGCGAGCGCCACGGCTGGCACCTGCCGACCTTCTCGGACCGGAGGTGGGCGGGAACATCCCTGCCGGACTCCGACACCTTCCAGGGTGTGCGCTGGTATCGCACGAGCTTCACGTACAAGCCGCCGCGCGGCGTCGACGCCTCGGTCGGCCTCACCCTGACCGACGACGCGACCCGGGCCTACCGGGTGCAGATCTTCCTCAACGGCTGGAATCTCGGGCAGTACATCAACGACGTCGGACCGCAGCACACCTTCGTGCTGCCCAACGGCATCCTGCGGGCTGACGCCGCGAACACGCTCGCGCTGGCCGTGCTCGCCGACGGGACGACGCCGGCAGGACCGGGGACCGTCGCGCTGACCCTGCTGGGCAGCGCGGCAGGCGGCGTCCCGGTCATCAACGTGTAGCCCAGCCGGGCGGGCGGGTCGGGAGGTCCGCCGCGAGCCCGGCGAAAATACCGAATACCGAATACCGCTTTGATCCACTCGGGATCTACACTGACGGCGCAGGCCGCCCGGTCTTCATCATGCGTCACACCGTGATGATCGCCAGGCGGCTGCGTTCCCGGGGAAGCGAAAGGGGATGGAGAGCCGCGTCGGCGACGACACCGCCTCTCCGCGTACCGATGCCAGATCTTCAGTTGGTCAGCCTGGAGCACGCCCCCGCCCTGCTCGAGTTCGAACAGGAGAACCGCGCTTACTTCGCAGCCGTGATTCCGGACCGGGGCGACGAGTTCTTCGCCGAATTCGACGCGCGGCACGCGCAACTGCTCGAGGCGCAGGCCGCCGGGACGGACTACTTCCACGTCCTGGTGGCGGAGAGCGGCGAGGTGGTGGGGCGGGTGAACCTCATGGCCGTGGCGGACAAGTCCGCCGAACTCGGGTACCGCATCGCGCAGAAGGCCGCAGGGCAGGGGCTGGCCACCGCGGCGGTGCGCGAGGTGCGCGAACTCGCCGCCAACCGGTACGGACTCACCAGGCTGCGCGCCAAGGCCACGTTGGACAATCCGGCCTCGCACAAGGTACTCGTACGCAACGGGTTCGTCGCCGTCGGCGAGCTGACGCTCAACGGCAAACCAGCCGTGTCCTATATCTGCGAGCTCTGCTGACGCAGCTCCCTTGAGGCCTCGCCTCGGCCCCTCCCGCCACGCGCCGGCCTCACGTTCACGCCCCTGCCCCGTGCCGCCCTTCGCCCGCGACGAACCGGGCGGCTCCCGCCGCGCCCTCGGCCGCCACGATCGGCACGCCCGCCGCGCCCTCGGCACGCAACGCCTCGGCCAGCGGAAGGTCCAAGCCGGCGTACGCGGACGACCGGTCGGCCAGCACGCAGTCGAACGGGAACGCCGCGATCTGCCCGGCCAGCTCCCGCGCCGCGCGCACCGCCTCCCCCGCGGCGACGACCCGGTTGGCCAGACCGATCGCCAGAGCCTCCTCGGCGCCCACCGCACGCCCCGTCAAGATCAGGTCCAGCGCGCGGCCGAGGCCGACGATCCGCGGCAGCCGCACCGTCCCGCCGTCGATCAGCGGCACGCCCCAGCGCCGGCAGAACACGCCCAGCACCGCGTCGCTCTCCACCACGCGCAGGTCCGCCAACAGCGCCAGCTCCAGCCCCCCGGCGACGGCGTACCCGCTGATCGCAGCGATAAGCGGCTTGCGCAGCACCATCCGGGTCGGCCCCATCGGACCGCTGCCACCGCCGTCGGGATCCAGCTCGTTGCGCCGCTCGGGATCGTCGAGGACCGTCAGGTCGGCCCCGGCGCAGAACGTCCCGCCGGCCCCCGCCAAGACCGCCACCTTCTGCCCGGCGTCAGCCTCGAATCGCTCGAACGCCGCCCGCAACTCGGCCGCCATCGGCCCGTCCACGGCGTTGCGCCGCTCGGGCCGGTCCATCCAGATCGTGGTGACCGCGCCCTCGGCCTCGACCCGCACAGCGCCCACCGCCACCTCCAACGCTTCCAGGCCGCGTTTGAGAAGAATCGCCGGGGTCAGCCGACAGGCCGGCTGAAATCCTGCTGCGCGTCGCCGAGCGAGTAGCCGGGCTCGCCCGGGAAGCGGCTCTGCTTGTCCGGCCACACCGCCTGCCACATCGGCGCATGCTTTTCGGTGAGCCGCACGGCCATGCCGAACGGGCCGTCAGGGTCGGCGGCGTGCAGCCGGATCGGGTAGCCGCCGCCCAGGATGTGGTCGATCTCCATGCCCTCGACCGGCCGCGCGCCGGTGCTCGCGTACATGGACTTGAGATGCTCGGCGAGGTGGTTCAGGATCTTGCCCATCGTGTTGAGCGAGAGGCCCGAGACGACCAACTCGTAACCGTGCTCGTCGCGCAGAGACAGGCCGACGGTGTAGGCGTACGGCGGGCCGCCGTCGCCCTCCTCCTCTTCGTCGTCCTCGTCATCGTCCCCATCGGGGCCGAACACGCCCATGATGGCGTGCCCATGACGCTTCATGGTCGACCATAGGTCCTGCTCGAAGGCGTTCAGGCTCGCCGGATCGAACGACATGGCGGGTGGAGCTCCTTCGGATTCGGGTGCCGCGGCGAGTCCGGTCGCAGTCGCGTCCCGGCAGAGCCCAGCACTGTGCACCTGTTGATCATAGGTGATAGCCGGGGGCTGCGCTGTGATCCGGCGGCAGCGCCGAATCTGTGACGAGACGATAATCAGGCGGGTTTCGAGCGAGGAAGGTGCGCGCGAAAAAGGGTTCGCCGATTCGGGCCCCGGCTGATAGCGTGCAGGCGACCGTGAATCAGCCCAAAGGAGGTGGGACCCATGCGCACAGTTCAGCAGGGTGCTCCTTCCTGCCCTTCACGGTCGGGCGGCTGACGCAGGCGTCGCCGGGAGCGCCTGGACATCAAGGCACTCCTGAAGGGCTCACGCTAATAAACACTTTGCATTCCCCCTCGGACACGAGCGGGCATCCCGTAGCCGTAAACCGGGTCGCCGACGGGCAATGGCACGCCGTGCAGGACGATCTCCTGGTCGGTCGCGGCCACATGTGCCGCAGATCCGACGGGCGGACCTTCGTCAGCATCGACGCGTGGCACGCCGCGGTCTTCGACCGACTCGCCGAGGCGATCTCGGCCGACCTGCCCGGGCCGCTGTACACGGTGCTCGACGAGGCCGAACTCGACCTGACGGCCTGCTGGCAGCGCGCCGGCTTCACGATCGCGCGCCGCGAGTGGGAGTACCTCGTACCCACCGACGCGCAAATCACAGGGCTCGACGCGGCGAAATCGCCGCCGGGCGTGGCGATCCTGCCCATCGGCGCAGCGCAGGAAACTCCGCTGCGCGCTGTGGACCGCACGATCCGCGACGAGGTCGCGGCGAGTGTCGGATGGCAGTCGATGCCGGCCGAGGTGCTGCCGCTGCCGGAGCAGCAGCGGGCGGGCGTCGTCGATCCGTCGAAATACGCGGTGGCAGCACAGTGCGATCAGTACGTGGGGCTGCTGCGGCTGGCCACCATGACCCGCCAGCCGCGGATCGGGCTGATCGCCGTCGTAGCCGACCAGCATCGCCGGGGCATCGCTCGCGCGCTGCTGGCCCAGGTTCTCGGTGCGCTGCACCGCGCCGGGACCCAGACCGCCACGGCCCAGGTGGACGAGTCCAACGCTGCGGCCCTGGCG
The DNA here is from genome assembly GCA_036501535.1 of Actinocrinis sp. GTDB lineage: Bacteria > Actinomycetota > Actinomycetes > Streptomycetales > Catenulisporaceae > DASYAE01. Next base: position 14,735 of record DASYAE010000082.1, on the reverse strand, counting down.
CTGTTCGAGGGCGTCGGCGCCCGGCGCGCGGGCAGCAACCTGGAGCTGGTGCGCGCATGACGAGAAAAGCAGGGGCCATCGAAGTCGAGGGCATCGTCGTGGACTGCCTGCGCAGCGCCATGTTCACCGTGGAGCTCCAGAACGGCCACAAGGTGCTCGCCCACATCAGCGGCAAGATCCGGAAGAACTACATCAAGATCCTGCCGCAGGACCGGGTCGTGGTGGAGCTGAGCCCGTACGACCTGACCCGCGGCCGGATCGTCTTCCGGCACAGGTAATAGAGGAACCGGCACAGCACGCAGCAGGCGCGAGCCATGTACGGCTCGCGCCTGCACGGCATCGGGAAACCGGATTGCCGAACCCGCCGCCGCACCACCATGATCATGAGATGAGCAGCGCCTGGTTTCCGCCGGTGCGGAACCACCACGCTGTGGCGCCCGGTCGGACCCCGCGAACTGGAACTGGTGCGCGCGACCGGGATGCGGGAGTGGCCGCCGCGCCTGCCCGACCAGCCGATCTTCCACCCGGTTCTGAACGAGCAGTACGCACGGCAGATCGCGACGCAGTGGAACGTCCCGGCCTCCGGGGCCGGATTCGTCACGCGCTTCCGCCTGTCGACAACCTTCGCCCGCCGTTACCCGACGCGGCAGGCCGGCGGCCCGCAGCACCTGGAGCTGTGGATCCCCGCCGAGGAACTGGGCGAGGTCAACCGCCATGTGCGCGGCATTATCGAGGTCGTCGGGTAGAGAGCACTGCCCCCTGACGCGACGAAGCCACAAAGTCGGTGGCCCGGCAGGCGCCGGTCCGCGATGATGGCTCGATGCCTGACACGGTCGCCGCGACGCTGCTCGCCGCACTCGATCCGCTCGACCACCCGGCCCGGATGCGCAAGCTCGCGGCCGAGACACGCCGGCTGACGGACTCCGGATCGCTCGACCCGGTGCTCGACGCGTTCGGCGCGGGGGACGGTCATCAGCGCCAGCTCGGCCTGACGATGGCGACGATCGCCCGCCGCACGGACCGGCTGATCACCGCGCTGGAAGATCCGCTCTACCGGATCCGGGTGCAGGCGCTGTTCGCCTGCGTCAGGACTCGCGGCGAGCGCGAGCGGGCCGACGCGGCGGTGCTGGCCAGTCTGGACGACGCGCCAGCGGCCTGGCGGCGGGACCTGGCCCGGGCGGTCAGCGCCGCCGGACGGACGGGCCTGGCCGACAAGCTGGCCGTCTCGCACCGGGCCGGGCTCGGCGAGACGGATGCGGCCCGGCTGCTGTGCTCGTGCTCGGCCGAGGTGGCCGCCCGGCTCCTGCCCGGGCTCGTCCACCTGGTGCCGAGCTGGACCCGGCTCGGCACCACGCATCCGGAGCTGATGCTCGACTTCGCCCGGCGGGAACTGGCCGCGACGCCGACCGGGCTGCGCGAGGGCTGGTGGGGCGCGTACGGGGACGGGCTCGTCGCCGCGGCCGCGCACCACCCCGTGCGGGTGCTGGACCTTCTGGAGGAATTCCCGCTGCGCGGAGGGCTTCCGCCGGTCGTGCTGCGCCGGATCGGGGTGCTGATCCGGGCCGACGAAGAGCGGACCCTGCGACTGCTGGCGGCGCCGGACGGCCGGCTCGGGTCGCGGTGGCGGCAGCTGTCCCGCAGCATCTGCCGGCGCCTGACCGGCGGCGGATGGCCGCAGCTCGAACTGGTCGGCCGCGCGGTGCGCGACGATCCGGCCCGGTTCGCCCGGCTGCTGCGCGACCTGCGGCCGAGCGCACGGTCAGAGTTCTACGACGCGGTGACGGCCGATCAGGAGACCGGCCGGGCGCTGCTCGACGCGGCCTTGCTCGACGCGCTGCCGCACGAGCGCCGCCACGCGGAGGCGCAGCGGATGCTCGCGCTGGGCACGCTGGCGGACCGGCCCGGCCAGCGCCTGGTCGTCGTCGCCCGGCTGCCCTGGCAGGAGGCGCTGCCTGAGCTGCGCACCGCCGTGCGCCGCGCCGACCCGGACGAGCGGGCGGCCGCGTACCCGCTGCTGATCGGCTGCGCGGTCGCCGCCAGGCGCCCGGCCGTGATCACCGAGCTGCTCACCGCGGAGCTCGGCCGGCTGCGCAACGAACAGGACCCGGTGCGCCGGGCGGCGCTGGCCGCGCTGGCCGCCGTCCCGGCGGAGCTGTTCGAGGGGACCGAGGCGGTCGCCGACGGGCTGTTCGCACTGCTCGTGGACGCCACCGAGGCGCGGGACGCCTCCTACGCCACCCTGGATGCGCTGCGCGTGCTGGCCTGCCGCATCCTGGTCCAGCAGGCATCACAGGATCCTGATCCTGGAGGCCTGTTCGCGTGGGCCCTGACGGCCTTCGAACAGCTCGCCGACGTCACCGGCGGCCTCTACTTCGGCCGGCTGGACCGGACCCTGCGGCGCGGCCAGGAGCTCGCCGTGCACCAGGCTCTGGAGCCGAGCATCCGGCGCGGCATCCAGCGCGCGGACCACCGCCTCGCCCTCGCGCTGACCCGGGCGCTGGGCCGGCGGGCCAGGCGGATGCCCGGCCTGCAGGACAGCGTGGCGCACGCGATCTGGAACGGCACCAGCACCACCGCCCGGTACGCGATCGACCTCTGGCTCGAGGACCCGGCGCACCGGGACGAGCGGGTCGCCCGCATCGTCGCCTGGGACCCGACCGCCGCCGTGATCGCCCGGGTGGCCGACGTGCTTTCGCAGCGGCGCACCGACCTGCTGGATGTATACCTCGCCGGCGACAAGGCGCTGGAGGGACGCTTCGTGGCCAAGGGCGCCGTCTGGTTCCCCGGGCTGCACGCCTCCCCGCGCTGGCTGCCGCGGCAGGTGACGGCCTATGCCCGCCTGCTGGCGAGAATCGCCGAGGACACCGGGGCCAAGGTGCACGCCCGCGTGGCGGCGATCCGCAAGCTCGGAGCGCTGCCCGGCGAAGGGCAGAGCAGGGTTCTGCCGTACATCGACTCGGCCAACGTCCCGCTCGCCGAAGCGGCGCTCGGTGCGCTGGCCTGGAGCGAGGATCCTGCGGCGGCGCTGCCGATCCTGTTCGGATACGCCGACGGGGACCGGGCCCGGGTCGCGGTCTACGCGGCCGCCCGGGCCGTGCGCTTCGCCCGGCCCTCCGGCGCCGCGCCGGTCCTGCGCTCGGTCGCACTCTCGCAGAGCGCGAAGATAACCAGCCGCAAGGAGGCGCTGCGGATCGCGGCGCAGATCGAGATCCCCGGCCTGGTCGACCTGCTGACCGGCGTGTGGCTGGCACCGGGGCAGCACCGCGACGTCAAGGCGGCGGCCGTCTCCCGGCTGGCCGGCCGGCTCGACGACCCGCGCGTGCCCCCGCTGCTGCGCGAGGCGATCGGGGACGATCCGGCGATCGCGCTGCCGCTGCTGCGGATGCACCCGACCAGCCTGCCCGAGCGGCACCGCGAGGCGTTCGGCGAGTTGATCGCGGCGGCATGCGGCATGAGCGACCCGAAGGCGTCCGGCGCCGCCTTGGCCGCAGCGCCGCTGTGGTATCGGTGGACTGATTCCGTCGGCACCGCGGTGTGCGCGGCCGTGACCGACCTGGACCGGCGCGGCGACCGCACCGCCCCGCCGTGGTCGCTGGCTGCGCTGCTGCGCGCGGGAATGCCGATGGCGCGATACGCGGCAGTGCTCGAAGACCTGCTCGATGCCGACGCCCGGGATGTCGAGCCGGATGACGCGGGCAGCGACCCGGTCAGTCGGGACTGGCCCGAGCGGGACCGGCCGGCGCGGCGCCGGCTGACCTCGATCGCGCAGAGCATCATGCTCGCCGAGCCCGGCGATCCCGGGCAGCGGCACGAGATGCTGGTGACCACCGCCGCGTCGCTGACCGGCCGGGCCGGCTTCGCCTGCCTGGCCGCGCAGATCGCCGCCGCCGCGGTGGACCTGGACGCCGAGCCCGACGAGGTGGCCGGCGACGCGCTGGCCCTGGCCGACCACACCGCAGAACGCTGCGACGCGGCGGCCGCGGCGGGCGACCACCTGGCGAGCCGGGTCTACCGGGACGAGCCGTGGTCCCCGGCCGCGGTGCTCGCCGCCGCCGCGGCGCTCGCGCGACGGACCGACCCCGAGGCCGGGCTGATCGCCGTGCACCTGGTCGCGCCCGCCGGCGCGAGGCTCGGCTGGCCCGGGCCGTATCGGCACATCGTCAACTCCCTGCGTCGCCATCCGGCGCCGGCGGTGGCCGAAGCGGCGCTGGATCTGGACACCGGCTCAGCCTGATCAGGCCGGGCGCAGCTCGAGCGTGCAGCACTTGACCCCGCCGCCCGCCTTGAGCAGCTCGGTGACGTCGGTTCCGAGCGGCTCGAAACCGCGCGCCCGCAGTTCCCGGGCCAGCCGGACCGCCGAGCTCGGCAGGACGACGTGGCGGCCGTCGCAGATGGCGTTGAGGCCGAACACGGCCGCGTCCTCGGCGGTCGCCCGGATCGCGTCCGGGAACAGCTCGCGCAGCACGCCCTGGCTTCCCGGGGTGAACGCCTGCGGGTAGTACATGATCTTGTCGGCGGACAGCACGGCCAGGGCGGTGTCGAGGTGGTAGTACTCGGGGTTCACCAGGGTCAGGCTGACCACCGGCAGGCCGAAGTACTCCTGCGCCTCGGCGTGCGACCTCGGGTCCGTGCGGAAGCCGGTGCCGGCCAGGATCGTGCGCCCGACCACCAGGTAGTCGCCTTCGCCTTCGTTGATGTGCTCCGGCCAGCGCACCTCCGGGTAGCCGCGGCTCTTGAACCAGGACAGGTACGCCGGGCCCTCGGAGGTCCGCTCGGCGTGCCGGAAGCGCGCGCCGAGCACGCGGCCGTCCACGACCGTCGCGCCGTTCGCCGCGAATACCATGTCGGGCAGACCCTGCAAGGGCTCGATGACATCGACCGTGTGGCCCAGCCGCTCGTACAGCGCGCGCAGCTCCGCCCACTGGGCGATCGCGAGAGCGGCGTCGACCGGTTTCCCGGGGTTCATCCAGGGATTGATCGAATAGTCGACGGCGTAGTGCGTGGGAGGGCACATCAGATATCTGCGGGGTGTCGCGACGCGGGCACCGGGCACCGCGCTGGACTCGATCGGGGATGCAGCGGACGACGGCATGGTTCTGGTTCTCCTTGGATGGGGATCAGGGCTCCGTCGAATCAGCATTCGACGTCGAGCGGCTTGGCCATGAGGCGGACCTCGGCGGCGGCCGCGTCGAGCCGGCCGCGGCAGGACTCCGCGTCGGCGGCGGAACAGATCACGTACGCGAAACGGGAGAGGTACCCCTCCGGCGGGAGCCGCAGCCGCGTTCCCGGCCCGACCATGGCGACCGCGGCGATCAGGCCGGCGCCGGGGTCGGGATCGGGCAGTTCGAAGCCGGCGACCTCGACGTTCTGCTCCGGGTAGCGGAACCGGATGCCGACCGCTCCCCGGGCCGCGTGCTCCAGCGCCGGGCGGACGCCGAGGGCCAGGTCCGCGGCGATCGCGCCCGGATCGAGGCCGGTGGCGAGCTTTCCGAGGTACGGGATGAGGTCGCCGCCGAGCCGGGCGTTGACCTCGATCACCACCGGTCCGCGGGGGCTGAGTTTGACCTCGGTGTGGGTGACGCCGTACTGGACGCCGAGCGCGCGATGGGCTTGCGTCAGCACCCTGAGGAGTTCGGGGTCGCAGATCAGCGGGTCCGCGGCGTCGACCACATGGCCGACCTCCTCGAAGTAGGGCTCGGGACCCAGCATCTTGTGCGCGAGGCAGAAGGGCCGGTACTCGCCCTTGAACACCGCCCCGTCGATGCTGATCTCCTCCCCCGTGACCAGTTCCTCGATCAGCACGCCGCCCTCGTACGCGGGCGCGCCGGTGTGGCCGGCGCGCTCGGCGACGGCGTACGCGGCCGCGAACTCGTCCTCGGATCCGGCCCGCACCACCCCGATGCTGGCCCCCATCCCGCGCGGTTTGACCACCATCGGATAGCCGATCGCGGCCGCGGCGGCCCAGGCCTCCTGCCCGGTCACGGCGTAGGCGAAGCGCGGCTGCGGCAGCCCGGCCTCCGAGAGCGCGAGCCGGGTCCGCAGCTTGTTGCGGCACCGGTCCGCACCGTCGACGGACAGGCCGGGCAGGCGCAGGTGTTCGGCGATCCGCGCGGTCGCCATGACGAGCGTCTCGTCGTAGGTGAACACACCGGCGACGGTGCGCCGCGCGGCGAGCCGGTCGGCGGCGGCCAGCAGTCCGTCGGCGTCCGGGATCAACCGGGTGTCGTCGAGCCGGGGCACGGCGGTCGAGCCGACGATGTACGGATCCTGCCAATCGGGCTCCGCCGCGTCCATCAGCCACAGCGGATGCCGCCCGGCCGCTCCAGCCAACACGTACTCGCGGTATTGACGGCCACCGCTGCCGATGACGAGGAGCACTTCCCCGTCGCCGCTGAGCGTCATCGGGACCGACGTCAACATCGCGCGTCCCGGCCCCGGTCAACATCCTGGCCGGGCCCGGCGCGCCCTCGGTCGCCGACCTGACGAAGGCCGGTGTCGCGCGAATCAGCCTCGGATCGTCCGTCGCCGAGGCGGCGTACGCTGTGGTGCAGCGCGCCGCCCGGGAACTGGCGCAGGAGGGTACTTACACCGCGCTGGCGGGGGCGATCGACTACGGGGAGGTCAATGCGCTGATGCGTTAGCGCGCTGACGCGCGCATGCGGGGGGAGTCGGCAGACGCAGCCGACAACGGCCCAAGCATCGGGGCCGGCGGTTCTACCATCGGCCCTGACGTGCGATGGGGGGACGTCATGGGCCGTCCGGAGAAGCCGCTGCAGGCGGCCACGGATCCGGTCACACGGTTCGCAAGTGATCTCAGGCGCCTGCGCCAGGAGGCCGGCAGCCCAAGCTACCGCGACATGGCGAGGGCGGCGCTGTTCTCCGCCTCGGTCCTGTCCACGGCGGCCAGCGGGCACAGGCTCCCGACGCTGCAGGTCGCCCTCGGATTCGCCGAGGCCTGCGGGGGCGACCGGGAGGAGTGGCAGCGGCGATGGGCGCTCGCCGCGCAGTCGTCCGGCAAGTTCCGCCTCGACGACGTGGAGACCGCACTGGCCGCGGACCGCGGCCGGACGACGTCCTCCGCGGCGGCGTACGCCCCGCCGACCGCGGAGCTCCCGTCCCCGTGGACGAAGGCGGAGCTTCCCGTGCCGGCCCAGCTTCCGTGCGGCCCGCGGCACTTCGTCGGTCGGGCCGACGAGATGATCCAGGCCTGGCGGGCGACCCCGGCCGGGGCGGGACCGCGCGACCCGGTCCTGGTCACCGGGCGGATCGGGATCGGCAAGTCGGCCTTCGCGCTGCGCCTCGCGCACGACCGGGCCGACCGCTTCCCGGACGGCCAGCTGTACGCGGACATGACCGATGCGAGCCCTTACTCGGTCATCCTGGGATTCCTCCGCGCGCTGGCGGTGCCGACCGGGCAGACCTGCGGCGACGCCGGCCAGCTCACCGGCCTCTACCGATCCACGCTGGCCCGGCGCAAGGTCCTGATTTTCCTGGACAACGTGCGGGACGAGCAACAGCTCAGGCCCCTGCTCACGATGTCGCCGACGAGCATGACGCTGGCCGCCAGCCGCGCCACGCTGCTCGGCGTCTAGGAGGCGCGGCACATCGACCTCGGGCCGCTCGCGGACCAGGCGGCCCTGGAGCTGATCGGGGCCTGGGCCGGCCGGAAGCGGGTGACCGAGGAGCGGGCCATGTGCCTGCGGCTGGCAGCGCTCTGCGACAACCTGCCGCTGGCCCTGAGCATCCTGGGCCGCAGGGCCGCCGCACAGCCGACGCGCCCGCTGGTCGACCTGCTGCACCAAGCCGCACTGGAACGGCACCGCCTGGACCGAGGTCGCCCAGCCGGTCAGCGGCTTCGACAGCGTCCTGCTGTCGGTCGCCGCGACCGGCACGGACGACGTGTGGGCCGTCGGCACGCAGAACCTGAACCAGACCGTCACCGAGCACTGGGACGGCACGGCCTGGACGCTGGTCCCCAGCCCGACGATTACCGCCAGCAACGCGCAGGACACACTGATCGGCGTCACGGCCCTGGGAACCGGCGACGTGTGGGCCGTCGGCCAGACCCTGTCGAACTTCACCACGACCTCGACGCTGGCCCTGCACTGGGACGGCACCAGCTGGCAGATCGTCCCGTCGGCCAACGCCTCGACCACCGCCGACACCCTCAACGCGGTCACGGGCACAGCCCCCGGACAGGCCCTGTGGGCGGTCGGACAGGGCGCGAACGCCGACGCCCTGATCGAGACGACGACCGGCTGACCGCACCGGAACAGCAGAACCCGCAAACGCGGGTGTGGCCCGCCGTGAGACATCACGGCGGGCCACACCCGCTCGATTGCGCGTCATCGGGCAAGAGTCCAGGCGTGCCGCCGCGTGCTGAAGGGTGAAGCGTGGATCGTCATGCCGCTTCGAGGCGGCTCCCAGGCTGCACGGACGTCTTGGCTGCGCGGTCGACGACGATAGTGAATCGTCCGTCGCCCGGCCCGTGGAACTCCATGCTGATCACATGCACCGTCGCTCCGCTGGAGTGGTCTCGCAGGGTGTCGCCCGCGGAGATCTCGCCTTGGACGAGGCGGCCTGAGAGCAGGAGTCCGGCGCGCCCTTTGATATCGAAGATATCGGCGACCTCGAACACCGTCGTGCTCATGACGTTCCTTCCCGGAAACGGGCCAGTGCGGGAGCCTCACTCGCGTAGCGGCGTGTCGGGGTAGCTCGCAAGCCGCACAGTGCCCGCGTGGCAGGAAGGAAACTCCGCGGCGGGCAGCACCCGTGCCGCCGTGAATCTCAAGCAGATCCCACCGAACCGCTGCTCCAGCGCAGAAATCCGGCGATTGGAAGTGTTCCCACCGGCACGGATTGTTCTCCGGCGGCTCAGCGCAGCGCCGGGACTAGATACCGCTCCACCTTCGTGGAAGGTAACCAGCACCGGCACCTCGCCGGCGCGGTCATGTGGCCGAAGCCGCTCGCTTCGGCCACATGACCTTGCGACTCCTAGAAGCCGAACCCGAACGACCGCAGGAACGCGGCGGTCGGCGAGCCGACGCCGGTGGCCAGGTCGTAGCCCCGGGCCGCGGCGAGGCCCTCGTCGGCGTTGTACTGCACCAGGCGGAACTGGCCCGCGGTCGGGCTGGACGCCGGGTACTCGAAGATCACCGAGTCGATCGGGGTGTTGCCGACCTGACGCGGGGTCCCGATCACGTCGTTGGTCAGCGACGCCCGGAAGTAGATCTCCGGGTTGGCGAAGCCGACCGGGACGCCGTGCCGGGCCTGCTGGGCGTCGGCGAGGACGCCGGCCCACGACGGGGCCGAGACCGAGGTGCCGCCGAAGCCGGCCTCCGAGTAGACGCCGGCGCTCGTCTGGCCGACCAGCACGCTGCTGAAGTAGAGATCACCGTTGAGCGCGATGTCCGGGATGGTCCGCTTCGGCGTCGTCTTGGTGCCGTCCATCAGCGTGGTGGACAGCTTCTTGGGCACCACCAGGCTCTGGTACCAGGGCTGCGGCTCCGTCTCGCTGACGCCGCCGCCTCCGCCGAAGGTGCTGCCCTCAGGCGTCCACGAGGTCGCACCGAGCAGGGTGTGCCCGGAACGGTTGTCGCCCATCGACGTCTCGAACGCGTAGCCGCCCTGCTTGTTGAGCGCCAGCGCCGTGCCGCCGACCGCGGTGACCCACGGGGACGCGACCGGCCAGTCGATCGACGCACGGCTGACCGTCGGGTCGCAGTTCAGGCCGGTGGCCACCGAATAGGCGTCGTTGTTCATGCAGTCGCCGGTGGAGAAGTCGAAGGCGATGCCCTCGATCGCGCCGAGCTCGAAGATCTGGTTGAAGGCGGCGATGGTCGCCGGGTCCAGGTCGCCCTGGGTCGTGTAGAGCGACTCGCCCCAGGAGTTCGACACGATGTCGGCGAGGTGGTTGTCGACGATCTCCGCCTCGGCGGCGATCAGATCGCTGTCGAAGCACGAGTTGGCCGCGACGGTGACGATCTTGGCGGACGGCGCGAAGCCGTGCGCCATCTCGACGTCCAGCGCCTCCTCGGAGTTGTCGCCGAAGCCGCACTCCGCCTCGTTCGTCCACTGCGACGGCGTGCTGACCTCGGAGTACTGGCCGGGCGCGAACGTCTTCTCGCCGTGGTTGACCGCGTACTGGTTCGCGTCGGCCTCCATGGTGGAGGAGCCGTACCAGTTGACGATCGCGATGGTCGCGCCCTTGCCGGTCAGCCCGGTCTGCGTGACGCCGTAGGCCTGGCGCAGCTGGTTCGGGACCAGCGAGCACTGCGCGAGTGTGGAGGGGTCGGAGTAACCGGCCGGAACCGCCGGCACCCCGGCGGGCGGCAGCTTCTGGCCGTAGTAGGCCGAGCACGACGGGTCCGAGGTAGCCGGTGCGCTGCCGTTCGACGCCGACATGGTCACGTCATGCGTCGTCGACTGCGCAAGTCCGGAGACACCGGCGACCGCGCTCGCGACGCCGGCCGGGACCTCCGCATTGTGCTGAGGCGCGTGCAGCGTGCCCTGCGAGGTCCGGTAATTGTGCAGCGACGTCGCGAAGGCCTTCGGGACGTCGGCCGCCGCACCCGTGACGTCGATCCAGTGGTCGGTCGTCGAGGTGACGGTGAACCCGGCGCCGGTCAGCCAGGACTTCACCTCGGAGACCTGTTGCGCCGTCGCCCCGAAACGCTGCTGGGCGGCGGCGGCGCTGAGGAAGTGGCCGTATTGGGCGTTCGTCGGATCCGAGACGTCCTGGGCGTACTGGGCCAGGCCGGCCGGGTTCTGGCCGGCGAGGTACACGCGGACGGACAGCTGGGTGGCAGCCGAGGTCTGTCCCTGGTCGGCCGATGAGGTCGCATAGCTCGGGCTGCTGCCGGGCAGGGCGGCGGCACCCTGGGCCGCACTCGCCGGAGTCGCCGCGGCGACTCCGCCGGAGACCGTGGCCAGGGCGAAGCAGATCGCCGTTGCCGAGGTTATTCGCCTATGACGCCGTTGTGCGGCGGAACTCATAGCGCGCACTCCCCTTTCCTCGCGGGTGATATGCACTTAATGTCCTGATGCTGCTATACCGGCATCCTCGTTAGGACAGGTATCGGCTACTTATATAGACGAGCCGCCGGGAAAACAAGAGGGTGAGGGGGCACGAGAGGGCAACGCATCGTCCCCCGCGTCGTGGAGCTGTGCCGGAAGGTGCCGAAGGAGCGCGAGATGCGTCGGCACTCTCGTGGAGTCGGCGGCGGCTGGGAACCGCGGCCGTCCGACCAGTACCTCCGACTATTGACATAGACTGTGCCGTACCATGTGCGCGTCAGCCGGCACCGGCACCGGCACCACGTGAACGCGGGAGCGCACAGTATGTCCGACACCGAGCACGTTCCCGGCGCCGATCCCGAGACGGGCGCCTGGACCTCGGCGCAGATCGACACGAGCGTCGCGCACCCGGCCCGCGTGTACAACTACCTGCTCGGAGGCAAGGACAACTACGAGGTCGACCAGCGCGCCGCGGAGGCGATGCTGGCGCTCGTCCCCAACGCCCGCCTCGCCGCGCAGGCGAGCCGCGCCTTCCTCGGCCGCGCGGTGCGGTACCTCGCGCAGGCCGGCATCCGGCAGTTCCTCGGCATCGGCACCGGGATCCCGGGCCCCGGCAACACCAACGACGTCGCCCGCGAGATCGCGCCGGACGCCCGCATCGCCTACGTGGACAACGACCCGATCGTCATCACCCACTCGCGCGTGCTGCTCTGCGGCCGCGACGCGAACCGCACCGCGGTGATCCACGCAGACGTGCGCGACCCGGGGTCGATCCTCGAGCACCCGCGGCTGCGCGCGGTGCTGGACCTCAGCCAGCCGGTCGCCGTGCTGCTCCTCTCGGTGTTCCACTTCATCGCCGACGAGGCGGACCCGCAAGGCATCGTGGAGCGGTTCTAGGACGCCATGGTCCCCGGCAGCTACCTGGCGATCACGCACGCCACCTCGGACTTCAAGCCCGACCGCGCCGCCGACGCGGTCAGCCTGTACCGAGGAAACACGCCGCTGGTGCCGCGCACCCGCAGTCAGGTGGACGCGCTTTTCTCCGGCCTCGATTACGTCGAGCCGGGCCTCGTGCGGGTGACGCAGTGGCGGCCGGACCACACGCCGACCGCCGCCGACAACAGGATCGGCATCTACGGCGCCGTGGGGCGCAAGAACTGAGCCGATCTCGTCAGCTGCCGCTGGGCTGGGCTGGGCAGAGTGTGATGTACATGTCTGGGTTCCCTTCTTCGATGTCCTGAATGCGGGTTCCGGCCGGGCCGGGGTTCCCGCTCGACATCGTGGAACCGGCGGCGGGCGTCCCGTCAGGGGGAGGACACTTCTGGGAACAACGCAGGGACGCAGGGAACGACCAGCCGGAGGGGGCGACGTGGCGACGCCGACTGCGCAGGAACGGTTGTTCGCGCTGGAGGTGAAGCGGGCCTGCGGTGCCGCAAGGGTCAGCCAGGCGTGGCTCGGTCAGCAGATCAGCCTTTCACGCGGCAAGGTCTCGGCGATCTGCAGCGGCAATTATCTCCCGAGCCACGCCACGATGACCCTCCTGGTTCAGGCGCTGGCGATGGACCGGGACCACACGTTCAAGCTCTGGCGGGACGCGTGCCAGGCGCGTGACGGCCGCCGTGACGACGAACGTCGCGCCCGCGCCGCAGCGGCCGCCGTCGTCGGCTGGGGTCGGCTCCCGGTCCTGCCGCCAGAGATCAGTGCACTGCTCCACGTGCAGGAACTGGCTGCCGACAAGATGCCCTACCGGCTACCCGGTGCAAAGCAGCCTTCGCTGTCGACCGTGTTCGTCCGCCAGAACTTGGGCCAGCCGATGGACGACTCGCCGGTCGAGGCCCGCGCCGTCGAGGCTGAGACGACCCGTCAGTTCACCGCATACAACGACGAGTCGCCGGAGTTTCACCGCGCCGCCCTGCCCTCCGTGTATCCGGCGCGCCGCCTCGCCGTGCGGCCACGGATGACGCGACCGCCTGCTCGGACGCTCCGCGAGGCACTGGACGGCGATGATCACCTGTTGATCACCGGTGGCCCGGGCCAGGGCAAGTCGACGTTGACGCTGCGGTTGGCCGCCGAGATCGCGAGCGCCTGGCTCACCCCGGATGACACCGGCGACACCCCGCTGGCCGAGCTGGTCATCCCGCTGCGAATCACGGCACGCGAGTTGGCCGTACACCTTGGCATGTCGATGTCCGAGGCGCTGGCGAGCAGCATCTCGGCCGAGATCGGCCCGGAGCTCAAGACGCCGGTTCCCGGGCGCTTCCTGGCCGAGCCCGTGGCCGGGTGCCGCTGGTTGCTGCTGATCGACGCGATCGACGAGATCGCCGAGCAGGCTCAGCGCGACCGTCTGCTCGACATGCTTTCCCGCTGGGCCGCAGACCAGTCCGACCGGACGTACCGGCTCGTGGTGACCAGCCGACCGCTGCACGGCACCGGACTGGCCCCGCTGCATCGTGCGAACGTGGCCCGCTACGAACTTCAGCCGTTCGACAGCGAGGCCCTGCACGACTTCGCCGAGCACTGGTTCACCTCAGACGACGCACCCGATGGAGAACTGCTCGCGCGCCGATTCCTCGCCCAGATCAAGCAGACGCACCTCGACGAACTCACGCGCGTGCCCCTGTTGGCCACGATCGCCGCGATCATCTTCGGGCAGCACCGCGACCGGCTCCTGCCAGACAACCGATACGACCTGTACGAGGAATACCTCGACTTCCTGGCGCGCCGCGATGTACCTGAAAGCCGATTCGACAACGCCCTGTCAGGCGTTCGCACCGACCTGCTCCAACACCTGGCCGTCACGCGCCTGACCACGGACCACTCGCTCGCTCAGACAGCGCGCGCATGGCTTGACGCGCATCCTTCGATCAGGCAGGCGGCCGCAGACGTACGCGCCGACCTCGCAACATACCTAACGGCTCGCGGCCCCCTGATCGCCCGCCGCGACGACATCGAGTTCCTGCACCACAGCTTCGCTGACCACCTGGCCGCGACCGCCCGGGCACGCGAGTTGCCAGTCCCGTTCGACCCCGAGCACCGGGGTTGGAAGGAGATTCTCCACGCGGCTCGCGCCGAATCCGCATCGACGAACAAGGGCGTCGAGGCGGAGGCAGTCCTCGTACACTTCTGCCACCTGAACCGTGATCAGTCGGACACGGTGATCCGCTGGCTGCACGACAACACCGCCAGCTTCCAGCTCGTGGCGGCGCGGCTGCTCGCCCAGCGCGCACCCGCGAACGCCGCATCGATCGACGAATTCCTGGACACCGCCCTGGCCTGGGCGAAGACATCCGAACCGCTCGGGCTCAAGATCCTTGAGCAGACATGTAAAGCGACACATCATCCGCCGCTCGCCGCATGGCTCCATGCCCTGATGCTCGATCCGGATGCCACGTGGGCCGCGCGTATCCAGTGTGCGAATACCCTGAGTACGCTGTTCGTCTCCGATGATCGTGCCGAGGCGCTGGGCGTACTGCACACCGCGCTTCGCGACCCGACACTCACCATCAACGATCGCGTTGCCGCCGCGCAGGGCCTCGCCGAACTCGAGGCGGCACAACGCGAGATCGCCGCCGACGGCTTGCGCTTGCTCCTCGCCGACCCTTCTGCCGACGTCGAGAGACGCGTCACAGCGGCCGTCACCCTCGGCGAACTCGGCACCGAAGCCCATGCGGATGCGGTCGCCCGCCTTCGGTCGATCCTCGACGACCCGACAACATCGA